>NZ_CCAE010000124.1 GCF_000723405.1 Hydrogenophaga intermedia | reverse complement strand
GCCAACCACATCTTCCTTGTCGGCACGGAGAAGGGCCTGGGGGTGAACAACCAGGGCGTGCTCTCGGCCCAGGCTGATCTGGTGCTGCTGGCCGACGGGCGCCTGGTCAACAAGGGCAGCCTGCAAAGCAACGCGGGCCTGAGCGTTCAAGCCTCGGGCATCGAGAACGGCGCAGGCGCCCAGATCGTCGGCCAGCAGGACGTCGTCCTGCGCACGGCGGGCGACCTCTCCAACGCCGGCCTGATCGATGGCGTCGACGTGAGCGTCCAGGCCGGCGTTGTGACCAACAGCGGCCGCCTCTACGGCGATCGGTTGGCCATCGCCGCCGACAACGT
>NZ_CCAE010000123.1 GCF_000723405.1 Hydrogenophaga intermedia | reverse complement strand
TTGGCGATGACGACCTCGGCGCGCTGGCCGGCGACTTCGATGGGGCCGTTGAGGAAGCTGGGGTTGCTGGAGTTGACCTCGTTGAGGATGACGCGGGCGGGGCCCGTCGCTAACCAGGGGTTGCCAGGGATGGGCCCGCCGAGCTGGCTTTGCGCACCGGTGCGGCTGTTGTTGAGGATGGCGCCGGGCGAGCCGACGTCGAACTGGCGGTAGGTGTTGCGCGAGACACCGGCCGCGCTGGGTGTGGTGATGTTGATCAGCGGCACGCCGTTGCCGGTGCCCAGGATGGTGGGGCGCTGACTGCCCGGTGCAGAAGGGTCGGCCAGGATCTGCGACCAGGCCTGTGGGCTGCTGAGCGGGCTGCTCAGGGCCAGGGTCACGGCCCAATGCACGGTGCGTGGCAAGCCACGCGCGGGCTTGAACACCAC
>NZ_CCAE010000122.1 GCF_000723405.1 Hydrogenophaga intermedia | reverse complement strand
ACCAGCGACATCGTCTGGCTCGAAGCGCAGGAAGTGACCCTGCCGGACGGGAGCACGCAAACCGCGCTGGTGCCCCGCGTCTACCTGATGCCCCGCGAAGGCGACCTGAATCCCAAGGGATCATTGATCGCCGGGCGGCAAGTCCAGATCGACCTGAGCGGTGACTTCCTCAACAGCGGCAGCGTCGCCGGGCGCGAGCTGGTGCTCATCGACGCCAATGGCATCCGCAGCAGCGGGCGCGTCAGCAGCGAGGGCACCACGGCGCTGCGGGCAAACGAGGACATCGACGTGCGCGGCGGCGAAGTGGCGGCCCGCGACGCCCTGCTGCTGGACGCCGGGCGCGACGTTTTCGTGGTCAGCACCACCACCAGCACCACCAGCACCACCACGGCAGGCGATGACGGTGCCAGCACCTACGAGCGCACCGTGCTCGATCGCCGGGCCCGCCTGGTGGTGAACGGCGAGGCCGGCGTGCTCATCGCCCAGGCCGGGCAGGACATGA
>NZ_CCAE010000121.1 GCF_000723405.1 Hydrogenophaga intermedia | reverse complement strand
GGCATCTTCGGTGCCGGCCTGGACGCGCGCGGCGCCGACTACCTGAGCATCCTCTCGCGCGCCACCGAGGTGAACGCGGGCCTCTGGGCCAACTACCTCAAGGTGGTCAACGGCGCCAACACCGTGGACGCCAGCACGCATGAACCCACGGGAGCCGCCACCCCCGTCGGCGAGCCCCCCCGCTTCCTGCTCGACGTGGCCCACCTGGGTGGCATGTACGCCGGGCACATCTTCCTCGTCGGCACCGAGAAGGGCCTGGGGGTCAACAACCAGGGCGTGCTCTCGGCCCAGGGCGAGCTCGTGCTGCTGGCCGACGGGCGCCTGGTCAACAAGGGCAGCCTGCAAAGCAACGCCGGCCTAAGCGTTCAAGCCAGCGGCATCGACAACGGCGCAGACGCCCGGATCAGCAGCCAGCAGGACATCTCGTTGAGCACGCCAGGCGAGCTCGACAACGCGGGCGAGATCCGCGGGGGCCAGACAAGCCTGGCGGCCACCAGCGTCAACAACGCCGGCCTGATCGATGGAGCTGGTGTGAGCGTCCAGGCCGGCGTTGTGACCAACAGCGGCCGCCTCTACGGCGATCGGTTGGCCATCGCCGCCGACAACGTGACCAACGCCGAGAACGCCGTCATCGCCGCGCGAGAACACCTGTCCATCCAGGCCCGGGACACGATCAGCAACCAGCGCGGGGGCCTGATCCTGAGCGGCGCCGACATGGCCCTGTCGGCCGATCGCATCGAGAACCGCTCCGCGCGCATCGAGGCCCTGGGCGATCTGGACGTTCAGGCCGGCGTTGTGCTCAACGCCAACGAGCGCTTCGAGACCGAACTCGTGACAGGTTCCCCCACCCCCTACGTGCGCCTGCGCCACGAAGGGGTGGACTACGCCAGCGAGGAGCTCGGCCTGAACTTCAGCTCGCTCACCGACTACGCCGACGACCCCGGCGCGCGCGTGCTGCTGCCCTCCGACGACTACCCCTTCGCCGAGTACCCCGCCCTGGCCGCCCTGTGGGCCGTGCCGGCCAGCGGTGGCACCCGCGGCTTCCAGCTCGAACTCAGCCGCCACCTGCAGGTGCTCTGCCACGACTGCA
>NZ_CCAE010000120.1 GCF_000723405.1 Hydrogenophaga intermedia | reverse complement strand
AGGTCTTCATCGAGGCGGTGGTTGCACAGAACCTCGTGGCGGCAAGGAAGCGGCTGATGCTGAGCCAGGACGGGTTGTCTCAGCAATCGGGTGTCAGCAGGGCCGTCATTGCGCACATCGAACGCCAGGCGCGCAACCCATCGCTGCAGACGTTGGCGAGGCTCGCGGATGCGCTCGATTTGTCGCTGGAAACGCTGTTGAGTCAGTAGCTGGGGCTGGGCAGAGCAGGCTGTGCTGATCTGGTCTGGTCTGGTCTGGTCTGGTCTGGTCTGGTCTGGTCTGGGCGTCGGAATTGCAGCGGGAGCGGTCAATGGTCATCCCTGGACGTATGGGCGATGCCTGTTGCTTTGCAGTCGTTCGGACAGAAAGGGGCAAGCTGGTTTCGTTACCCCCATTTGAGGCACTCGCCGACCTGAGCCCCTACCGCGGCAGCTGTCAAGCTTGCCGCGATGATGAAGCATGCCAGTTACAAGCGTTCGCCACCCCTCCGAAGCAGTTCGTGCGCTAAAGCAGGGCTGCTGAGATTCATCCCTCGTCGGATTGCGAATTGCTGTAGGCAGCCGCTCACGCAAGAAGGCTGCGAGAGCATCCTCAATGACCAGCCAGGCACTGAACAGGTTTTGTCGCGTTGACGGTCAAGCAACTTGCTCGTCTATGCTGAGCACTTTGACTGAAAAGGTTTGAACGAGATGC
>NZ_CCAE010000119.1 GCF_000723405.1 Hydrogenophaga intermedia | reverse complement strand
CATCTCGTTCAAACCTTTTCAGTCAAAGTGCTCAGCATAGACGAGCAAGTTGCTTGACCGTCAACGCGACAAAACCCGTAAACGGGCTGCAAGCTAGACTGGAAGCCAGTTTCAACGGATTTTCGGAGGTCACCAAATGGGTGAAGCCAAACGGCGTCGACTTCTTGTTCAAACGCATGCGCTTGAGGCCATGGCAGTGGATACACCGGGAGGTCGCATCCACGTACAGTGGGACCACGCTGCCAGCGCCACACCGAATGCACAGCTGACGTTCTTTGCCGAGTTTTTGGCCACCACCGGGGTCTACGAATCCTGGGTGAACAGCTGCCCCTTGAGTTACAGCAGTCCGAACGCGCACAGCAAACGCGATGTGTTGGGCACATGGCTGCTGGCAATACTGGCAGGTCACAAACGCTATGCCCACATCACTGGCCTGCGAGGTGATGCGGTGAGTCCTCAGATTCTGGGAATGGAGAAAATCATCAGCGAAGACGCGCTGCGTCGCTCGTTGTCCCGCATGAGCGCCGAGCAAAGCAAAACTTGGCTGGTGCCCCAACTCCTGAGCAGCGTGCAAGCCGCATTGAGCACCCCCTGGATACTGGATATCGACACCACCATCAAACCTTTGGTAAGCGTTCCGGGAACCCATCTTTTGTTTTGCCGGTGAATCTGCGAATCTCGTGCCTCGGCAATCAACGAACGAGA
>NZ_CCAE010000118.1 GCF_000723405.1 Hydrogenophaga intermedia | reverse complement strand
CGTGCCGGCCAGCGGTGGCACCCGCGGCTTCCAGCTCGAACTCAGCCGCCACCTGCAGGTGCTCTGCCACGACTGCAACCAGCCCAGCGTCACGGTCGACACCTACGCCAGCGAACACCCCATCTGGGCCCGCCTGGGCGTGGCTCCACCTGGGCCGGCCCCCAGCTTCGCGGGCACCGACTGCGCCGCCGAGTTCGCCGTGTGCACCCCCACCGAGCAGCAAGCCCACCAGGCCTGGCTCGAGCAGAGCGCGCAGTACGCCACCCACAAGAGCGCGCGCCAGGACGCCCTGGACGTCAAGATCGAGGCCTACAACGCCAGCGTGGCCGCGCGCACCCTGCGCGACTGGACCGTCATCGACGCCAGCGAGACCCGCCACGAACCGCGCGTGCTGCACAGCGAGCCCGGCCAGATCGTCTCCGGCGGTGATCTGCGCGTTCAGGCCGGCGAGGCCATCAACGACAAGAGCCAGATCCTCGCCGGTGGCGCCCTCACGGTGCTGGGCACCACCCTGGACAACCGCGACGCCAAGGTGCTCGCGCGCAGCGAGCTCAGCGGCCAGGCCGTCTATTCCTACTTCGAGGAAGACTGCTGGGCGTGCAACGACGACCGCCGCCACGAGTACGCGCCCTACAGCGGCACCAGCGAGTACGACGTCACCCTGAGCGTGGCCAGCGCGCGCGAGCACGCCCCCGATGCGCCTACAGAGCCCTCGGTGAACCTGGGCAGTGCTCTCTTCCAACCCGTGGCCGACCCGGCGTCTGGCGTGCTCTTCCAGACCGATCCGAACTTCACCCAGCAGCGCCGCTGGACCGACGCCGGCGCCCAGCTTGCCCTGCTGGCCCTGGACCCCAACACCCTCCAGAAACGCCTGGGCGACGGCTTCCTCGAACAGCGGCTCGTACGCGAGCAGATCGCCCAACTCACCGGCCAGCGCTTCCTGGGTGACTACACCAGCGACGACGCCCAGTACCTGGCCCTGCTGCAGGCCGGCGCCACCTTCGCCCAGGCCCATCAGCTCAGGCCGGGCATCACCCTCACGGCCGAGCAGGTGGCCGCACTCACCAGCGACATCGTCTGGCTCGAAGCGCAGGAAGTGACCCTGCCGGACGGGAGCACGCAAACCGCGCTGGTGCCCCG
>NZ_CCAE010000117.1 GCF_000723405.1 Hydrogenophaga intermedia | reverse complement strand
TTCTTCAGCCGCCGCCCCGGCCGCGCCCGAGCCGCTGAAGATCGCCTTCGCCTACGTCGGCCCCGTGGGCGACGGCGGCTGGACCTTCGCGCACGACAACGGCCGCAAGGCGCTGGAGGCCGAGTTCGGCAACAAGGTCGTCACCAGCTTCGTCGAAAGCGTGCCCGAGAGCGCCGACGCCGAGCGCGTGATCCGCGACATGGCCTCCAACGGCAACAAGCTCATCTTCGGCACCACCTTCGGCTACATGGAGCCCATGCTCAAGGTCGCCGCCGACTTCAAGGACGTGAAGTTCGAGCACGCCACCGGCTACAAGACGGCCGAGAACCTGCGCACCTACGACAGCCGAACCTACGAAGGCGCGTACATGGCCGGCGTGATCGCCGGCTCCATGACCAAAACCAACACCCTGGGTGTGGTGGCCTCCATTCCTATTCCCGAGGTGATCCGCAACATCAACAGCTTCACGCTGGGCGCGCAGTCGGTGAACCCGAAGATCAAGACCAAGGTGGTCTGGGTGAATGGCTGGTTCGATCCGCCGAAGGAAACCGAGGCCGCGACCTCGCTGCTCAATGGTGGTGCCGACATCCTGTTCCAGAACACCGATTCGTCCGCCGTGCTGCAGACCGCCGAGAAGGCCGGCAAGCGCGCCTTCGGCTGGGATTCGGACATGACCGCCTATGGCCCCAAGGCCCACCTGGGGTCGGCCGTCATCAACTGGGGTCCGTACTACGTCAAGGCCACCAAGGACGCGCTGGAAGGCACCTGGAGCACCGGCGGCGTGTGGTGGGGCCACAAGGAAGGCGCGATCGACATGGTCTCCATCGCCGACGACGTGCCGGCCGAGACGAAGGCCAAGATCGACACCATCAAGGCCGGTCTGAAGGACGGCAGCTTCCACCCCTGGACCGGTCCCATCGTGGACCAGGCCGGCAAGGAGGTGCTGGCCAAGGACCAGAAGGCCGATGACGCCTTCCTGGGCGGCGTCAAGTTCTACGTCAAGGGCGTGGAAGGCAAGGTCCCGAACTGAGGGAGCGCACCCTGGTTTCAAAAGGGCTGCCCCAAGGCAGCCCTTTTTTGTTTGAATGGTGTCCATGATCGAACGGCAACTCTGGCATCCGGTGGTGGCTTCGCACACGTTGCGCGAATTGCCGCTGGCCCTGGGCCTGCTCGGCGAAGCGCTGGTGCTGTGGCGCGAGCACGGCGCGGTGCATGCCTGGGCCGACCGCTGCCCGCACCGGGGCGCGCGTCTCTCGCTGGTCGACGGCCGAAACGGCATCGTTGCTGCCAACCGCGTCACGCAGGGCCATGCCTTCGGCCA
>NZ_CCAE010000116.1 GCF_000723405.1 Hydrogenophaga intermedia | reverse complement strand
GGCGGGCGGGTCGGCCATGTCGGGCATTGCAGCACGCGGGCCCGGGCCGGCGCTTGACGAACGTCAAGTCGCGGGAGAAACACCCCTGGCCTCGCCAGGGGGAGGTGGTGGGCGCGCGAGCGATGCGCTACAAGGATCGGGCACCGCGCTTGCCGGTGCCGCTGCCTCACCGGAGACCGACATGGCCACACCCGCACCCGCACCCGCACCCGCCGCACGCACCGAACACGACGCCTGGGGCGAGATCACCATCCCCGCCGGCGCGCTCTGGGGCGCGCAGACCCAGCGCGCCATCGGCCACTTCGCCATCTCCACCGAGAAGATGCCGCGCGAGCTGCTGCACGCGCTGGCCCTGATCAAGCGCTGCGCGGCGCGCGTGAACGCTGCGCTGGGCACGCTGGAGCGGCCCGTGGCGGACGCCATCGCCCAGGCCGCCGCCGAGGTGGTGGACGGCCGCTGGCCCGAGGCCTTTCCGCTGTCGCTGTGGCAGAGCGGCTCGGGCACGCAGAGCAACATGAACATGAACGAGGTGGTGGCGCACCGCGCCTCGGCGCTGCTGGGCCGCGAGGTGCACCCGAACGACGAGGTCAACCTGGGCCAGTCGTCCAACGACACCATTCCCACCGCCATTCACGTGGCGGCGTTGCTGGGCGTGGAGCGTTCGCTGCGGCCCGCGCTGCGCGCCCT
Organism: Hydrogenophaga intermedia; assembly: GCF_000723405.1. Lineage (GTDB taxonomy): Bacteria > Pseudomonadota > Gammaproteobacteria > Burkholderiales > Burkholderiaceae_C > Hydrogenophaga > Hydrogenophaga intermedia. Next base: position 640 of record NZ_CCAE010000116.1, on the reverse strand, counting down.
GCGCGACACCCTGGCCGCCAAGGCCGAAGGCGTGCGCGATGTGACGAAGACCGGCCGCACCCACCTGCAGCAGGCCCTGCCGCTCACGCTGGCCGACGAGTTGCTGGCCTGGGTGGCGCAGCTCGATCAGACCGAGGCGGGCCTGGAGCCTGCGCTGCGGGCGGTGCAGGGCCTGGCCATCGGCGGCACGGCGGTGGGCAGTGGCGCCAACTCGCACGCCGACTTCGGCCAGCGCATGGCCGAGGCCCTGAGCGAGGTGACGGGCCTGTCGCTGCGCCGGGCCGACAACCCCTTCGCGGCCCAGGCCGCGCACGACGCGCTGTTGCAGTTGCACGCGGCACTGCGGGTGCTGGCGCTGGCCTTGTGCAAGATCGCCGACGACCTGCGCTGGGCGGCCAGCCCGGCCCTGGGCGAATGGCGGCTGCCGGCCAACGAGCCCGGCAGTTCGATCATGCCCGGCAAGGTCAACCCCACGCAGTGCGAATCGCTGGTGATGGTGTGCGCGCAGGTGATGGGCAACGACGTGGCCATCGGCGTGGGGGCCACGCTGGGGCAGTTCCAGAGTAAGCGTTCCGGGAACCCATCTTTTGTTTTGCCGGTGAATCTGCGAATCTCGTGCCTCGGCAATCAACGAACGAGA
>NZ_CCAE010000115.1 GCF_000723405.1 Hydrogenophaga intermedia | reverse complement strand
CCCACCTTGCCCAGTGCGCCTTCGGCGGTCTGTGCGAGGGAGATGCCGTCGTTGGCGTTGCGGGCGGCGACGTTGAGGCCGCGCACCTGGCTGTTCATGCGCTCGGAAATCGCCAGGCCGGCGGCGTCGTCCTTGGCGGAGTTGACGCGCAGGCCCGAGGACAGGCGCTGCATGGAGGTGGCCAGGGAGTTGGCCGAGCCGCTCAGGTTGCGCTGAGCGGTCATCGACATCACGTTGGTGTTGATGGTGGTCATGGTGGTGTCCTGGTGTTCGTTTCAGCCGTGCCGATCAGCGCAGCAGCGACAGCACGTTCTGGCCGTTCTGGTTGGCCTGGGCGACCATGGCGGTGCCGGCCTGCTGCAGGATCTGCGAGCGCGACAGGTTGGAGGTTTCCTTGGCGAAGTCGGCGTCGACGATGCGGCCACGCGCGGCGGAGAGGTTCTCGCCGGTGATGTTGATGTTGGCCACGGCGTTTTCGAAGCGGCTCTGCAGGGCGCCGAGGTCGGCGCGCGAGCTGTTGATCGCGTCGATGGCCTTGTCGATCACCTTCAGCGCGATCTGGGCGTCGCCGAAGCTCTCGATGCTCACGTCGCTGAGGTTGCGCAGCGTGGCGGGCGGTGCGGTGTCGCCGGGGTCACCGGTGGTGGCGGCCGTGAAGGCGGCGCCGAAGTCGCCGGCGGCCAGGTCGCGGTCCGAGAAGATCTCGTAACCACCGGCAGCCAGTTCGCGGGCGAACACGCCGGTGTCGGACGACTTGGCGTTGATCGCGGCCACCACCTGCGTGGTGCGCTCGGCGGCCGTGGTGGAGGCGGCGATGCCACCGAGTTCGACGGCGTTGCCGTTGGCGTCGTTGATGGTCCAGCCCGCGGTGCCCTTGTCGATGGCGGCGTTGGCGGCGGTGCTGGGCGCAGCCACGGTGGCCACGAAGAATTCGGTGTTCTCGAGTTCGCCCAGGCTGTCGGACTTGGCGGACACGATGGACTCGATGGCGATGCCCTCACCGGCGTTGGCGCCGACCTGGAAGGTGGCGTTGGCGAACGTGCCGTCGAGCAGCTTGGTGCCGTTGAAGGCGGTGGTCTTGGCCACGCGGTCGATCTCGTCGCGCAGTTGGGTCACTTCGGCCTGCAGGGCGGCGCGGTCGTCGCTGTTGTTCGAGGCGTTGGCCGATTGCACGGCCAGTTCGCGCATGCGCTGCAGCATGTCGCCCACCTTGCCCAGTGCGCCTTCGGCGGTCTGTGCGAGGGAGATGCCGTCGTTGGCGTTGCGGGCGGCGACGTTGAGGCCGCGCACCTGGCTGTTCATGCGCTCGGAAATCGCCAGGCCGGCGGCGTCGTCCTTGGCGGAGTTGACGCGCAGGCCCGAGGACAGGCGCTGCATGGAGGTGGCCAGGGAGTTGGC
>NZ_CCAE010000114.1 GCF_000723405.1 Hydrogenophaga intermedia | reverse complement strand
GGGGTCTCCTCGTTTTCAGTGCAATAAGTGACGGTACGAAAAGCTAGCACTGGCGCGGAGGTGGTGTTGGTAGATCGTTGATTTCATTGACTTTCCTGTTCACTTTCAAATCTGCGATTCGTGGCGTCAAACCGTGGTCGGTTTCATCCATTGGTGCCAGTTATCGATGCATTTGGCCGCGAAGGCAGGATTTGGTCAGCATAGCGGTCAACCGGGAAGCGAAACACACCCCGCAAGTTGATGCTCTCCAGCCTGGTGGGCGCAATCTTCCCGATCAGTTCCGGTGGAATGACCTGGCGGCGGTTCGACCAGCGATCCAGGACCGCCTGCATCTGTGAGGTATTCCACGCCATCACGATGTTGGCCATCAGGCTCAACGCATCGGCCACAGCCTGCATTTCATCGACACGTTTGGCCTGCGCCGGGCTGATCCGGCCGGTATAAATGGCGCGCTTGAGGGCGTTAACAGCCTCGCCCCGATTGAGCACCCGGCGCAACTCGTTCCTGAAAGCGTCCTTGACAAAGTAGTCAGCCAAAAACGCCGTACGCAGCAACCGCCCCAATTGCACGCCAGCCTCATAGATTGGATCGCCCTGGGCGGCAGAACCGAACCGCGCAAGAGCTGCCACCGCACTGGCATGTCCGCTCATGACCGAGGCTGCCAGGTGCACCAGACTATCCCAATGCTTTTCGATCAAAGCGACGTCGACATTGGCTTCGCACACCGCAGCGATTTCTGCGGGCACTTTGGTGCCGCGTGGCACAAAGAGGTGGCGCTGTTTGAGTTCCTTCAACCGCGGGCAAAGATCAAAACCAAGCAAACGGGCATGTGACATGGCAAAGTCGGTGTAGCCATGGGTATCCACAGCAAGCTGGCTGGTCTCCAGCTTTTCTTGGCGGATGACACCTTCAATGGCCACGCCCGCCTGGCGCTCATTGAGCACAAAGGGCTGCGCATGGAAGATGCCCCACCGGTCTTTTACATGGGAGTAGATTCCAATGGAAGGTGTGTTGCGCCGAGGATCAAGCCGGGCTTGCCACACCCGTTTGGTGGTCTCCATGCTCATCATGTCAGAAGATGCCAAATCGGACCGCCCCCAGGTGGCGGCAATCGGGTGTCGCTGCATGAATTCCAGCACAGCCTGGCAGGCCTGGCTCAGACGCCGTTCGTCCCGCGCCCAGCGCATGGCCTGGCGAATGCTGGTGGCAGACAATTGCGGAATCATGCGCGCGCATTCGACCGCAGTCAGACTGGTGCCGTGGGCCATGATGCCGGCATAGACCATCAGCAGCTCGTCGGTAGAGCGCGGCTCACGTCCGAGCATGATCCAGCTAAAGCGCACCTGGGCGTCAACGGCCAGAATCACTTCCGGCAATTGAACCTCACCGATGCGGTGATCCAAAGCCGCGCGCAGCTTGGTCACTTCTGGGTCTTCGTCCTCTGCGGGCAATGGCGACAAATGGAGTTCATCATCCACGCGCAGTACGCCACTGCGGGCTGCAGCGGCCACCGCATCGACACCGGCAGTTACTCTGGCCAGCAAAGGCTTCAAGAAAGTGGCAGCCTTGCTGGGTAACGATAGACGGGCATAGTGTTTCTTGGACTCTGCCTGCCAACGCTCGTCCGTGAAGAACAAGCGCGCACGACCCCGAAAGCTCAGGCTGTGCTCAATCCAGACCGAGCCATTGCGCACCGCGCGGCGCAGGGCAAACAGGGTGGCCACCTCCAACGCCTGAAACGCCCGTTCCCGGTCTGGGCTGGAGATCGAAACCTGCCAGATCATTCCCAGACTTGGTGCCACCACTTCAACTGGCAGCTTTCTGGATCCTTTGAGATATAAAGCTTGCAGCTTGGCAAGGTACTCGATGGCAGGATGCTCGCCGGTGGCCTGCCAGGGCAGCTTTGCAATGGCGACGAGCAACGACCGCACGGGGCGAATTCCATCAATCAATCCCTCGCGGACCAGGGAGGCCCTGCTCGGTGGTTTGCGTTTCTGGGTTTCGGTGATCAAGGCTTCAAGACGGGCACGCAACTCAGCATCTGGCACCGCACCTTGCGCGCTCAAGGCAACAAGTTCGCCGAGCAGCGTTTTGTACATTGCGGCCCAATTGACGGTAGCGGGGACATCGGCGGCAGCCTGACGCCACAGATCGGCGATCCGGCGCTGCACCATAAGGATCAACTGGTCTGTGGTGGTGAACAGGCAATAC
>NZ_CCAE010000113.1 GCF_000723405.1 Hydrogenophaga intermedia | reverse complement strand
ATCTACCAACACCACCTCCGCGCCAGTGCTAGCTTTTCGTACCGTCACTTATTGCACTGAAAACGAGGAGACCCCCAGTTTGGCCAGCAGGCCTTCGATGCCACCCGACTGCTGCAGCAGTTGTGCCACCAGCGCCATCACCTGTTGCGTGTCGAAGCCACCGGCGTTCGACGTGTTGCCCGATCCGCCGAGGACGGCGTCCAGAAGTCCCATGTGCCTCTCCCGTGTCGCGGAACCGCTCCGCGCTTCAGGCGGCATTGTGGGCGGCGCGCCGTTGACGGGCAAGCCACAGCAGCGCCACGGCCAGCAACGCCACCGGCAGCAGCGAGCCCAGGTTGAGCCAGGCCCACCCCTGCGTGGTGACCAGCGCGCCCGAGGCGAAAGAGGTCAGTGCCATGGTCGCGAACACGCCGAAGTTGATGGCGGCCTGCGCGCGGTCCTTTTCCTCGGGGCGCCAGGCCTGCAGTGCCAGCGCGGTGCTGCCGGTGAACAGGAAGTTCCAGCCCACGCCGAGCAGGAACAGCGCGACGAGGAACTGGTGCAGGTCCACGCCCGTCAGCGCGATGGCGATGCACGCCAGGTTGAGCGCCACGCCCACACCCATGATGGACAGCACCCCGAAGCGGCGGATCAGGTGTCCGGTGAAGAAGCCCGGCGCGAACATGCCGATCACGTGCCACTCGAGAACAAGCGCCACGTCCTCGAAGGGCAGGCCGCAGACCTGCATGGCCAGCGGTGTGGCCGCCATCAACAGGTTCATCACGCCGTAGCCCAGTGCCGCACCCACCGCGGCGACGATGAACACGGGCTGGCGCACGATCTCGGCCAGGGGCCGCCCCTCGGGTGCACCGGCCGCCCGCTCGGGCGCCGGCGGAAACCGCAGGAAAGCCATCACCGCCATCGACAGCAGAGCCACCACGCCCAGCGCCAGGTAGGCGCCCGCGAACGGCACCTCGGTGAGGTCGCGCGTGCGCACGGCGAGGTTGGGGCCCAGCACCGCGCCGATCAGCCCGCCCGCCAGCACCAACGAGACCGCCTTCTCGCGAAAGGCCGGTGCCGCCAGTTCGGCGGCGGCGAAGCGGTAGAGCTGGCCGTTGGCGCTGTAGTAGCCCGCGATCACCGTACCCGCGATGAGCAGCCAGAACGCGCCCAGCGACACGGCCCAGGCGCACAGCAGCGCCGACAGCAGCGCCACCACCAGCCCAAGCTGGAACGAGGCCTGGCGCCCCAGGCGGCGCTGCGCGCGCGCCACCAGCGGCGTGGCCAGCGCGCCGCCCACCACGTAGCCCATCACCGGCAGCGTGGCCATCCAGCCCAGCGGGGCCAGCGCCAGGCCCACCAGGCCGTTGATGGTGATGAACACCACGTTGTTGGTGAGGAACAGGCCTTGGGCCGCGGCCAGGAGCCAGAGGTTTCGGTTCATAAGCAATGGGATGAACGCCCCCACCCGTAACGGCATCGACGTGCCAAAGTGGAGATGTTGATCAACCACTTGAACCGAGAGGGGCGTCCACCATGAAGCTTACGACTGTTGGCATCGACCTGGCGAAGAACGTGTTCCAGGTCCACGGAATTGACGAGCACGGCAAGGTACTCGTGAAGAAGCAACTGCGCCGGGACCAGATGGCGACGTTCTTCGTCAACCTGCCGCCGTGTTTGCTGGGCATGGAGGCTTGCGGCAGCGCTCACCACTGGGCACGCAAGCTCCAGGCAATGGGACACACCGTGCGCCTGATGGCACCCCAGTTCGTCAAACCATACGTCAAGACCAACAAGAATGATGCAGCCGACGCCGAGGCCATCTGCGAGGCTGTCGG
>NZ_CCAE010000112.1 GCF_000723405.1 Hydrogenophaga intermedia | reverse complement strand
GGCATCTCGCCAATCAGGACTCCATGGCGGAGGCCTGACTTAAACCAACCGGCCTCCACGAAAGCCGGGGCGGTTCACCGCCTTGGATATCGGCAGCATTTGGCCAAGCTAAAGTGTTGGATGACGTCGGGTTCTCTAGCCTTGACTGAAAAGCCTTCGCGTCACAGACGTTTTCTCGCTTCTCATCATCAAAGACGTAACCTAGGGTTGGGCTGACTTTCTTGGTGCCGCCAGCGCGGCAGCCGCACGGGCTCTTCGCCAAGCGGCATGCCGCTGCTACTTTCGGGTCGTTAGAACTCCGGACAGCGTCCTGAAATCAGGTCGCTTCGGCGCTGCGTGCTCTCGGCGATTTCAGCATCGAAACCCTTTCGAAGAAGAGCGTTCCGTGATGCAGCGGCATACCTCTCATGTCTTTCAACCGCCCTGAGCCTCCTGCGAATCGGATGTCGGTTGATACCACTACGGCGACCTCCATTTCGGTTAACTCGTCCAGCAGCTCCTGCACCGTACGCGCAAGAGACGCTTCGTCGACTGGTTGTTCGAGTTCGTCCAGGTCTTGAACGTGTTTGCCGAAGGGGCCGGTTCGGAACTGCAGCACTTCGACGTAATCCTGCAGCGCTTCAGCCAAATGGGTGACCTTGTCGAGTTCCTTGCCCAGCAGGCCTTCACCGATGACGCGGCGCCAAACATGAGTCTGCTTCAGGGCACGCAAGAACACCGCCCCGTCTTCGATGCGGATGCCTGTGCCCTGGTCTTTCTCCGGCGGCAACAGTTCGTTTGGATGGTCAAGTCCGAGTGCGGCAGCCAGCTTGGGGATGAGTGTTTCGTGTGCATAGCCGTACTTCAGTATCCGTTGGACAACGTTCAGCGGCACCTCTGCGAGCAGGGCTAGCTGCTTGGGCGAGAAGTTCACGGCGCGCATCGCCACTTCGATTGCATCCTTGTTAACGGGGAAGCAATTGTCTGCGCCATGCGGACCGGCCATCACGCGCGCGAGTAACTGGGTGATGGGGCCGTCGGTCAGCCTGCGTAGCCGCGCCATGCGGTTCAGCAGCCCGTTCACTTGTTCGGGCGCCAAACCGCCGATTCGTGAACTCGCGTCGGCATTTGACGTCCACGCCAGCGCCAGCTCCACGAGGCCTTCGTCCGTGTCCAACCGCAACACGCCAGCGACCTCCTTCACTGTAGGTTTCACACCCAACCCATCGAGTACGGGTAGCAACTCCATGTCACCCCAGCAGGTCGTCTTGTAGCCCGTGCTCAGTTGGAGCACATGGGGACACAGGTAGTAGTCTGGCGACAGCGTGTTGCTGCGCAGCGAGTTCGCCACGAGAAGGCCGGGGTAGGTGTACTCGAGCGTGCGAGTCATTCGTTCGGAGAACGCGCGGGCTTCTTCGTCAGGGATGTCGCCCAAGTCCGCGTCCACCCTAGTGCCGACGAATCGGCAGACCTTGAACTGCAGCCAGGGCGCCGTCGGATGCTCCAACTCGACCATGAGCATCTGCGCGCCGAAGCCTTGCGAGCACAGCGAAGAGGCAACCTCCGTGGGCCACTCGGCTGCCAGCAATACGAGCAACCGCTCAGCGGCCTTTGCCATGGTCGGAAATAGCTCGACGGCTACATAGGTCTCACCGTTGCGCACAGCCTGCAGCCCATAGAGCACCTCTTCAGGGCGGGTGTCTCCGAAGGGCAGTTCAGCCTGCCGTGAACGCATCCAATTCGGCTCACCACAGAGCTTGGCGAGCGCCTCCAGCGCGTTGGTGTGTTTGATGACAACGCCATGGTGAGCGTCCAGTCAACCCATCTTGACCGGCCGCAAGCGGCTCATTTGGACTGCTACTTTGCACCGATGTAGGC
>NZ_CCAE010000111.1 GCF_000723405.1 Hydrogenophaga intermedia | reverse complement strand
GAGATGTTCGGGGGCCATGGGCGGGGGCGGGCGCTACCATCGACCATAGCGGATGCGGGCACGCACCGCACGACCCGCCACCCCACCCTTTGCCGATGACCGACGATTCGCAGGCCAGCGCCCACCCGCCCCACATCCTGGTGGTGGACGACGACCCCGCGCTGCGCGAGCTGCTGCTGGGTTACCTGGGCGAGGCCGACATGCGCGTCACCGCCGTGGACAGCGGCCGGCGCCTGTTCGAGGTGTTCGACCAGGAGGCCATCGACCTCGTCGTGCTCGACCTGCGCCTGCCCGGCGAGGACGGCCTGGCCCTGGCGCGCCAGTTGCGCGAGCGCGCGCCGGTGCCGGTGATCCTGCTCACCGGCCGCGCCGAGGAGGCCGACCGCGTGATGGGCCTGGAGCTGGGCGCCGACGACTACGTGACCAAGCCCTTCAGCCCGCGCGAACTGCTCGCGCGCATCCGCGCCGTGTTGCGCCGTTACCAGTCTCAGTCGCGCGCACCCGACGAGGCCGCGCGCGATGACCAGCGCCGCGCCTTCCGCTTCGCCGGCTGGGAACTGAACCTGCGCACGCGCCGCCTCACCGCGCCCGACGGCCGAAAAGTGGAGTTGGGCAACCACGAGTTCAGCCTGCTCATGGCCTTCTGCGCCGCGCCGCAGCGCGTGCTCAGCCGCGACCAGTTGCTCGAACTCTCGCGCCTGCACAGCGCCGAGGTCTACGACCGCGCCATCGACGTGCAGGTGCTGCGCCTGCGCCGCAAGATCGAGGCCGACCACGGCAAGCCCGTGCTGATCGTGACCGAACGCGGGGCGGGGTACCGATTCAATGCGGCGGTGGAGACGCTGTACTGAGCGCTGCTACGCGCTGCGCCGCAGCTCCACGCGCCGCTCCAGCGCTTCGGCGCTCTCCTTGCGTTCGCTGTAGCGGTCCACCAGGTAGGGCGACACGTCGCGCGTGAGCAGGGTGAACTTGAACAGCTCCTCCATCACGTCCGCCACCCGGTCGTAGTAGGCCGAGGGCTTCATGCGGTCGTCGTCGCCGAATTCCTGGTACGCCTTGGCCACCGAGGACTGGTTGGGGATGGTGAGCATGCGCATCCAGCGCCCCAGTACGCGCATCTGGTTGACGGCGTTGAACGACTGCGAGCCGCCGCTGACCTGCATGACGGCCAGTGTCTTGCCCTGCGTGGGTCGCACCGCGCCCAGGGCCAGCGGAATCCAGTCGATCTGGGCTTTCATGGTGGCGGTCATGGCGCCGTGGCGCTCGGGCGAACACCAGACCATGCCCTCGGCCCACTGCACGGCCTCGCGCAACTCGGCCACCTTGGGGTGCGACTCGGGCGCGTCGTCGGGCAGCGGCAGGCCGTTGGCGTGAAAGACGCGCGTTTCGGCGCCCAGGTCGCGCAGCAGGCGCTCCGCTTCCAGTGTCACCAGGCGGCTGAAGGAGCGCGGGCGCACCGAGCCATAGAGCAGGAGGATGCGCGGCGCGTGCGCGGACGGCTCGGCCGGGAACAGGCGGGCGCGGTCGATGGCGTGCCAGTGCGCCGCTTGCAGCGCGGGCATGGGGGGCTTGATCGCCTCAACGGACACGCCGGCCCTCCGAGTTCAGCACGGTCTCGCCGTCTTCCTTGGTGAAGGGCCGCATGGGCGGTTGGGGCAGGAGCTCGAGCACGGCCTCGCTGGGCCGGCACAGCCGCGTGCCCTTGGGCGTGACCACGATGGGGCGGTTCATCAGCACCGGGTGCGCCTCGATGAAATCGAGCAGTTGCTCGTCGCTCCAGTGCGGCTGGTCCAGGCCCAGCTCGGCGTAGGGCGTGCCGCGCTCGCGCAGGATGTCGCGCACGCCCAGGCCCATGTCGGCCAGCAGGCGGCGCAGTTCGTCGCGTGACGGCGGCGCCTTCAGGTACTCGATGACCTGCGGCTCGACGCCGCAGTGGCGCATCAGCGCCAGCACGTTGCGCGAGGTGCCGCAGGCGGGGTTGTGGTAGATCTGGCTCTTTTACACAACTGACGCTGCCGGCGATCCTCTCCGTGTTGGTCTCGGGGGGGCGCGGTATCTTTATAAA
>NZ_CCAE010000110.1 GCF_000723405.1 Hydrogenophaga intermedia | reverse complement strand
GTAAACGTTCCGCGAACCCACCTTGCGCCGTTGATGACGGCGTGTTGAAGATGGTTCTACGCGGCGGGGACGGCGGCGAGTGCCGTAGTTGGCGTCGCGGTGTCGCTGGCAGGGCGCCAGTTATGCGGCAGCAGCTGCGCGAGATCGCGCTGCTTGAGTGTGGGCAGACGCTCGAACACGTCCTTGAGGTAGGCCCAAGGATCGTGCCCGTTGAGTTTGGCTGACTCGATCAGGCTCATGACCACTGCGGCGCGCTCGCCGGCCTGCTGCGACCCTACAAAAAGCCAATTCTTGCGGCCCACGACCAGCGGGCGCACGGCGTTCTCCGCGGCGTTGTTATCGATGGGCACGTTGCCGTCGTCCAGGTAGCGCGTGAGGGCGCGCCAGTTGCTCAGCGAGTAGTCGATGGCCTTGGCCGTCACGTCGGCATTGGCCAGCGTCTGGCGCTGCGCCGTGAGCCAGGCGTGCAAGGCGTCGGCCACGGGCCGGGAGCGCTGCTGGCGCAGCAGCAGCCGGGCCTCAGGTTCGAGTTCGCGCGCCTCGCGCTCGACCTCGTACAGCCTGGCGATCAGCGTCACTGCCTGGCCGGCGATCTGGCTGGCGTTGAGCTTGTGCGCTTCGAACAGCTTCCTGCGGGCGTGCGCCATGCATAGCGCCGAGGTGACGCGCCCCTGGGCGTGCAGCGCGTGGTAGCCCGAATAATCGTCGGTGACCAGCGTGCCGCCGAAGCCTTGCAGCACGCGCCGCGGATGTTCGCCCGCGCGGCTCCCGGCAAAGTCGAACAGCACCGCGCGCCTGGCCACGAAGTTCGTCGTGCGGTAGACCCACACATAGGCCCGTTTGGTCTTGCCGCGCCCCGGTGCCAGCAGCGACACCGGCGTCTCGTCGGCATGGATCACGCTGTGGCGCAGGATGAACTCCCGCAGGGCATCGGCCAGCGGCGCCAGGCGCACGCCGCAGATGCCCACCCATTGCGCCATGCTCGAGCGCGCGATGTGCACGCCCGAGCGGCGGTAGATCTCTTCCTGCCGGTACAGCGGCAGATGATCGTCGTGCTTGGCCACCACCACCTGCGCGAGCAGGCCAGCAGCCGGGATGCCCTTGTCGATGATCTGCGCGGGCATCGGCGCGGCCTGAATCGTCTGGCAGCACGCGCAGGCGTACTTGCCGCGGATGTGGCGCAGCACGAAGAACTGTGCCGGCACGCAGTCGAGTTGCTCGCTGACCTCTTGGCCGATGCGCTTGAAGGCTTGGCCGCAGGCGCAGTGCGTCTGCTCGATTTCGTGGTGATGCTCGATGCGCGGCAGGCTCGCGGGAAGCGCCTGGCGTACCGCCTGGCCTTTGGGTCGCCGCGCCGCGCTCGGCTGCTGGTTCTCGTCTTGGGCGGCGCGGTCTTCAAGCGCCGTGTCGGCCAGGATGCGGTCAAACAGCACCGCTTGCATGCTCGCCTCCAGGCTCTCGCTGGACGAGCCGAAGCGCCAGCGCTTCAGGCGCGCGATCTCGAAGTTCAGCGCCTCGATCTTGGCCTGCTTGAACTTGAGATCGCCCTCCATCCGATCGAACAGGTCGCGCGGCACCAGCACCGCATCGTCTGCGGGCGACGTGTCGAATGTGTGCGGGTCCGTTCCTTCGAGCATGGCCCAAAGTGTCCCTCGCGCGCGTGCGCGCGCGAAGCGGGATATTCGCCAATAGACAAACGTGCAACCCTCAGGGTCGAATCGAACGCCTCAGACCACCGTGATGGACGGCGGCCCTCGCGCAGTCAGGCGCTGCCACGGCAGGCCCGCGACGAGCCAGTCGAACTGCTCGCGTGTGAGGTTCAGCGCGCCCGCATCCTCGCGTGGCCAGGCGAAGCTGCCGGCCTGCAGGCGCCGGGTGCACAGCCACATGCCCGCGCCGTCGTAGACCAGCACCTTGAGCCGGTCGGCACGGCGGTTGGCGAACACATAGGCGTGGTGGGCCTGGGCGCCCAGCGCGAAGCCGCGCACCACCTGGGCCAGCAGCGTGTCGATGCCCCCGCGCAGGTCGCTTGCGCCCAGGGCCAGCCAGATGACATCGATGCGAATCATCGACCCAGCTCGCGCAGCAGACCAGCGAGTTCGCGGGTGTGACTCAGCGGCCAGTGCAGATCGAGCCGGGTGCCGCCCGCGTTCAGTTCGACGCGCACCGATGGCGCCCCGGCACTCGGCGCCACTCGGGCGGCCACGAAGCCGCTGGGCCGGGGTGTCGCCGACGCCCCGGCGCTGACGCCGTCAAGCCGGGCCTGCCAGCGCTGCGCATGGGCGCACCAGCTCGCCAGTGCGCGCGGCGGCACGCCGTTGGCCTCGGCCCACACACGCCCCTTCTGACCAGAGGCTCGATACGCCGCCACCTGCTCCAGGCAGCTCTCCATCCGCTGTCGATCCATGCTCACCTCGTCTCGTTCGTTGATTGCCGAGGCACGAGATTCGCAGATTCACCGGCAAAACAAAAGATGGGTTCCCGGAACGCTTAC
>NZ_CCAE010000109.1 GCF_000723405.1 Hydrogenophaga intermedia | reverse complement strand
GCATCTCGTTCAAACCTTTTCAGTCAAAGTGCTCAGCATAGACGAGCAAGTTGCTTGACCGTCAACGCGACAAAACCGTATTTTTTTGTGCACTTGGTAAAATATTAATACTATTTCAAATGAAATAAGTTTTAATAATATTTATTGACCTATGCAGCATCAGAACTCATCTTGCAAATATAGCGAGCTATTTATTATTTTTATCGATGTTACCGGCCAAGAGTCTTTATAGATTGAAGAAATTCATTTACTCAATGACCAGTAACGATCAACGTAGCTTGTTTACACGTCGAAAAATACGCTTTCGCCTTCGCCTTGAAGTCTGATTGAAATTTCATAGCAATCTGGTTCGATTTCCTTGGCAATCAGTTTCGACCGGAGATCTTCTGGAATGGAATTCAGAACTGGATCGCTCTTGTTCGCCTCCTCATCATCGAAATACACCCGCGTGTACAGGTGGCGATTCAATCCTTTGCCGAAAATCGAAACAGCAACGTGCGGCGCCTGAATAACTCCATCCCGCATCGGGGCTCCACCTGGTTTCACCGTTTCGAAAGAAAATAGGCCTAAAGCATCGCACATCGCGCGACCAAAACCTTTGAACTCGGCGGTCTTGAGTAAGGGATGATGGCCTGAAAACCGACCGAGTCCATCCGGTTGCCAGATTTCTATCAGCGCGTCTGGAACTGGAAGTCCATCACCATCAAGAACGGTGCCACGCAATGTAATATGCTTTCCATCGACATCTTTCGTCACCAGCGAATTTGATGCCAACATGCGAAACTTGTAATTAACCGGGCTAAGGCAGTATGCATAGAACGGACCGACTGTTTGAGACGGCGTAATTGTCTTAGGCTTATTTGTGACCATTTTATGCCTCGATGTGTGTGTTTTTTTGACTGCGCAGCACGATGTCAAAACGGTAAGCGAGCGCCCACTCTGACTTTGTTGCACTCATATCGAATTTGGCAATCATTGCTTCCCGAGATGATTCCGGCGCGGTACTGTAAATCATGTCATGCTGAATAAGTGGGTCACCCTCGAAATAGAGCTGTGTAACCAGTCGCGTCAGGAATGATGGGCCAAACAACGACAAATGAATGTGTGCAGGTCGCCAGTAATTATTTAGCCCCATGATTGGATAAGGGCCCGGTTTGATGGTGGTGAACGTGTAAGTGCCGTCGTCTGCCGTTACCGTACGTCCCGCGCCGTAAAAGTTCGGATCAAGTGGTGCCGGGTGAGAGTCCAGAGCATGAATGTAGCGGCCAGCAGCATTGGCCTGCCAGATTTCAATCAGAGTGTTCGGAATTGCGCGGCCGTCCTCGTCCATAACCTGTCCATGCACGAAGATACGCTCACCGATCGGCTCGCCTTCGCCCTGCTTAGTCAAGTCATTGTCAAGGGGCTGCACAGAATCATGCCCGTAGATTGGACCGGACAACTCTGTGAGAGTATGAGGGATCACCCGAAGAGGACGATGCGGCGCGCGCTTGCGGGTGAAAACGTAGCTTGGAGTAAGCATCGGAGGATGTGCCCGAGTGCTTTCTAGGGGGTAATCTGTAGAGATCTCTAGCGGATTAGGTGTGTCCGTTATCATGCTGTATGTTCCTTCATTGTGAACGATGTTTTCCTATAGTAACCGCAAGATTAAGGAGCGTCAACTAGGTATTTGCCCTAGCTGGGCAGTGCCGTGGCAACGGCCCCTCCGCTGACGGGTGACATTCGGGCAAGTTCCTGAGCGAAGAATCGGGTTCTGAAAATCATCTAGCCGGCCTCCCGTCGCCGAGGTTGGTAGCGCAATTAAAGTGAGCGATTCTGTCGCTGAGTATTCCGGTCCAACGTGACCGGTGATTCCGGGATCGTGACCGACATTCCGGTGAACGTGATCGGAGGGATTCCGGCAACGTGACCGCTGGCAACGGTCACGACAGTCGGCACGGTGGTATACGCCGTCGGAACGGTGTTGCGCATAAGCGAAACCCGGCGTGGCGTGTAGCTTCGATGCCTTTACAAAGAGCTACATGCCCGCCGTAAGGGTAAGCGCCCGACCAGTACCCGTCTTGACAGTCAAGTCGCAGGGCGTTGAGACGCTCGTTGACCTCGGCGATGTTGGCGCCGACCCCAATTTGACCAGTGGGTCAGTTTTCGGTCGGCGCCAACAATGTCCGCTGCACAGCAGTTCTACACCCTGGCCTTTTGATCACAATGTTGACTGCGCAACTCTTTTCGGCCCGACTCCACTATTGCGACAGACCCAATGAATGCGCCTCTCGCTCCGCTGGCTGTTCATATTTTGCGAACGATGTTTGTTAATGGTAAACTTAAATCTGGGTGGCGTTAACAACTACTGAAGTGGGGTGCAATGGTGGGAGTTTTGAATTGTGATGTGGCGGTGATCGGGTCCGGCGCGGCAGGCCTAGCGGCAGCCCTCACGGCTCGGCATCATGGACTAGATGTGATCGTGCTTGAGAAGGAGTCGGTCATTGGTGGAACGACTGCATGGTCTGGTGGGTGGCTCTGGATGGTTTTGTCGCGTTGACGGTCAAGCAACTTGCTCGTCTATGCTGAGCACTTTGACTGAAAAGGTTTGAACGAGATGC
>NZ_CCAE010000108.1 GCF_000723405.1 Hydrogenophaga intermedia | reverse complement strand
GTGGCCTACATCGGTGCAAAGTAGCAGTCCAAATGAGCCGCTTGCGGCCGGTCAAGATGGGTTGACTGGACGCTCACCATCAACGGGCTGTACAAGGCCGAGCTGATTCACCGCCGGGCACCCTGGAAGACCAGGGAATCGGTGGAGCTGGCCACCCTGCAATGGGTGTCCTGGTTCAACCATCAAAGATTGCTGGAGCCCATCGGCTACATCCCACCGGCCGAGGCTGAGGCAAACTACTGGCGGCATCTCGCCAATCAGGACTCCATGGCGGAGGCCTGACTTAAACCAACCGGCCTCCACGAAAGCCGGGGCGGTTCAGATTGGGGGCGCATCTCTGGTAGTTCGGAGTACTTAGAGGTTCTCCGAAAAGAGCCGAGCGAGAACAAGACGGCCGCGCGTGCAATTTTCAAGGAGTTCTCGGAGCAGCAACGGGCCGAGTATCTGTCCTTGGTGTACTTAGGACGTGGAGATTTAAGTCCCTCTGAGTTCTCTGCGTCTGAGGCTTCGGATGCGATATGTAAACACGAAGACGCGTATCTGCTTGAGAAGATGGGAAACGGCTACATGCTTCGCGCTCTAGGTCGATTTGGGCTCGTAGCAGTGCGGGATGGGAAGATTTTCGACCCTGACCCTAAGCTTTCTTGAGGAGGTGAAGAAAACGACAAGTGTTTTCCCGCTATACCCTGCCCGTAAGGCTCGTTCGGCTAAGGTCGGGTGCAGCGACTCTTGCCTCCGCGGCAGGGGGAAGAAGTACAAGAAGAGCGGCGTGGCATAGGCGAACTTGACTCCCTGGCGCCGGCCGACGCAACGGACTTCAGGCGCCAATATGGCGCGACGGTGACAAAGGTGGCCCGTTTGATTGGGACTGGAGCGCCTTCAATGAGCCACGTTGGCCTGCCTTTTTGCCCAAGCCATTGCCTGATGGGGCAACCACCGCCCGCGCTGCACGCGAGCTCTTACCTCCGTCCGATAGGCCTCAGGTTGTGGTGGGCACTTGCGCTTGTGACGTGTGTGATTGCAGTGCCAGCATGCTGCAACGATGTTAGAACTAGCATCTGTTCCGCCGCAACTTCGCGCAACTAGGTGCTCGGCTGTACATCGCAGCTGATTTGGGCCGCCTTGGTCGTCAAGCCACATGCGAAGGCCGCAGTAGAAGCACAAGCCAGCCTGGCGCTGGTAAGCGAGAAGTCGGGAGCGTTGAAGTGTTTTTGCCATGTGAGGACTCCTGTGATGGAAAGTCCCCGCGATGGCTTCTGCCTCTAGGCGGGCACCGGGGCGTAGCGCCGTGCCGGTGATGCTGCCGGTAGCCGGTCAGCGGGTCAGGCCTCCGAGCCTGACGCAGAGGTAGTCTAGCTACACTGACACCACGTGTACAGACCGTCCCGAAGATGAAACGCCAAGCCTCGCCCTCCAACAAGCCCAGCGCCACGCATGAAGGCACCCGTCAGCGCGCAGTGGCGCCAGCCATGAGCCGAAACGCTGGCACGGATGCGCTGGTCAAGCACATGCATGCGAGCAAAGCGTTCTCGTTTGAAGCCGCGGCAACCGCCGTCGAGCGAGCCATGGGGTCTGCCAAGTGCCGAGTTGGCGGTGAACCGCCGACCTAACCTTTACACGTTGCTTGGGGCCATGGCTCTGGCGGCGAGACGAGCAGTGACCACGATGCCTGTCCTTTTCTCCAGCTCGGCATGCGGAAGGAGCGCACGGTGCGGTCGGTTTCACCCTCAGTGTGTCTGAGTAGAACGCATCGATGATGAGAAATCTTGTTTCAAGGTTGTTCAAAGGCGATTCGCAACTGTCATCCATTGAGAAAGCCATCCTTGATTGCGTCAGGGGCAAGCTCGATGGAAAGTTGTTGACGTTGTGGGACAGCCAGGTGCAAGCCATCAACAAGGTGCAGCGCCTGCCAGACGGCGTCGAGACGGACTTCTACAGAATGCTTAAGGGGCGCCCGAGCTTTCCAGAGGAGTTGGCGTTCCCGAACAAGACGGAAGAGCTTCTGCTCGCAAAGGTGCGAGTGGACGTGCCCGGCGTGAAGGGAGCGCTGAGCGCGAACGTGTGGTGCGTCAGGGGCTATCTCTTCTCCATCGAGTTCGCTGGAAACGTCGGCTACTTCGAAGAAGCCGCTAGAAGTGAGCCGCGGCCCCATGTTCAGGTGTCTTGTGAGCTGACAGCGGACTTGGTTTCAGCGTAACGGGTTTCGGTGTTGGCCCGATTGAATGGAAGAGGAAGGGACTGGCGCCCGCTCGTCGAAAATGGGGGCGGTGGTGATTGTCGCAGTGCAGTCGAACACGGACCGACAGGCGCGCCACTAGCAGAGATGCGATGCCGTCAGTGCCCGTGCTCTGCTTGCTGCTTCTTCCAGGCTTCGCGCTCTGCCTGTTCCTTCTCCCAGGCCTCGCGCCTTGCTTTTCGAAGTCTTTCGTACCTCGCTCGACGCAGCTCCGACTGCACAGCTCGCTCTCGGCTCCTTGCCTCAAGCACATCAAGCTTCTTCAAGTGCGCTTCGGCGCGGCCTCGAACTGCGACTAGCTTTTCCCGCTCGTCGTCGGAGAGGGAGTCGTCTTTCAAGCGTTCTCGAGCGAAATCAGCATGGTAGTTCGCCATCTTCCTCGTGGCGTCCGGCAGCACTTCTTTCAAGGCGAAGCGCCCTACATTGAAGAGCCCTTTCCCTGCGAGCATAAGCCCCGGTAGAAGCCTCGCTTTGACGCCGTTGGCATCCGCGACCTCTTTGTAAGCGGCTCCGAGGTCGAAGTACGGACTGTTCTTGGTGCTCACAACTCTTCGACCTTTCCCTCCCCCTCGCACTCACGACAAGTGACACGAGTGCTCTTGTCGCCCGCGCACACCGGGCAGCTAGACGGATGGTCGTCATCGTCGTAGTCGACAGGGCATGGGACTTCACCTTTACCCCTGCACTCAGGGCACTTACGCATAGCCATCACATCTCTCCTGTGTTTAATTCGCGGGTCCGTGAACCGCCCCGGGATTTGAGGAGGCTCTTTTCTCTGAGAGGATTGAGCCATGAACAAGAAGTCGAACAAGTTCTCA
>NZ_CCAE010000107.1 GCF_000723405.1 Hydrogenophaga intermedia | reverse complement strand
GTGAGCGTCCAGTCAACCCATCTTGACCGGCCGCAAGCGGCTCATTTGGACTGCTACTTTGCACCGATGTAGGCCACGCACTCCACGAGGTTGAGGCAGGCCAGCAGCAGGTACTTCTCGGCGTCGGTTCGCACGCGCAGCAGGTCGTGCTGGCCAAGATGGCCGTATGCGAACGCCAGGAGATAGCGCTCGGGGTGGTCGACGCAAAACTTCGTGATCATCTGCTCGACGAGATCTGGCGGCACGCCCTCGGAGAACTTCAACGTCGCTGTCAGCCGCTTCAAGCAGGTTTCCTGGACGTCTTCAGAGATCGTTGGCAAGGCGTGCCCGCAGTGCTTCATGGCCTGGAAGGCGACGAGCAGGACGTGGATCGGCTCCTCAAGCAGTTGCATGTCGACCCCGTAGCGAGGCAACACGAGGATGGAGGCCAGCAGATTCGGCTGCTGGACGTAGATTTCGTCAGTCAGCTGAACCTTCTGTTGCGCGCTCATGCGGTTGACGTCGATGTTCGCCTGGACCATAACGTCCTGCGTGAGCAAGGTCATGGTGCCGCGTCGGATGCCGCTTGCCATCTGTGCGGCAGCAAGTCCTCGATCTGGCTGCTGCGCTGCGTCGGCAGGCGTGCCAGCACGTCGCGCAGGTATGCCCATGGATCGTGTCCATTGAGCCGCGCCGACTGCACCAGGCTCATCACCATGGCCGTGCGTTGGCCAGCGAGTTCGCTGCCGGCGAACAACCATGCCCGGCGCCCCATTGCCCAAGGCTTGATCTGCCGCTCCAGGTGGTTGTTGTCGATCGCGACTGCGCCGTCCTCGAGGTAGTGCGTCAGCGCGGTCCAGTGGCCGAGCGTGTAGTCGATGGCGCCCGCCACGGAGCTGCCGCCCGCGACCAGCCGTCGTTCGATCTCGAGCCATTGTTTGAGCTTGGCCCACAGCGGCTTGGCGAGTTGCTGCCGCTGCGACATGCGCTCGCCGTCGCTCATGCCCTTGAGTTCGGCCTCGAGCGCATAGATCCGCGCATAGCGACGGATCGCCTCGTCGCCGATCGGGCTCGTTCCGGTGCGAGTCAGCTCCTCGAACTTGCGGCGTGCATGCGCGACACAAGCCGCGCTGATGCGATCAGTATGGATGCGCGGGTCGAGCACGCTGTCGTAGCCTGCGTAGCGGTCCGTCAGCAGCGTTCCGGACCAGCGCCCTCGGCCCCGTCGCACATCGCCCGCGAGGAAGGCCTTCGGGTACTGCGCGCCACGGCCCAGGCAGAACTCATAGACCACGCCGGGCACGGGGTCGTGCCAGCTCCTCGCGTAGGCCCAGACGTAGGCCTTGCGCGTCTTGCCGGCACCGGGATCGAGCAGCGCCACGGGGGTCTCGTCGGCATGCAGAACCCGGCAAGCGAGGACGAAGGCCTTGTGCACCTCGTAGAGTGGCTCCAGCGCCGCGCCCGCCTGGCCTGCCCAGGCCGCCAGCGTGGAACGCGGTGTGTGCACGCCGCTGCGGGCGTTGATCGCCTCTTGCCGGTAGTACGGCAGGTGGTCAACGCAGCGGCTGATGAGCGTGTGCGCGATGAGGCCGCTCGCGGCCATGCCGCCCTCGATCAGTTCCGGGTTGGACGGCGCCTGCTTGAGGATCTGGCAGCAGCGGCAGGCCCACTTGCCGTAGATGTGGCGATGGACGAAGAACTCGGCCGGCACGATATCCAGCCGCTCGCTCACCTCCTCGCCGATGCGTGTCATCGGGCGACCGCAGTTAGACGCGGGGCAGTTGGTGCTCTCGGGCTCATGACGGTGTTCGACGCGACGCAGGTGTTCAGGCAATTGCTGACGGCGTGGTCGCTGCGGCGCGGCCTTCGGCTTGGCGTCGACAGTGGTCTCAGCGGCTTCGCGTCGCAGTTGTTCCAGTTGCGCACGCAGGCTCGCCTCGTCCTCGGCGATCGTCTCCTCGAACAGGCGTCGCTGGTCGGTGTTCATCGCTTCGGAGCTGGCGCCGAACTTCCAGCGCTTCAGGCGAGCCAACTCGAAGGTGATCTTCTCGATCTTGGCATCGCGCCAGGCGATGTCGCGGTCCTTGCGCTGCAGGAGATTCCTGGCTTGGTCCAGCTCGCGGTCGCGATCGACAAGAGCCTTCTCACGCAGGGCGAGTTGCTGTTCGGCATGCTGCCAACGGGCAACCCAGGCCGCCGCTTCGGGCGGGAGTGCCTGCAGGTTGAGCGGGGGAAGATCGTGCGTGCCGAGCATGACGGCATGGTGCCAGTACGCCGTATGCAGCGCATCGGAACAAGTACGGATTGCGTCGACGCTGGCGCGGTCAAGTGCCAGCGTCGATGTTGCTGTCAGGCCCGCGTGATGGTGCTCAATTCGGGCAACCGCTCCCACGGCAGGCCGAGGACCAGCGCGTCAAACTGCGCGTTGGTGAGCGACAGAGATATGGGCGATGTCGTGGTGGCCGGTACCCACGCGAAGCGGCCCGCGTTGAGCCGGCGTGCCGCGCACCAGACGCCGAAGCCGTCGTGCACGAGGAGCTTGATGCGGGTGCCGCGGGCGTTGGCAAAGAGATAGCCGTGGTGGGCCTGCGCTGCACCGAAGACTTGCACAACGCGCGCCAGCAGGCGGTCGGCGCCGGCGCGCATGTCGATGGGGTCGGCGGCCAGCCACATCGCGTCGATGCGGATCATCGAAGCAGCTCGCGCATCCAGACCGCGCAGTCGCTGGCGGCACCTGCCGGCCAGGTCACCGTGACCGTCGTCGGTCCACGTCGCAGCTCGATGCGAATGTCTGGGACCTGAGCCGGTGGCGTCGATGGCGGCAAGCTGACCGGTACGAAGACGGTCTTGGGCTCTCGCGCTGCGGCTCCAACCACGACGTCTGCGCGCACGACATCGCCTCTTGGCTTCATCTCGGCCTCGTGCACCCAGCGCCGCAGAAGATTGGCGTTGATGCCGTGAGCCATTGCCACTGCGGCCATCGACATGCCAGGCTGCGCACAGGCCGTCACCGCACCGGCCTTGAACGCATCGCTGTGCACGCGCCGCCGCTGTCGCGGACCTGCTTGTTGATCGGGGATAGTGTTCACGAGTCCACCAAGAGTTGAAGTGGACTCGAGGCTCCTATGAACCGCCTCGGCTTTCAAGATGGGCTGACTGGACGCTCAC
>NZ_CCAE010000106.1 GCF_000723405.1 Hydrogenophaga intermedia | reverse complement strand
AGCCCGGCTACACCCCAACAGGTGGGGTCAATATTGGATGGAAAACCGGGGTCAGGATTGCGTTGAAATCAACAGCGTGAACCGCCGAGTGTGTCCACCAGGGCCCGCTTGACCTGCTCACGGTCCAGGCCGGGCGCCACGCGGGCGCGCTGGATGAAGACAGGCCCGATGTCGTAGCCGTTGCCCGGCTGCAGCAAACGCGGTGCGGTCAACTTCATGCTGCCCAGGTAGCGGCTGCTGTCCAGGTGGTCCCAGCCTGAGGCATAGCGCCGGCTGGTTCGCAGGGTGAGTCCGGCCTTGATCATCGCGCGTCTCCTTCGGCTTCGTCGTCGACGAGATCGCGCTTGGCGTCCTCGATCTGCGCCACGGCATAGCGCAATGCAGCGACCAGTACGCCGCGGCGCTCACACTCGCCAGAGAAGTACATCCCGGCGAAGTCGCCGTGATGAACCTGCAGATGGTTCTGGATGGCCAGGCTCATGGCATCCAGGGCATCCTCACAGGACTGGCGGACCGCCTCGTTGAGTTGCTTGAGCGCCTGGACGTCATCTGGGGTGAGCCCATAGGCCTGCGGCTCCACCTCGAAGCGGCTGCAGGTGCTGCGCGAGGGATCCTCGATCGCGACGCCCGAGGACTCGTCCACGAAGCCGATGACGGGGGTTTCCTCGGCCTCGATCACGGTGAGTTTGTGTGGGAACAGGTAGATCTGCGGCGCAATGACGGTGATCACCTGGTCTCTCGCATAGCCGACGTGATCGATGCCCTCGTAGCCGACGACCACCAAGGCGGTACTTTCGTGCCTGACGTGGGTGACGTGCCCGTACATGTTCTGCGCGATCGGCTCAGCCCTCAGGGACGGGCAGCTTCTCAGGTCGACCAGATCGTCCTGCATCAGATGCCGTGCCTGCTTCTTGAATACTTTGGTCATGGGGAATGCTGTTGAAGCCCCCGGCAGACAAACCACCCCTGCGGGATGGCGTGCATCCCGGGGCGGGGTTGGTGAATGTCGGCGCATGGCCGACGAATTGGCTGGTACCAATGCGCCTGGACGATAGCCCGGCCGCTCTGATGCGGCAACCGTTCTGGCCCAGCAGCGTGGCGAAACGAAAAAGGCCGCACCCTCTCGGATGCGGCCTATCGATGGTTTCTCGTAGGGACTGGCGTCATTCCCAGCACCAGTTGCCGCTGCCGATGGCGTAGACCTTGGTGGTGTGGCCTTGCACGTCGATGGACTCGGCGTGAAACTCGGTGCGCTCCAGGTTGTTGTCTTCGCTGGGGTAGCTGAAGCAGTCCTTGGCCTGGTCATAGATCAGGCCGGGCATGTGCTTGCATAGCTGCAGGGCGCCGTCGTATTCGAAGTACGGGCAGCTCCAGCCATTCCATCGCATGCCGTTGCTCAGGCAGTCGATCACGACGCCGTCCGGTAGCCAGTCGCCGCTGGCATGAGCCCGCGTGAACTTGGGCATATCGGTGGGCGAGAACTGGGCATCGAACTCCGCGGCCGGCAATGCGCGCACGATGCCGCCGCCTTGAGCGGTGAAGTGCACCGTGTCGTCCGTTCGCTCCACGATTTGAAAGAGCGAGCCATTGGGCATCTTGTAGAGAACCCACGCTGGATCGTCTGAATGTTGTTGCATGATGAGGTCCGATTTAGGGCGGGCCATGTCCCTCACGGGCGCCTGGCCCCGTTGAGGGAGGGTGTCTGCATGGCGAACACCATGCGGCTGCGTTTGCAGTTGTGAGGAAATTCTGCGGTGGCCACGCGCATGCGTCCAGCAACCTGGCCCAGTGCTGTGGAGCACGTGCTTGGCGCGCTGGCTGGCTGCCTGCGGTGGTGCTTCAGCGCACCACAGTCAACCCGGGCCCGGAGGTCTTGGGCTGACCTTCGAACTCGCGAAGCTGCTCATCCGTGGGCCATGTGCCGTGCACCTTGACGTAGGCCAAGCGGCGCTGGTCGGCGGGGAAGTTGATCTGTCCATCCGGCCCGAACTTCATGTCCTCGCAGGCCATCGCCTGCATCCAGCCCACGCCATCGGTGTTCTCAACCATGTGGTGCGCAGCGCCGAGCTCACACATCGCGTTGAACTCTCGCGGTGACCTGGGTTGCCACGGCGCGCGGGTGATCTGCTGAAACTGCAGCCACTCGTCCTGGCTCATGCTCAGGCGTCCGTTGGAAACGATCATTTCTCTCTCCTGCTGACCCGTTGGAGCCCGCGTTGCGGGCGTTCTTCATGCATGCATGGTAGCCCTGGGTGTGCGAGATTCAAGTGCGCATACAAAGCGAAAAAGGCCACCCCCGAAGGAGTGGCCTTTTCTTGTTGTGTGCTTAGTGCACAACCTTCTTGCAGAACAGAGCCGCGACTTGGCGGTTCTGGCCGTACAGGAAGACTTCGAGCTTGTCGCGGACCCAACCCGGCAGGGAGGGAGCGTTGAGCGCCTGGACCAGCACCATGCGGTGGCCTTTGTCCATCACAGCGTCGAACAAGGCCTGCACTGCGTCCTCACCACCGTGTTGGATGGCGAGGTCGAGCGCTCGACCCGGTTTCTCGGCCAAGGACTTCACGATGAAGTCCATGTGGTCAAGGGCGGAAGCGTAGTCCGATTCGTATGCGGCGTTCATCATTTCTCAATCTCCATTTAAGGGAAAGAGACGAGTTCCACATACGCCCCATGAGGGAACCGTGGTTCCCGTCCGGGTGGGTGAATTTCGGCGTTTGCCGACGACTTGGAGTGATCTCCAAAGGTGAAACGATTTGAGCACAACTGAACCGCCCCGGGATTTGAGGAGGCTCTTTTCTCTGAGAGGATTGAGCCATGAACAAGAAGTCGAACAAGTTCTCACCCGAAGTGCGCGAGCGCGCGGTGCGCATGGTGCAGGAGCATCGGGGCGAGTACCCCTCGCTGTGGGCGGCCATTGAATCGATTGCAGCCAAGATCGGCTGCGTGCCGCAGACCCTCAACGAGTGGGTCAAGCGCGCCGAGATCGACTCGGGTGCGCGCGAGGGCATCACCACCAACGAATTGCAGCGGCTGAAGGAGCTCGAGCGCGAGAACAAGGAGCTGCGCAAGGCCAACGAGATCCTCAAGCTGGCCAGCGCGTTTTTCGCCCAGGCGGAGCTCGACCGCTGTTGATTTCAACGCAATCCTGACCCCGGTTTTCCATCCAATATTGACCCCACCTGTTGGGGTGTAGCCGGGCT
>NZ_CCAE010000105.1 GCF_000723405.1 Hydrogenophaga intermedia | reverse complement strand
TGAGAACTTGTTCGACTTCTTGTTCATGGCTCAATCCTCTCAGAGAAAAGAGCCTCCTCAAATCCCGGGGCGGTTCATGATCCTTCGCGCCCATCTGGCCCGCCACATCCACCCTGATGCGGTGAAGACCATGCACAGCCTGTCTAGTCCGGTCTCGGCTCATGCGCTTCGTGCCTTGGAGACAGAGGACCTCGATGCGCCTCCCGCGACACCCGCTATCCCGCAACCGCCGCGAGGTGCTCCCACCATCAATGTGACCATCCCAACCGGACGGCGCTCGTTCGTGCGCCCCTCGGGTGACGTGACGGATGACCCAACGTGAGCCACTACACGATGAAGCCCGTGCCTGACTGCGTGGGCGACTACCCCGAGTCGTTGCTACGTGAATGGGCGACGGACACCCTCGGGGCTGTGCGGTGCTCCGCGTCATACCTCGCGGCACTGCGCATCACCCTGGGGAACATGGCACGAGCAGACCGGCACGGGGCAACGCTCCACTTGACGGCGGATGTTCCCTTCGCCTCGCGGCAGACCATGCGAACCATCCTCGGGCAACTCCTCGGTGCCGGGCTGGTGACGTTGCGTGGGTCACAGGGCGCTGTCGTTCACGCCTACCGAGGCGCGGCGCCTATGGATGACCACCATCCGCTGGAGCGGCTGTACCGCGAAGCCGAGGATGCGGCCTTCAACCGATACAGGCAGTCCCTCGGCCTGTGTGTCGGCGACATCCCCTACTGACGGCCATCCTTAGCAACCACGAAATCGCCTTAGCAACCACCTATAAAGGGGAACCAAAAGGTGAACCTGAGGGGGCCGCCCCGGGGTCAATCGACAGCAGACCACCCGGCCCCTGTTCGAGCCCTTCAGGTGTTCTCTGCATGGGGGTGCATCCATGATCCAACCAATCAGCGATGCACCTCATCGACCACCTTGAGTGCGCCCAGCGGGTGACCTTCAGTTGATCCCATGGGGGAGTGGTTCTTTGTGTCTTCCCCACGTAGGTCTTCCCCCCAACGTCCCCCCGTCGAGCCCTATAGAGCCCGACATCGCAGCCGTGTGGCTGCATCTGTATTTGAGGGGAGAAGCCCTCCCTCCCTCGTCCTGAGCCCTGATGCCCAACGGTGTCAGGGCTTTCTTCATTTCCACCACCTGTACCCATGTCTCATTGCAAACCCAAAGACTACGAAGCCCGCGTCGTGCGTGCCTACTCCCTCCCGGTCGGCGCCTTCGACCACCTCAAGAACCTCCAGCGGCACCTTCAGCGCACCATCGACCCCACCGGGGAGCGCCACACGGTCACCAACAGCGAGGCCCTCACGGAACTCCTCAATGACCACTACCGCCTGGGCGTGGTCGCTGGGTTCAAGGACCGCACCACCTCGGAGCTGTGCCGCGACCTTGCGAACGGCACCCTCGTGGTTGTCCCTGCGCCCCGTGAAGGGAGCCTCGCATGAGCCGCCTGCAAATCAGCGACGACTTCGGCGCCCAACGCCTCGTCACCCAGGCCCGCCCCATCGCTCAGACCCAAGCGGTGCCCTCTGCGGATCAACGCTTCGCGGGCCTTGCCAACGCCTTCGCGGCGGCCGAGATGCTCAACGAGACGAACCGCCAGCGGGTCGAGCGTGAGGAGACCGCCAACGCCCAACGCTGGGCCAACTCCATGACGGTCGATGAGCTGGGCAAGCGCATCCGCTCCGGTGAGATGCTGCCCTCGCAGTCCCCGGTGTTCGCGGCCACGGCCCAAAACATCTGGGGTCAGAACGCCCTTGCCTCCCTGGAGCGCGACGTGACCTCCAAGGTCAACACCGGAGAGGTCACCTTCAGCTCCTCCGAGGAGGTCGAGCGGTACCTCGTGGAGGCCCGTAACACGGCCCTGGCGGGGCAAAGCAAGTACGCCGCTGCGGGCTACGACCAACGCTTCAACGGGCTCCGTGAGAGGCTCATGTCGGGGGTCGCGCAGGCCAACGACAAGGTGATCGTGGAGCAAGCCGCGAACGACGCCGCCGACAACCTGGGCAACACCCTGAACCGCGTCACTGCGGGCGACTACACGGGCTCCACGCAGGACGCCGTGAAGGAGGTCATGGACCAATACCACCTCCTGCGCAAGACCTCGGTGATGCCGCCTGCGGCAGCTCGCGGGGCTCTGTTGGAGACCATCACGCGGGCCGCAGCGAGCGGCAAGACGGAGCTGGTCACGGGCCTGCTGGAGACCCAGCTCCCCGACATCGGCTCCGTGCGGTCCATGCTGGGCGCCGACAAGGCCGCCACGCTGGAGGCCCAAGCGGGGACCCGTTACGACGGCCTCCAGCGCCAGCGGGTGGACGAGGAGTCCCTACCTTTCTACCTCGCAGCCAGCGACGGCCAGCTCCAGGTGGAGAAGTTCATGGGCTGGGCCACCAGCGACACGAACAAGAAGTACACCACCGCCGCGTTCATCAACGGCATGCTTCAGTCCAACATGGCGGCCCAAGCGCGAGCCGCTGAGGGTCTCCGTAAGGCACGTCTCCAGGGCGCCATCGCAGGCATGGAGCACGAGGCTCAGAAGCGGGTCGATGCGGCGCTCTCTCAGGGCCGCTTGTGGGATGTGCAAGGCACGAACACGCCCCAGGTGATGACCAGCACGGGGACCCTGAAGGACTTCGACGTGAAGGGCTACGCCGAACAGGCGCTGGTGCGCAAGACGGCCGACATGGCGTTCGATCAACAGGTGTCGGCGTGGTCGTTGAATGGGCTGGTCAATCCGAACTGGGCCAACCAGCTCCGGGCCGGTCTGAACAACCTCGCGTCTATCGCCCTGGACTCCAAAGGGAAACCGCTCGGGGAACTCAATGAGGCCGGTCTTCAGGCCATCGAGCTGTTCAAGCAACTCAACAACGTGAGCCCCGACGCGGCCCGGCAGACGGCCGGAGAGGACGCCTTCAAGCGGTTCTCCGACATCGCCTTCCTGGAGCACATGGGGCGTGCCCCTGCGGATGCTGCGGCCATCGCATCGTCTGCGGCTTCCGGTGCCTCTGCTGGCTCTCCTGCGTACAAGCTGGAGACCAAGATCGCGGCCCGCGTAGCGGAGCTGACCGACACGCCTTGGATGGACTGGCTGGAGAACAAGCGAGATGGTGCGTGGGACGTGATCCGTCGCAACAACCCGCTTGCCTTGGGCAACGCTCTTGCGGCCGGTCTGTTGGAGGCGCGGGGCCAGGAGGTGCCCGAGTGGCTCGAAAGCGATCCCGTGGGGACCACGCGGCACAACACTACGCCGAACACCTCTCAGGTGAGCGGATGGGTGCGCCGTCACGCGACCCTACTGGCCCACAGCGGGCACGCGCCGGACGCCGATACGGCCCTGTCGTTGGCGGTGGAGTATGTGAGCGACCCCAAGGTGTCGGTGAAGGTCAACGGGACGCTTTATCTGCGCCACGAGCTGCCGTCGGCCCCCGGGGAGGGCGAGGATGCCGCGCAGTGGCTCGGTCGATTCCTTGACGAGGTGCCCAAGGCTCGCGCCCTGGAACAAGGCTTTGCCGCCTCCGAGGTGCGTCTGGAGTTCGACGAGCGAAGCCGCGTCTATCGAGCGTTCATGGGCGGGCTCCCGATGAGCAGCCCTGAAGGCGGCGTCTGGGTCTTCTCGCGGGGCGACATCGAGCGATGGATGCGCGAGCAGCGCCAAGAGGACATCGAGAAGGCCGCCCCCGAGGCCGCGTATGAGTCCTTCAAGGCGCGGATCAACGCGGAAATCCCGGAGGTCCAGAAGGGCGACCGCTACGCCATCGAGAGGTACGACAAAAGCCTGTACGGGCGTGGCTTTGACGTGAGCGTCCAGTCAGCCCATCTTGAAAGCCGAGGCGGTTCATAGGAGCCTCGAGTCCACTTCAACTCTTGGTGGAC
>NZ_CCAE010000104.1 GCF_000723405.1 Hydrogenophaga intermedia | reverse complement strand
GGTGAACCCGTCGAGCTTGCTCACCACCACCCGCTGAGGGTACTTGGGCTGGACCATCTCGCCCTTGCGCAGCCACATCCGTCACAAGGAACCAAGGAGTGGTCCATGAAATATGTACCGAATCAGGCGAGGCCGAATCATGCCTGGCTGCTGGGGCTGGCGCTGCTGCTGCTACTTGACCAAGGGACCAAGCTTGCCATCGCGAGTTGGCTTGAGGTCGGCGAGGTTGTTGCGGTCGTGCCTGGGCTGAATCTGGTGAACATCCAAAGCAGCGCGAGCTTCTTCGGACTTGTCTCCGGAAAGCCTGAGTGGCAGCGCTGGTCGCTGGGACTTGGGGGTCTGGTTGCGTTCGCGGCGATGGCGTTCGTTTGCCTGAGGTCGATACCTCATCGACTCGACCTCTATGCGCTCACCGTTGCTGCAAGCGGTGTCCTGGGAAACACCATCGACCGCCTCAGCCGAGGCGTCATCGTGAATTACGTGGACCTCCACTGGGGAAGGCTTCATTGGCCCGCATTCAATCTGGCCGACGTGTTCCTTCTCGGAACGCTTCTGGTCTGGTGGTGGTTGCCCGTGAAGGAGTCGTCTGAACTTCCTCCACACCTCGAGAGGTCATAAATTTGGATGCCCGGCCTTCAGATGCAGGCGGCTCGCCTCGAGTACGCCCACTCTGTCATGGCTCCAAAGGCCCTGGGCGAGGCTTTGCGCAACGCGCGGGCGCGTAGCAGAAGGTGGCGCATAAGATGCTTTGAAGGCATTCTCACGTTGTATCAATGATTCTGAGTATTCTCACAGTCGTTGATACAACGTGATATCTCCGGACCGGGGGTGCGCTCGCGGGATGCGCAGATGGAGACACCTCGGCGAGTGCGAAGCTGTGGCATCGAGCGGTTCTATCGAGAATTGACAGAAATTGACAGAAATTGACAGGAGTATGTAACTCGGCGCCTGTTGCGATTTGTGAGCTCGGTTGAGGAAAGCAGCTATGCAAAAGCGTACCTCGAGTGTTGCGCCACAAACTACTCGCCTCCGATGTCCAGCTGGACTATCCGTGCCTCGTGGGGCCGACTACTTGAGGGCGCTCGTACCAAGACTTGGAGCGGTTCACGACCGCCACGACGGCCAGCATCAGGGGCACCTCGATGAGCACGCCCACCACGGTCGCCAGGGCAGCGCCGGACTGGAACCCGAACAAGCTGATGGCTGTTGCCACCGCCAGCTCGAAGAAGTTGCTCGCACCGATGAGCGCCGACGGACCGGCCACGCAGTGCTGCACCCCAAGCTTGCGGCTCAGGCCGTAGGCGAGCCCTGCGTTGAGGACCACCTGAATCAGGATGGGCACCGCCAGCAGCGCAATCACCAGGGGCTGAGCCAGGATGGCCTCGCCCTGGAAGGCAAAGAGCAACACTAGTGTCAGCAGCAGCGCGCCGATGGACGCCGGCCCCAGGCGTGAGGCTACGGCGTCAAAGTGCGCCTGGCCGCGCTTGAGCAAGGCCTTGCGCCATACCTGGGCCACGATGACCGGCACCACGATGTACAGGCCCACGGAGGTCAACAGGGTGTCCCAAGGCACGGTGATGGAAGACAGCCCGAGCAGCAAGGCCACGATGGGCGCGAAGGCGACCACCATGATGGCGTCGTTCAAGGCGACCTGAGACAAGGTGAAGTACGGGTCGCCCTTGCAGAGCTGGCTCCAGACGAACACCATGGCCGTGCAGGGAGCGGCCGCGTGTTGTCTTTCACTGAAAACTGACCCAGTTAGAGCAGCAATTTCCATTGAAAGCTGACCCACGTAGGAACCCTATCCTGCTGCTTTTAGCAGCAGGAGATTTCAGGAGTGATAGACGTGGCGACACTGAGTGTCATAAGACGCTGGGCATTGCGCGAGCAGATGTCCATTCGCGAGATCTCCAGGCGCACAAGCCTGGCTCGCAACACCGTTAAGAAGTACCTGCGGGCGGGCGATGAAGAGCCCCGCTACGCCAAGCGTGCGAGCTCCAGCAAGCTCGATCCTTACGCTGAAAAACTCTCCACCTGGTTGTCGATCGAGGCAACAAAGTCGCGCAAACAGCGGCGCACTTTGCTGCAGCTCCACACACCCCAGGTCTGAAAAGGAGAAAACGAAGCACTTATCCACAACGTGAGCTGCTTTGCTCACACAACGGGTGGGTCAGTATTCGATGGAAATCTCGGGTCAGAGATCAGTGGAATTCAACAACTGCCGTTGTGCGACAACCAACCCGAGTGATGTGCTAGAATAAATGTGAGCGCTCACTTTACATAAGACAGATAGTAACTACTGAAAGTTTAAAATCGATATACATCATGCATCAACCAGAGCAGCGATGCAACATGGCCGTCGAGCCATCGAGACGAAGTGCGCCTCCAAACTTCAATCGGTTGAAGACAGGCGCTCGCGACAACTACAGCCCCATTGACTTGTCGCCCATTTCCTTCTGGGACGCCGCCACACACTGAGCATCGTAGACCTGCCAGCCGTCGACAGTGACGGCGGGCCGCGGGCCTCCACACGAGTTGGCGCGCTGGCGATCGATGCACGTCCCAGAAGTACATCACCGATTTCTCACCGATCAGGGGGCGGCTGTATACTGGATGCATGAACAGTATCATGGTCCGCGCCGAACCCGTGCCCCTGACGGCCGCCGGCATGATGCTGCCCATGCCTGAAAGCCCGGTTCGGGCCGGCTTTCCCTCCCCTGCCGAAGACTTCGCCGTCACCCGGCTGGATCTCACGCAGATCCTCGTGACCCACCCACAGGCGACGTATCTGCTGCGGGTCGCCGGCTGCTCGATGCAGGACGCCGGCATTGACGACGGCGATACCCTGGTGGTGGACCGCGCCATCAAGCCCCTGCATGGCCACGTGGTGGTGGCTGTGGTCGATGGTGAGTTCACGGTGAAGTACCTTCACCAGCGCGCCGGCCGGCTGCGGCTCAAAGCGGCCAATCCCACCTTCCCGGACATCGTGCCGAAAGACGGCCAGACCATCGAGGTTTGGGGCGTCGTCAGCTCGTGCATCAAACGCTTCGTCGTTTGAGCCAAGCCCCCATGCGAGCGATGCGGCCATGTACGCCCTGGTCGACGGCAATAACTTCTATGTCTCGTGCGAACGGGTGTTCAGGCCCAGCCTGAACGGCCGGCCTGTCGTCGTCCTCTCCAACAACGACGGATGCGCCATAGCGCGATCCAACGAAGCCAAGGACCTGGGCATTGCGATGGCCGCTCCCTGGTTCAAGATCAAGCACTTGGAGCAAGAGGCGGGACTGGTGGCCCTGTCGGCCAATTTCACGCTCTATGGCGACATGAGCGACCGCATGATGAGCCTGGCTGCTGGCCTCGGGCCCACCCAAGAGATTTATTCCATTGACGAGAGCTTCGTGGGTCTGCACGGGGTGCGCGGCGACCTGGTGCTCAGAGCGCACAAGGTGCGCGCGCGGGTGCTCCGGTGGACCGGCATTCCCTGCTGTGTTGGCATCGGCGCCACGAAGACCCTGGCCAAGCTCGCCAACCACATCGCGAAGACCGCCGAGCGCAAGCCAGGTAGCTACCCGGCCGAGCTAGCCCAGGTGTGCAACCTGGCCAGCCTGCCGGCGGCGGACCTCGACAGCGTGCTGAGGGCCACAGAAGTCGGGGAGGTCTGGGGTGTCGGGCCCAGGATCAGCAAGCAACTCAAAGAGCTCGGGGTGCATACCGTGCTCGACCTCACCCAGGCCGACCCGGCCACCATCCGCCGGCGCTGGGGGGTGACGCTGGAGCGAACGGTGCGCGAGCTGCAGGGCCAGGCCTGCATCGACCTCGATGAGGCCCCAGGGCCGAAAAAGCAGATTGCTTGTACCCGCTCATTCGGCCAACCGATGCACGAGCTGGCGCCGCTGCTGGAGGCCGTGAGCGAGTTCGCGGGCCGAGCTGCTGAAAAGCTCAGGGCTCAGAACAGCCTGGCCACCGAACTGCTGGTGTTCATGCACACCTCGCCCTACCGACCAGGCCCGCAGCTCTCGCGCAGCGTGGTGGTGCCCCTGCGCCGGCCTACCTGCGACACGCTGGCGCTGGCACAGGCGGCGGCCGACGGCATGCGCTTCATGTACGTGCCTGGCTATCGCTTCATCAAGGCCGGGGTGATCCTCACCGAGCTGCAGCCCGCCAGCATCCAACAGGGCGAGCTAGACCTGACGATGCCCGATGAACCCGCGCCGGGCCGCGACCGCTCCCGCCTCATGGGCGCCGTCGATGCCATCAATAGCCGTTTCGGCAAGGGCACGGTTCACGTGGCGGCAACGGGCAAGGAAGGCCCGGGTCGGGTGTGGGGCATGAAACAGGAGCGCCGGACGCCGCAGTACACAACGCGCCTGGCCGACGTGCCCATCGCGCGAGCCTGATCAGGCCAAAGGCAAAAAACTGCCCGAGGCTTTTTCAAGCGCTCGGGCGAGCGGGCCCATGGGGCCCTCTAGGGAGGAGCCGGCACGATGCCATGATGTGCGGCACTCTGCAATCGGGGCTCACCCCTTCCGCTGAGGACTGCCACACCATGAAGCCGACGCCACCTGATCCTCGCAGCCCACGGGAACCCTGGGAGGAACAATATCAACTGCTCCAGAACAACCCCCTGCCCTGGCTCCTCAAAGCAGATCAACTCATCGAAGCGTTTGAAGCCCTCATCGCAGACGATGAACGCAGAGCTAGCGAGGGAAGGTCTCGGCGGATTGACTCGGTCACCTACCTGCTGGCAGGTTTCGCAATGGAAGCACTTTTAAAAGGGCTGCTCATCGCCGCAAAAAAACACCTCGATGCGAGAGGCAGGTTCCGTATCGCTACTCACAACCTGCGCAAGCTCGCGACCGATGCCGGCTACGACCTCGACAGAAGCGAGTTGACCTTGCTGGAGCGCATAGAGCAATTCACAACTTGGACGGCTCGGTACCCTATCCCTCTATCAGTGGATGATCTGCGGCCACGTCAGACAGCCGATGGGGGGTTCGCACCACGCACCTATCGCTACCAAGGCGAAGACCGCGATCCGATTCGCGGCCTGATCCGACGATTCAAAGAGGATCTGGTGGATAGGCTATGACGCTCACGGACAGCCTTATTCCATGTCCCGCTAGAGGTGCTGCAGCGCCTTTTAGCGCTGCTCGGGCTTCATGTCCCCTGCTTTGTTTGCCATGAAGAACTGTTCGATCTTCGGCACCGCCTGCTCAGCAGAAGCTTCGGACGCTGGCGTACACCGCGCTCTTGGCAACTACAGGCGAAACCAGTCACGAATGTCCGCGAAGGTTTCCATCTGGGTGACCAAGGCGAAGCGACCCTGCATGTCGATCGCGTTTCCATACGGCACCGGTACAGACATCCCCTGCTGCAATTCGCAAAGCACCGCGCTGTCATCCATGTTAACAAGCGTCCGGCAGGCTAGCGGCCGGTGTTCGTAGATGCTGCACCGGCCACCTTCGAGGAACACGCATGGGTCGTCGTACCCATAGTCGTGCTCATCAGCGCCATCGGCCAGGGACCGCGGCCGCAACGGGCGTTGCAGCCTTCGGCCTGTTTTTGCTGCAATCAACTTTGCCTCCACCTCTGGCACGGAGACGGCGATGTGGCAGCAGTGCGCGCACCCGTGGCGGCACGCCGAAAATGGGGTGACTGCGGCCGACCACCTACTCGCGACATGACGGATCATCATCACCTTCGACGTTCTGCTGGATCCAGCCGCTAGCGCCGAGTCGAGAAGACCTTGGGTCTCCTGCACTACTTTCCTGACGTGTGGCTGCGCTCTCTCTACGTTTCTGCTGGCGCACGCTTCCGCAACGGGTAGGTGGTCCAGGAGCCGCACAGACAGATCAGCTGGAGCTTGGGCGACTAGAAATCCAGATGCGATCGAAACATCAGAACCCATAGGGCACCTCGCTCCAAGCTTTCAGCACACGATAGTCGTGCTCCGGCAGAACTAGCAGCCCGGACTCTGCATCGGCCAAGACACGCCGACCCGACCTATCGTGCACGCGATTGCCGTGCAACATGTAGAAGAACCAAGCGAATGGCACCTTCACACGACGATCGAGTGTCTGCAGCCTTCCGAAGGTGAGCGTCCAGTCAACCCATCTTGACCGGCCGCAAGCGGCTCATTTGGACTGCTACTTTGCACCGATGTAGGCCA
>NZ_CCAE010000103.1 GCF_000723405.1 Hydrogenophaga intermedia | reverse complement strand
AATCCGTCCCGTTTGAAGAACTGGCATCCGTTCCTACCCCAAACTCGTTTATCAACTGGCAACGCGACAGAACCCCTGCGCGCGCTGCAAGGCCGCACCGGCGGCCACCAATCGGGTCACGGGGTCGTCCACGCCGCGCAGGGCGGCGGCCGGGTCCGTGGCGGCCAGCGCCGCGCGGTGGGCGGGCGGCAAGCGCTCGGCGTCACCCGGCTGCAGGCGGTTGGCCAGGTAACGCGCGTAGGCCGCGTCCTCGGGCGTGGCGTCGGTGGCCAGGGCGTCGAAGCCCGCGCAGGGTTCGAACACCAGCGTGGCCACGCGCAGCGCGCAGCGGTGCAGTTCGGCGCGCGCGATCAGGTCGAGCTGGCCCGTGCGCGCCACGGCCGCGCGGGCGCGGGTGAACTCCGCGCTGTGGACCGCGTCGCGGCCTTCCAGCCAGGCGATGGCCGATGCGTCCAGTGAGCTGCGCGCGCTCATCTGCCAGGCGGGCGTGGGCGGGCCGCTGGAGCAGGCCGACAGCGCGAGGACAAAAAGGCAGACGGCGAGACGGGCGCTCATGGCAGCTTGATCTCCGTGTCGCGCGCGAACGGCCACTTGCGGTTGATCTCGTCGATGAGGCCATCGATCTTGCGCAGGCTGCTTTCCACGTCGGCGCGCAGCGGGCCCAGGTCGGTGGTGGCCTCGCGCGCGTTGCG
The DNA here is from genome assembly GCF_000723405.1 of Hydrogenophaga intermedia. Classification (GTDB taxonomy): domain Bacteria; phylum Pseudomonadota; class Gammaproteobacteria; order Burkholderiales; family Burkholderiaceae_C; genus Hydrogenophaga; species Hydrogenophaga intermedia. The sequence continues at coordinate 3,361 of NZ_CCAE010000103.1, read as the reverse complement.
GGCCGCGCCCTGCGCTTCCACCAGCACGGCGTCGAGCTTTTGCAGGCTGCCCCGCGCCTGCTCCAGCAGGCCGTTCATCTGCACCACGGTGGCGCGCACGTCGCCCACCACACTGCCCTCGCCCGGCTTGGCGCCCTGGCCGAAGACCTGGCGGTCGGCGTTGGCCACCAGGCTGTCCAGGCGCGCGGCCAGGCCGTCGGCGCGCGCGATGAGCGCGTTGCTGCGCTCGATGGCCTGGCTGAGTTGTTTCGCGTCGGCCTCGTTGCCCACCAACAACCCCAGCGCGCCTTGCGGGCCGTTGAGTTTTTCGGTGGTGGTGCGCAAGTTGGCCAGGGTCGTCTGCAGGGCCGCGTCCTCGCGGGTGATGGCATTGAGGTTGTCCAGCAGCGAACGCGCCGCCGCCGTGAGCTGCGGGATCTCGGCCGCCACGTCGCCGCGCAGCACGGTGCGCTCGGCGCCGTCGGGCAGGGGCGGGTCGTCCAGCACGCCACTGAAGGCGCGGATGCGCGTGCCACCCACCAGGCTGCGCTCCATGGTGAAAACGCTGGACGTGCGCAGCCATTTGGCGTCGCTGTCGCGCACGTCGATGAGGATGCGCGCGTTGCCGTCGGCGCCCAGCTCCACCCGCGCCACCCGGCCGATGGGAAAACCCGCGAAGGTCATGTCCATGCCCACGTTCACGCCCTCGGCGTCGTCGGCGATGAGCACCAGGCGTTGCGTGGGCTCGAACACGCCGCGCGCGAACATCACGAACACCACCGACCCGACCACCAGCATCAGCGTCAGCGCCATCAGCAGCGCGGCCTTGAACTCCAGGCCGCTCACGGGCGGCGGCTCGGGCACCAGCGGGGGGTCGCGTTCGCGATCGGGCGTTGGGTCTCTGTCGCTCATGTGCGTCTAGTAGTAGTTGCCCACCAGGGCGGCCATCTCGACCATCAGCAGCACCGAGAACAGCCGTGCGAACTCGACCATGTCGCTGCGCGGCACGTAGCGGCCGTGCTCGTCGGGTTCGGCGGCGCCCGCCAGCGGCACCGTGGCCACAGCCAGGCTGAAGAACAGGGTCTTGAGCAGGAAGATCAGCGAGACCACGGAGTTGAACACACGCCCCACGTCGTAGGTATAGGACGGCACCGCCCAGGGCGACAGGCCATGCACCACCAGGTAGGTGATGACCAGGGCCACCACGCCCGCCAGCGCCGCCAGCAGCACCACCGCGTGCATGCTGGCCATGGCACGCGGCAACAGCGTGCCGGCCAGGCCGGCGATGCCGGGGATGTGCCCGCCCGCCCGCTGGCGCACGTCGAGCTGATGGCGCAGCTGCTCGGCCCCCGGCATGGCGTGTCGCAGGGCCACGAACAGGGCCGCGAAGAGCGGGATCAGCTCCAGCACCAGGGTGCGCACCAGCACCTCCAGCGCGTATTGCGACAGGCCATAGCTGCTGGCCGTGGCCGTGACGATGCGGATGATGACCAGGCTGATGAGCGCCGACAGCACCGTGAACCAGGGCAGCAGCGGCAGCACCGCGGCCACCTGGTGCGACAGCACGGTGCGCGCCCGCCCGCCCGTGTAGCTGCGCGGCGACAGCATCAGCACGGTGATCTGCGCGCCCATCTGCAGCGTGTGCCACCAGGCCACCACTTGGGCGCGGCGCCGCCGTGCCTGGCGCTTCAGGCCATGGTTCATGTCGGGGGTGATGCCACGCATGCGGCGCATGATAGGGCACCATATCCGCCTGGAGACCTTACCTGGAGACATTCGAATGACCACCCCCATCGCACCCGTGGTGCGCCGCCAGACCATCGCCGACGCACTGCACCGAACCGCCCTGCGCCTGCCCGACAAGCTCGCCATCGCCTGCGGCGACACCCGCTGGACCTACGCCGATTTCAACGCCCTCGTCTCGCGCCTGGCCGCCGGCCTGGCCCACCTGGGCGTGGAAGAAGGCGACCGCGTGGCCGTGCTGGCGCGCAACTCGCACGGCTTCGCGGCGTTGCGCTTCGCCATCGCGCGCCGGGGCGCGGTGCTGGTGCCCATCAACTTCATGCTCAAGGCCGACGAGGTGGCCTACATCCTTCGCCACGCCGGCGCCAAGACCCTGGCCACCGACAGCGGCCTGGCCGAACTGGCCCGCACCGCCGCCGCGCAAGAGACGGCCGTTGAACGCTTCATCTGGCTGCCCAGCGAAGACCCCACCGAGCCCGACGCGTCCATGCACCGCTTCGACCACCTGGCCGCCTGCGCCGAGCCGCTGCCCGAGGTGACGCTGCAGAGCACCGACCTGGCGCAGATCGTCTACACCAGCGGCACCGAGTCCAGCCCCAAGGGCGCCATGCTCACGCACGACGCGGTGCTGTGGCAGTACGTGAGCTGCGTCATCAACGCCGAGATCGCCGAGGCCGACGTGGCCCTGCACGCGCTGCCGCTGTACCACTGCGCCCAGCTCGACGTGTTCTTCGGCCCGGCCATCTACATGGGCAGCACCAACGTCATCACCGGCAAGCCCGTGCCGGACCACCTGCTCAACCTGCTGGAGAAACACCGCATCACCAGCTTCTTCGCGCCACCCACGGTGTGGATCGCGCTGCTGCGTTCGCCCGCCTTCGACGCCGCGCGGCTGAAGGCCCTGGCCAAGGGCTACTACGGCGCGTCCATCATGCCGGTGGAGGTGCTGAAGGAACTGGCCTCGCGCCTGCCGGCGGTGCGGCTGTGGAACCTGTACGGCCAGACGGAGATTGCGCCGCTGGCCACCATGCTCGGCCCCGACGACCAGTTGCGCAAACCCGGCTCCTGCGGCAAGGCCGTGCTCAACGTGGAGACCCGCGTCGTCAACGACCTGATGGAGGACGTGATGCCCGGCGAGGTGGGCGAGGTGGTGCACCGCTCGCCGCACCTGATGCTGGGCTACTTCAACGACCCCGAGAAGACCGAGGCCGCGTTCAGTGGCGACTGGTTCCACAGCGGCGACCTGGCCGTCATCGACGACGAGGGCTACATCACCATCGTCGACCGCAAGAAGGACATGATCAAGACCGGCGGCGAGAACGTGGCCAGCCGCGAGGTCGAGGAAATGATCTACCGCCTGGGCGCCGTGAGCGAGGTGGCGGTGATCGGCCTGGCCGACCCGAAGTGGGTGGAGGCGGTGACGGCGGTGGTCGTGGTGAAGGCCGGCCAGTCGCTCACCGAGGACGAGGTCATCGCCCACTGCAACGCGAACATGGCGGGCTTCAAGGCGCCGAAGCGCGTGGTGTTCACCGACGCGCTGCCGAAGAACCCCAGCGGAAAACGGTTCTGTCGCGTTGCCAGTTGATAAACGAGTTTGGGGTAGGAACGGATGCCAGTTCTTCAAACGGGACGGATTTGT
>NZ_CCAE010000102.1 GCF_000723405.1 Hydrogenophaga intermedia | reverse complement strand
CAAATCCGTCCCGTTTGAAGAACTGGCATCCGTTCCTACCCCAAACTCGTTTATCAACTGGCAACGCGACAGAACCGGCTGGACCGCCTTCGGCGCGACCGAGTCCGCGCTGCCGGAGGTTCTGTCGCGATAAGGGTATCCGACAATCCGGGCCATGCTTGATTTCCGCAAGAGTTCAATCAACAGCGCCCTGCGCAAGGTCCTCAAACGGTTTCACTATCCCCTCGAAGTGATGCTGACGTGCGTGCGCTGGTGTGTGTCCTATCCGTTGAGCCTGCGCCACATAGAGGAGATGATTGCCAAGAGTGCGGTGTTTTCGTTGACCACGCCACGGTACATCGCTGGACGATCAAGATGTTGCCGGTACTGGCAGCCGTTTTTCGAAGACGCAAGAAGCCTGTTGGAACAAGCTGGAGAATGGATGAGACCTATATCAAGGTGGCCGGCCAGTGGAAATACCTTTATTGGGCCGTTGACCCGCGAAGGTGACGCGGTGGACTTCCTGTTCACCGCCAAGCGGGATCTGGCTGCGGCTCGGCGCTTTTTGGAGTGCGCCATCAATCTTCATGACTTGCCCGAGAAAATCACTATCGACAAGAGTGGCGCAAACACAGCAGCCATTGAAAGTGTCAAGGCTGATGCCTGCGTTGGTATCCTGCTGCGCCAATGTAAATACTTGAACAACATCGTTGAGCAGGACCACCGGGCCATCAAACGGATCACCCGACCGATGCTCGGGTTCAAGTCATTCTGGAGTGCTCGCATCATCATCGCTGGTATTGAGACCATGCACATGATTCGCAAGGGGCAGGCGGACTGCCCGAATGGCTCAACCATGTCCGTTGCACAGCAGTTCTACACCCTGGCGATCTGATCGCCACCCACCAGTTCACCTTTTCTCGGCCATTCATCCTTACCGCGACAGAACCATGTTTTCTCATCCCTTAGAAAGGCATACCATGAAATCTCCCCTTCCAATCCATGCTCTAGTCACCGGTGCCACCGGTGGTATCGGCCGTGGCATCTGTTTTGCGCTGATCGAGCAGGCGCGTAAGGATGGTACAAGCCTCCTCATCAGCGCGGCCGCCTCGCAGCCCGGCGAGCGCCTGGACCGTCTGGTGGACGAGTTGCGTGCCGCCGGCGCCATGGCCTACGGCGTGGCCGGCGACATCAGCGACCCCGCGCAATGCGCGGCCATGGTCGCGCAGGCCCAAGCCCAGGGGGGCGATCTGACGGCGCTGGTCTGCAATGCCGGCGCCTCCGGGCCCGGCCGCCTGGCAGACCTGCCAGTGGCGCAGTGGGACCGCACCTTCAACCTCAACACCCGCTCGGCCTGGCTGATGGCCCAGACGGCGCGCGAGCAGCTGGCGCGCACGCGCGGCAGCATCACCGCTGTGGCCTCGATGTCAGGCCTGACGCCGCAACCGGGCTATGGCGCCTACTCGGCCGCCAAGGCCGCGCTTATTATGCTGTGCCGCCAGCTGGCCCAGGAATGGGCCGCTGAAGGCATCCGCGTCAACACCGTCTGCCCGGGCATGATCCGCACCCCGCTGACCGAGGCGGTGTACCAGGACGAGACCACACTGCAACAACGCCAGGCGCTGGTACCGCTGGGCCGCATCGGTCGGGCAGAGGACGTTGGCGCTGCGGTGGCTTACCTGGCCAGTGCCGCTGCGTCGTATGTGACGGGTCAGAACCTGGTGGTGGACGGTGGCATTTCCGACCACATGCTCACCATGATTCCGGGCCGGCCGGGCAAGCCTCCCGTGATGCATGCGCAAATCCCATAAAGCTGGCCATTGAAAAACTCGCGTTATAGGGCGTTGTTGCATGAAGGCCGCCGCAAACGAGGCACCCCCAAGCCACAACGGCTTATGCTGCCACGACTGAGATGCGGACGGATTTCGGGCGTCCGACACCCAGCATGTGGTTGAGCACCGTCACCGCGATGGCTGCTTCAGTCTGCTGGCCATGCCAGTGGCGCGCACGCAGCCGTGGTCAGATAATGGTGTTGGCGCCGATCGAATCTTGGTAAGCGGGTGGGCAACACATCTTGAGGCGAAGCTGAGTTCAAGAGAAAGTGTGCACGATGAAGATCATGCACACCATGGCGAGCGAGGCTAACGCCAATCGCCCCACGCGACGTTTTTACAGCGCAGAGCTCAAGACCCAGGTCATGCAGGAGTGCCGTCAAGGCGGTGCCTCTGTGGCCGGCGTGGCGCTGTCCCACGGCATCAACGCCAATATCGTGCACCGCTGGCTGCGCGAGCACACCCCGTCTGCGCTGGTGGTTCAGTCGCAGGCGTTCGTTCCCGTCACACTCAATGAACCAGCGCCAGGCCCCGCGCCACAGTCGGCGCCCGACATTCGGGTGCAGGTGCAGCACGGCAGGAGCGCCATTGTCGTGAACTGGCCCCTGGAGGGGGCGGCCGCTTGCGCCACCTGGCTGCGCGAGTGGTTGCGATGATCCGCATTGACGCCGTGTGGCTGGCAACCGATCCCATGGACATGCGCGCCGGAGTCGACACCGCACTGGCCCGCGTCGTCAAAGTCTTCGGAGCAGCCCACCCGCACCAGGCCTACCTGTTTGCCAACCGCAGAGCCAACCGGATGAAGGTGTTGGTGCATGACGGCATCGGCATCTGGCTGGCGACCAGGCGCCTGCATCAGGGCCACTTCGTCTGGCCGGCTCCTGGCGCAGCAGCGCGGTTAAGTTTGAGCCGCGCCCAGCTCGATGCCCTGGTCCTCGGCCTGCCCTGGGCGCGCATTGGCGAGGGCGGAATAATTACGCTGGTTTGATCTTGCATTTGGGCGTGCTCCCGTGTCTATTGGGGCATGCGCCGATAGGCACCAACGTGCAGCGCGGGCACACTACTATGCATGGCCCTAGCAGGCTGCTGAAATACTCACTGCGCCAGCGCAGCAGCTGACTCGAAGCGGTTTATTTTTGCGGTTTGGTTTCATATTTTGAGATCCCAGTGCTTTTTTGAGCTTTTGTTATCGGTTTGAAGCTGCGCTGCCGCCTTTTTCGCCCCTCACTGCGCCTGCAGACGGATTTGTCCCAAGGTGCGCATACGCGTCAAGTTGTACGCGGCCATCGTCAGCACAAACAGCTGATCGATGCGCTCAAGCCCGCGCACCATCACCTGTCGAATCCGGCCCACGGTCTTGGCCCAGCCAAAGCCCTGCTCGATCAGCTTTCTCTTTTGCTGAGAGACGGCGTAGCCGTCTGTCTGTGCAATCGCATCGGGCACTGCCGAGCGCCTGCCTGAAGTGTTCTGCGCCACATGCGGCGTGACTTTCATCTCCAGTCGCGCTTGAGCGTCACCCGGTACAGGAATCGCAGTGCGGCGGTGGCCGTGCCGACGCTGCTTGGCGCGAGTTTCTTGGTCTGCACGAGATGGCTCTGGTAGACACGGACCTGTTCTGGCCCCAGCTCCTCGGGCGATCGATCGAAGTACCGTGCAAAGGCCGAGACCTGTTGTACATACGACAGCTGAGTGTTCTCGGCGAAGTTGCGAATGCCCATGTCTTCGAGCATCCGCTGGCGTAGCGGTGTCATGGCGAGGCTCCTTTTGCAAGTGGAATGGATGAGATGCTGCGAACAGCAACTGCATCGTTCCGCATCTGGAACCTCTCGGCAAATTCGCCGAGCTTGGGGGTGGACGTCCGGCCTGTGAACAGGCACTACCGCGTCAGCGGGTTAGTTCAATTGCGTTTATGGCCAATTGGCCATAAGCGAGGCAACTGGTTGTTTGCGGGCTCGCTACGAGCAGGCCAGCGTGCGGCTGCCGTCATGAGCCTGATTCAGAGTGCCAAGCTCAATGGGCATGACCCGTATGCCTACTTGAGGGATGTGCTGACTCGGCTGCCTACGCACAAAAACAGCAGAGTAGCAGAGCTGCTGCCGCATCGCTGGCAACCTCTCCCGGCGTAACAGCTGGCTACCTCACCATCGCCACAAACAGTGGCGTCAAGCTGTGTTGGCCACGCGTACATGAACGCCCCCTATGCCAGCCTCTCAATTCGTGACAGCGCGAAGGTGAAGATTGCTCCCGTACATTCGGACTTCAATGCAGCTTTTGGCTGCGGTCCCTGATGGGATCTGCTGGTTGACGCCTCGATCGCTTACACGCACTCTGGGTGCCTCGCGCGGCGCGGGCTTTGCCAACCACGGTCTTACCTGTCTTGCCATCACTTCATGATCACCTGAGCAATCGGTGGTATTTCTCCCTGACGTTGTTTTTCCTCTTCTGCGGTTGGCCTTCGATCACGCGACCTTGGCCGCCTTCCTGTAACCCGTCTCGTAGCGCCGGTCGTGCGCCAGTAACGCCCAAACGATTCGGGCATTCTTGTTGGCCAGCGCAACCGCCGCAACGTTCTTGTTGCGGCGTTGGACCACTGCGTTGACCCAGCTGCACGGATCTGCCTTCTGTCCAGCGCGATAGATGACCGATCGCGCACCGTGTATCAGCAGCGTGCGCAAGTAGCTGTCGCCGCGCTTGCTCATGCCCAGCAGGTTCGACTTCCCTCCCGACGAGTGCTGCCGGGGCACCAGACCCAGCCAAGCCGCCAATTGTCGGCCGCCGTCGAAGTTCTTCGCATCCCCGATGGAGGCGACCAGCGCGCTCGCCGTGATGGGGCCGATGCCGGGCACCTGAGCGAGCCGGCTGCTGAGGTCGCTGCTTCGATGCCATGCCTGGATCTGTGCTTCGAGCTCTTCAACCTGGCGCTCAAGTTCCTTGAGGTGGTCGAGCAGTCGCTGGACGAGCACGCGAAAGGAGCCCGGGAGCTCGTTGTCGGCGTCTTCGATCAGTTCCGGGACCCGCGAGGCGATATAGCCGATGCCTTGGGGAACGACGAGACCGAACTCGCCGAGGAGGCCACGGATCTGATTGGCCTGCGCCGTGCGCGCCTTCACGAAGCCCTGGCGCACCCGGTGCAATGCCAACACCGCCTGCTGCTCAACATTCTTGATCGGCACGAAGCGCATGTTCGGCCGACCGACAGCCTCGCAGATGGCCTCGGCGTCGGCTGCATCATTCTTGTTGGTCTTGACGTATGGTTTGACGAACTGGGG
>NZ_CCAE010000101.1 GCF_000723405.1 Hydrogenophaga intermedia | reverse complement strand
CTTCAGGTGTGTAAAAGAGACGTGGGCCACCCCATCCACGTGGACGGCGACCCGCGCATCCCCACACTGGCCGCGGTGTCCAAGGCCAACGGCTACTACGGGCGCCACTGGCGGTTGATGGGGGCCGGGCCCGCCGTGCTGAAGGAAGAAGTGGGCCGCGCGCTGCCCATCAACGCCGCCGGCGGCGTGGGCGCGATCTTCGCGGCCATGGGCCTGGACCCGTTGATGGCGCGCGGCCTGGGCCTGATCGGCCGCAGCGCGGGGCTGATCGCGCACGTACTGGAAGAGCGCTCGGCCCCCACAGGCCAGCAGATCTGGGACCTGGTGCTCTCGCAAGACCCGCGCAACGCGCTGCCCCAACGCGCGGGAGCGAAGCATGGCTGAACACGCCGCACCCGGCCCTTTCCGCACGCGCATCACCGAGCTGTTCGGCATCCGCCTGCCCATCTTGGCGGCGGGCCTGCAGTGGATATCGGACGCGAGCTACGTGAGCGCGGCCGTGCGCGCCGGCACCATGGGTTTCATCACCGCGCGCTCCTTCGCCTCACCCGACGCGGTGCGCGACGAGATCCGCCGCTGCCGCGACCTGTGCGGCAGCGACCGCTTCGGCGTGAACCTGTCGATGCTGCCGGTGCCGCAGCCGCACGAGCGCATGGAAGAACTGGTGGAGGTGATCGCCGAGGAGCGCGTGCCCTTCGTGGAGACCGCCGGACGCAACCCGCAACTGCACCTGCCGCTGCTGCGACAGGCCGGCGTGAAGCACATGCACAAAGTGCCCACGCTGCGGCACGCGCTGTCGGCGCAGAAGCTGGGCGTGGACGCGGTCTGCCTGGTGGGCGCCGAGGCCGGTGGCCACCCGGCGGCCGACCTGGTGGGCACGCTGGTGCAGGCCACGCTGCTGGCGCGCGCCATCACCATTCCCACCGTCATCGGCGGCGGCATCGGCACGGGCGAGCAGATCGTGGCCGCGCTGGCGCTGGGCGTGGACGGGGTGGCCATGGGCACGCGCTTCCTGGTGGCCGAAGAGGCCTGGGCGCACCGCGCTTACAAGGAACGCCTGGTGGCCGCCGACGAAACCGCCACCGCGCTGGTGATGCAGAGCCTGAACAACACCTCGCGTGCGCTGGCCAACGAGACCACGCGCACCGTGGCGCAGATGGAGCGCGAGGGCGCGGGCCTGGCCGAGCTGATGCCGCACATCACCGGCAAGCTGGGCCGCGCGGCCTACGCCTCGGGCGACGCCACGCACGGCCTCATCTCCCTGGGGCAGGCCGTCACCTTCGCCGACCGCATCGAGCCCTTCGCGGCCATCACGGCGCGGCTGGAGGAGGAGATCGCCGCCGCGCTGGCGCGGCTGGACGCGCAGCGCTGCGACGCGGCGAGCCTGGCATGAGCGTTGATTCCAAGACCATCCGCATCGGCTGCGGCGGCGGCTTCTGGGGCGACACGCCCGAGGGCCCGCGCCAGCTCATCGAACGCGGCCAGCTCGACTACCTGATGCTCGACTACCTGGCCGAGGTCACCATGTCCATCCTCGCGCGGGTGCGCGCGAAGAACCCGCAGGCCGGCTACGTGCCCGACGTCATCACCCACGTGGTGCGGCCCTTCGCGAAGCAAATTGCCGAACAGGGCATCAAGCTGATCGTGAACGCGGGCGGCGTGAACACCGAGGCCTGCAAGGCCGCGATCGAGAAGGAACTGGCCGCGCAGGGCGTGGCCCTGACGGTGGCCGCCGTGCTGGGCGACGACCTGATGGACCGAACCGACGCACTGCGCGCTGCGGGCGTGCGCGAGATGGCCAGCGGCGAGCCGCTGCCGGCGGCCCTGGTCTCGGCCAACGCCTACCTGGGCGCCTTCCCCATCGCCCAGGCGCTGGCGGCGGGCGCGCAGATCGTGGTCACCGGCCGCTGCGTGGACAGCGCGCTGGTGTTGGGCCCGCTGATCCACGAATTCGGTTGGCGCGCGCACCACCACGAGCTGCTCTCGGCCGGCTCGCTCGCGGGCCACGTCATCGAATGCGGGCCGCAGTGCACGGGCGGCTTCTCCACCGACTGGCAGGCGCTGCAGGACGGTTGGGACGACATCGGTTTTCCGATCGCCGAGTGCCACGCCGACGGCTCCTTCACCGTGAGCAAGCCCGAGGGCACGGGCGGCGCCGTGAACGTGGCGACGGTGAGCGAGCAGATCGCCTACGAAGTGGGCGACCCGCGCGCCTACTACCTGCCCGACGTGTGCTGCGACTGGTCGCAGGTGCGCGTGACGCAGCAGGGCTCCGACCGCGTGGCCGTGAGCGGCGCGCGCGGGCGCGCCCCCGGCCCACTGGTGAAGGTGAGCGCCACCTGGACCGACGGCCACCGCTGCATCGCCACCCTGCTGGTGCGCGGGCGCGAGGCGGCCGCCAAGGCCCATGCGGTGGGCGAGGCCATCCTGGCGCGCAGCGCGCGGGTGCTGATGCGCGAGCACCTGGGCGCCTTCAGCGAAACCTCGATCGAGGTGCTGGGCGCGGAGGACGGCTACGGCCCGCACGCCAGCGGCACCACGCCGCGCGAGGTGGTGCTCAAGCTCGCGGCGCGCCACCCGCAGGCGCGCGCGCTGGAGGTGTTGGCGGGCGAGGTGTTCCCAGCCGCCACCGGCACCGTGCAGGGCGTGGCGGGCGCGCACGGCGGGCGGCCCAAGGTGCAGCCCGTGGTGCGGCTGTACTCCTTCCTGCTCGACAAGGCGCGCGTGCCAGTGCGCGTGGTGGTGGGCGATGGCGCGGCGGCGGACGCGCCCTGGTCGGCGTCGCTCGACGACCCCGCGCCGCGCCCCGTGGCCACCGACGACACCGCCGCGCCGCGCCCCGCTGGCCCCAGCGTGCGCGTGCCGCTCGCCGCCATCGCCTATGCGCGCAGTGGCGACAAGGGCGACCTGTCCAACGTGGCGGTGATGGCGCGCCGGCCCGAGGCGCTGCCGCTGCTGCGCGAGCAGCTAACCCCCGAGCGCGTGAAGGCCTGGTTCGCGCACCTGGTGCGCGGGCCGGTGGAACGCTTCGACTGGCCGGGCCTGCACGGCCTGAACTTCCTGATGCACCAGGCCCTGGGCGGCGGCGGCGTGGCCTCGCTGCGCTTCGACCCGCAAGGCAAGGCACACGCCCAGATGCTGCTGGACATGCTGGTGGACGTGCCCCAGGCCTGGCTGCCCGAACTGCTCGATGGAGACACGCATGGATGAACCGGACCCGACCGGGGTGACAACCGAGCGGCGCGGCGCCGCGATGTGGCTGACCATCAACCGCGAGGCGCGGCGCAACGCGCTGAACGAAGACGTGGTGCGCCAGCTCGGCGACGGCATCGCCGCCGCGCAGGCCGACCCCGGCTGCCGCGTAATCGTGATCACCGGCGCGGGCAACAAGGCCTTCTGCGCCGGCGCCGACCTGCAGCAGCGCGGCGCGGGCAGCCCCTTCGACGTGGACTACTCGCGCCCGCGCCACTACCTGGTGGCGCTGTTCCGCACGATGCAGGCCTGCGGCCTGCCCATCGTCGCGCGCGTGAACGGCCACGCGCTGGCGGGCGGCTTCGGCCTGCTGTGCGCTTGCGACATGGCGGTGGCCGCGGACGACGCGCTGTTCGGCACGCCGGAAAGCAAGATCGGCCTCACGCCCATGATGATCCTGCCCGCCATGCAGCGCGTGCTGGCGCCGCGCGCGCTGATGGAGATGTGCATCACCGGCGAGCCCATCGGCGCGGCGCGCGCGTTCGAACTGGGCGTGGTGAACTACGTGGTGCCGCGCGCCGAGCTGGATGCGAAACTGGACTGGCTGCTGGCGCGCACCGTGGGGCGTTCGCCCGCCGCGCTGCGCCTGGGCAAGCAGGCCTTCAACGCCATGCGCGACATGACGCTGGAACAGGCGCAGGAGTACGCGCAGGCCATGGTGCCCACGATGGTGAGCACGGAAGACGCGCGCGAAGGCCTCGCGGCCTTTCAGCAGAAGCGCGAACCGGTCTGGCGCTGAGCGCGGCGCCCGGGACGCCCGGGTCCCGCACCTACACTCGCCGCCGTGACCGACGACGACCTGCCCCCATTGACCCCCACCC
>NZ_CCAE010000100.1 GCF_000723405.1 Hydrogenophaga intermedia | reverse complement strand
GAATGGGGCCTGCGCCCGGACACCCACACCATCGACCCCAGTAGCGCACTGGCCAGCCAAAGAAGACCGGACTTCCCTTCGCGCGGCGACTAATTGGAATCTGACCCCAATTAAGGGGAGCCCGATTCTTGGTGGCGCCAATGGTGTTTGAGTGCCTGGGCGCCTCTGCGCGAGCGTGGGCCGGAGAACGCGGACCACGCCAGCCGTCAGCGCGAGGAAGTGGCGCGAATCCAGCTCGAGGACTCCGCACGAAACCAGTCAACCAACAAGCCGCGTCAGCGCCTCGCGGTATTTCTCGGCCGTCTTCTCGATCACCTCGCGCGGCAGGCGCGGCGCGGGCGGGGTCTTGTCCCAGGGCTTGCCCTTGACCTTCGCGCCTTCGAGCCAGTCGCGCAGGTACTGCTTGTCATAGCTGGGCGGGTTGCTGCCCACCGCGTAGCTCTCGGCCGGCCAGTAGCGCGAGCTGTCGGGCGTGAGCACCTCGTCCATCAGCACCACACGGCCCGCCGGGTCCAGGCCGAACTCGAACTTGGTGTCCGCGATGATGATGCCCTTGTCCAGCGCAATGGCCGCCGCGGCCTTGTACAACGCGATGGCCATGTCGCGGATCTGCGCCGCGACATCGGCGCCCACCATCTCCACCGTGCGCTCGTAGGTGATGTTCTCGTCGTGCTCGCCCATCGCCGCCTTGGCGGCCGGCGTGTAGATGGGCTCGGGCAGCTTCGAGGCGTTTTGCAGGCCCTCGGGCAGCGGCACGCCGCAGACCGAGCGACTTTCCTGGTACTCCTTCCAGCCACTGCCGGCCAGGTAGCCGCGCACCACGGCCTCCACGGGGATGGGCTTCAAGCGCTGCACCAGCATGGAGCGGCCCGCCACCTGTGCGCGCTCGGCGGGTGCGACGACGCTCTCGGGGTCCTCGCCCGTCAGGTGGATGGGGCAGATGGCCAGGCCCTTGGGCCCCAGGCGGTCGAACCAGAACAGCGAGAGCTTCGTCAGCAGCTCGCCCTTGCCGGGGATGGGCTCGCCCATGATCACGTCAAAAGCGCTGATGCGGTCGGACGCGACCATGAGGATGCGGTCGTCGCCGACGGCGTAGTTGTCGCGCACCTTGCCGCGCGCGAGCAGCGGCAGCGACGTGAGGTTGGAGGTGTGCAGGGCGGAGATCATGGCGCGGGTGGAATCGGAAGGGGCAAGAAAAAGGCCCGTTGAACGCTCAACGGGCCTTGCGCAGTTCGGCGGGATTATCGCAAGTTGGCGCCCTGGCCGGGCAATGCCCGACCGGGGCCTTGACCGGGGCTTTACTTGGCCGCCAGTCCCAGTCGCTCGATCAGGGCCTTGTCCTTGGCAAAGGTCTCGCCCGCCCACTTCCTGTAGTCCTCGCCGTTGCGGTACCACACGGCCTGGTTGAGCTGGCCCAGCACCTCCATGTGCTTCGGCTCGTCCATGGCCTTCTTGAAGGCGTCGTGCAGGGTCTTCACCACGGCCGGGTCCATGCCCTTGGGGCCCGCCAGGCCGTAGGGCGAGGTGGAGACCACGCCGTAGCCCAGCTCCTGCGCGGTGGGCACCTCGGGCCAGCGCTGGGTGCGCTGCTCGCCAAAGGTGACGAGCAGGCGCATCTGGCCGGCGTCGACGTATTTGTCCCAGCCGCTGGCGTCACTCTGGGCCATCACGTGGCCGCCCAGCAACGCGGCCTGCAGGTCGGCGTTGCCCTTGAAGGGCACGTGCACGAGCTTGACCTTGGCGTTGCCGGCCAGCTCTTCCATCAGCAGGTGCGGGCTGCTGCCGGTGCCGGTGGAGCCGTAGTTGATCTCACCGGGCTTCTGGCGCGCGGCCTCGATGTAGTCCTTGAAGGTCTTGTAGGGCGAGTCGGACTTGACGGTGAGGCCGAAGGTGTAGCCCGAGACGCCGATGATGTAGGTGAAGTCGTTCAGCGGGTCCCAGTTGGTTTTCTGCATGTGCGGCATGCGCAGCAGACCCAGGGGGAACTGGGCGATGGTGTAGCCATCGGGCTTGGCGGTCTGCGCCATGGTGCTGGGGCCCAGGGTGCCACCGGCGCCGGGGCGGTTTTCCACGGTGATGGGCTGGCCCAGGTGCTTGCTGGCGAGCTCGGCCAGGGTGCGCAGGTGGCGGTCGGTGGAGCCGCCGGCCGGCCAGGGCACGATCAGCGTGATGGGGCGGCTGGGGTAGGCCTGGGCCTGGGCGGACACCCAGGGGGCCGCGCCAGCGCTGGCGCGGCCCCCTGGGTGTCCGCCCAGGCCCAGGCCTACCCCAGCCGCCCCATCACGCTGATCGTGCCCTGGCCGGCCGGCGGCTCCACCGACCGCCACCTGCGCACCCTGGCCGAGCTCGCCAGCAAGCACCTGGGCCAGCCCATCACCGTGGAAAACCGCCCCGGCGCCGGTGGCACCCTGGGCCCCAGCACCATGGCGCAGACCGCCAAGCCCGATGGCTACACCATCGCCCAGTTCCCCCTGGGTCTGCTGCGCATGCCGCACATGCAGAAAACCAACTGGGACCCGCTGAACGACTTCACCTACATCATCGGCGTCTCGGGCTACACCTTCGGCCTCACCGTCAAGTCCGACTCGCCCTACAAGACCTTCAAGGACTACATCGAGGCCGCGCGCCAGAAGCCCGGTGAGATCAACTACGGCTCCACCGGCACCGGCAGCAGCCCGCACCTGCTGATGGAAGAGCTGGCCGGCAACGCCAAGGTCAAGCTCGTGCACGTGCCCTTCAAGGGCAACGCCGACCTGCAGGCCGCGTTGCTGGGCGGCCACGTGATGGCCCAGAGTGACGCCAGCGGCTGGGACAAATACGTCGACGCCGGCCAGATGCGCCTGCTCGTCACCTTTGGCGAGCAGCGCACCCAGCGCTGGCCCGAGGTGCCCACCGCGCAGGAGCTGGGCTACGGCGTGGTCTCCACCTCGCCCTACGGCCTGGCGGGCCCCAAGGGCATGGACCCGGCCGTGGTGAAGACCCTGCACGACGCCTTCAAGAAGGCCATGGACGAGCCGAAGCACATGGAGGTGCTGGGCCAGCTCAACCAGGCCGTGTGGTACCGCAACGGCGAGGACTACAGGAAGTGGGCGGGCGAGACCTTTGCCAAGGACAAGGCCCTGATCGAGCGACTGGGACTGGCGGCCAAGTAAAGCCCCGGTCAAGGCCCCGGTCGGGCATTGCCCGGCCAGGGCGCCAACTTGCGATAATCCCGCCGAACTGCGCAAGGCCCGTTGAGCGTTCAACGGGCCTTTTTCTTGCCCCTTCCGATTCCACCCGCGCCATGATCTCCGCCCTGCACACCTCCAACCTCACGTCGCTGCCGCTGCTCGCGCGCGGCAAGGTGCGCGACAACTACGCCGTCGGCGACGACCGCATCCTCATGGTCGCGTCCGACCGCATCAGCGCTTTTGACGTGATCATGGGCGAGCCCATCCCCGGCAAGGGCGAGCTGCTGACGAAGCTCTCGCTGTTCTGGTTCGACCGCCTGGGGCCCAAGGGCCTGGCCATCTGCCCCATCCACCTGACGGGCGAGGACCCCGAGAGCGTCGTCGCACCCGCCGAGCGCGCACAGGTGGCGGGCCGCTCCATGCTGGTGCAGCGCTTGAAGCCCATCCCCGTGGAGGCCGTGGTGCGCGGCTACCTGGCCGGCAGTGGCTGGAAGGAGTACCAGGAAAGTCGCTCGGTCTGCGGCGTGCCGCTGCCCGAGGGCCTGCAAAACGCCTCGAAGCTGCCCGAGCCCATCTACACGCCGGCCGCCAAGGCGGCGATGGGCGAGCACGACGAGAACATCACCTACGAGCGCACGGTGGAGATGGTGGGCGCCGATGTCGCGGCGCAGATCCGCGACATGGCCATCGCGTTGTACAAGGCCGCGGCGGCCATTGCGCTGGACAAGGGCATCATCATCGCGGACACCAAGTTCGAGTTCGGCCTGGACCCGGCGGGCCGTGTGGTGCTGATGGACGAGGTGCTCACGCCCGACAGCTCGCGCTACTGGCCGGCCGAGAGCTACGCGGTGGGCAGCAACCCGCCCAGCTATGACAAGCAGTACCTGCGCGACTGGCTCGAAGGCGCGAAGGTCAAGGGCAAGCCCTGGGACAAGACCCCGCCCGCGCCGCGCCTGCCGCGCGAGGTGATCGAGAAGACGGCCGAGAAATACCGCGAGGCGCTGACGCGGCTTGTTGGTTGACTGGTTTCGTGCGGAGTCCTCGAGCTGGATTCGCGCCACTTCCTCGCGCTGACGGCTGGCGTGGTCCGCGTTCTCCGGCCCACGCTCGCGCAGAGGCGCCCAGGCACTCAAACACCATTGGCGCCACCAAGAATCGGGCTCCCCTTAATTGGGGTCAGATTCCAATTAGTCGCCGCGCGAAGGGAAGTCCGGTCTTCTTTGGCTGGCCAGTGCGCTACTGGGGTCGATGGTGTGGGTGTCCGGGCGCAGGCCCCATTC
>NZ_CCAE010000099.1 GCF_000723405.1 Hydrogenophaga intermedia | reverse complement strand
CAAATCCGTCCCGTTTGAAGAACTGGCATCCGTTCCTACCCCAAACTCGTTTATCAACTGGCAACGCGACAGAACCCTAGAAAGTCCCGTCACCTGCACGGATACCTTTTGGAAGATTCAAGCCTGCTTTTCTTAGAAACGCCGCCGAATAATCCCTACTTATCCCTGTTGTGTGAGACCACAGGAAGCGGACTTCATGAAAGCAATGAGGGTCAACATTGAAGTCCCCTCAAATACCTGAGCCACTCAGAAGTAGAGATTGGGGAACAGTTTGACACGGTACTCGACCGGTGGGATTCGGCCGAGGGCTTCATGGGGTCGATGGTGGTTGTATCGCTGTAGCCAGTCGGCCGTCATGTCACGCACCTCCTGCAGTGAATCGAAGACGTAGCGGCGAAAGCTGTCAGCGCCCTTCGAAATCGGCAGGAGCGGACAGTCCTTAATGTAGCGGATACTCACCCTCCTCTTATGGACACCAACTGCTGGCTCCGACGTTGGCTCAGCAAGCGATCCCATCGAAAGGTCACCAGCGGCATTCTCCAAATCAGTCTTTCTGGCTCCTGAGTTATGTGTCGATCACACCCGATACGCGCCTCATATTCCTTGACTTGTATCCGACTATGGAGTTTTCATAGGAATTTGTCCGCTTACGGCGACATCCCGTTTTCCTTGGTGCATGGTGGCCGAAAGCAAGCAGATCGCGCCAAGGGATATTGCAACGTCAGCCAAATTGAAAGCGGGCCAATGCGCTCCGTGCCAATGGAAATCGAGGAAATCGACTACAGCCCCTCGCAACAGGCGGTCAACTGCGTTACCCAGCGCGCCACCTAAGATCAGGCTATAACCCACGCCTTCCCATTTAGATACTCCTTGACGCAATAGGCGGATCAGCCAGATTGAGACTCCCAGCGCAAGCGCGGCAAAACCGAAACGCGCCCAGCTACCAGCACCAGCCAGCAGGCTGAATGCGGCGCCGTTGTTCTTCAAGTGGACGAGATTGAAGAAAGGGGTTACAGCGACTTGATCGCCATAGCCGAAAAAAAGCGAGACGGCGGCCTTTGCGACCTGATCGCCAAATAGCACTGCGGCAGCCAAGCCGTACCAGATTCCGATTGCCCGCAGCCTCGTCAGCCTCCAGGCACTCGCCAGCATCGTCAACAGCGAACCAGCAAGCGCAAGGCTGCCGGAGGCGATGCCCCAGCCGGCCAGCACGTCGGCGGGAAAGTGCATGCCCGCAGCAATGCGCGACCAGCCGACCAGAACGACATAAGCAACTAACGCCAATCGGTGGCGTACACCTGTCAGCGGCCACAACGCCCCGGCAACAAGTGCGGCGTAAGTGGAATGACCGCTCGGCAGGCTATAGTGCTCCTCCACTGTGCCAAGCACGTGATTCAAATGGCCAAATACCGCTGCCGGTCGCGGAAAATCGAGCCAAAATTTCAAGATGGAGGCTATTGCAATCGCGATGCCGAAGCCGATCACGAATTGAAGAAGCTGCCGCCGAATTGCCAAGGCGTGATCGGCTGCTGCCGTTGATCTTGACCATGCCCACAGTCCGAGCATCACTAGGGGCGCAGTCCAGTAGTTGCCCAGGACGTTGCTGAAGATCCAGGCCAGCGGTATCAAAATCGGCGGCGTGGCCTCGTAGACGAGCTGAAACAGAGCGCTATTCAAGCCACCCCAATCGTAAAGAATGGCTTTCCAGTTCATCGGCGCAACAGCCTCAACCCGTTGCCGACCACCAGCAGACTGGCCCCCATGTCGGCAAACACCGCCATCCACATCGTGGCTTGCCCGGTGAAAGTCAGAATCAGGAACACCGCCTTGATGCCCAGCGCGAGGGCGATGTTCTGCTTCAAAACGCTAGCTGTTGCACTGGACAGTCGCACGAATGTCGGCAGCTTGCGCAGGTCGTCATCCATCAACGCAACGTCGGCGGTTTCGATGGCCGTATCGGTTCCCGCCGCCCCCATTGCAAAGCCGATGTCCGCACGCGCGAGCGCCGGGGCATCGTTGATGCCATCGCCCACCATGCCAGTTTTCCCGTCCGCCGACAGTCGCTCCACTTCATGCAGTTTGTCTTCGGGCAGCAGATTGCCACGACTGCGGTCAATGCCGACCTGACTGGCAATGGCAGCGGCAGTGTGCGGGTTGTCACCGGTCAACATAATGGCTTTGATGCCCAGTCGGTGCAGTTCGGCAATGGCCTGGCGGCTGCTGTCCTTCACCGTGTCAGCCACTGCGAAGAGCGCCCGCACTCCTTCCTGTCCCGTCAACATCACTACGGTTTTGCCCTCGGCTTCAAGCGCAGACACCCTGGACTCCAGATCTGGCGAACACATGCCCAGTTCCTCGACCAGGCGGTGGTTACCCAGGTGATAGATCTGCCCGTTGATGTCGCCACGAACCCCGCGCCCAGGCAGCGCTGCGAAATCGGCTACATCACGCGGTGTCAACCCATCGTTGACGGCTGCACGGGCCACTGCCAAGGACACTGGGTGGTCTGAACGGGCTGCGAGGCTGGCGGCCAGCAATCTGGACGCATCAGGATCGGCGTTGCCCCATGCAGCGAAATCAGTCTGCGCTGGCTTGCCGTGTGTGATCGTGCCCGTTTTGTCCAGGGCCAGCCATTTGAGCTTGTGCCCCTCTTCCAGATAGACGCCACCCTTGATCAGGATGCCGTGCCGTGCGGCAGCAGCCAGACCGCTCACAATGCTCACCGGCGTGGAGATCACCAGAGCACAAGGACAAGCGATGACCAATAGAACCAGCGCCTTGTAGATCCAGTCCAGCCACGGCACGCCGAATACCAGCGGAGGCACAAGCGCCACGGCAAGGGCTACCGCAAATACGATAGGCGTATACAGCCGCGCAAACTGATCGACGAAACGCTGCGTCGGCGCGCGGCTTCCCTGAGCCGCTTCAACGGCATGAATGATGCGGGCCAATGTCGATGCGCTGGCGGCAGCGGTGACGCGGAATTCAAACGAACCCTCCCCATTGATCGTGCCTGCAAACACGGAATCGCCCTCAGCCTTGTCTACCGGAAGGCTCTCACCAGTGATCGGCGCCTGATTGACGGAGGAGCGGCCTTCGACGATCAGCCCATCGAGGGCAATGCGCTCACCAGGTTTGACGCGAACACGGCTGCCCACGGGCACGGCGTTGGCGTCCACCGCAGCCCAACTGCCGTCCGCTTGTTGAACCAATGCGGTATCCGGCGCGAGGTCCATCAAGCCACGGATGGCATTGCGAGCCCGATCCAAGGACTTGGCCTCGATCACCTCGGCTAGTGCGAACAGCACCATCACCATAGCCGCCTCGGGCCAATGGCCTATGAGCATGGCCCCAGTGACCGCAATGGACATCAACGCATTCATGTTCAGGTTGCGGTTCCTGAGCGCAATCCAGCCCTTCTTGTAAGTCGTGAGGCCGCCAGTGAGGATGGCCACCACGGCCAGCGCGACCACGACCCAGTGGTTGCCGCCGTTGAGCCAGTACACAACCTCGGCCAGCGTTGCGGTGACGCCTGACACTGCCAGCGGCCACCAGTTTGTGCGTGCAGGCGCTTGCGCCTCGGCTGCCGAAGGGGCCGAAGAAGTGCGCACCTCGGCGTCGAAGCCGAGCGATTTCAGGGCTGCAAGCACATTGGGAAGTGCGTCGGGTGTATGTGCGACGTGCAGCCTGCGCTGGACGAGGTTGAATTCAAGATTCGCAACGCCTGGCACGCCGGCAAGCTTGCCGCGGATCAATGCCTCCTCGGTGGGGCAGTCCATCTGCTGGATGGATAACCAGGTACTTTGCTGGGCTGCCTTCTCATCCATCCGAACCGCTCGCATCCCGATGGCCGATAACGCGTCTTCGATAGGGCGCAACGAGGCAAGCTGATGGCTGACTCCCAGTGTTCTCTGCACCAGATTGAATTCAAGGCTGCTCACGCCCTGCACCTTTCCGAGTTTGTCGCGAATCAACGCTTCCTCGGTCGGGCAATCCATGTTCTCGATGCGGTAGCGCACCTGCGGCAACGCTGCTTCGACGATGTTCGGTTTCGGGTTGGGCACCACAACGGTAGAGCAGCCACATCCCTTGGAGCCACATTCACTCATGGCAACTCCTCTTGTGTAGATCTGAGGTTGATGATTTAACACTCTATAGTTACTATAGAGTCAAGTCCTTTTTCCTTTTATCCCAATCCGCACCATGAACCTCCAGATCGGAGAACTTGCCAAACGCACTGCCTGTCCGGTGGTGACGATCCGCTATTACGAGCGAGAGGGGCTGCTGCCGCAGGCTCGCCGCAGCCAGGGGAACTTCCGCTTGTATGGAGAGGCGCATGTGGAGCGCTTGCAATTCATACTTCGCTGCCGTTCGCTGGACATGCCATTGAGCGACGTGCGAACTTTGCTGGGTTTTGTCGCGTTGACGGTCAAGCAACTTGCTCGTCTATGCTGAGCACTTTGACTGAAAAGGTTTGAACGAGATG
>NZ_CCAE010000098.1 GCF_000723405.1 Hydrogenophaga intermedia | reverse complement strand
GCCCCCGGCGGCCGCCCCTGCCCCGGCCCCTTCCCCCCGCGCCCTGCGGGACCCGCGAGCCCGCCGACACGCCCGCACCAGCGCCGACCGCTTCCCCCGCACCGCCCCCCGCGCCCACGACCCCCCCGCCGACGCCCGCCACCGACCAATGGATCGGCCAGTGGAACGGCCCCGAAGGGACCTTCGTTCGCATCACGGGCGGCAGCGGTCACTACGAGGTCACCGTGCAGAACCTGGACGGGCCGCGCACCTTCGTGGGCAGGGCGGCGGGCGAGAAGATCGAATTCGAGCGCGACGGCCAGCGCGAAACGCTGACGGCCAGCGATGGCGCGGGGACGGGGATGAAGTGGTTGGCGGACAAGAAGGACTGCCTGAAGGTGCGCACCGGGGAAGGCTACTGCCGGGACTGAGGCCTCGCGCGGGGCTTCAGGCGGAAGCTGATGCCGAGCCGGTTGATGGCGTTCATGGCCGCGATGGTCAAGGTCAAGTCCACCAGGTCCTTCTCGCCGAACACGGCCAGTGCGGCTGCGTAGGCCTCGTCGGATGCGTGCGTTTCGCTCACGCGCGTGACTTCCTCTGACCACGCCAATGCGGCACGCTCCTGCTCCGTAAAGAGGTACTGCGCTTCGTGCCAGACCGGAACCAGCACCATTTTGTCGACCGACATGCCCTCTTTGAGCAAGTCTCGGGTGTGAATGTCGATGCAGTGGGCACACCCGTTGATCTGCGACACACGCAGGAAGACCAGATGGATGAGCGTGCTGGGCAGATGGGTGTCGTTCACGACGTGGTGGTGCAGGACGCTGACGGCCTTTGCACCTTCCGGAGAGACAGCGAACCAGTTCGCGCGATTCATGGTGTTCGATCCTTTCAGGAGGGAGACTTCGACGGCCGGGAACCCGGCCCATCGCCCTGAAAGACGGATGACACCCGCGCGTTGTGACAGAGCACGAGACGAACGCCTTTGGCCGCTTGCCTGGATGCGCTGCGAGTGGCCAGCCCAATACACATGGGGCCGGATGTCCACGACGTTCGGAGCGCCTGCTCGTTCGACTGCGAACGCTGGACAGCCGACTCTTTGCGTCCGGAGGACTGCTTCAGACTGAGGCTGTGTGAAAACGCTTTGAACGACCGCTCTGATCGCGTACTGTTCGGCAACGCGACTTTGGGTGAGCCACATGAAGCGATTCATCGAGGGCGAAGCACGTAGCCAGATCACGCTGCTGCCTGAGTGCCTGGACGACTACATCGCGGAGGACAACCCGGTGCGGGTCGTCGATGTCTTCGTCGATGAGCTCGACTTGCACCATCTCGGCTTCGAGGGTGCGAAGCCTGCGGCAACCGGTCGACCGTCTTACCACCCGGCGGTGCTCCTGAAGCTCTACATCTACGGCTATCTCAACCAGGTCCAGTCGAGCAGGCGTCTGGAGCGCGAGGCCCAGCGCAATGTTGAGCTGATGTGGCTGACCGGCCGCCTGACCCCGGACTTCAAGACCACAGCCGACTTCCGCAAGGACCACGGAGATGCCATTCGAAGGGTGTGCCGCGAGTTCGTTTTGCTCTGCCGCCGGCTCAAGCTGCTGACTGACGGTATCGTTGCCATTGACGGCAGCAAGTTCAAGGCGGTCAACAACCGGGACAAGAACTTCACGAGCCACAAGGTCCAGGTTCGGATGCAGCAACTGGAGCACAGCATCAGCCGGTACCTGAGCGAGCTTGATCGCGCCGACCGCGATCCCACGATCGTCCTTCCAGACCGGGTGGCGCGTCTGAAGGAAAAGATCACCAAGATCAAGGCGCAGATGCGGGACCTGGGCGAGATCGAGGCGCATCTGCAGTCCTCGCAGGAGCGGCAGATCTCATTCACCGATCCCGACGCTCGCTCCATGGCAACGAGTCGCTTGGGCTCTGCGGTGGTGGGATACAACGTCCAGACTGCGGTCGACGCCAGACACCACCTGATCGTTGCGCATGAGGTGACCAACGCAGTGACAGATCGCGGGCAGTTGGCCGCGATGGCAAAGGCTGTCAAAGAAGCAACCGCACACCCAAGCCTGATCGTCCTGGCCGACCGAGGTTACTTCGAGGGATACCAGATTCTTGAGTGCGAGCGCGCGGGCATCGCGACGATGGTGCCCAAGCCATTGACCTCGGGCGGGAAGTTCGAAGGCCGCTTCGACAAGCGAGACTTCATCTACGACAGCGAGCGCGACGAGTACCGACGTCCTGCTGGGCAGGCGGCTATCCGCCGATTCACCGCAGTCGAGGACGGTAAGACGCTGCACAAGTACTGGTCATCGGCCTGTCCAGGTTGCCATCTCAAAGAACAATGCACGCCAGCGCCCTATCGGCGCATCAGCCGATGGGAGCATGAAGACGTGCTGGAGGTTGTTCAGGCTCGCCTCGATGGCGCACCCGCTGCCTCTCGCCTTCGACAGTGCACGGTAGAGCACGTGTTCGGCACGCTGAAGACCTGGATGGGAGCCGCCCACTTCCGCACCAGGACACTGCCGCGCGTGCGAACCGAGATGAGTTTGCAGGTTGTTCTGGCCTACAACCTGCAGCGAGTGATCAATATCCTGGGTACAGAAAGGCTGGTGGCGGCAATGAGGGCGTAGGTCGGGCTAGCCGCCGAAACTGTTTCCACACAGCCTCGACTGATTGCGGCCACTCGGGCGAGGGCGTCCAGACGTCTGCTGACCGTGAAGGCGGACGCTTGTTTGGACTCAGATCCGTTGCCGTCTCTATCTGCGCGGAGGCCTCAGTAGAGAGACACGCTCTTGGAGGCTTACTCGCCCGTCAGGCTAGTCCTGCTAGTTGTCGCAGACGAAGCAGCACGACCCCGGACCTTCCTTGCGGGAATAGCCATTCCAACTGGTCGACGAAAGTCTCGTCTGCAAGGTATCCATCGACCTCTTCGCGGATGAAGTCTCGTACTGCTGCGGGTGCGTCAGCTAGTTCCGCTGGAAGCTCCTCCCTGCCATCCACGACGCTAAGGATGTCCTCCATATCGTGATGAAGGAAATCGCCCCCACCGCGGCTGTTGAAAGACTCAAGCTTAGTGGCGACAAAAAATGGCGCAGTGATTACGCTGATCGTGTGTCCACCCGGAAGGGCTACTGATCGACTCCACTGGACCGCGTCTGCGTACCACCGATTGACCGAGTGGCCTAGGACCTCTTTGGTCGGCATCACGTCGACGATGAGATGGCCCTTCTTCAGCCGACACATGTGGTCGTCAGATTGGTCCTCCTTGAATCCAGATTCTTTCAACTTGTCTAGTGAGACGTAGTAGTCGCTTAGTGAGGTGACCTCCGCCACGAGATCCACGTCAGCCGTTTGCCGCACAGGGGGCCTCCCGGGATCGGAGATCAAGAGGCCCACAGCACATCCTCCGACGAGCATGAACTCCGCGCTGTGGTCGCCGAGGGCGTGCGCCACGAGGCTCACGACAGAAATGTTTGGGTCATCGGCCATCAAAGCCTCACCGTAAGTTCGTTGAGGGCAATTTCTCTTTCCCTCGCTGCGCCAACCCGAAGGGCGTCGACCAGCGCGAGCACGTCATAAAGGCCTGGGTCCTTCGATGCCACCTTTGGCACTGACGGGTGAAGCGGGATCACCTCGTAGCCAAAGGTCTTGCCGTCTGGGTCGGCCCAGACCGGCACCGGTCCGTCGGTAGCCTCGAAGTGCTTGGCCAGAACCGGCGCCCCTATCGCGGTCGCTAGACCCCGGCCCGCACGACCGACCACCGCCGGGAAGGCATATTTCAGGCCGTGGATCGCGAACTCTTGTATGCCAGGCCTCAGCGCTCGGAGCGATCCGGCCGATCGGCTTAGCAGGCGTGCCGATTCGGCTCGACTCAGGGATCCGTGAATAGTGGAAAGGGACACTTGGAATTCGTCCGCAAGTTGAGCGAGTAGGAAGTTCTGGTTTCTGTTAACTGCAATCTTGACAGCCAGAACGAAGTCGAATGGCTTTAGTGCCGGCTGTTTGTCATTGGTCATGCCGTCGAACCTTTCTATGCGTTTCGTTTTTCGCGAAATCAGAAATTTTACCCAAGAACTCCGAATCACTTAAATTTTCTTGTTTTGCGAAAGCAGAAAATTTGATGCGTACCCAATATCCTCCATAGAAGTGATGCTTGTGCGGTCTAAACACCTTCAGAAAACTCCCAGCGCAGACTGGGATTCGTATTGCATGGAGTATAGACTATGTTATACTTCTCAAGTCATGAGGTAGGAGAGTATGAACTCGTCTGAATCCGTCCGAAAGAAAAGCCCACGGGCGCCATCCATCTCCCTGGATGAGGCATTGGACCGCGTCCTCAAGGTCTACGATAGAGAGCGGCTGAATCCCGCCCCTCCGGACGTTGTCGCGCAGGGAATGGGCTACAAAGACGCCAACAACGGACGGGCCTTGGCCGCGATCGCCTCGGTCCGATACTATGGATTGATGGAGCGTCACGCGGACGGCCGGCTTGGCGTGACCAAAGACGTCGAGAGCTACAAGTACGCGCCGAGCGAGGACATGCGACGTGCACACCTGCGCAAGTTCGTTGCGACACCCACGCTGTTTGCCGAGCTCTTGGACAGATACTCCTCGGGCCTGCCCTCCGATGGAAACCTTAGATACGAGTTAATCCAGAGGGATTTCCTGCCGAGCACAGCCGAAAGCATGGTAGGGGTACTCCGGCGCTCCTTCGACTTCGCACGGGTCTACGAACAGGGGAATCAGGAACTGGTCGTTTCCGCGGCTGAAGCCGACGAGTTTGATGCTCCGGCACGTACGGCATCTGACGCTGTCGCTCAGACGGGTAGCGAAACGCTCGCACAGGCGTCGCAGCTACGTTCCTCTAGCTTCTTCAGGGATGAAGACGCGGCCGATAGTCACGATCGCATCCCGGTCAGACTTTCCGGCGGCAGGCGCGCCTGGCTACTTATTCCGCAGCTCTTTCGCGAAGCAGACAAGCAGCGCCTGAAAGCCCAGATCGACTTGTTGCT
This sequence comes from Hydrogenophaga intermedia, assembly GCF_000723405.1. Classification (GTDB taxonomy): domain Bacteria; phylum Pseudomonadota; class Gammaproteobacteria; order Burkholderiales; family Burkholderiaceae_C; genus Hydrogenophaga; species Hydrogenophaga intermedia. The sequence continues at coordinate 129 of NZ_CCAE010000098.1, read as the reverse complement.
GACGGAAGACGACGAATAAGCAAGGCTTCCCGGGGCGCCAGCCGGCATGTTCAGGGTTCTGTCGCGTTGCCAGTTGATAAACGAGTTTGGGGTAGGAACGGATGCCAGTTCTTCAAACGGGACGGATTT
>NZ_CCAE010000097.1 GCF_000723405.1 Hydrogenophaga intermedia | reverse complement strand
CAAATCCGTCCCGTTTGAAGAACTGGCATCCGTTCCTACCCCAAACTCGTTTATCAACTGGCAACGCGACAGAACCCCGTCGCTTGCTGCGTGGTATGACAAGCTAGCGCAGCGAGAGTCGATGCGTGGCACGATTCCGTTCGATTAAATCGTAAAAAAATATAATTTATATTATATTAATTCTCATAAACAAAAAGACGCTGCGAAATGAGTTTCTCTCCTCTTGATTCTGAAGTTTTGGGGAATCTTTTTTCCACGGAATCCATGCGTGAAGTCTTTTCTGATTCCCGGTATATATCTTTTATGTTCCAGGTGGAGGGGGCACTTGCGCGAGCTCAGGCCGAACACGGTCTTGTTCCGATGTCTCTTGCAACGGCTATAGAAAATGTGCAAAGGGAAGGGTTAGAACCAAGCACATTAGCGCGTGGTTCTGAGTTATCAGGCGTCCCGACGATCCCGTTCGTGCAGGCGGTTCAAGCTAAGCTTCCTCCAGACCTGGAACCGTATTTTCATTTCGGCGCAACGACTCAGGATATCGCAGACACCGCCCGTGTACTCCAAATTCGCGAAGCATTAGACTTTTTAAGTCATGATTTGCTTGCGACCGTGAAAAATCTAGCAAGTTTGGCTGAGAAACATCGGGAGACACCATGTGTTGCTCGAACAGCTTCGCAGCAAGCGGCCCCTATCACATTTGGATATAAAGTAGCCGGGTGGTGCGTAGCGTTATCTGAACACGTAGAGTATCTACAGACCCTTAGACCCCACATTCTTGTGGTGTCACTAGGAGGTCCCGTGGGAACATTAGCAGCGCTGGGTGATAAAGGACCGGCGGTGATCGATTCTTTTGCCGACATACTGGGGTTGCGATCGCCCCCAATTACTTGGCACACGCACCGCGCGCGTATTGTTGAAACCGGATCTTGGCTAGGAATCTTGATTGGTATTCTAGGGAAGATCGCTACCGATATTATCTCGTTGTCATCCACTGAGGTAGGCGAAGTTTCCGAACCTTATGAACCGGGTCGTGGCGGATCTTCAGCCATGCCGCACAAGCGTAACCCCATCTCTTCCATGATGATTCTCGCGGCTCATGGCGCTGCCCCAGGGCATGTGTCTACGTTGATGTCATCGTTGGCCAGCTTACATGAACGGCCGGTCGGTGCGTGGCACGCTGAGTGGCATGCTCTGCCCGCACTCTTTGGCCTAGCGTCCGGTGCCCTGCGCGAGGCGCGGCGTGTTTCAGGTGGTATCTCTGTCAATGTGGCGAGAATGCGCGAAAATTTGGATTTGACCAACGGTCTGCTGTTCAGCGATGCGGCTGCGGCTGTGCTGAGCCGTTCAATGGGCCGGAAGCAGGCACACGCGGCCGTTGAAAAAGCTGTAAGTGACGTCCTCGCTCATCAGGGAAGTCTTCTCACTTGTCTTGCTAAAAGACATCGTAATCTCGCGGAAGCTCTTAGACCTGCGTTTGATACAACGGAGTCTACAAGGGCGGCGGCCCGTATCACCGATGCCGCAATTGCGCACGCCCGAAAATTGATCAGTGCCCTTAACCATCGGGCCTAAAAGGCCACGCTAATCTCCTCCGTTAAAAACTTCTGCATAAGTCGTCTTCTCAGATTCTGCCTCAATGAAACCAATGGGTTACGAGCGCATAACGAATCAAAAATTGACTTAGGCAGACCATCCTTAAGGAAACCAAAGATGTCAGAACAAGCTGTTGAAGTTTCGCCAAAGTGCCTCGGTCCACAACATCATATTAATCCGCTGCGATTCGTGATGCCCCCAGGTAGTTGGGACACTCATTTCCACGTGTTCGGGCCAACCACGAAATATCCATATTCGGAGACGCGTAAATACACGCCGCCAGATTCTCCATTCGAAGAGTATGTAAAGTTGATGCTGGCACTGGGTATCGAGCGCGGCGTTTGTGTTCATCCCAATATCCATGGCCCAGATAACTCAGTAACTCTTGACGCCGTCGAGCGCTCGGAGGGGCGATTCCTCGCAATCGTAAAGATCGCTCCCGACGTCACGCTACCTCAATTGAAGGAAATGAAGAAGAAGGGCGCGTGCGGCGTTCGCTTCGCTTTTAACCCTGAGCATGGATCAGGCGAACTTGACACCGCGTTGTTCGACAGGGTCGTGCAATGGTGTGGCGAACTTGACTGGTGCGTGAACCTACATTTTGCATCGAACGCCATCCACAGCCTTGCCGAGCGGTTGTCACAACTCACGATACCCACGCTAATAGACCACTTCGGGCGTGTCCATCCGACTAAAGGCGTCGATCAACCGGACTTCAAAACGCTGGTCGATTTAATGCGCCTTCCCCATATGTGGGTGAAACTGACCGGCGCCGACCGAATCAGCCGGAACTCGCCGAGCTACCAGGACGTGGTGCCGCTAGCCCGCACCCTTGTTGACGTTGCTCCCGACCGCGTGATTTGGGGAACGGACTGGCCGCACTCGGGCTATTTCGACGTAAAGCGCATGCCCAATGATGGTGACCTAACGAACCTCCTGTTAGATTTTGCGCCATCGGAGGAGCAACGTCGCAGAATTCTTGTCGACAATCCGTCGCGATTGTTCGGGCAGGTTGCCAAGGGAGCATGACTTGAAAGCGTTCATTTATGAATCGGCGCCAGCACGCGTCATTTTCGGCTTTGGTACGGCAACGCAACTCACGCAAGAACTGGAACGACTTTGTGTCAGTCGAGCTCTCGTCTTGTCGACTCCTGAGCGAAAGAACAAGGCAGAAGAGATTTCTGCCTGCTTGGGTGCGAAGCGTGCAGGTATTTTTGCTGGCGCAGTAATGCACACTCCCGTTCATGTGACAGAAGAGGCTGTGGATGTGGCACGGGCATTCCAAGCCGACGTGGTAGTTGCCATTGGAGGTGGGTCGACTATCGGACTGGCGAAGGCTATTGCTCTGCGCACCGACCTCCCACAAGTTGTGTTACCGACCACTTATGCCGGGTCGGAAATGACTCCAATTCTAGGCGAGACGAAGGACGGCTTAAAGACGACGCAACGAACATTAAAGGTCTTGCCGGAGGTCGTAATCTACGACGTAGAGCTGACCTATTCCTTGCCCGCCAACACCTCGATCACATCGGGAATAAATGCTATGGCTCATGCTGTAGAAGCGCTTTATGCCAAGGACGGAAATCCAATTATTTCTCTTATGGCAGAGGAAGGAATTCGCGCATTCGGGGTTTCTCTACCTCGCCTGGCTAGCGATCCAAAGGATCGAGACGCGCGCGCGCAGGCGCTTTATGGCGCCTGGCTTTGTGGTACTTGCCTTGGTGCAGCCGGAATGGCTCTTCACCACAAGCTCTGCCATACGCTCGGGGGATCCTTTAATCTTCCGCATGCCGAGACCCATACTGTCATCCTACCGCACGCAACTGCATACAACGCTTCTTTTGCTCCACAGGCTATGGCTGCCGTAGCGCGCGCATTAAGAGTAGAGAATGCAGCAGACGGCTTGTTCGATTTTATCCAACGTGTTGGAGCACCAACGTCGCTCGCGCAATTGGGCTTTATGGAGTCAGACATCGATCGGGCTATGGAGATTGCAACTCGCGCTCCCTATTGGAATCCGCGCCCAGTGGAACCGGAGGCACTCAGAACGCTACTCACTCGCGCGTGGGCGGGCAAAAGACCGCACAGTTAGCCGGAGGCGTGTCCGTTAAATGTTTCCTGTCGCCGGCCTGCCCTCACCTAGGAGTCTGCGCGGCAGAATCGATCGGATTGGTTCTGTCGCAATAGTGGAGTCGGGCCGACAAGAGTTGCACAGTCAACCTGGCGATCTGATCGCCACCTACCAGTTCACCTTTTCTCGGCCATTCATCCTTACCGCGACAGAACCCGCAAAACCACCCCAACCAACTCCTTCGAATAAATTGGAGATGCGTCCACACCACGTCAGTTCGAGCAACCGCCCCACGAAGCAGGGAGCTCAACCGGCGTCGCCGAGTCCGCATTTAGTGCCCCTAAACGTTATTAAGGAGACAACATGACATATCTGCCAAGGCGCACCACCCTGACTTACCTAGCGGCGGGTCTGGTGACCACTGCGCTGTCCGCTCGTGCAGCTCGCCCCTACCCCGACAAGCCCATTCGACTGATCGTGCCGTTTCCATCTGGGCAAGGCGCCGATATCCTGGCGCGCCTGATCGGTCAACTGCTGGCTGTCGAACTAGGTCAACCGGTAGTGGTTGACAACAAGGCCGGTGCTGGCGGCATAATTGGAACCGCCGCTGCGGCAAGGGCAGCTCCGGATGGTTATACGCTCTACATGGGGTCAAGCGGGCCGCTGGCTATTGGACCGAACGTCTATAAGAAGGTGGGCTTCGACACACTGAAGGACTTTGCCCCTATCTCCAATATCGCATCTGTCACACAGGTGTTGGTTGCGAATCCAGCCTCACAATTGCACTCCGCTAAAGACGTGGTGGATAAGGCTCGCCTACAGCCTGGGCTGCTTCAGTTTGCATCGGCGGGCAACGGGACGACCAGCCATCTCACGATGGAAATGTTTACCCAGATGAGCCAAGTGTCACTCCAACACGTACCTTACAAGGGAAGCTCCTCGGCCATGATCGATGTGATGACCGGTCGCGTGCCGGTTATGTTTGACTCCCTGCCGGGGGTGTTGACCAATGTGAAGTCGGGCTCATTGCGCGCACTCGCGGTATCTTCACCACAACGAAATCCGTTACTACCCGAAGTTCCAACCGTCGCCGAATCAGGAATCAGGGGATTTTCCACCATCGGGTGGATCGGACTGTTAGCACCGGCACGCACACCACCTGAGATTGTGGGACGCCTGTATGCAGCGGTCGTTAAAGTACTTCAAAGCGACGTTGCAAAAAAGCGATTGACCGAACTAGCATTTACGCCGATCGCCAATACACCTGCAGAGTTTGGAAGCTTCTTAGCTAAAGAAGTGGCACTCTGGGCGAATGTCGCAGCCACAGCCGGTATCCAGAAAGAATAGATCCTAGAAACGGCAGTTAGCCGACCAATGCGATTCGCTCCGGCGGGTGCCACGGCGGCAATGGGCGGGTGATTTTCGCCACTACATAGTCCAAGAAAGTCCTCCAGCGGTCTGTCAGCGGCAACTGCTCCGCAACAGCCCTGACATGACTCAAGGCCGCACGGATATGGGTGATGAGCTCGATCAGCTTGTCCTTTGCGGCGTGCATTGGCGTGAGATACAGCGTCGTCTGTCCTGCATGTTTGACCGCACGGCCCACACCGGCGAGTAATAGTGCGCGGCTGGTGATGGCCTCCATTCTCACGCCCGGTTTGGCTGCTCGGCAATACCAGCTCCACCAGTTGTAAAGGAGCGCCACGGCTCTGGCACTCGTCTGGCAGCGCTCAATGTCCTGGGTCGTGAATCCTCCCCAACCCCACTGATTTTTCAGCTCATCAAAGCCGTTCTCACAATCGGCCCGGTCCCGGTAGAGTTGGCCAAATATCTCCAGGGCGTAGGTGCTGTTGGTCACCAGCACGGCGTACTCCCAGGCCTGCACATCCTTGTCGGGCATCAGCAGTTCAATCTGCTCGCCCTTGGTTTTTCGACTCAGCGCCAAATCGGCTTTGACGGCGCGACGCAAGACCACCACACGGCGTGATTTGTCCCAGCCCGACAGTTTGAGGGTGTCTTCGACGGCGCTCCAGCCCTGGTCGCTGGGTCCGGATGTGCTCCAGTCATCACGCGCAAATTGGCGCGCCAGCAAGCGCTTGACGCCTACCGTCTGGCGCAGTTTGAACAGGTAGGGCTGGGCGCGCCCCTCCAACTCGGCGATGAAGGGCTCGTTGCCAAAGCCGCAGTCTCCTCGAACCAAGGCTGGGCGCTGCTGGGGCTCAAGTTTGTCCAGTACGCCGATCAAGCCAGGTCGCGCTTTGGCCGCACTGTGCTCTTTGCCGGGAGATACAACAACATCGAGCACCAGACGCAGGTTGCCGACCCAGTAGGTGTGCAGTGCGTGGCTGGGACGACCTGGCTTGTGAGGGTTGTAGCTCACCTCGGCTCCACTTTGTTTGCCGTACAAAGGTTGTAAACGTTCCGCGAACCCACCTTGCGCCGTTGATGACGGCGTGTTGAAGATGGTTCTACGCGGCGGGGACGGCGGC
>NZ_CCAE010000096.1 GCF_000723405.1 Hydrogenophaga intermedia | reverse complement strand
CGATCTACCAACACCACCTCCGCGCCAGTGCTAGCTTTTCGTACCGTCACTTATTGCACTGAAAACGAGGAGACCCCTCAATTGGGCAGTCATGATTTTGGCCGTCCTCAGGCGCGGACCAGCGGCGTGTCTTCCCACTTGGTTGTGTAGTGGGGCGTTCGCCGTTCTTGTTCCATATCCCACGCCCGCTGTGGGTTCGACTTGCCGGTCGCCTCCACGTGCACCATCCCTTTTCCGAAGCGGTCATTGATCGTGTCCATCGAGCGCATCAGGCGCACGCGCTTGCTATCCGCGGCGGCTTCGTCTGGTAGATCCAGGTCTAGCTCGTGCTGATGCATGCCAGCGGGCTGCAGGTCCATCTGAACTTAAACGGCTTCCCAAAATCCGCAGAACAAAATCTTTACTTGTCATCGCTGCGCCGCCAAACTGCAGGAACACCCACCTCAGCCACGAAAGCACAACATGGCCATCCACCAAGACACCAAGATCTCCGTGGGCGTCGTCACGACGCTCTTTCACGACTGGCAAGCCCAACTGGAGGAGTGCTTCATGAAGCGCGACGCCTTCCTGGAGCACGTCCTGAGCTGCGAGATGGAGCACCTGAGCGCCGACCTGGCCGGCAAGCGCAACAGCGAGGAGGCCAAGACCTACATCTCGCACGCGCTGCACCGCCTGGGCGGCGCTCGCTCCCTGGCCATCAAGCCGCGCAGCTTCAAGATCAGCAAAGCCACGGCCGATGCGCTGCGCGCGATCGAGCACGAGCACAACCTGGTGCGCGATGCGCTGTTCAACCGGCTCATCGTGTTGATGCGCGGGCGCCGCGGTCTTCTGCGCGCGCTCGAGCTGCCCGAGACCGTGCCCTGGAACAGCGACAGCGGCAGCGCGCTGCACGTGGGGCCGCTCCCCAATCTGCTGGAGGTGCTCTCGGATCCTCTCTACAACCTGCGCGCCGAGTGCCAGCGGGTGCACGGGTGCGGCATCCATGCCATGGACCTACCCAGGGAGCTCGATGGCCTCAGCCTCTACCTGGACGACGCGCAAGTCCCCGGCACCGGCGTCAACACCCTGTGGCAGGACTTGCTCGACGACGCCCCGTCGCTGCTGGCCGACGCCGAGCGGTTCACCGACAGTCTTTCCCCCATCCGATCCTAGGCCTGAGCAGGAGCATTGACATGGCACACCCCGTCCACACGTCCAATCCACGGCTCTTCAACCGGCTCTGGCGCTCCCTTGGCGGGCGCATCGTGCCGGTGCGACGCACGGGGGAGGTCTTCTATATCCACGAGCGGTTTTGCCGGCCGGTGCGCGCTAACGCGAGGAGGTTGGACGTCCCCGCGAAGCTTCTGAGCCGGCTCAACGAGTTGCTGCGCGCGCCATAAAAGTCAACCTCAGCCCCAGAGTTGTCCGCCTTGAGCGGAGTCGTTCCTCGTGGCGCTACAGGGCCAAGAAAGCGGTGCAGTCGCACACGCTGTTTGCGCTCTCCAATCTGTGGATAGTGCGATGACTGCTGCATGGCGAGGCACGGGGATGAGTGCGCACGCTGCGGCCCCATGGGCCTGCTATTGCCGCCAACTGAAACAGCGCGCATCAGTCGTCGCTGCCGTGGACGGTGTGCATACCTTTCCTTGACGCTACGAAGGCCTGGTGTAACGCCACACCTTTCATGCTGGCTCGTCACCGTCCTTAACGATCCTCATGTGACGACCGCGTGGCTCGCTCACGATTGCTGGCAGGCTCAGGGGCGTTCTTCATCGGGTGGAAAAAGAAGCTGATGCCTGGCAATCGCCTTCACCCAATCATTCCGCGCAAGGCCCGGGGCATAAAGTCCAAGACCTGGACCCAGGCTCTCAATCAAACTCCGCCGACTAGCTGGCTCGAAGGTTGGCTCTGTGTACGTCAACGCTAGGTCCTCGACGCGGAAGGATGCTGCGAGCATTGCAAGCGCTGCTCGATCGCGCTCATTGCGAACACAAACAACGAACCCCCATTGCGACCAAACGCTCCAACAACTTGGCACTTCGGAGACGTAGTTGGCCTCGCAAACCCCTTGCTCTAAATCCTCAAGGAACTGCTCGCGCGATCGTGACGACTGCAAGGACCGAGTTTCCGTTGCCTCTGCTGTCCACACTATGAAACTGACCAACTCTTCATTTCTGCTGGCTTCAAACAGCTTTAGCTTCGACAGGGACCGGTCGCACGCCTGCAAGATGCCGGACTGCCTTTGCAATCCGATAAAGCTGGCGAGTCGCGCTACTCCATGTTCGTGCTCGCTGAACGTGCCCCAGCCCAGGTGCACACCGAAAGGAATGTCATCTTCATAGAGAATCTTGGTGATTGCAGACGGTTTCATGCGATCTCCCCAGCCTGGACGGGCTCGACTGGAACTGCCACCAACCTGCCCATTCCTGAGACGCCAGCTGATGCGATCGCGTCAAGGGCTGTCTTTCCAGGTCTCGTCGCAATTCGATGCAGCGCTGCCTCGTTGACCACGCAGATGTGCCAACTGCGGACCATCGGCGCGCGCCGCCGAGCTACCCGGGATTCCATGTTGGCCGCGGTGCGCAATCCTTTTGTGACCATTGCCTTCATGTACTTGGCAACCGGCGACTGCTGAACCCCGATTGGCGCGGCGTCGAGTGCTGCAAGGATTGCTCTTGCACGCTGGGGGAACCACGCCGCAGTTTCAACTGTGAGTAGATCCCGGTCAGGATCGAGGCCCAAGGCTTTCAGCAGCGCCGGGATTTCATCGTGAATAAGGGGATGGCCGATGTACGAGATAGGCTCGTTCATGTGCGGGTGTGACGCCTTGTGCCAGCGGTCCACTACCGCGTCAAGCCGCTCGATGGCCGCGGCAAGTCCGTTCACGGCTGCTCTGCTGGACCCATGGATGTTTTCGATACGCGCCAGTATCGCCTTTAGACTCGCGCGGATACGATGAGCTTGCTCGTCTTGCAACCATTTTTGCGCCCTTGGCGGCTGACCGCACAGGGACAGATAAAGCCGGTGCAAATCGATCCTTCCGAACTGCCAAGGGTCGTACTCGGACCACACGACTTCATCGAGCCGATGCGCGACGGCGGTCATTTGACGAGCAAACTCAGACCTGCGACAGGCAACATCCCAGACGTATCGCAAAGTCTCGTGAATGCCGTAGAGCTCCTCGGCCGATAGTGATGGATTCGACTGGTCTGGCGTTGGACGATGCGGCGAGGGTTCATACCTGAAGCCGTGAGAAGGCCGAACTCGTTCAACAATGTTGGCGGCCCTCTCCGCCGAGATGCCTGTGTTCTGGCAAAGGATTCGAACTTGATGCTCCCGTCGCCATTTAACCGCGAGCGGACAACACTTCTCGTCAGGCACCGAAGTAGTCTGCGCGTTTGGAAACAGAGAGAGAAGATGGTTCCAGTCGCGGTAGCCGAGTACTAAGGCCGCGAGAAAGTAACCTCTGGTGAGGGGAACCGAAAGCACTCGTGAGAGCCGCTTTCCGATGTGACGGGCGTGCTCAATGTCCGCAATCAAGATCTGCATAGCATGCTACTTTTGCTTCGCCAGGAGACGCCCGCTACTCCTGCGCAAAAGAAACCTGCACAGAATGGATTTGTCAGTGTGAGACGGTCAAGTCGATTGCGGCATGCTTCCCGGTTGCGGGCGTGGTAGGAGCTCGACTAACCCCGTTTGAATTTTGCCGTATCGGTAGCCGCATGACAAGATGCTGATCCTGAACGGCGCGGAGATAGATGGAGGCCCTGTCCACAGCTAGGAAATGCAAGACTCTCCTCGCAGGATTGACAAAAGTGCCTGTAACGAGTGTCTTGACGCAAGAATTTGCGGATGAAAAGGATGCGCAAAATGGAGCACTTTGACTGGGCCCGTGAACCTGTACGATGGAAGTTTGCAGCTTGGTGCGTCGGATGCGCCCTGAAGGCCTTCGGCTATGTGTGCATAGCCTATTCGCTTCATCGTGCCCCGCGCGAACTGTTGTCTGTACTGCAGATCTAGTGTGTCTGCCGGCCGGCTTGACGGGTCACAGTTCAACCTTCCATTAGGACGGGCCAGACCGTGACCGCTGAGGACATCACAGAACGCGAAATTGTCATAGGGAGGGCGGTGCCACTTGTTGTGGTACCAGCCTCAACAGCAATGCAGCGCTTTTTCTAGCCGCTTGCGTAATCCAAGAAGCAACCAGGTAGCGCGATGAAGCCTCAAGCTCAAACGACTCGAAGGACTGTGGTCCGAATCGCTCTTTGCCTCGTACTCCCGTTGCCCAGCCTCGCCGCACAACGGTTCAGCTTCTCTGGCCTGGGTTGGGGCGAAGCATTTGATGCGAGCAAGTCCAAGCTCATTGAGGCTGGGTACACCATTGGCGATCTATTCACCTATCCGGGGCGGGTAGGAAGCTTCAGCTTGAGCTTTAAAGGATCCATTGGAGGTCTGCCGTTCATGGGCAGTGCTCAGTTCTATGAAGCAAAACTCGTCAGTGTGAAGCTCGATTTTCCGCTGGACCCCAGAAGCAGACTCGATCAGATCGCGGCGATAGAGGAACTTGTTGAGCGGCGGTATGGGAAAGGGCGTCATGTCAAGACCACCGACCGTAGAGACAGAACGAGAACGGTCTGGGGTCAGGAGCCCAATGAGACGTTGAGCTTAACGGTAACGGACCGGGCGGGCTCGACTGGTTCCGACAGTGGCGTCGTTCTTGACTACACGTCGAGTAAGTCGCATCAGATTTCCCGGCAAGTGGAGGCTGAACACAAGGAGAAGTTGCGGAAGCAGAGAACTGAAGAAGAAGCGAAAAAGGCCGCTGCGAGCTCAAAGCTCTGACATTCGTGAGCGATGATCTGGGAACTCCACAAACTTGCTTATCGCACATGTCTACGATGACCACCGCCGACGCATTGCGCCTTGCGATCAATGTCCTCAGAGACTGCGCTGAGTCGGGCCGCATGCCCTCTGGGATTGATCTCGATTCGGACTCCATTGCTCTACAGGTGGAGGCCGCCGAGATACTGGACGAAGCGCTCAAAACTCTTCGGGACCACGAGTAGTGCCCTCGTGCGGTTTCCTCCTGGCCGCATGAGGCGAGCTCCTATGCCAATGCAGAGCACGTCGGTCTTCCCGGGCGAATGAAAGAACAAAGGGGCCGAAGCCCCTGCTTCTCATCGCTCCGGGTTACAGCGCTGCGTCCTTCACTTTTTTGAAGAATCGCGCTTTGACCTTCACCGACGCCGGCTTGGCCGCGAACATGCGCTCGACCTTGGTGAAGGGGTCGATGCCCTTGCGGGCCTTCTTGGCCGGCACCTGCAACGCGGTGATCTTGAGCACGCCGGGCCAGGTGAAGGCGCCAGCGCCCTTCTTGGATAGCGACGCGTGGATCGTGGCTTCGAGCGAGCCCAGGACGGCCTTGACAGTCTTGGCGTCGGCGCCAGATGCCTGCACCAGGTGGTTGACCAGGCTGGTCTTGTTGAAGTTTTCCTTGATGGGCTTGAGAGCGGTCACCGGCTTCGCTGCCGTTTTCGATGCTGCTTTTGCCGCCTGTTTAGCGGGCTTCTTCGCGGTGGCCTTCTTTGCAGTTGCCATGATTCGACTTCTCCGAGATTTCGTTGATACTGTGAAAACTGGTTGACCCAGCTGCTGAAGTGTATTTCGCCGCCGCGCTGTACTGTCGATCAGCTCTGGCTTCAACGCCACGGTTCCTACTATTCGTGCCCGTCAGTAGATTCGCAATGAGCGCACCACCCAAGCCATATGACCTCGTCACTCCTGATTTGATTGAACAGATCGAGGCGTGTACTCCAGACGCGAGGCATGCTGGGCTCCTGTCTTTGTTGCGTAGCTTTGCTGCTTCGATGCCCGTCAAGTTGGTGACGAAAAGAGGAGGGGACGGCAGTCACTACTTGGCAAGGCGCAAGGTGATCGGCCGAGACGGCACGGTGGTGCATGCGGATCACAAAGCATGGCTACGTGAGCAGCTGGCAGTTGATCACGGCGACGCCGCAGTTACCTTTTCTCGACTCAGCGCAGGTGGTTTCCTGCTCACCCGTTGCGACATCACGCTCCTCTACATCGTGCATGACCGCGCGAGCGACAACCCCGCCGACTTCGTCCAGACTGTTGTGCGATTGGAGGAGGAGAGGGTCGAGCGCGTGGCGTTTGAATCATCGCCCTGGGGTCCTATCCGAACGCTGTCCGAGCTTGAAGAGTTTGTCGAGGGTGTGCCTGTTGTTGATTCCATGCGCAGCCTCGTGGGCGAGCCGATCTACCGACTCGATTCCATGGTGGACGTGGAGGAGTTCGTGTCACTGGCCGAAGCATGCGATGCGCGAATGCGCGACTGGGTTCGGAAACGTCAGTATGTGGTCAGCGGCAGCTTCCCTCGCAACCAAGCTGCAAATGCGCCCCAAGAAGTACGAACTCACGACCAGATGTTTCCAGGATGGGACAAAGGAGCGCCTAAGCAGCGCCGCCTCTTCGAAGACTGGAAGAATTCAAGCGCTGGCCGGAGCGGAGCGCGCTTTTGCGATCACTGGGTGCTGAGCCTGTCTGATTGGACTGACCCGAAAAATGGCATGCGGCATCTTTCACTCGTACCTGTATGGACCTTCTCGCAGCGGCTGGCGGAGATTGATGGCAACCAAGGTGATTGCTACGCGCACTTCGGAAGTGAGCGTCCAGTCAGCCCATCTTGAAAGCCGAGGCGGTTCATAGGAGCCTCGAGTCCACTTCAACTCTTGGTGGA
>NZ_CCAE010000095.1 GCF_000723405.1 Hydrogenophaga intermedia | reverse complement strand
CTCGTGAACCCACCCGCGCTCACCATCGACCCGCGCCTCTTGCTGCTCGACGCGAACAAGCGCGTGGTCATCGGCCCCGAATGGCGCGCCGAACAGGCCGTGCTCAAGCCCATCACCGTGGACGAGCGTCTGGTGGGCTACCTGGGCTACGTGCCGCGCCTGCAGATGGTGGCCTCGCTGGAGCGCGTGTTCCAGGCCCAGCAGACGCGCACCTACGCGGCCATCGCGCTGGGCCTGTTCGCTGCCGTGCTGCTGAACGCGGCGCTGATCGCGCACTGGCTCTCACGCCGGCTGCGCGCCCTGGGCGCGGGCACCACGGCCATCGCCCAAGGCAACTACGAGGTGCGCCTGCCGGCCCAGGGCCACGACGAACTGGCCCAGCTCGCGGACGACTTCAACCGCATGGCGGTGTCCTTGCAGGCCGCGCGCCAGGCGCGGCAGCAGTGGATCGCCGACATCGCGCACGAGCTGCGCACGCCGCTGGCCACGCTGCGCGCCGAGATCGAGGCGCTGCAAGACGGCATCCGCAAACCCGACGCGGCCAACCTCGATTCGCTGGCGCAAGAGGTGACGCGCCTCACGCGGCTGGTGGACGACCTGCGCCTGCTCTCGCTGTCGGACCTGGGCGCGCTGGACTACCGATTCGCGCCGCTGGATCTGGGCCGCTTCGTGGCCGACTACCTGCACGAGGCCACCGCGCGGCCTGGCCAGCGGCTTGCCCTGAGCACCGACCTGCCCGAGGGCCTGAGCGTGCGCGCCGACGGCGACCGGCTCGACCAGGTGCTGGCCAACCTGCTGCAGAACACGCTGCGCTACACGCACGACCCGGCGGCACTGGAGGTTCGACTGGTGCGCGACGGCGACGAGGCGCGCCTGAGCTGGGAAGACTCCGCCCCCGGCGTGCCGCCCGAGGCCCTGCCGCGCCTGACGGAGCGGCTCTACCGCGTGGACGAATCGCGCGCCAGCGCCAGCGGCGGCTCCGGACTGGGGCTGGCGATTGCCCAGGCCATCGTCGAAGGCCACGGCGGGCGCATGGCGGCCTCGGCCAGCACGCTGGGCGGGCTGCGGTGGGACGTCTGGCTACCCTTGCACACGGAGGCCGCGCATGCTTGAACCGGCCCAGCGCATCCTCATCGTCGAGGACGAGAACAAGATCGCGAACGTGCTGCTCGACTACCTCGCGCAATCCGGCTACGAGACGCACCACCTCACGCGAGGCGACGAGGTGGAGCCCTGGCTGGCCGAGCACCCTGTGGACCTGGTGCTGCTGGACCTGATGCTGCCCGGCAAGAGCGGGCTGGACGTGTGCCGGGCCCTGCGCTCGGGCCAGGCCGGCCGGCCGGCGCCCGCCATCGTCATGGTCACCGCGCGCGTGGAAGAGATCGACCGCCTCCTGGGCCTGGAGCTGGGCGCCGACGACTACATCTGCAAGCCCTTCAGCCCGCGCGAGGTGGTGGCCCGCGTGAAGGCGGTGCTGCGCCGTGGCACGCACGCGGCGGCGGGCGCACCCGGCGGCCTGCAACTGGACGAAGCCGCCTGGCGCGCCACGCTCGACGGCCGCGACCTCGGCCTCACGGCGGTGGAGTTCCAGTTGCTCAAGGTGCTGAGCGCGCGACCGGGGCGCATCTTCTCGCGCGAACAACTCATGGACGCGATGTACCGCGACGAGCGCATCGTCTCCGATCGCACGGTGGACAGCCACATCAAGAAGTTGCGCCGCAAGATGGATGAAGCCGCGCCGGGGCGCGACCTGATTCACTCCGTCTATGGCCTGGGATACAAGTACGAGCCCTGAATCAGGGAACCGCTAGCGTCCCCAGGCGCTCGGCGTTCTGCTGCAGCTCGGCCACCGGGTCGCGGCCCTCGGTCTGCAGCACGATCAGCCTCGCCCCTGCCTGCTGCACGGCCTGCGCCACGGCGGGCGGCGGCTCGCGGTGGTGCAGCACGGCGGCCACAGCGCCTTCGCGCAAGCGCTTCGTCAATTCGGCCAGGGCCTCGGGCGTCCAGGCCGCGTCGTCCTCGCGCGCCTCGGTGCCCACCAGGTCCAGGTTGAAGCCGCTCACCAGGTAGTCGAGCCGGTCCGACAGGCTGAACACCGACGGGTTGCTCGCGCGCGCCAGCCGCGCCTCGCTCTGCGCGGTGATCGTCAGCACGCGCTGGCGCAGCGTGGCCACGTTGTCCTGCAGGCGCGGCTTCGTGTCGGGCACCAGTCGCGCCACGTCGGCCGCGATCACGTCGGCCATGCGCCCCAGGTTCACCGGGTCCAGCCATGGCAAGGCGGCGGCCGTGGCGGCGCCCTCCTGCAGCGCGATGCCGGGCAGCGAGGCGTCGAGCGGGCGCGCGGCGTCGATCTCGATCAGGCGGATGTTCTGGCGCCGCGCCAGCGGGAACAGCGGATCGTCGGGCCAGATGGAGCGCAGCGCGATCACCGCGTCGGCCTGGCGCGCGGCCTGGCCCAGGCCGGCCGCGCCACGGCCGCTGAAGAAAGCCAGCTGTCGGTTGGCCGACAGGGTCTCGGGCACGGGGCGCAGCACGGCGATGCCGGTGCCCTGCACCACCGCCTGTGTGAGCGAAGCCACTACGGGGTGAGAGACGAGTAGGCGCGTGGGCGCCGCAGCAACGCCGGGGGCGGGGGCCTGCGCCTGCGCCAGCGGCACGGCGATGGACAGCAGCAGCGCGAGGAAAAGAGAACGCGGGTTCATCCGGCGTGTCCTTTGAGGGCGGGCGTGAAGCCGCGCACGATGGCCGCGAGCCCGAAGAGCGCGCCGGCGGTGAGGATGATGGCCGCGCCCGAGGGCACCGGCAGCTCGAGCTCGATCGGCACCAGGATGCCGACCTGCGTGCTGAGGGTGGCGATCAACACACTGAGCCAGAAGAAACCGCGCAGCGACAGGCTCAGCAGCCGCGCGGCGGCGGCGGGAATGATCAGCAGCGCACCGACGAGGATGGCGCCGATGACCTTCACCGAGGCCACGGTGACGATGGTGACCAGCACCACGAAGAGGTAGTCGAGCAGCTTCACGCGCACGCCGCGCACGCTGGCCAATTGCGGGTTGAAGCTGGCCAGCATGAATCGGTTGTAGAGCGGCACCGTGAGCGCCACCACCACCGCGCTCACCACCAGCAGCACCAGCAAGTCGCTGGTGTCCACGGTGAGCACCGAGCCGAACAGCACGTTCTCCAGGATGTGGATGTTCACGCGGCCCGAGAGGATCAACAGCAAGCTCGCGCCCAGCGAGAGCGAGACCGCGAGGAACACTCCGATCAGCGTGTCGGGCGACAGGCCGGTGCGGTTGCGCAGGTACATCAGCAGCAGGCCGAACAGCGTGCAGTAGGCGAACAGGCTGCCGTAGGGGCCCGTGTACGGTTCGCCCAGCAGGATGCCGATGGCCACACCCGTGAGCGCGGCGTGGCCCACGGCCTCGGAGAAGAAGGCCAGGCGCTTGACCACCACCAGCGTGCCCAGCCCGCCCAGCACGGGGCCGATGCACAGGCCCGCGAGCACGGCGTTGACGACGAAACCGTAGGTGAGCGAATTGGGCAGCAGGCCCTGCTCGGCCAGGTGCTGGATGGTGTGGCGCAGGGCGTCGATCAGCGTGGTCATTCGAGCACCTCTTCCGCCACTGGCACCTCTTCGTGCCGGTGCCGGTTCGAGAACAAGGCCAGCACGCGCTGCGGCGTCAGCACCTCGGCGGGCGCACCGTCGAACAGCACCTGGCGGTTCAGGCCGGTCACGCGATCGGCCAATCGCGTCACGGCGTCCAGGTCGTGCTCGATCCACAGCACCGTGGTGCGCTGCCCGCGCCAGTGCGCGAGCAGGGTCTCGAACACGCGCATGCCCGCCTCGTCGAGCGCGGACATGGGTTCGTCGAGCAGGATCAGGTCGGGCGCGGGAATCAGCGCCTGCGCCAGCAGCACGCGCTGGCGCTCACCGCCCGAGAGCGCGCCCATGCGGCGCTGCGCCTTCTCCCACATGCCCACCTGGCGCAGCGCCTGTTCCACCGGCGCTTTCCAGCGCCGCGACAGGCCCAGCATCACCGGGCGGCGCTGGCACATGGCGCCCATGAAATCCATCACCGTCATCGGCAGGCCGGCATCGAAGGCCAGGGCCTGCGGCACGTAGCCCACCACGCCCGGCCGCTCACCGGGCCATTCCAGCGCGATGCTGCCGCGGTGCGGCACCTGGCCCAGCAGGGCCTTGAACAGCGAACTCTTGCCGCCGCCGTTGGGCCCCACCAGCGCGTGCACGCCACCGGCGGCTACGCGCAGGCTTACCTGCTGCAGGATGTCGGTCTGGCCGAGGGTGAGGGAGACGTCGTCGAATCCGAGGGCGGGCCCGCCAGCCACGGTCATGCGGCCTCCTGGATCGCGCGCACGACGGTCGCCAGGTTCTTCGCGATCTCCTGCTCGAACTTCTCGGCCGTGTAGGGGCCGTGCGAGATGTGCGTGAGCGCGTACAGGCGCACGCCGGTCTCGCGGCGAATGGTGTCGACGTAGGCCGAGGGGAAGTCCATCTCCGAGAAGATCACCTTCACGTCGAGCGAGCGGATCTGGTCGATGGTGCCCTTGAGCTGCGCGGGGCTGGGCTCGATGCCGTGCGCGGGTTCCACCACGGCCGCCACCTCCAGGCCGAACTCGCGCAGCAGGTAGTCGTAAGCGCCGTGGATGGTGGCGATGCGGAAATCGGCGCCCGGCGTTTTCACGAGCTGGCCCAGCGCGTCGGCGCGCAACTTGCGCAGCTTCTGCGCGTAGGCGCGCGCGTTGGCGGTGTAGGCCGAGGCGTTGGCCGAATCGAGCTTGCCGAGCTCGCGCGCAATGGTGTTGACCTGCGAGATGGAGGCCGTGACCGACAGGAAGGTGTGCGGGTTCACCACCTTGCCCGAGGTGCCGCGCCCGGTGCCCACGGCGGCCAGCAGCGGCACCTGCGCATTGGCCTCGATCACCTTCAGGTCCGGCTTCTCACTGGCCTTGATCATGCGGCCCGCGAAGTCGTCATGGCCCACGCCGTTGAGCACGATCACATCGAGCGAGCCGATGCGCTTGATGTCTTCGGTGCGCGGCTCGTAGGCGTGCGGATTGAAGCCGGCGGGAATGACGGGGACCACCTCCGCCAGGTTGCCCACGATGTTGGCCACGTAGCTGTAGTAGGGGTGCAGCGTCACGCCGATGCGCAGGCGCTTGGCCTGAGCCAGGGCGCGCAGCGGCAGGCTCGCTGACGCGAGGCCCAGCGGTGCCAGGCCGAGGGCCGAGAGCAGGCGTCGGCGGCGCGCGATGGGCGTGTTGTGGTCTTGCATGGGATGCGTGTTGGCAATGAAAGAAAGAGGCGGCGCGTTCAGTGCGCGGCGCCCTGGCGCGTCACGCCGGCGTCGTAGCGCGTGATCACCTGGCGCCATCCCTGGCGCACCAGCGCCGGTTCATTGATGCCCTCGGGCCAGGTCACGGAGCCTTCGCGCTGGATCCAGATCTCGACCGCGTCGTCGTGCGCGTGGCCAGCGGCGTCCTTGCCGGCGGTGGCCGGCAGGCGCAGCAGGAAAGAGCCGGCGACCTGCGGCTCTGCGCTGCGCCCGACGTAGGCGAGGTCGTTTCCTTGCGGTGTCGCACGCCATTCGTGCGCGCCGCGCGCACGCGCCTCGGGGCCGGCGGAGAACGGCGGCAGACCCATGTCGCGAAGCGCCTTCACGGTGGGCATGGCCTGTTCGCTGTCGCGAAGCGCCTCGATCTCCTCGGCCGCCACCAGCAGGTCGGCGTGCACGCCCTGCTCGGCCGCGTTGAGCTGGGTGCGCGCGTCCACCTGGTGCGTGGCCAGGGCCGCGGCGGCTTCGGTCTTCGCGCGCACGCCGATCACCAGCGCCGCCAGGGCGAGCACGCCGGCCGCGGCCAAGAGCACCCACAGCGTCTCGTGGCCGGCTCCGGCCGGCCGCACCACTTGCGTGTGGGCGCTCATGGCTTCACGTCGGTGTGGTCCACCTCGGCCGAGTGCTCGCCGCCGTCTTCAAGACGCACGAAGTACTCGCCCGCGGGCTTGGCGAAACGCCAGATGGAGTCGCCACCCAGCGTGCCCTTGGCCAGCACGCGCTCGTCGTAAGCCTTGACCGCGATGGCCATGCCCGCTGCGTCGCTGCCATCGGAAAACTCGCCCTTGCACTGCACCATGTTGTCGGCCGCGGGGCGGCAGTTGAGCAGCAGGCTGTGCGCGAACGACACGCCGGGCAGGGCCAGCGCCCCCACGAACAGGACAGAGGCCAAGCAGATGGCGGAACGGGCGCGCGGAAAGGGCATGACGGGAACGTGGACGCTGAGGATCAGGATCCACAGATCATAAATGAGAATTGTTTTTACTATCAGCCCGAACAAAGCCACTGCCCGCCCGCGACGCGCCGGAACCTGAATGCCGCCACACGGTCCAGCGTCTGAAAAAAAATCCTCGAACTGCTGAGAATGCGAAACATTCTCGTTTAGAATGGGCACACTTTCCTGTCACACCCTGTGTGCGCCGCTTGCGCGAAAGGACGTTCATGATCACGGGCCTCGTCGTTCACGTTGCCAGTCTCATGATCACGCTGATCGCGCTGTACTGGATTTTTCGACGCGAATAGTTTTCGACGAGGGATCATCCCCGGGCACAACGGCAGCGTTGTGCCTGCCCCCTCGTTCAACTGCCATGCCCACGACCAGCTTCCCCTTGGGGTCCCCCGCCCCCCTCCCGACCACCACCGTGCCGCGCCGCTTCAACCGCCGCCTGCTCGTGGTGGGCTCCGTGGTGGGCCTGCACGTGTTCGCGGTCTGGGCGCTGCAAAGCGGCCTGCTGCGCCGCGCGGCGGAAATGGTGATCCCGGTCGAGGTGATGGCAGAACTGATCGAGCTGCCCCAACCCCAGGTGGAGCCCGAGCCACCGGCCCCGGCACCGCCCGCGCCCAAACC
>NZ_CCAE010000094.1 GCF_000723405.1 Hydrogenophaga intermedia | reverse complement strand
GTCTACCCAGACCACCCCCGCGCCAGTGCTAGCTTTGCGTACCGTCACTTATTGCACTGAAAACGAGGAGACCCCAAGCAGCAGAACGTCGTTGCCTCGTTCACGCAAGGGCGGGATGGGGATGGGATAGACCGAGAGGCGGTGGTACAGGTCGTCGCGGAACGCCCCCTCGCGCACAAGTTCGCGCAGTTGGCGGTTGGTGGCCGCGATCACGCGCACGTTCACGCGCCGTGGCCGGTCGGTGCCCAGGCGCTGGATCTCGCCGTTCTGCAGCGTGCGCAGCAACTTGGCCTGGATGGCTAGCGGCAGCTCGCCTACCTCGTCGAGGAACAGTGTGCCGCCATCGGCGGCCTCGATGCGCCCCGGCCGTTCGCTTGTCGCGCCGGAGAAGGCGCCCTTGGCGTGACCAAACAGCTCGCTCTCGGCCAGGGACTCGGGCAGCGCCGCGCAGTTGACGTGCACCAGCGGTTTGCCGACGCGGCGCGAGAGTTGGTGCAGGCGGTGCGCGAACAGCTCCTTGCCGACACCCGTCTCACCCAGCAGCAGCGCGGGCAACTCGGAATCGGCCACCACCCGCAGCTCGTGCAGCAGGTGCACGATGGCTTCGCTCTGGCCAACGATCTCGTTGTCCTCGCGGAGAGCGGTGCGCGCGCTGGCCGGCGCCGACCAGCCCGTGGTACGCAAGGCGCGGATTTCGGCCTCCAGGCGCGTGATGCGTACCGCCGCTTCGATGGCGCTGGCGAGCTGCTCCAGTTCGCACGGGGCCTGGGCGTCGAAGCGACCGATGTCCAGCGCGTCGAGCGTTACGACGCCCCAGCGCTCCCCTTCTACGTTCAGTGCCATGCCCATGCAGTCGTGTACCGGCAGGGGTTGGCCGGCGTGGCCGTCGATCAGGCCATCGTAGGGATCGGACAGCGGACTGTCGTGGGGGAAGCGGGTGACCCCGCGTCGCGCCAAGATGGCCGCGAGCCTAGGGTGATCCTTCACCGCGAAGCGCCTGCCCAAGGCGTCACTGGTCAGGCCGTCCACCGCCAACGGTCGCAGGTGCTCCTGCTCCAGTCGCAGCAGCGCCACCGACCCACAGGCGAAGTGCGCGCGAAGGCTGTTCACCAAGCGCTGCAAGCGCACCGCCGCTGGCAGATCGGCCACCAAGTCGGTCAGCAGCAGCAATTGCGTCGTGTCGATGGTCATAAGCACCTCATGGGGTGTTTTATACCGTTGCCCCATCGTGGTGATTTTGACCAAGATCAATCCAAGTCCTTGATTGGCAAAGGAATATTCCTGGCACGCGGTTCGCATCTCCGGCAGCACCCATCCACGAAGGAGAAACCATGGACCTGATGGACCAATCCCTGGGGCAATTGGCTCGCCGCATTCCCGGCGCCACACGCGTCCTGGACGCGCACCACGTCGACTTCTGTTGCGCGGGCAACCGCACCCTGCGCACGGCGGCCGCCACCGCCGGCCTGGATGGCGATGCCATCGCCGCCGAACTGCTGGCACTGCAAGCGCGCGAGGCCCAGGCCGATGGGCCGGACTGGAGCCGGGCCACCGACACCGAACTGGTGGAGCACATCCTGACGCGTTACCACGCCGTGCACCGCGAACAACTGCCCGAGCTGATCCGCCTGGCGCGCCGCGTGGAGCAAGTGCATGGCGATCGCGAGGACTGTCCACACGGACTGGCCGACCACCTCATGGCCATGGCGCAGGAGCTGGAGAGCCACATGCGCAAGGAAGAGGTGGTGCTGTTCCCGATGATCACGCGCGACCAGGGCGCCATGGCCCGCATGCCCATCGGCGTGATGCGCGGCGAGCACGAAGAACACGGCGTGGCCTTGCGCCATCTGGTGGAACTCACGCAGAACTTCACGCCGCCGCGTGGCGCCTGCACCACCTGGAAGGCGCTCTACACCGGACTGCGCGCCTTTCGCGACGATCTGATCGCACACATCCATCTGGAAAACAACGTCCTGTTCGAGCGCTTCGCGCCGGCGGACGTGCACTGACCACACGGGAGAAGTCTCATGGGCATTTACAAGAAGTACTGGTTCGCGCTGATCGGCGTGTGCATGGTGATGTTCTCGCTGCTGGGTTACTTCGGCGCCGACGTCTACCGTTCCGCGCCGCCCATCCCCGCTCAGGTGAGCACGGCCGAGGGAAAGGCCCTGTTCACCCGGGACGACATCCTGGACGGCCAGACCGCCTGGCAGTCGGTGGGTGGCATGCAGCTGGGCTCCATCTGGGGCCACGGCGCCTACCAGGCGCCCGACTGGACGGCCGACTGGCTGCACCGCGAGCTCACGGCCTGGCTCGACCTGACCGCGATGCAACAGCAAGGGCGCCCCTTCGCGCAACTCGATGCCGGCCAGCAAGGCGCGCTGCGCGCCGAACTGCAGCGCGAGTACCGCGGCAACCGTGTCGGCGCCGACGGCACACTGGTGGTGAGCGAGCGCCGCGCGCAGGCCATGGAACAAACGGCGGCCTACTACGACCAGCTGTTCTCCGACGCGCCCGCACTGGTGAAGAGCCGCGAGAGCTTCGCGATGAAGGAGAACACCCTGCCCAGCGCGGAACGGCGCCAGCAGCTCACGCGCTTCTTCTTCTGGACAGCGTGGGCGGCGGGCACCGAGCGGCCCGATTCGAAGGTGACCTACACCAACAACTGGCCGCACGAGCCACTGATCAACAACGTCCCCAGCAAGGAGAACGTGGTCTGGTCCATCGCCAGCGTGGTGATCCTGCTGGCGGGCATCGGCCTGTTGGTCTGGGCCTGGGCATTCCTTCGCGACCACGACGAGCCGCTGCCGGCCGCGCCCAAGCGCGACCCGCTGATCGCCGCGGGACTCACCCCCTCTCAGCGGGCGCTGGGCAAGTACCTGTTCCTGGTGGTGGCGCTGTTCGTCTTCCAGGTCTTCATCGGCGGCTTCACCGCGCACTACACGGTGGAGCGCAGCTTCTACGGCATTGATCTGTCGCAGTGGTTCCCCTACTCGCTCACGCGCACCTGGCACATCCAGGCGGCGCTGTTCTGGATCGCCACCGGCTTCCTGGCCGTCGGGCTGTTCCTGGCCCCGGTGATCAACGGCGGCAAGGACCCGAAGTTCCAGAAGCTGGGCGTGGACGCGCTCTTCTGGGCGCTGGTCTTCGTCTGCGTCGGCTCCTTCGTGGGCAACTACCTGGCCATCGCCCAGAAGATGCCGGCCGAGTGGAACTTCTGGCTCGGTCACCAGGGCTACGAGTACGTGGACCTGGGCCGCGTCTGGCAGATCCTCAAGTGGGCCGGCATCCTGCTCTGGCTGGTGCTCATGCTGCGCGGCGTGCTCCCCGCGCTGTTCGCGCGCAACGGGGAGGACAAGAACCTGCTGGCCCTGCTCACGGCCTCGGTCGGCGCCATCGGCCTGTTCTACGGTGCCGGCCTGTTCTATGGCGAGCGCACCAGCCTGTCGGTGATGGAGTACTGGCGCTGGTGGGTGGTGCACCTGTGGGTTGAAGGCTTCTTCGAGGTGTTCGCCACCACGGCACTGGCCTTCGTTTTCTCCAGCATGGGACTGGTGTCGCGCCGCATGGCCACCACGGCCAGCCTGGCCTCGGCGTCACTGTTCCTGCTGGGTGGTATCCCGGGCACCTTTCACCACCTGTACTTCGCGGGCACCACCACGCCGGTGATGGCCGTGGGCGCTTCGTTCAGCGCGCTGGAGGTGGTGCCGCTGATCGTGCTGGGCCACGAGGCCTTCGAGAACTGGCGCCTGAAGACGCGCGCGCCGTGGATGAACAGCCTGAAGTGGCCGCTGCTGTGCTTCGTCGCCGTGGCCTTCTGGAACATGCTGGGTGCGGGCGTCTTCGGCTTCATGATCAACCCGCCGATCTCGCTGTACTACATCCAGGGCCTGAACACCACGCCCGTGCACGCGCACGCGGCCCTGTTCGGCGTCTATGGCTTCCTGGCGCTGGGCTTCACGCTGATGGTGCTGCGCTACCTGCGTCCCGCGCTCGTGTTCAGCGAGCCGCTGATGAAGACCGGCTTCTGGGGCCTGAACCTGGGCCTTGTGCTGATGATCTTCACCAGCCTGCTGCCCATTGGCTTCATCCAGTTCATGGCCAGCGTGGACAAGGGCCTGTGGTACGCCCGCAGCGAGGCCTTCATGCAGCAACCCCTGCTTCATACCTTGCGCTGGGTGCGCACCTTCGGCGACCTGGTGTTCATCGCCGGGGCCGTCTCGGTGGCACTCCAGGTGGTGTTGGGGCTGCTGCCGTTCAGGCGCAACGTGAACAGTGACGCGCCGTCACTCTCCACTTCCTGATTCAGCCCAGACCGAGGCAACCATGGCCTGCCTCGCAACTGAAGGTCAAGCATGCCAACGGCCCTAAGATTGAGGAGCGCCTTGCTATCAAATCGCCTCGGCTTCGCGTGTTCTGACGAGGCGCGGCGCTTTCACGGGAAGTTCTTCTGGCACAAGAGCCTTTCGATGGATGGCGAGACAATCGAATGCCTGAAGACCCCGATGATGGAATCTTTGGTCTTTTTTTTGGAGGGGTGACGGCGCTCCTGCCGTCAAACGTGCGGGAGCGATCGTGGCCAACCGAGTCCGGCGCCAAGGAGGAGGGGCAACCAAGGGTGGGATAGGCTCCAGTTCAGACCTCTCAAGCACCAATTGAAAGGAAAGCGTCAACGTCACCCGTCACCGGAATGGCTTCCCAAGCTCTCCTCTGCTACTCTGCACTCGAACAATTGCGGCAAGTCCATGAAATCCCCTGACCGCCGGAACGCACTTTCCTAGGCGAAGCGAGAGCACAAAGCCTTCTCTGGTGTGTCGCTCAGCGACCAGACGGACAAGCTCATGGAACAGGTTCACTCGAGTGACCGCTTCCCCTTTGACGCCGCATGTTTTTCCGTAGCGCGGGCGTTGGAGCACCCGCTCTCTCAGAGGTCTGATCCGTGATGCCAGGGCTTGAGCCGTGCCCCACCGGGATGACGACGGTTGCACCGGGACGGTTCATCGTCTGCAGGAGACTCGGGCACTTGAATCCATATTGGGCGACGACCAACGGGCGGGATTGGTTCAGTGCCGGCAGCCTTGAGGTTTTCATGCAAGACCTTGCCGAACGACATCCTCAGCGCATTTTCAAGCTGCCAACCCACGGAGCAGACAAAGGCCTCGTGAATCTCACGGAGGACGAGCAAGCGAAACTGTCTACGTGGTTGGGGGTGAGTGGGCGGTGAGGGGAGACTCATACCACTCTCGCATGGCTTTTCCTACAACCTTGCGAGCTCCCACATCGAGGCCCACCTCATCGAGGTAGACAGACTGCTCCCCGCGGTCCGAGCTGCCATGCTTTAGCATGAGCGAGCGACATGCCTCAACCGAGATGGGCTTGAATCGATGCTTGACTGCAGAGAAGTCCATGATTTCACCTTGGCTCCATTCTGTGCCAGGAGTGTGCTGAATGCACTCTCCGCCTGCTTTTCGGCTCAGGGCCACGCTGTAGAGGCCAGCTTCGCGTCTAGACATCCTTGTCAGCCTTTTCTGAACGCCGTGCGCTCAGGCCCCCCGGCTCAGCCGTCATGATCTAGGTGTTACGGTGAATTATTTGATTCCCAATAATTACGGACGCACTCCGTAATCTGCGCCTACGTCTTGCCTGACGTCATCGACAAAGATCTACAAGCGGGGAGATTCCCCGCGCATTTTCACAGTCTTGCTGCTTCGGTTGCCGTCACTATCGAACATCACCAAGTAGAAGTAGTACTCCGCCTCGAACGGCGGTGACCTCGATACCTTTGCCTCGTTCTCAGACAGGAAGAACCGATACTCCCCAGGTCTTACCTCTGTGAATGTCTTCACCTCGATATAGCTGGTTGAAGATGGTTGGTTAGCCTTTGGGCCTATGCCGCCCCATACCCCAAAGCGATGACAAGTTCACGTGGGGGTCGGACCAGACCGCGTCGCCGGGCCTCAGTGTTGAAATGCCCAGTACTAGGCGATTCACCACTTCGCTGTTCTTAAGGCTCCTGTGCGTGTCCGCCAAGCGGTGCTTGACGCACTCCATATGCCACCCCAAAATCTCACTCATTCACGTGAGTGAGTGATTTAGATGACTTCTGTAAGCCTCCGAGACATCCTCAACAACACCTCCTTGCTCGGCATTGCAGCAGGACGCGACGCGGCCGTGCGCTTGCTCGCGAGCGTCAGTGCCCCTGCAAATACGCTCATGGTCCTTCTGGATTTTCATGGAATGGAACTCGTCACAGCAAGCGCAGCGCGCGAGAGCATCTTCAAACTGGCCACGCATCTCGCTGAGCAGGGCACCCTCCTTGTTTGCGTGAACGCTGACGAAGCCACTCTTGATGAGCTTGCGTTCGCTGCAACGGCCCTGAGGCAGCCGATGGTGGTGGGCACGCACGGCAAGGCGGGTGGGCTTCAGGCGCCCCGTGTCATTGGGCAGCTCGACGCCGTGCAGACGAAGACGCTGAAGTTGGTGGGCCGCCTGGGTGAGGTCGATGCCAAGACGGCCAGCCAGGAGGCCGGTGACAACTCGGCCGGGACAACTGGGTGGAACAACCGACTCTCGGGAATGGCCAGTCTGCGACTGCTGAAAGAACGCAAGGTCGGAAAGACCAAGCTGTACTCCTTAACCGTGGAAGGACTTGCCAGTGGGAACTGACTTTTTACGCAACAAGCGTGACCGACACTTCAAGTCATGGCGCGAAGGGGCCTCTCGCGCCGCATCCGACATGTTTGTCCAGGTCACGAAAGTCCAGCGAATCGTGCGAGCAACCAGTGGCGCGGGCGCCCGGCTCTGCGTAGACCAAAACGTCCTCTTGCGGCGCCTGCCTGATGGAAAGGTCGTCGCAAGCGACGGCGTACACCAGGTCGCAACTGTCGACAAGCCCCCGCGTGCACTACTGGACAAGCTCAAGGCACAGCACGACGCCGCTTGCGGCCGAGTCTCCCGAGTGAGCCCCGAATCCGGCAACCTGGAACTGCTGCTGGAGGACTGATGCTCGACGGCAGCCACCACGACCAGGTTTGGGCCCTCAAGGACCAGAGCAACGGGCAACCGTTACTCGGATGTGGGACGTGCCTGGACCGCCAGATCTGCGGTGGGCTGCACACCCTCAACGGTGGAGCGGACGCCATTAGCTGCATGTCGATGTGCCGCTGCAAGGACCCTACGCGATGCGACTACGTCTGCCCCAACGCGCCGAAGCGCTTCATCCAGCGGATCAAGGAGGTTGGAGGATGGGGGCTGGACAACGTCCCGTTGGCACCTGACGTTCCCCTCCCCGCGTTGCCAGAAGCCGCAGCGTTAGTGGAAGGCAATGTGGTTGGGGCACGCCCCATCCGCGACTTCGAACACATTGCTTTTCCGCTCTCGATGGGATTTCGGCACCGCGCCGCTCAAAGCCGCGCAAAAACCTCACGTGAGCTTCAGCAGTCCTTTGGCATCGTCCCGTCCAGGGGGTGGATTGCCAGTGGTGTGGAGAAGGACTCTTTTGTGGAACGCATGTGGCGTCTGGCACGTAAGCGTTCCGGGAACCCATCTTTTGTTTTGCCGGTGAATCTGCGAATCTCGTGCCTCGGCAATCAACGAACGAGA
>NZ_CCAE010000093.1 GCF_000723405.1 Hydrogenophaga intermedia | reverse complement strand
CGAGGGGCGGGCCGTGCGACGGCGGCGGCAGGGCGTGCCGCCGCGCGGCCACCGGCGTCTGCCGCGCTGGCGCGAAGACGGTGTCGGCCACGGGGGCCGAAGGGACCGAGCCCGGCATGGGCAACGGCATCGGCGTGGAGCCGACCGCGCACAGCTGGGCGCAAGCGGCCAGGTGATCGGCGTCGATCGCATCGAGCGCGAGCGCCTCACGGATCTCGGCCGGCAGAGCGGCCGTGGCTTCACGCGCGTTCGTGGGGTCGCCGCACCAGGCGGCCATCGTCCCGGAGGGCTGCGCCATCAGGGCGGCGTGCGCCACCGGCAGGCACAACTGCGCGAACCAGGCCAGCAGGGCCAGGGTCCAGGTCAGGCGCAGTCGATGACGAAAAGAAAGGGTCCGCACGGGCGCGCATTGTAGGCAGCGCGCCCGGCGGAGAGGGCGGAGAGGGGCCGGATCAGCCCACGCGCAGCGGCACGAACAGCGTGGCGCCGTCGCGCATGAGCTGCAGCGCGATGGACTGCTTCGCCTGGCGCGCCTCGGCCTTCACCTCGTCGACCGTGTTCACCGGCTTGCCGTTGATGCCGACAAGCAGGTCGCCGGCCTGCACGCCCGCGAGTTCGGCGGCGCCCGTCACGTCCTCGATCACCAGGCCCTGGCGCGCGCCGCTGGCGCGCCGCTCGGGCTCGCTCAGGGGCCGCAGCATCAGGCCGAGCTTGTGTTCGCTGCCGGCGGCACCGTCGCCCTTGGCGGACGCCGTGCGCGAGTCGGCGGCGCTGGCGAGTTCCACCGAGGTCTTGGCCTCGCGCCCGTCGCGCCAGTAGCCGATCTCCACGCGCTCGCCGGGCGCCGCCTGGCCCACCAGCAGAGGCAGGTCGGCGATGCGCTCCACCGGGTCCTTGCCCACGCGCAGGATCACGTCGCCCGAGCGCAGGCCGGCCTTGTCGGCGGGGCTGCCGGGCTCCACCTGGGCCACCAGCGCGCCGCGTGGCGCGTCCAGGCCGAAGGACTCGGCCAGCGGCTGGTTCACGTCCTGCGCCGCCACGCCCAGGCGCGCATGCTGCGCCTGTCCGGTCTTCACGATCTGGTCCTTCACCTTCAGGGCCACGTCGATCGGGATGGAGAAGGCCAACCCCTGGTAGCCGCCGGTGTGGCTGAAGATCTGCGAGTTGATGCCCACGACTTGCCCCTTGGCGTTGAACAGCGGGCCGCCGGAGTTGCCGGGGTTGATGGCCGCGTCGGTCTGGATGAAGGGCACGTAGCTTTCGTCGGGCAGCGAGCGGCCCTTGGCGCTCACGACGCCCACGGTGGCGGTGTTCTCGAAGCCGTACGGCGAGCCGATGGCCAGCACCCAGTCGCCCACGCGCAGGTCCTTCTCGGAGCCCAGCGGCACGGTGGGCAGGTCCTTGGCCTCGATCTTGAGCACGGCCACGTCGGTCATCGGGTCGGTGCCCAGCACGCGGGCCTGGAACTCGCGCCGGTCGGGCAGCTTCACCGTCACGCGCGAGGCGCCGTCGACCACGTGCGCGTTGGTGAGGATCACGCCGTCCTTGTCGACGATGAAACCCGAGCCCTGGCCGCGCACGATGTCGTTGCGCGGCGCTTCGCCCCCGTCGGGGAACGGGAAGGGGAAGCCGAAGGGGCTGATGCCCTGGCGCGGGCCCTCACCCTGCAAGCCCACGCGGCGTGTGCCGCTGACGGAGATGTTGACCACCGCCGCGCCATTGGCCTGCGCGATGGCGGCGAAGTCGACCTGGCCGGCGCCGGGCGCCGTGACCGGGGCTGCGGTGCGCACGAAGGCGGTGGGGGTGGCGGCGGGCGCGGTGCCGGGTTCGGCCTGACGCGACAGGCCCCAGCCCACGGTCAGGCCGCCCACGGCGCCTGACACGAGCATGGCCGCCACCAGTGGCAGCAGGCGATGGCGCAGATAGCGTGTGTTCGTGGCCATGGTCAGGCTCTCCCCCCATCCAGACGCACCATCAGCAGCGCATCACCCGCCTGGCGCAGCGCCGACAGCGCCGACCACGGGTGGTGCAGCCGCAGGTGGAAGGCCGCTTCCTCCAGCAGGGACCAGGCCGCCATCGACGAGCCCGCCTGGTCGCGCAACAGCGAGCGCGCGTGCTCGATGCGGTGCGCGGCCTGCGCGTCGTGGTCGCAGTAGATGGCGACCATGGCGTCGCGCACGTCGTCGAGCAGCGGCGCGAGGTCGGTGGCGGGCAGGCCTGGTGCGAGCGGGCGGTGGTGGCCGGCCGCGTGGATCAGGGAATCGATGCCGGTGACCGACGAGGGCAGTGGGTTCTGTTGCATGACAACTCCAGTGGCTGGGGCCGGTGCGGTGGCGGGATTGCCACGGTGCCGGCGTGGAGGTGAGCATGGGCGCGCGAGGTTGCGGGCGGGCTACCTCGGGCGGCGGCCATGTTTCGTCTGAAACGGACTTCAGCGCGCGACGATGCCGCGCCAGCCGCCGCCGATGAGGCTGGCCAGGTCGAACAGCACGCCGGGCAGGGCCAGGCCGCCGGGCGCGGCCAGGTAGCGCGGCTGCCACACCGGGTCGAACTTGGCCTTGTAGGCCCGCAGGCCCTGAAAGTTGTAGAAGTGCTCGCCGTTGTGAAAGAGCGCCGTGCCCATGCGGTGCCACAGCGGCGCCAGCGGGTGCGTCTCCAGCCCCGCCAGCGGCGCCATGCCGAGGTTGAAGCGCTCGAAGCCTTGCGCCGCGCCCCAGCGCATGGCCTCCACGAAGAGGTAGTCCATGACGCCACCGGGCGCCTGCGGCGTGTGGCGCATGAGGTCGACGGACAGTTCGGCGCGGCCGTTGCCGGTCCACAGGTTGGCGAAGGCCACCAGCTCGTCGCCGCGCCACACCAGGGCGTGCGGGAAGTGGCGCAGGTAGGCCCCGTCGAAGCGGCCGAGCGAGAAGCCCTTCTCGCGCGTGGACTTGCTCTGCAGCCAGGCGTCGGACACGGCCTTCAGGCGCGGCAGCTCGGCGTCCACCCGCGCCGCGTCGATCACCTCGCAGCGCAGGCCCTCGCGCTCGGCCTTGCGGTGGGCGCGGCGCAGGTTGGCGCGCGCCGGGCCCTCCAGGCTGAAGCCGGCCAGCGGCACGATGGCCTCCTCGCCGAGCTTGGTGGCGGCCAGGCCCATGTCCAGGTAGAGCGGCAGCCGGTGCGCTTCCACCTGGTAGAAGGCCGCGCGCGCGCCGTGGCGGTCGGCCATTTCCAGCAGTTGCCAGGCCAGGCGGTCACCCTCGGGCGCGGCGCCCACCGGGTCGCCCATGGCGATCCAGCTGCCGCCCTGCACCTGGTACATCACGAAGGCCAGGCCCTCGGGGTCGATCAGCAGGCGCTTGTCGCCCAGCAGGGCCAGGGCCGCGTCGGTGCGCGGGGCCTCGGCCACCAGCCGGCGGGCCGCCTTCAGGTCGGTGGCGGAGGGCGCCGCGCGGCCCGGCGGGCGGGGCTGCACCGCCTGCCACAGGGCCAGCGTGGCGCAGGCCACCGCCACCAGCAGCGTGGCGCGCAGGTAGCGCGGCGCGTCGGCGCGCAGCGCCACGTGCCACCACAGGTCGTTGCGGTACTCCACGTGCCGGTAGCTGAACAGGCCCACCCACACGCTGGCCAGCACCACCGCGCCAATGCCCAGCCAGGCCGCGGGGCCCAGGTCGGTCGGTTCCCAGCGCGCGGGGCGGTGGAAGGCCGCGCGCCCCGCGTGCAGCACGCCCACCGTCAGCAGCGCGATGGCGGCTTCCTCCACGTCCAGCCCCTTCACCAGCGAAGCCGCCGCGCCCGCGAGCAGCAGCAGCATCGCGAGCCGGTGCGCCGCCGCCACGCGGCGCAGCAGCGCCTGCGACAGCACCAGCAGCGCCAGGCCGATGAGGCTGCCCGCGAGGTGCGAGACCTCCAGCAGCGGCAAGGGCATCACGCCGCCCAGCCAGTGCAGCCTTTCGCCGCGCGCGGGCAGGCTGCCCGAGACCAGCAGCACCGCGCCGGCCGTGAACACCATGGCGCTGCCCACCCAGGGTGCCACCCAGACCACCGCGGGCTGCGCGCGCCGCGCCAGGCGCCACCAGCGCCGCCCGTGCGCGCGCAGCAACATGGTGCTGGCGATCAGCGCCGTCAGCGCCAGGGGCAACAGGTAGTAGATGGCGCGGTACGCGAGGGCCGCGGTCAGCAGGTCCTGCGCGTTCGCCTGCGGCAGGCCGGCCAGCAGCACCGCCTCGAACACGCCCAGCCCGCCAGGCACGTGGCTGGCGATGCCCACCAGCGCGGCCAGCACGAACAGGCCCAGGAAGGCCGGCCAGTCCACCGTGCCGGCGGGCAGCAGGCTCCACAACACCAGGGAGGCGGCCGACAGGTCGACCACGGCCAGCGCGAGCGAGGCCGCGCCGGCCGCGGGCCGTGGCCGCGGGTAGGGCCACCAGGGCAGGGGTTCACCCGGGCGCGCGCGGGCCAGCCAGGCCAAGCCGGCCAGGGGCAGCGCGGCCAGCAGCAGGCCGGCCCCATGGCCCAGCACCGCCGGCAGGCCCAGCGCCGCCAGCAGCGTCGGTGCCGTCAGGGTCAGCGCCAGGCCGCCGCAGAACAGCAGGCCCATGGCCAGCCCCAGGGCGCCCAGCCCCATGACGGTGGCCACCTCGGCGGCCGACAGGCCCCAGGCGCCGTACAGGCGCAGGCGCACCGCACCGCCGCTGACCAGGGCGAAGCCCAGGTTGTGCCCCACGGCCGTGGCCATGAAGGCTGTGGCGGCCACGCGACGCGCCGGCAGCGGGCGGGCGATCAGGCGCAGGGCCAGCGCGTCCTGCCCCGCCAGCGCGGCGTAGCTGACGGCGGTGGCCAGCAGCGCGGCCAGCAGCGCCGTGGCGGGTAGGGCCGCGAGGGCGCGACGCACGTCGGCCGGGCGCAGGTGAGCGAGCTCGCGGTGCAGCCACCACAGCGCCAGCGCGAGCAGGATCAGGCTGGCCAGACTGAGCAGCCAGCGCCAGGGCCAGGCCCGCCAGCGGGCCAGTGTGGCGAGGGTCGGTCGGGGCCAGGGACGGGGTGTCATCGGCGGCGGGTGGAGCGGGTGTGCCGCCATGCTGCGGTAAAGGCGGCGCCGGGTGTGCATACCTGACCACGGCGGCTCATCAAAAGACGGATGAAAAAAGGCGGGCCACGAGGGCCCGCCAAGGGGGCAAACGGCACGGGCCCGTCCGGCCGGCCGTCTGTACAGGCAACAGGGCTTACTGCGCGGGCCTGGTGGCCTTGTCACCGGCCTTCGCGGCCGGTTGGTGGGCGGTCTGCTTCATCGCGTGGTCCTTTTTCTTGGCCGCGTGTTGCTTCTCGGTCTTTTTGGTGGCGTGCTTGTCGTGGTCTTTCTTCGCCATCTTGTCGGTGGCCGGCGCGGGGGTGGTCGGCATGGCGGCGGTCGCCGGCATCGGCGGCGCCGGTGGCTTGAGCGCGCCGCTGGAGGTGCCCTGCGCCCAGGCACTGGCGCCCAGCGCGAGGATGGCGGCGGCGATGAGGGTGTTGCGCGTGTTCAGCATGAAAACTCCGTGGTCGCAGTGGGCTTGTGTCGCGGTCGATGCTGCGTGTCGTCGACCACGGGGCGGATCGTGGCGGCGCTCGTGCATCGCGGCGTGTCACCGCCCGGGGGGCGGCATTTCACTTGCAATGTGGCGCCAGATCGGCGCCGGATCAGCGCGGGGCGTGCAGCAGGCGCTGCAGCACGGCGTCCAGCTCGGCCCAGTCCAGCGGCTTGGCCAGCACCGCCTGCACACCGGCGGCACTGGCGCGGGCGCCGAAGTCGGTGCCGCCGTAGGCCGTGGCGATGAGGGCCACCACGCCGGGCGACAGGCGCCGGCAGCGCTCGATCAGCTCCAGCCCGCTCAGGCGCGGCATGGCCTGGTCGCTCAACACGGCGGCGAACAGCGACGGCTCGGCCTCGAAGGCCCGCCAGGCCCGCTCGGCGTCGCTGAAGCCGCGCGGCTCGAAGCCGCGCTCGGCCAGGTGCTCCTCCAGCAAGGCCACCAGCGCGGGCTCGTCGTCCACCACCATCACCACCTCACCCTGGCCCGACCACGCGGTGGCCTCGCCGGGCGCCGGGTGCGCGGCGGCGGGTTCGGGCAGCGGCAGGTGCAGGGTGATGGCCGTGCCTTCGCTCGGTGCGGTGCGCAGTTCGATCGCGCCGTGCGCGTCGCGCACCGCCGCGTGCACCACGGCCAGGCCCAGGCCAGTGCCGCCCTGCGCGCCGCGTGTGCTGTAGAAGGGCTCCAGCAGGCGCGGCAGGTGCGCCGGCTCGATGCCGGGGCCGTCGTCCTCCACCAGCAGGCCCAGCCAGCGGCCCGGGCGCAGGCTGCCTTGCCACAGCACGCGCGGGCCCTCCACGGTTTCGGTGAACAGGCGCGCGCGCAGCGTGCCGCGTTCGCCCACGGCCTGTACTGCATTGCGCATGAGGTTGAGTGCGGCCTCGAAGAAGGCCACGCCATCGCCCACCAGCTCCTGGTCGTCGGCGTCGAGATCGAGCCGCGCGTCCACGCCCTCGGGCACGTCCTGCACGGCCAGGGTCCAGGCCTCCTGCACCAGCGCGCGCGGGCGGTAAGGCTGGCGCAGGCCCTGGCCGGTGCGGCCGAAGGCCATCATGCGCGCCACCAGGGTCTTGCCGCGCTCGCCCGCGCTGAGCATGTGCTGCACGTGGCCGGCCAGGGCACTGCCCTCGGGCGCCAGGGCGCGCGCGCGTTCGCCGAAACCCAGAATGGCCGCGAGCACGTTGTTGAAGTCGTGCGCCACGCCGCCGGCCAGCGCGCCCAGGGCCTCGAACTGGCGCGCGCGCTGCAACTGTTCGTCGAGTCGGCGCGCGGCTTCCGACACCGCCACCTCGTCTGATACGTCATAGGCCGTGCCGGCCAGCAGCAACAACTGCCCCTGCGCGTCACGCAGGCCCTGGCCGCGCAGGCGCACGTGGCGCGGCGGCTCGCCCGGCGGCGTCACGCGCAGGGTGACGGAGAAGTCGCGCGTGCGCTCGCGCACGTGGGCGTCGATCGCCTCGCGCAGGCGGCGGCGGTCGTCCTGGCTCACGCGCTCGGGCCAGGACAGGGCGTGCGTGGCCGGCGGCGCACTGGCGCTGGCGTCGAAGCCCAGCAGCTCGCGCATGCGCGGCGAGAGGTAGTGGCGCTCGCTCGCCGGGTCCCATTCCCACAGGCCCTCGCGCGCGGCGGCGAAGGCGCGCGCGGCGCGTTCGCGCTGGCGCTGCAGGTCGCGCTGGCTGTGCTCGCGCCAGCGCTGCTCGCGCGCGTGGCGCAGGCTCAGCACGGTGGTGACCAGCAGCGCGGCCAGCGCGAAGCCGCCCACCAGCCAGGCCTGCAGGCGCCAGTCGGCCAGCACCACGTGCGTGTCGCGCGAGAGCACCACCGCCAGCGGCGCGCGCTGCATCGCGTGGCCGGCCAGCAGCAGGCCGTGGGTCTGGCCGTCGTCGCCGGGCGCGTCCACGATCTGGGTCCACGCGGCCACGCCGGTGGGCGGGCGCAGCGTGCCGGCTCGCTGGGGCCAGCCGCTGGACGGCTCGGACTCGAGCAGCGGTGTGCCGTCGGTGCGCAACACGCGCAGGCGCGCGTCGGGCGCGGGCCGTCGCCGGTCGAAGCCGCCCAGCAGAAGGGCTGTGTCGGCCGCCACCACGATCACGCCGTGGTGGCGCCCATCGGGCGAGTACCAGGGCATGGACAGCGGGATCCAGGGTGTGCGGTGTCCGGGCCAGGTGGTCGGCGCGCCGATGTGGGCCGAGCCCGGGGCAGCGCCTGCCGCGCTGTGAAAGTAATCGGCGCGGTCGTGCGCCGGCTCGTCCAGCGAGCCATCGGCCGCCTGCAGCACGCGGGCGCGGGCGTCCAGCAGCAGCATCTGGCGCGCCGCCGGCAGCGCGGCGGCGCGCGCGCGCAGCACCGCGGCGGCCACCGGGGTGTCGGGGGTCCAGGCGCCGCCCGCGATCTCCTCGGCCGTGGCCTGCATGGCGGTCTGCGCCGCCGCCAGCGCGCTGTCGGCCTGGTCGGCCAGGGCGCTGGAGAGGGCCGCGAGCATGCGTTCCTCGCTGTCCAGCAACTGCTGGCGCAACGTGGCCAGGCCCACGCCCAGGCCGGCCACCAGGCAGGCGGCGATCAGCAGCGGCAGGATCACCGCGCGGTCGAGCAGCAGCTCGCGCCAGCGCGGCGCGCGCGCGGCGGCGGCGGCGCCGGCGGCGCCGTCGTCGAGCGAGAGTTCGCTGATCGGGGTGGGGGCTTGTTCGGGGGCCATGGG
>NZ_CCAE010000092.1 GCF_000723405.1 Hydrogenophaga intermedia | reverse complement strand
CATCTCGTTCAAACCTTTTCAGTCAAAGTGCTCAGCATAGACGAGCAAGTTGCTTGACCGTCAACGCGACAAAACCCTTTCTAGGCCCGGTGACTTTACAGGTCCAGATATTCAGGCCGTTCGGCTGCTTGCGATGCAGTTGCAGCCTCTCGAAGCGCTTTTGTATCCACTGCCAGTCTTGCTGGCTCTCCTGCTTAGCCTGCGCGCCGACTTGCGGGTGCTCTTGCGCATAGCGCTGGAAGACCCCGGGACTGACCAGGTAGGTCGTGCCGCTCACCGTATGCACGAGCGCTTTTGCGTCGTTGATGATGAGTCGGCGGGACAAGATGCCCTGTTTCAGCCACGCCATGAAGTGCTCCCCGGATGGATGCGCTATCGAGGGCGCTGGCGCAGGCGACGACGGCAGTGACGCGGGCAAGGTTGGTATTTCGGGACGTGCGGCAGGCACCTGCTCTGAGAGCACTGCCGCGTCCTGCCCGATCGCGGGTAAGTCGCCGATACCCACCATCGAAAGCATGTCTTCCATCACGTCCGGCAAGGTTTGGAACTTGGACGAAGGAGCTGAAGATGAACGACCTCCTTCCCCTGGTGGATCTTCTTGGCCTTCCGGGGCGGCCAGCGGGCCGGCCGTCGAAATGGTGGTGAACACGTCAGCCTCTTTGTCCGTGGGCGCCACGTCGATCGCCACCGTGCCGGGGAACGGTGCCGGCCGCTCACGCGGCTCCCAGATCAGCGTGGGCGTTAGACGCAACAAGGTGAACGAGTGGGACCAGCCAGTCGTGCTGGTCACAGTCGCGCGCCAGACCGCCTTGCCGTCGGACGTCGGCTGCAACATGCCGTGATCCTGCAGGACGTTGAACACCGCGGTGTTGTTCGCTGGAATGCCGTCGATACCCTGAGACAGCAGGTGCGCACGCAGCTTGTCCGAGACTGTCTTGCTCACCAGCCACAGGGCATCCTCGGTGAGCCAGCCATCGGAGGCTTCCGGCTGGTTCAGTTTCAACTGTTCCTTGAGCAGGTAGCGCAACCCGTCGAGCAGCTTGCGCTGCAGCGCGTGCTTGGGCGCAGCCATGGCGCGGGCCGGATCGCCGCCCAGTTCCTGGGCCACCGAAGCCCGGTCGGCCTGCACGACAAGTTCGCCCAGCACGCCGGCGTGCTCGTACTGGCCGGCCAGGACGTAGAGCAGCGGTCCCCACAGGTCGGGATAGCCACTGAGCCAGTCCAGGGCATCACGGTCGAGGAGTTGGCGGTAGAGCAAACCTGTCGCGGCGCTGTGAAGCCGATATTCCCGATCGTCGCGGTAGCGGAAGCGGTATGGCTGGTGCAGCGGGCCGTGCCAGGGGTGCCACAGCGAGCCGTCGGCCAGTTCGACGTGCAGATCGACGGCGATCTTGCCGATGTCGTGCAGCAGCGCGGCATAGGCGACCGCGGCAGTCCAGGCTTCAGACTGCGCCGCCTGGTCTTCGGGACTGGCGCCAATCGGCAGCAGATGGGACTGCCGCAGTTTCAGGCTGTAGGCGACGATTTCCAGGCCGTGGTCCAGCATGCCGCCCGGGTAGGCATGGTGATGCGCCTCGGAGGCCGGGAAGGCCTGGACCAGCTCGGCGTAGCGCTCCAGGGGCGCCCGGTACAAGGTGGCGAACTGCTTACGTGAGAGCGACGTGCGCTGCCAGATGTGCTCCAGCAGCTTCTGCCGGCGCGGGGTGGCCAGCAGCGATGCGGCCGACTCGGGCCGCATCAACCCTTTCGGGAGGTCGGTGACCGATGGTGGCGTCGGAGCGGCAGCGACCGCGGGCCGTTTTCGCTGGAACAGAGAAAGCATGCGGGTGTCCTGTCGGGGGCCGAGCGGGAGGCCTTTTTGCCTTTTGGGGATAGAGCCTTTCCCCTTGCACTCCATTCCCTTGCCATTTCGACCCTTTGCGGCCTTTGGGTATAGAGCAACGGGTCCTGATCGTCCATCGCCAATGTGGGTTGCGGCAGGGCCGGATTGATGCAGGAAGGCTGGCTGTTCACGCCCTACGATGGGCCAATTCTTGGACCGGGAGAGCGCCATGAGGCTTCACATTGACAAAGTAAGGAAATTTCCTTACCATGCGGGTATCGCAATCAGGAGAGCCGCCATGCCTGCCATCCACGAAGTCGCCACGTTGACCTCCAAGGGCCAGGTCACGCTGCCCAAGCCTATCCGGCAGGCGCTGGGCGTTGATGCCGGCGGCAAGCTCGCGTTCGATCTGCGGGGCAGCGAAGTCGTCGTCACCCGTGTTGATGCCGAGCACGAGGACCCCGCCATTGGCGCGTTTCTGAGCCTGCTGGCCCGCGACATCGAAGCTGGCCGGAACGTCCGGGGCCTGCCCGAGGATCTGGCGCGCGCCATGCTGGAGCATGCTGGCCACGGTGTGAACCTGGACGAGGAGATCGACGGGAAAGTGGAACTCTGATGCAACGGCATGGCTGGACGCTGCTCTTCCACGACTGCGTGATCGAGCAGTTGCAGAAACTGCATGCGGCCGCGAGGCGCGCGCAGGAGAATGACCCGGCGGGCTTCGAGTCCAATGCCAACGTCAAGCTCTTCCGGGCCCTGAGCCAGTTGATGTTGGATGTGGTGCCAGGCGATCCGGCACGCGACGAGTACCGCCAGGGCAACACCTTGGGACCTGCCCACCGCCACTGGCGAAGGGCCAAGATCGGAAGGCGGTTCCGGCTGTTCTTCCGGTACGACTCGAAGGCGAAGGTCATTGTGTACGCCTGGGTCAACGATGAACAGACCCTGCGGTCTTCGGGTAGCAAATCGGACCCGTATGTCGTGTTCGAGAAGATGCTCGGACGCGGGAACCCACCAGACGACTGGCACGCGCTGATACAGGCAAGCAAGCAGGATTGGAGCAAACTGGAATAGGCATCCCTCAGTAGCAGGAGACGACCATGAACACCACGACACGCATCAGCACCGCAGAACGCCTCGGCCGCACCTTGGGTCGCGGATGGCGTGCCTACGTGCGCGGCGAACGCCGGGCATCGAGCTGGTTGGTGTCCAAGGGGATGCCGGCGGCCGGTGCCACCGCGTTCGTGTGGGTGGTCAAGCTGGTTGCGCTCGGGGTGCTGCTGTACACCACCTTCTGGCTGGCGGTGTTGCTACTGCTGGGCGTTGCGGCGGCATGGTTGGCTGGAAATTCGGCTAGGGATGATGACCGCTGGGCGCAACAGGATGAACTGCGCAATGGCGAGGCGGGCTTTGGCCTGTATTCTTCCAATGGCCAGCGGCTCGACCCTCACGACCCGAACGATCCGTTCGATGACTGAGGTTTGGACTGTCCGTCACAGAACCTTGCCGGCTACCTTGTTTACACCTGACCCGGCGCTATCACGCGCTTCCTTGGAGCCGACAGCAAGGTTCTGAGCAATCACCCCAGCCTTAACTCCGACCCACCCCAAGGCAGCGACCCAAAACGTCGGCAGGACCAGAAACATCGTGCCCGTGACGAACATTAGGAGCATGTCACCGAAGGCGTTGTTCAGTCCTACCAACGGGTCGAAATTGGTGTGCGGCCGGTTCCAGCCGAACCCCCAGCCATAGAGCGCGTCGAGGATGGTGCTGTCAATCCAGCGTGCAAGCTGAAACCAGAAGTCCGTGAAGAACAGCGCGAACTGCACGACGCTGACCGTGACCACCGTCTTCAGGTCATAGGTGCCCACGACCAGCACGAGCGGGATGCAGATAACCAGTGCCATCTTGAGCAATGCAAGCACCATGGGCAGGGCCTGCCTCGCGACGTCCATGGCTGGAAACGCGGCAATCGCGCCGACTGCCATCCCAACATCGCCCGTGGCCCGCGTCACAATGTTCGGCAGGGTCTTGTCGATCTGGCCGCCGTAGTCGGTATAGACGCTGCCCTGGTTCAATTTCTGCTGCCGCGGTGACGCGATCGTGCGGATTACCGAGTCGTCCACCTCGGCTCGGCTCAGGAACCCGGCCCAGCCCGCCAGGCGATTGAGCAGGCTCGGGTCCACCTGTCCCAGCAAGCGTGCCCGCAGGCCATTACCGCCATCGGCCCACCATTGCCTGCAGGTCGGGTAGCCACCGCCACTGGATACCTGAGCCAGCCCGGCGTCGCGGTTGCTGTCATAGGGCCAGTCATCGCGCGGCGTGCTGGAACGGTACGTGTCGTAGTAGCCGTTCGTGTCGGTGAAGAACCGCGATCCGATCCAGGTCACGTCGTGCATCTGCTGCTCATCGAGCTGAGGGCGCTGCATGAACAATTTGGCCCGTGCAGGCCCATAGCAATCCCGCGAGAAATCCGCTACTTCCTGAGCCAGCACCGGGTCATCGATGCGCGTGGCGTCGATCTCCATGCGCATCTGCCGCAGGTCCGTGCCACACGGGATCGCCGCCACCGAGGCGCTCGTGACGGCGCGCGAGAGTGCATGCATGAACGCCCACCAGACGGGCACCTTCGCCGACTGGTTGTTGATGGTGCTGAAGGACTGCGACCAGCCGGTATCCGTGGGCTGCGGCACGCTGACCTGGCACTGGGCCGAGCGCGAGCTGTCGTACTGGATGGTGTTCAGGTCCACGTCGATGAACGGAATGCCGGCGAACATCACCACCACGATGGCGACGAAGACCCGGTTCTCGATGCGGGCGGCGCTCAGCACGCCTTTATTGCCCTCGTCGGCACCTTCCGCACGGGCCTTCAACCACTCCTGCACGATGATGGCGACGAAAGGCAGCGCGAATACCCCGCTGGATACCAGCACCGCCCAGATGCCGTTGTTGACGATCCAGGACACCAGCGTCAGGTAGTACTCCAGGTAGTCGGTCGTGAAAAGCGTCATCGCGCCATCTCCCCTCAACCGGCCTGCATCAGCAGGCTGGCTTCCAGCGCCACGATGGCGACGACGCCCGCGACCTCGGTGCGCACCAGGCGGCGCCGCGCCTGGGCGTCGTCCTCACGTACCAGCAGCCGGCGCCGCATCCAGACCCAGCCATAGGCCGTCGCCCCGTACAGGCACAACCGCCACACGAAGAAGTAGCCCGATGCGGCCGCGAGCCACCGCTCCCAGCCGGCCACGCTCCCGACCAGGTAGATGCCGGCGACGTTGGCCCCCACCGCAGCGGCGACGATCACCACCGCCCACAGCAGTGCTTTCGCCGCGCGCCGGCTGAACAGCCAGCGCAAGGGGCGCCAGGTCATGCGCATTGCGCTCATGGCCGGACTCCCGGATTGCCCTTCTGCAACTGGTCGAGGCGGTCGGGCACCGGATCGCCCTCGTAGATGCCGCGCGAGCCGGCCGCGCGCGTACCATGGCGCTGGATGATCGCCATCGGCGAGTTGTTCGCCAGCTCGCGGCGCAGCTCCAGCTCCGTTTTCAGGTTGCGGATCTCCCGGTCGAGCGTGTCGCTCTCGTGGTTCACAGCCTCGACCGCCAACTCGTTGGCCGCCACGTTGGGCTCCTTCTTTCCCGTGAGCAGCGTGCGCTGGAGCAACAAGGCCTTCTCCAGCACCGACGACAGCGCCACCTCGGACGCAAGGCGCCGCGCCAGCAGGTCCTGGTCCGGCTCGTCGCGCAGCGCCTCGATGACGCCGCGCGTGATCGGCAGCGACGTGCTGCCGGCCTCGCGCAAGTTCTCGAAGGTGGTGTTGCGCACGCCGGAAACCAGTTCCTGCAAGACTTCCAGTTTGGCTTCGTACTCCTCCTGGATCAGCGGCGTCAGCCCGACGCCGGGCACCGTCTCGGTCTTGGTGCAGGAATCGCACGTGCGCTGCACCTGTTCCCCGAGGACCCGGGTGGCCCATTCGGTCGCCTGCTGCGGCGACGTCCAGGTCTGGCAGGACAGGCTCGCGCAACTGGCGGGCGCGATGGAGGATGTGTCCGTCACGCCGCGCCCGTTGACCAGGTTGTAGCCCGCGCGGGTGACGTCGCCGACCACCCGAATGGCGGACTGGCCTGCGCCACCGGCATTGCTGCCGCCCACCCAGGGAACGCCGTCGTTGCCGCGGCGCGTCTCAGCCTGCTCGACGGCCGAAACGGCATCGTTGCTGCCAACCGCGTCACGCAGGGCCATGCCTTCGGCCATCTGGCTCCAGCCAAGCTGGCCGCCCGCCGTCTCGGCCATCTTCTCGGCCATCGCGCGGCACGTCAGCTTGGAGCGGTCGAAGTCCAGCCGCGCCTGCAGCACGCCGTTGGTCAGCAGGTTGTACAGGCCGGGATCGGCGCGCTGAATGATCAGCGCCGGCAGGGACGCCACCGCGCTGGTGGCGCTCTGGATCACGTTGCTCATGATCTGCTGGAAGCCGTTCGTGATGCCGTTGAGCTGGTTGCGCAGCGTGGTCTGGATGCTCATGTCGCCGCAGATCAGGTTGCTGTTCCACCCCAAGCCGACCCCGATGGAGCGCATGCCAGCCGCGCGGCCCATGGACACCGCGCTGCCGCCTCCGATCGAGTACATGACGTCATCGCCAATGACGGGGCCGCTGTTCTGGTATCCGACCTGCGCCCACGCCAGGCCGCAGACCAGAGCGAGCGTGCCGGCCAGCGCCGTCGGGCGCAGCAAGTAGCACGCCTTGGCGGAAAGGTTCATCGGTTCAGGACGCTTCATCGTGGCACCTCAGAGGAAATCGACGCTGCCCAGGAACACCTGCCCGCGGCGTTCGCAGCAGGCATACGGCCGCCACAGCGCCCAGGCGTAGTCGCCTTGCTGGGCCTGGGTCAGCGTGCCGCTGTGGGGGAAGACCACGCAGGTGTTCGACAGACGAGGGGTCAGCTCCTGCCACTTCCCGGTGGAGGTATCGCCTTCGACCAGAGCCCCGGCCGGCCAGTAGCCGTCACGGGCGTTGGCGAGCAGTGGCTGGTACACGTGCAACTGCCCGCGGCGCGTGACGACATCGCCCGCGCGCTGGGCCACCACCGCCCCGGATTTGTGGTCGTCGGTCTGGTGCAGGAAGCCACCGCGTGGATAGACATTGCCCCAGAGGTTCATCGTGGTGCGCGCACCGACCTCACGCATGCCCGGAATCAACGCCTCCGGGTAGGCCATCTCGGGCACGTTGTAGCGCCAGGCCAGCGTGTCCAGGGTGCTGAGCAGATACGGCATGAAGGCCGTGCCCGCGCCTTGGCAGAAGTAGCCGGAGGACGAGGCGAACTGGTTGAACACCTCGCCGCCGGGATGGCCGATAACATCGCTGTTCTTGAATTTGGCGAGGTTGTTTTCATGATCCTCGTTCGTGGTGCCGTCCCCGCCGGCCTGGGCCGAAGGATTGGGCGTGCTCATGGCGCGCACTTCAACCCAGGGGTTCTCGCCGGTGTTCGAGTACGACGACACCACTGCATCGGGGATGTAGTGCCTGACCTTGACGGAGGTACGCACCGTGCAGCCGGTCCAGGTGCAATAGAGCCAGTAGCAGATACCCACCACCCGGTATTCCAGGCAATCGGGCGAAGCCACTGAACCCACGATGGTTGCCGTGTTCAGGGCGTAGCTGCCCGTGGCGCTAAGCAGCAGCACGGACGCGACAGCAGCTCGCATGCGGCGCAGAAGGTCGAATGGGTGGATCACGGTTCGGTCCTCCGGTGCTGTTCGATCCGCGCGATGGCGCGGGCCACGTCCGGCTCGCCATAGACCACATAGCGCTGGTCCACCACGACGGCCGGGACGGCGGTGATGCCCAGGCTCCATGCGTCCGTCACGCCCTGGTAGGCCGTCGCGATGCGCCGCTGAAGGTCAGTGCCTCCCTGGGTCAGCCGACGCTTGACCAGGGCTGTCGCCTGGTCGGGGTCGGTGGGCAGATTCGCCGAAAGCTCGGCCTCGATGCGCGGCGCTTCATCCAGCTCGATCAGCCGTTCGCCGCCCATGGTCTTGACCGGGTGGTGGCCGTCGGTGACGACCACCACGTCGGCGGCGAAGGTGACCGGGCTGAACACCGCCAGGGACGCCGGCAGCGCCACGGCCAGGCCAAGGGTTCGCCAGCCTGGTGCGAACCGGGTAAAAGCTGCTGGCATGTCATGCGCCCCGGAAGTTGATCAGGGCCATAGTCAAACGCCGAACCCCATGCGGTCCCAACAAACAATGCGCATCGCGGCCACCCCGCATACCTGCTTGTGTCGCCGCGAAGAAAAAGCGGAGGCCGAAGCCTCCGCGCTGATCAACGAAGCAGTGCAACACTTACAGCAGGCCGGACTCCGCAAAGGAGAACGGGGCACCCTGGCCGACGATGATGTGGTCCAGTACCCGCACATCGATGAGCGCCAGCGCGGCCTGCAGTTGCTGGGTCAGCACGCGATCCGCGATCGACGGCTCGGACATGCCCGAGGGGTGCTGATGTGCGAAGACCACCGCAGCGGCATTCAATTCCAGCACACGCTGTACGACGACACGCGGATAGACCGAAGTCGAGTTGATCGTGCCCCTGAACAACGGCTCGTAGGCCAGCACCTGATGCATGCTGTCAAGGAATACAGCGACGAATATTTCGTTGGGCTCGGCCACCAGCTTCACGTGCAGGTAGTCGCGCACGGCCGTGGGGTCGAGGAGTTTCGGACCCGCTTTGAAAACCCGCTTCTCCAGCAGTGCAATGGCTTGCTGGATGATCCAGTCCTCGTGCTGGGCAGCGATGGCGGAAAGCGACTCCAGGCAGGAGTCATTGACGACGAAAGACATGGCGAACCTCCAAATGTTGAGATCGGAGGGCGCGCGCCCGGGGAAGGCAAGCCCTCCTGGGGAACGAACAAGGTGCATCCATCACCGCGGGAGCGGTGATCGTTCGCGGCCAGGATGCGAGGCGAACGGGTTGCGGTCAGCGCAGCGGACTGCGCCGTAGCCTTGAAGACCGGGGCTACCTGGGCATGTCGCCGACGACGTCGGCAGGCATTTCCGATGTAGGTGTGGCGGCGGGATCGCGGGCCGCGAGCATGTCCATGGCCGACAGCAAGGCATCGCCCTCGATCGGACCCTGCAGCAGGATAGCCTTGCCGGTTTCGCGATCGTG
Source organism: Hydrogenophaga intermedia (assembly GCF_000723405.1). Lineage (GTDB taxonomy): Bacteria > Pseudomonadota > Gammaproteobacteria > Burkholderiales > Burkholderiaceae_C > Hydrogenophaga > Hydrogenophaga intermedia. The sequence continues at coordinate 199 of NZ_CCAE010000092.1, read as the reverse complement.
TAGCCGCAGCGACGGCGTGGCGGTCACGCCGCTGTTCGTGGCTTCCGCAGTTTGGGCGCGAATCGCCGCGTCGGGCCGCTCGCTCGCGATGCACTGCTCGATGGGTGGCGTAAGGTCGGGGTAGGGTTTTGTCGCGTTGACGGTCAAGCAACTTGCTCGTCTATGCTGAGCACTTTGACTGAAAAGGTTTGAACGAGAT
>NZ_CCAE010000091.1 GCF_000723405.1 Hydrogenophaga intermedia | reverse complement strand
AGAAGACCTTACTCAAGGGGTCAAAGTTGGATGAAAAAACTCAGCTCAGAGGGGTCAGATTTACGTGGAAATCAACACCCCGTGCCCACCAGCGACCGCGAGCGCACCTTCGAGCAGTTGCTCACCGCCAATCTGTTTGGTGCCCACACGGGCGGCGCCACGCTGGCCATCGACGCCGAGTTCGATGAGATCGTTCTGTGCACGGACATCGGCAACCACGGCTGGACAAGCGAATTGATCCTGGCGCGCCTGCAGCGCTTCATCGACGCCGCGCTGGGCTGGCGAGAGCGATTCGCCGACCTCCAGACCGCTGAAGAAGCGTCTACCCATTCCAGGAACGCGGCGCCCGCCACCGGCGGCCCCTTCCTGGCCGTCTGAACCCAGACCCAGGATCCCGTATGCCCAACAAAGTCGGCCAGGCCAATCAGACGCCCATCGCACTCAACCAACCCTTTGCCCGCCACTCCCGGCAAAAGTACCAGTGGGTGCCCCCACTCGAGCCGCGCACCCCGTTTCAGCGCATCAAGCACGCGGCCAGCAGCTTGGGAACGCGGATTGTTGATGTCCTCAGACCGAACAGCCCGCGCGCCAGCGACCGCGTGGGCAGCCTCAAGGCCGCGGACAAGGAGATGGTGAAGTTATTGGCCCATGTACTGGATGGCGCCACGGATGTGCCCACGATGGCCGGGACCATCCAGCAGTTCTCAGCGTCGACCGACCACGTCTTTCACACAGACAAGGATGAGAACGTCGCGCTGGCCGGTCTGATGGACATCCGCGCCAAGGTTCACATCGAGCACATGAGCCTTCAGGACCTGCAGACGCTCACCACCCGGCTGGACAAGGCAATCGAGGCCAGCGCCGCATCGGACAGCAAGGACAGCCTTCAGGTGCTCGGAACCCTCACAGGCATCCGTCGGCAGGTGGTTCGAGAGCAGGCGTCGCGTGCTGTGCTCGAAGCCTGCAAGGCGACTTTGCAGGCAAGCCCACACGGACCCAAGGCAGCCGCCGATCAGTTCGACGTGGCCCTGCGCGCGGCCGAACGTGCGTTGACCAATCTCGGCGTGCCTCTGGATGGCTCCGAGGCCGCGAAGTCTCGTCCCTACGCCCTGGTCAAGGAAATCCTGAACGAGCTGCTGAAAAGGGGCGACCTGCAGCCGAAAGACGGCCTGCCGCGCGAATCGATGCGCGCCTTGTTCAAGGCCTTGCCCAGCGCCACCCAGAGCGAGCTGCTCGCGTCCGACAAGAACAAGAAGCCCATGTTCAATGACACGGGATCGGTCGACGCACTGCTCAAGGACACCATCGCACAGCAGTGGAGGGATCTGAAGCAGGCCGTGGCGGACCATTGCGAAGCGGTCGGCACCACGAATCCATCGGCCGATCTGCCTCGCTTCTCCGACCACGTGACGCGCCTGGCCCGTCAGTGGCCGGCCCTGCAGGAGCACACCGCACAACACAAGCTGCCCGGCGACCGGCCACTTGAAGACCAGGTCTCACAAGCTCTCGCCCAGCTCACCCGCCTTCAACCTGAGCAACTGCAAGCCCAACTTGGCAGGCTCACGCCCGAGCAGCTCGTGGACTTCTCGACCGCCTTGCGCTCCCTGGGCATCGAAGGCGATTGCCTTGACTTGCTCTCGGCGGAGATCCGGAAGGGGAAAAGGGAAAGCTTGGTGACGCCAGGCAACTACCTGCTTGAGGCCTGCAATCACCTCAGCCTTGGGCAAATGCCGAAAGCGCTGGAGTGGCTCGCACACGCCATCGACGCAACCCCGGCTGCGCTCGAAACCAACGCGGCATTCGGCAATCCCCAGTGGAAGAAGGGGGCCGAAGGCTATACCGCCTTTCAGAATCACCTGATCAAGAGCGCCCTGGATCGGCTGGACGAGAAAGAACTCGCGCGTTTGCACGCCAGCCTGCGCGCACCCCGGTTCGCGGAGCTGGCTTCGCTGTTGCAGCAGATCGGCTTTACGCTGGAAGACATGCCCGATCCGAAAGGGGACCGCATCCGGAAAATGGGCATGGCGTTGGAGACGCTGATCACCGAACTGGACCGGCGGGTGAAGTCAACCAGCACGGAGCCGACAGACGATCAACCACTGGACGAGGCCACTTTCGAAGTCTTGAGCAAACTCACCGGGGTGAGGGTGTTCCCTTCGGGCGAGATGGGCGTCGTTTATGACGCGCCGAAAGCCGCTTTCCAGCGCAACCTCGACGCCATGCTGGCGAAGCCGGCCCCTGGCTTTACGCCAGTGGGCCAGAAGGGCAGTTCAGGCGTAAGCGAAGCCATGTACGTCGACCTGAAACGGTCCAACTATGTCATCGAGTATCCGAACGACTACTCCGAGCCATTGTTCGGCAACACCGAGGCATTCCGGATCGATCAGTTGCGCACCAATGCAGAACTGAGTGCGGACGAACTGCTGCTGTTGTCCCAGGTGGCGCATCAGGGCCTCTGGGCCGGTGTCATCGCAACGCAATCGTCACCTCAGGACAGTCCGATCCGCTTGCCGGATGGCACGCCTGTCAACCTCGTGGGGCAGCCAAAGACCACGTTCACCGTGCGTCGTGGGCCAGAAGGGCGGTTGTTCGTTCGCTGCGAGCAGGAACTGAGTCCGGTGCTCGCCCTCGACCCGGCCACTGGCAATACGACCGCCCTCGATATGGTGAAAAGCGGCGCCTGGTTCGGCGTCGAACTCGAGATCGGCAAGGGTCAAGTCCAAGTCTCGAAACCCCTGACCTGCAGCTACGCCCTGGTCCCGGCCGCCGCCTGATTCCGCCTCACCCCGCCGGCACCAGAAAGTCCTGGCTGATCCGCCAGCCCAGCTCGTTCACGCGGTCCAGGAACTGCGTGAGGTAGGCGTGCAGGCCGGTGGCCAGAATCTCGTCGATGCGGCCGTACTGCAGTTCGGCCTTGAGCTTGCCCGCGCGGCGCAGGGTTTCGCCGCTGTGGTCGTTGGCCACCACGCTCAGGTTGTTCACCACCTCGTTCAGGCTGGCGGCCAGGCTGCGCGGCATGTCGGCGCGCAGGATGAGCAGCTCGGCCACGCGCTCGGGCGTGATGACGTCGCGGTAGACCTTGCGGTAGACCTCGAAGCCGCTCACGCTGCGCAGGATCGCGCTCCAGTGGTAGAAGTCGTATTCCTGATCGAGCTCGCTCGCGGCGCCGAAGAAGTCGCTGTGCACGGCGTGGAACTTCACATCCAGCAGGCGCGCGGTGTTGTCCGAGCGTTCCAGGAAAGTGCCCATGCGGTAGAAGTGGAAGGCCTCGTCCTGCAGCATGGTGCCGATGGCGACGCCGCGTGAGAGGTGCGAGCGGAACTTGACCCATTCGAAGAACTGCCCCGGGTCGCGCTCGAAGGCCTTGCCCTGCAGGGCGCGGTTGAGCTCCAGCCAGGTCTGGTTCTGCATTTCCCACAGCTCGGTGGTGAGCGCGCCGCGCACGGCGCGTGCGTTCTCGCGCGCGGCCTTGAGGCAGGAGACGATGCTGGACGGGTTGTTTTCGTCGCGCACCATGAAGTCGAGCACGTTGCGCGGCGTGATGGCCTCGCCGTACTTGGCGCGGTAGGCGGGCAGCAGTTCGCTGATGGTGAGCAGGCCTTCCCAGCCCACCTGAGCCACGGCGGCCGATTGCGGCAGCAGCGAGGTCTGGTAGTTGACGTCGAGCATGCGGGCGGTGTTCTCCGCGCGCTCGGTGTAGCGGGACATCCAGAAGAGGTGATCGGCGGTGCGCGACAGCATGTTGTTCGTCTCCTGTTTCCGCTGTGTCAGTCTTCCAGCACCCAGGTGTCTTTGGTGCCACCACCTTGCGACGAGTTGACCACCAGCGAGCCTGCCTTGAGCGCCACGCGCGTGAGGCCACCCGGCACCATCTGCACCTCCTTGCCCGAGAGCACGAAGGGCCGCAGGTCAATGTGGCGCGGCGCGACGCCGCTCTTGACGTAGGTGGGGCAGGTGGACAGCGACAGCGTGGGCTGCGCGATGTAGCCGTCGGGCTTGGCGATCACGGCCTGACGGAACTCCTCGATCTCGGCTTTGGTGGACGCCGGCCCGACCAGCATGCCGTAGCCGCCCGCGCCGTGCACCTCCTTCACCACCAGCTCGTGCATGTGGGCGAGCATGTACTTGAGGTCTTCCGGGTTGCGGCCCATGAAGGTGGGCACGTTGCTCAGGATGGGCTTCTGGCCGAGGTAGAACTCGATCATCTTGGGCACGTAGGGGTAGATGGACTTGTCGTCCGCCACACCGGTGCCGACACCGTTGCAGATGCTCACGTTGCCGCTGCGGTACACGCCCAGCAGTCCGGCGCAACCCAACGTGGACGTGGGCCGGAACACCAGCGGATCAAGGAAGTCGTCGTCCACGCGGCGGTAAATGACGTCCACCCGCTTGGGGCCGCGCGTGGTGCGCATGTAGACGAAGTTGTCCTTGACGAACAGGTCCTGGCCTTCGACAAGCTCCACGCCCATCTGCTGCGCCAGGAAGGCGTGTTCGAAGTAGGCGCTGTTGTACATGCCGGGTGTGAGCACCACGACGGTAGGCTCGGCCGTGGTGGCCGGGCTCACGGCGCGCAGGGTTTCCAGCAGCAGGTCGGGGTAGTGCGCCACGGGCGCCACGCGGTTCTCGCCGAAGAGCTCGGGGAACAGACGCATCATCATCTTGCGGTCTTCGAGCATGTAGCTCACGCCGCTGGGCACGCGCAGGTTGTCTTCGAGCACGTAGTACTCGCCTTCGCCGTCGGCGTTGGGGGCGCGCACGATGTCGATGCCGGCGATGTGCGAGTAGATCTGGTGCGGCACGTCCACACCCATCATTTCGGGGCGGAACTGCGCGTTCTGGAAGATCTGGTCGGCGGGGATGACGCCGGCCTTGATGATTTCCTGCTCGTGGTAGACGTCGTGGATGAAGCGGTTGAGCGCGGTCACGCGCTGCACCAGGCCTTCTTCCATGCTGTGCCATTCGTGCGCGGGAATGATGCGCGGGATCAGGTCGAAGGGGATGAGCCGCTCCGTGCCGGCACCCTCCTCGTCCTTGGCGCCATAGACCGCGAAGGTGATGCCCACGCGGCGGAAGATCATTTCCGCCTCCTCGCGCCGCGCCGCCATGGCGTCGTCGGGCTGCTCCGCGAGCCAGCGAGCGTAGTTGCGGTAGTGCTCGCGCAGGTCCCCGGCTGAGGCATGCATCTCGTCGAACATGGGTCGGCTCATGGTGTGCGTTCTCCTCCCGGCAGGATAGCAAGGACCGGGCCAAGCGATTCCGTGATCTTGTGGTGCCAGTATCGGCGACGCCGCTCGCGTTCACAGCGCAGCTCGATCGGTTGATCGCTGCGCCACGTCGCCGCCCCGCAACGCGGCGAGTCCACCCAGGCGATGCCGCGTTCGTCGTACCGGGCGGTCACGGCAGGGGCCGGATGGCCGAAGCGGTTGCGGTAGCCCGACTGCACCACCACCCAGCGAGGTTGCAGGGTGTTGAGCAGCACCGGGCTCGATGAACTGGCGCTGCCGTGGTGCGGCGCCAGCAGCAGCGTCGCCCATTCACGTGGGCGGGCCAACGCCAATCGAACCTCCTGTGCCGCCGGGATGTCGCCCGACAGCCAGGCGCTGGCACCTTGCCGCCCCACCACGCGCAGCACGCAGGACATGGCGTTGGTGGACAAACCTGCGTCGGCCCAGTCCTCGGGCCCGGGGTGCAGCACCTCGAAGGCCACGCCGTCCCAGGTCCAGCGCTGACCGGCCTGGCAGCGGCGCGCAGGATCTCCGTCGTAGGACGACAGCCAGCGCGCCTCGGGGAACGCGGCGCGCACGGCCTCGGCCCCACCGGAGTGGTCGCTGTCGCGGTGGCTCACCACCACGGTGTCGTGCCGCTCGCCCAGGGCCCGCAGCAAGGGCAGCACGATGCGCTCGCCCGCGTCGGCCTCGGGGTTCCAGCGCGGGCCGGTGTCATAGAGCAGGGCGTGATGCGCCGTGCGCACGAGCGCGGCGCCGCCCTGCCCCACGTCCAGCGCCGTCAGTTCGAATTCACCCTCGGGCGGACGCGGCGGCGCCCACAGCAGCGCCGGCAACACCAGCAGGGCGCCCGCGGCGCGCGCCACGGCGGGCAGGCGCAGCGACACCAGCACGCCACCCGCCACCGCCACCAGGGACAGCGGCAGCGGCGCCACCGGGCGCAGCAGCACGGCGCCGGGCCAGGCAGCCAGCCACTGCAGCACGGGCACCAGCGCGTCCACCGCCCAGGCACCCAGGTGCCACAGCGGCGGCACCAGCACACCCAGCAAGGCCAGCGGCGTCACCAGCAGCGTGACCCAGGGAATGGCGACCAGGTTGGCCACCAGCCCCACCACCGATACCTGGCCGAACAGCAGCAGCGTGAGCGGCGCCAGCGCCACCGTCATGAGCGCTTGTTCGCGCAGCAGGCGCCCGAAGGCCTGCGCCCCGCGCGCCGCGAAACCGCCCGAGGACTCGGCACGCGCCGGCTCGGCCGCGAACATGATGCCCACTGCCACGAAGCTGAGCCAGAAGCCGGCCGACAGCAGGGCCCACGGGTCCAGCACCAGCACGGCGGCCATGACCAGCAGCCACACCGCTGGCCAGGGCCAGCGCCGCACCGACAGGCGCAGCCCCACCACCACCGCGAGCATCAGCACCGTGCGCTGCGAGGGGACGCCCCAACCCGAGAACACCGCGTAAACCGCGGCGCAGGCCACGCCGCCCCAACCCGCCACCACAGGCCGGGACCAGCGCAGGGCCAGGGCCGGCCAGCGCGGCGTGGCGTGGCGCCAGGCCCAGGCGATGAGGGCCGTGGCAAGCCAGGCAAACAAGGTCACGTGCAAACCGCTGATGGCCATGAGGTGGGCCACCCCGGTGTCGCGGAACAGCGCCCAGTCCTCGCGCTCGATTGGGTTGCGATAAAAGAGTCGTTCGCCTCGAAATGAGTCGTTCGCTTTGAATTTCGGGCCGAAAGTCGTTCGCTTTCAGACCAGTTTCTGCTCAAGACTCGATAAAAGAGTCGTTCGCCTTCCCATCTAAGCTGTTGATTCTCAAAGGATTTCCCGGCCATCCATCCGATGAAGACAACACACTGTCCACATGAGACACGAGTTGGCTCGAGAGCACCTCCGACGCGGCCAAAACGCCGTCGCCGAAGCGGCTCCAGGTCGCACCGTTGATTTCAAAGGGGTTTCTCGAGCACACGAAATAGAGTCGTTCGGTTTGCCCACACATGGTGTCACCTTTGCACAGGAACCGAAGCACTGACGCGCTGCGGGCGGCCGTAACAGAACGTGTCACCGGCAGGCTAGAATTTTTGAAGGGAGGCACTGTCCGAAAAGACAGTGCCGTCAAAGCACTTCAATAGCTCTCTATTCGTGTCATTCTCAAAGACAACGCACCAGTCAGCTAGCGGCAGACGTGTGCATCGTTTCGTTGGTCGTCCGGATTGCGCGGCCCTATATGCATGGCTCCTAAAAGAACTAAAGGAGATTGCCCATCAAGGAAGCGCGACTACCGCATCAACGCAAGGCAAGCGGGGGAATCTGGGCGAGTACATCGCATTCCTGGTCGCCCTGAACGACAGGTTTTCTGGACAAGGCTTTACGTTCGCGCTCGGAAGTGCTTTAGTTCCATTGAGTGCAGGAACTCACCCAGGCTTGGACATCACCATCATCCATCTCGACCCGCAAGGAGATGTGGCCAACGACTGCCTCTACATCCTAGAAGTCAAGACCACTGGGCAGGTTACGCTCAACTATGCGAGCGCATTGATTGCCGACTACGAAAAACTCCTTGACCAAACCAATCCCGATACTTCACTGGGAGCCCGAGTCAAGTGGTTGAAGACAAAGCTCAAGTATGAGCATAAGCTTGACAAGGCCCTCCTCGACCGGGTTGATGACTTGTACAGACCGCTAGCCTCGGACTGCGCGCGAATAAAGCTTCTACCTACACTGGTGCATGACCGCCGGTACGGCGACCCGATACAAACGCTGGGAGCTGTGTCGGATGCAATCAGCTCTCAAGGCTGGCCCGCTCGCAACATTGAGTCGCAAAGCATCGCTCTACGTCGCTTAGATGACTGCTTGAGTCACCTTGCCAAGTTGACTGACTTCGTACCATGAACCACCTTCCCAGCAACGTGGATTTTTTGTCAAGCGCTGCGGCTGCCGCCGCTAAAGCGCGGCAAGTTCCGCCTGTCGCTGACACGGCGGATGCCCTCGACGTTGCGACAGCGCTGAAGTGCATGTCGGCCTTCCAGACGCTTGAATCCGATGAGGAGCTTGAAAGTCTCGAAGACGAAAAAGTAGCCGCCCCTCTCGTCGCCGCCGCTCGAATTTTGCAGTCGACCGCTCAGTACCGAAGAAGGGAAGTCGAAGATGAACTGAGTAATGACGTCGCCGAGAGGGAAGATGTAAAAAATGAAATCGACAGCTTGCTACGCTACGCCGCTCTAGCCTTTGCAATGGTAGGCAATTTCCCAAGCGCCCGTGCAGTGCTTGCTGAAATCGATGCTGATGAGTTCGACGTGAGCGAAGCACGCATGATGATTGCCTTCATTTGCGACCCAAGGGGCGCCTGCGAGGTGAGGCTCGCTAGGCAAACCTCCGGAGTGCGCAGGTTCTTGGTCGACTGGCAAGTAGCCTTAACCAGCGATGATGCTGCGAAAAGACAGTCAGCTTTCGAACGGGCGCTAAGGAGAATGATTGAGGCCGCCATGAAAGGCGGTGTGGCGGATGGCGCGCTCGTTCTAAACGCTGAGATGGCAGCACGTCAAGCAATGCGACTTGCAACAGTCACACTCCTCGAGGCAGCACCTGAGATTCCACAGTGGTTCGTTCGGAACTCGGTTGACTCTGGGACGGTGACTTTGCTGCCCCCACAGCGACAGCTCCTCATTGACCGCCGCATCGCCAAGCGCTCCGGCAACACGCTTCTAACTCTACCCACTAGTACTGGCAAGACCTTTGTGGCGCAAGCCTGCATGGTCGCTGCGCTGAAAAAGGGAGACTTATGCGTCTACGTGGCACCCTACGTTGCCATTGGTGAGCAGGTGAAGACGTCGCTCAACGATAACGTGAAGGGCCGTCTCCCTATTGTTTCGATGTTCGGCGGATTTCAACTTGAGATGCCTAGTGCGTTCGAAGACACTGAACTCATCGTAGCAACCCCTGAGCGCTTTGATGCTTGGTTGCGTAGCAGCGATGACGTCGCTAGGCTTAGAACCGTCATTCTGGACGAGCTGCACATCATCGAAAACGGTACTCGGGGAGCTCGGGTCGAAGGTATTGTGTCGCGACTTCGACTTCTGCAAGAGAAGAACAAAAAGCTACGCCTCGTGGGACTTTCAGCTGTTCTCTCAGAGCCAGAAAGGGTGTGCAACTGGCTGGCGATAGAGCCCAAAAACCTGCACGAGATTGGCTGGCGACCAACGGCTCGGCGACTGGCAATCTGCAGAGCTGATGGTCACCTCTACTGGCTGCATGGAAACGATGCGCTGCGTCCCTCAGACGTGCGACCAAACGCGCAAATCTCAGAGTCGACACAACTTCACCTGCCAGGAGTCATCAAGAGGGGCCGATTCGCAAAAGTGAATGAAGCGAGTTCAGCGAGCAATGTAGCCGCAATCTCGATGGATTTGCTTAAACGCCTGGGCGCGCCCGGTTTGGTAGTTTGTCCGCGCAAAGTTGATTCGCGACTACTCGCTCGTGTACTTTGGAATGCATCGGATGACATCCACAGCGAGCATCTTCGGTCAGTTGCCGATGAAATCCAAGCGCGCCACGTCTGGTTGGAGAATCTCTGTGACTACCTTCGCCGTGGCATCGCGTATCACAACGCCGCACTTCCATTCGATGTCCGACGCGACATTGAGGACCTCACCCGCCGCAGGCTGCTGAAGGTAGTTTGCGCCACAACAACGCTCGCCGAAGGTGCAGACCTGCCCTTTCGATGGACTATCGTTGCACACTGGCTGTCCAGTATGGCGGACCAAGGCACACCGATGAAGTCGATGACCTTTCGGAACATCGCCGGCCGCTGTGGAAGAGCTGGCGCATTTTCTGAGGGGGACACAGTCTTGTTTGAGAACTTAATGGGGCCACCCTCGGAGCGTCTTTCTCTGAATTCATCGAAACGGCTGGAGAGGGTGATGTTCAGCTCCGCACCTCTCGAGTCGACCATAAATGAAGCATGGGACGCAGTCCCTGAGAACAGTCAAGAGCTACTTGCTGCGGCATTCAGCGCCCAGCTGCTCGCATGCATCGGCGAGAACCCAAGTGCCAAAAACATAGTCGAGACGTTCAAAGACGCATCCTTTGCTGCGCATAGTGGAGGAGAAGAATGGCTCCAGAAGATTCTGAAGGAAGAGCTGGATGCCATCCTGGACCACAATCGTCCAGGAGGTCCACTTGCCGTAGCAAACAGTCCAGTGCGTTTGACTCCACTGGGGAAAGCGGCAAACCTCTCGGGCTTCTCTCCTTCCACTTGCCGCTCGATGGTTGCCTTTCTGGAGAGTGAAAATTTTGGCAGCGGTCCCAAGTTGTACGCCCGCCTACTTGAACGTTTCCATGACATCCCCGAGCAAGCCAACGAAAAACTCAGGAAAATCTACAGCGGCACAAAGCACAGAAATCCGGTACGCGCATCGGACGTTCCGGGTTTGCTGACGGACCTTATGGATGGCGTCGACTTTCGTGCCACCTTTGAACGACTTCCGGCAAGGAAAAAATCAAAGGCGAGCGAAGATTCTGTTGAGACGCAGTTCGAAGAGTTTGTTTCATTGGTTGACGGTGTTGTAGGCAACTTCCTGCCATGGCTTCTGCGTGGCCTCAACAGTCTCAAAGGCTTTGGCAGCACCGAGGCCGACATGACGAATTGGACCGACTACGCCAGGAGCATTGAGCAAGCACTTCGACCTCAGTCCGCCTCCGAGCACGAGGACGACTCTGCTGATGAAGGCTGAAGCCCTGCATCACGCCGGCGTGAAGCACGAATCTGAACCGCCCCGAGAGTGCCGGAGGCTGCTTCGGTTGACTCAGACCACTCGCTCGGGGTTGAGACTGGCGCTTGCCGGTAAGTAGTCCGCGCATGAACGGAGCGTTCTACGCTGCGAAGTCCAACAGTTTGCCACGGCCTCTTGACACGCGTCCGCCAATCGTGGCCCAATTTCCTGCAGGGCACCCTGGGTCCTTTCAGTTGCGCACCGCGAAAGCGGCACGGAAAAATCCAGCGAACGACAGCCGCCGCTCGGGCGGCCGTGAGTGCTCCCTACCGTGAGGTCCACTGCGGACTCGCACGGCAACGCGCAACGCCAATCGCGAGTTCCGCAGGTTCAACCTACGGAGGAAGCCCATGGCTTCAATTGTTTCGACTCTTCCCCTTCATGACCAAGCTGCACGCCTGCGTGAATTCGTCGCGGCACGTGGTGCTGCTCTGTCCGACATCGCTTCGCAGAACATTTGCCGCGCGGTCGACCTGAGCAAGCCCGGTGAATCTAAATCCGTCGCCAAACGACTCGTAGCTGCCCTGGCAGCGCATGGCGTGTGAGCGTCCAGTCAGCCCATCTTGAAAGCCGAGGCGGTTCATAGGAGCCTCGAGTCCACTTCAACTCTTGGTGG
>NZ_CCAE010000090.1 GCF_000723405.1 Hydrogenophaga intermedia | reverse complement strand
CGTAGCCCGGCTACACCCCAACAGGTGGGGTCAATATTGGATGGAAAACCGGGGTCAGGATTGCGTTGAAATCAACAAACGGGGCGCAACGCGCCTATTGGCACAGCGCGCGGGAAACCGATGCGCTAGCCTGAGCGACGCCAGCGAAGAACAATGGCCAGGCACTGACTCCTGAGACAATGCATTGGCGCATTCCGACATTGATCCCGAATGGAACGTAGCGCAAACTCAATGAGCATGAAAAACCACCCAGAAGGCTCTCTTTGGCGCTCGATCGCGCCCGTTGCCATTCTTCCCGCTCTGTTCGGGCTTGCGGTTTTGCTCCTTCATGCGCCCAGCGGATCCGTTGGAACCGGCGACAGTGTGCCTCTGTCGCTAATCGACAACGCGTACTTCGAATGCCAACTATCGAACGTCGCAGTCCTGCCCGCGCTTGGCGCGTTGCTGTTTCTTGTCTGCATCCCGCTCACGTTCTTCGTGTTCTCGTATGCGATGTTCAAGCTGCTCACTGTGGTGTTGCAGCTTCACCAGGCGTGTTTTTCGGCAGAAGAGGATTTGCCCCCTCGCTGAGTGACGAATCAGCTTTGGGGAACCGTCAGAGGCCTGCCAGTCCCATTGGGTCGGCGGGCCTCTTGCATGGGGTGGCACAACCAGATGGACGATTCGCTCCCGAAGCTGCTGCGGTCGCGGAACTCGATTGCCACGTCTCGCAGGTCGTTCACCAGCTTGGCGATTTTGTGATCTTTCATTCGCCCACCGGTTGCATGTGACGAGGAAGATCCGGCCCGCCCGGCCCTGGCCATCGACACCATGCCCGAAGGCCTGGCGGTGCATGAGCAGGCCCGCCACCTGCGCGCTGACCATACGCTGCGCGACGGCTACGAGGGCGAGCTGCGCGCCGCGCTCGAAGCCTGCAAGACCACGGGCACCCGCGCTCCGCCCTGAACCAGTTGTCTCCTCGGACGGTGGCGGCGCCACACGTTGCCATTGCACTCCGGCCGATTCGCCCCCAATGGCTTTGGCTGGTGGGGGTTTTTCGCTTTCAGCGAGGTGCGCTGTATACGCGGACGGGACCGGCGCCGCGATAGATCTCGGCGCCGGTGGGGATGAAGAACACCAGCCACAGGTCATCCTGCTGCTCCACACGGTAGTCGTCTGGCGAGAACGGCACGGACCATTCGTGGGTGCCAAAGTTGAACCAGTACCTGGTGCGCCTCGGCGTCCAGATGATGGTCCTGGGGTTGCCGGCGCGGCCATGCCGTATGGCCTCGATACAAAGCGCCTGCTGCCTCTCGTAGCGCTCGATTGCCTTCGGGTTCATAGCCTCACGTTGGCGAGGTTCCAGATCGGGAGGCAGGGTGTCCAGCCAGTCCATGGGGCTTACTTCCCAGTCGTCCTCCTCTTCAGGCCCGTTTGCCATCCCGATCTCCTAGAACGGCGCCGGCGAGCGCACAACCACGGCAGGGCCAGGCCCACGGTACACCTCCTGTCCAGTGGCCACCACTCGCACCACCCAGACATCCGGCGTGGGACGGCTCACCGCGTAGGCTTCAGGCGCCAGGGGCAGGCGGCGCTCCTCGAGCATGGTGGGAGGTGCCCCCGGCTTGCGCAACAGGGTCGGGTTCATGGCTGTATTCTGGCGCCCATGCGCAAACGGTGCCCATAGAGCCAACATTCGGAAGCGCGGCGACGAGACGATGCTGGTGGCGCGCCTGCTGGGGGACAACAAGCTCGAGGCGCTCCCACCCCTGATGCGCGCCGAGGTCACGGCCGTCAGCGAGCACGGCATCGCGATCCGTGGCATCCAGGCGCACGGCCGAGGTGGCCTGAAAGCCCGCGTGACGTGGGCGCCTCAGACCTGGTGGGCCTTCATCCTCACCGAGCACGCCATCGATCGCTACGAAAGCGAGAACCCCCTGGAAGCACTGTGCGATGAGCGCGACGCGATCACGTCAATCGGCCGCTTCCCCAGACGCCGCTGAGCATGCAAGGTTCTGTAGCCCGGGTGACAAATTCCTTTCCCGCCCGGGCGGCGAGTGGTGGTCGTGACGTCACACTACCGTCGTAGGAACAGCCACAGGCGAGGATTGAACATGACGCAGGCACCACCGTTGATCGATGCTCACTCCGACGTGGCCGGCGGCTACCGCTTCTCGGGCGTCGTCTACCGCGGGGAGGCCTGGAACCTGTCTCACCTCGATCCATTCGCCTTTCGAGCGGCCTTGAGCGAGACCTTGATGGTCGACGTGGTGGTGTTGTTCTCGTGCCACTGCTTCACCCATGGGCTCGATCATGAAGACCGCGACGACATCCCGAAGGACGAGTGGTTCATGGAGGGAAACGTCCGACGCGTCCTCGACCCCGAGCGCTACGAGCTGTCTCGCCGGCACCTGCCCACGCTGATCCAGCAGCTCCACGAACGGCACATCAAGGTGCTGGGCGGCAGCACGCAGAACTTCCTTACGTTCGAGACTGTCGACCGCGAGGGAAAGGCGGCCTGCTACTCGGTCTTCTTCGAGGTGCGCAAGGACGCGGCGCGCAAGAAGCGCATCATCCTGCGTGTGCAGAGCGCATACCTGCTCGACGAACTGACCCAACGTCAACGCAATGCGCGCAAGGTCAACTTGAATGTGCTGCTCAAGGCGGTGTACGACGGCCGGACAATCAGAGCCTGAAAAGACAACAGCCACCCGAAGGTGGCTGCCGCATGCGGGGCTCTCTTTACACCCACTCCAGGTGGGATCCACTCGCGTGGACGGCAGCAGCCCCGTATTTCCCGCTGGTAAGAGCTGCGTCTTGGACGTGATGGTCTCACGGGCGCCCGGGCGAGTCAACCAAATGTGGAATTTCGCCCTTGCCAGTCCTGACAAACGCGGTGGCTTCCCAGGAGAATTCAGAACCAAAACCCCAAAAATCGGCTTGCACATTTGTCAGGGTTTCTAGATTGTTCCCCAGTAAATTCAAGCACTTACGATCTTTTTGCCACCCTCATGGGGTCGATGGGGCGGCGCGCCTTGCGAGCTACGGCTTGGAGCCGAGCAGGCCTAGCAGTGTCTGGCGCCTTTGTTCTTCCAGCCGTTTCCACCCGCTGGTCGTTCCACGCCAAACATCCCCCGTCTCCAAGTCAACGGCGAGCCACTTCGCAGGGCATTTCGTGTCCAGCTTCAACTCCTGGGGTACCGCGAGTTCCGCGACTGTCGACCCATCAATGAGCGTCCTGCCATGTCCGACCTTCGCCCAATGCTGATGGCCCTCGCGACGAATCTTGCCTGCGGCCGCCGCCTCCCGTAGTACACGGTCGCTTATCGCGTCAGCCCTCTCCCGGCTTCTGGGAGAGGTCATCGGATAGATCCGCTCCGACAGATCAGAGCGGCGAAAGCGCTTCTCGCAAAAAACCTCGACGACTTGACGTAGCGCGTGTCGGTGCTTCTCGGTGATGACGAGTGTGTTTTTTGCCATTGGCCTGATGTTGGGGGGTTGAATGGGCGATGCGGCATGAACGCGCTTGCATCGAGTCTACGGTCGCTCGCAGAAACATCAAGCCAGCGCGATGCCGTGGTGCTCCGTGAGCCACATCGCTTGCGCACGCGGCGCCAGCGCAGAACAATGGCCAGGCACTGACCCCTGAGTCAACCGCGTCGGCGCCTGCCGACATTGACCCCAACCCCACCGGGAAACCACTTCCCGGGCGGGAAGATGGTTTGCCCGATCCCACAGCGGAGCAAATCGTGAACGCCACCCCTACCAACCCCGTGCAACTCGTCGACGGCCTCGGCCTCAACCTCGAGCAGCGCCTCTACGTCATCGCCAACGCCGCCGGCGGCTTTAGCTGCTTTGGCTTCGACAACTGCTTTGCCGAAGTCAAGCACTTGGCCTGCCTCATGAAGCTGCCCGAGCCCGACGCTTCCATGCTCGGCACGCGCGAGTGCTACGCGCTACACCGCTCCCTCGTAGGGCAGTACGCCAGCCACCAAGTTTCCAAAAAGACCTGGTACCGACCCGGAACGCCGGCCAAGGTCGCCAAGATCCTGGAAGCAGCGCGCGCGAGCTATGAGGACTTCCGCGAGCAAGGCACGATGCTGCGTCTGTTCTACGGCTGCACCGAAACCGACCGCGACTATTGCGAGCGGTTCAGCACCGTGGGCTTTGTCTCCCGCAGCATGGGCCCGATGCGCGTGCCCCTGCTCATCGAGCCGTTGCTGGACGATGAACGCAACATCACGACCGGCTCGTTCGGCGATGCGATCAACACCGCCGGCATCGTGCGCATCGTCGACGTACGCCGTGCCCAGGAGGTCTACCGCGCCAACAACTACGTGCTGCCGCAGTTTCGCCTCGGCGAGGCCAGCGGCTCCGTCAAGTCCGCGCGCGTGGCCGTGCTGCGCACCGACCAGGGCGAGCCCGACGTGCAGGCTTACTTCGACACCGAGGAGCAGGCCGCCCAATGGATCGCCTTCATGCAGGGCTTTCGCGTGCACCAGGAGTTCCGCACGGCTCGCGAGGCGCGTGAAGAACTGGAACCAACCAACTGAGCCTTGAGGGGCTGAAAAGGCACCCCGCAAGGCCTGCAACTCGAAACGAAAAGCCCCCCGCAGAGCGATCTGCAGGGGGCTTTTCATTTGGATCTGTCAGTCGGACGTGATGGACACCAAGGCGGAGGGTGTCAATGTGCTGTGCCGGCTGCAGGCAGTTGTACAAGTTCGCGCGCGGCGTGCGCCAGGGTCTCAACGTCTTGACCGTACTCCTGGCGGCAAAACAACTGTGCGCTGTCGAAATCCAGGGCGTGCCAGTCGTAGAAGGCTTCCCGTCCTGTCCCGGGCTCGCCGTTGTCGTGTGTGACCATGAGCAGGAATTCAGTGTCTCGAGGCAGAGGGGACGGCTCATCTGCGTCCGTGTCGATGAGAAGTGCTATCCCAGAGACATCCGGCTGCGGTACGTACTTTTGCCAAAGGTCCATTGGGATGCACCCGCTTGGCGCCCAGGGTGCGCTCTGACAGACCACTTCAAAGCCCCGGCCCGATTCCCGAAATTCAGACGGGAGCCACACCAGGCGCAGTTTCACTGATATTTCACGCTTCATGGACCACCGAGTCTATGCCCGCTGCGTGCGACTTGTATTTGTGCTTCTCCGACGCCAGGGAAGTGGGGCTCAAAACACCCGGTCGCGCTCGCCCATCTGCCGCTCGATCTCATCGCGCTCAATTGGATCCACCTGCGCTTCATCGGCGAACTCAACCCATCGGCTGACCGCTCTGCGTACATCCTCCACCGCAGCAGCCAGGTCTGCGAGGAGACCGAATCGATCTGCCACCACCCGCACATCGGCGAGAGTGATGCGGTCAAACTTGCCATTGATGGACATCTGATGCTGGCTCACCCAGTCGCTATCGACACGGTAGGCATGCGTGATGTCGTACGCCGGGGCAAGCTCCCACTGCTCCCCCTGTCGCAGCAGGAAGGAGAAGTTCTTGGTGTGATCGTCATTGTTGACGGCCAGCACGTTGAAGATCATTCGGCGCAGCAGTTGCACCATGGCCTTGCGATCAAGCTTGAGTGCCTGGGCGGTCTGCAGCAACTGGTTGTAGCTGTGCGTGCCAACCAGCTTGTAGTCCAGGTGTGCCATTGCGCACAGGGTCTGCATGTGCAGCCGCTCATTGCCCTCGCGGTCAAATCGCTTGGTCATGAAGTGCGCGCGGCCGTTTTCTCGAAGCAGCCGGCATGGCGACATGTCGATGTTTGCGGCATCGGCCATCAGATAGTAGGCGTACTCGATGCGTCCGTAGCTCTTGGACGGGCCCAGCTCGTTGTCCACGCCCATCCCGTCAAACTTGAGCAGCCAGGCCTCAAACCCGTCTGGGATATCGAACTGACCTGTGCGAACCTCGTCTGTGATCGGGTTCCAGGCGATGGTCGCCTTCGCACGCGCGCCACCCGCGGAGGTGCCTACCTGGATGATCTGCTTGAGGGCGGTGATGGCGTGGTCGTCACCATCGAAGTCACCTTGCACCGCCTTTCGGGCCGACTCGACCAGCTTGCCCATCTCGATCACCGTGGGCTTGCTCGCTGGTGGGCCACGCAACGGCCCGAAAGTGAGAGCGCCCATGCCGCGCTTTCCCATGTAGGCCAGGCGATCGAGCGCGCTCACCATGCCCTTGCTCAAGCCTCGCTCGGCCATCCAGGCATCGATGAGGGCATTGCCGAAGTCGTCGGGCAGCGCATCGGCCAGCATCGCCGGCAAGCGCTTGTAGGTCGCCTCGGGGAGATCCGTGAACAGGAAGGGCTCGCTGGCCTGTTCAAGCGGCATCCGCAGCGGCGCCAACTCAATGCCTCGCTTGACCCAGGAAGGGTCGTAGCTGAATGCGTAGTAGTTCTTCGTGGGCTCCAGAGCAACCGCGCCAACCAGTTTGCCCCAGGCGCGGACCTCGACCGCGCGCACGGGGCTGTAGGGGCTCTTGCGTGTGGGCTTGGATTTCGGTTTGGTTGTGGCCATGGGTTTCAGTTCTTGCGGTTGACGCCGTGGGGCTTGCTCGCGCGTTGGCGCTGCTCGACTTGGCGCAGCATGTCTAGCGGGTTGATGGTCACGGGCGGTTTGAGAGTGGCCAGCCAATCCGCGCGCCCCAGTACCCTGAGCACCGAGACGAATGAGCCCAACGTCGCGCCCTCGCCTAGTTCCAGGCGGCGCACCACGTTGATTGAAACGCCTGCGTCCTTGGCCACGTCCTCCAGCGTGAGGTTCATGCGCAGCCGTTGGGAGCGCAGTTGCTCTCCCAGTTCGAGAAGGAGTTCGTCGGTGGTATGAGTTGACTGCATAACAATCCGATATTGACAAATTATCACGAAAAAACGCGGATAACTATCCGAAATCGGATTATAAGCAGCAGCGATCGCGGCACAAGCACCACTGCAATAACTATCCGAAATCAGCTAACAATCGTCAGAATGAGCATACAAATATCCAATATCAGGCTCTTATGAGACAACTGAACGAGACGACGGGCGAAGTAAACCCGAAAACTCTGCGCCTGGACCCACAGATCACGGGCAACGTGGGCCTGTACTACTGCTGCTACCGCCTCTCGCTGATGGGCTGGAACGTCATGCCGACAGCGCGCAACGCCCGCGGCGTGGACGTGATCGCCTACGACCAAGGCGCCAGCCGCATGATCAGCATCCAGGTGAAGGCACTCAGTGCTCGCGCAGCCGTGCCGTTGGGCAGCTCGCTGGACAAGGTCATGGGCCAGTACTGGGTGATCCTCAATCGGGTGGCCACCGCGCCCACCGCCTTCATCCTGGAGCCGACCGAGGTCAAGTCGCTGGCCAAGTGCAACGTCAAGGATGGCCGCGCACGCCTTCAATCAGGAATACCCGGTGATGGTCTCTGCCAACGCCTTCTGGTCGAAACAGCAGCAGGCCTTCCGGTTTCCCGAAGCCACCGACCTCAGCGAGACCGACTTCGCCATGGACAGCGCCGGCTTCGTCGCCATGAAGATGTGGAAAAACCACGGCCGACAGCAAGGCCTGGGCGGCATCTTCCCCTGGTCGTACGCGCAATACATCGAGTTCGCCACCGCGTCAGGAGCTTCCTGGTGGAGCCAACCTGATTGCTGCGTCGAGCCCGAGATCACGCAAAGCGAGGAGGAGATCGACTTTCGCATCCGTGCCACGGCCACCTTCCTTGAGGGCGTGCTGCGCATCCTCTACGAGTGGCAGAACGAGCTTGCCAAGACCTCCAGCGAGCGCGTGGTTGCCAACATGCTGCCGCCGCCAGTCCCAGTCATCCAGGGCTGGAGCGTGCAGCACTACGAGCGCAGCCTGGAACTGATGCAACAAGTCTGGTCGCGTTGGCAACCCTGGCTGGCACCGCCCGCCCTCATCGGCGTCGGTTCAGTGTGTCGCAGGCCCCTGAAGCACACCACACACGGCTTGTACGCGATCCTCGATCGCCTAAAAGGTCAGCTTCCGACCGGCAGCCGCTTGCACCTCTTCGGGGTCAAGGGTGAGGCGTTGAGCGAACTGGGTGACCAGAGATGGGTCGCATCTGCGGACTCGATGGCCTACGACTTTGGCGCGCGCCTAAAGGCTCACCACGCCGGCATCTCCAACTCCATGCTGCACCGCTGCAGTGAGATGGACCGCTGGATGAGCGCTGCCCTGCAGCGCATCGAGAGCAGGGTTGCAAACCAGCCCGGCATGCTGCTTGCGGCATGAGGCTCAAAACAACGCCAACGCAAGGAAAGGGCGACCCGAAACGGTCGCCCATTTTTTTTGTGCGCACGGCAAATGGGTAGCTGAGCGACATCACTTGCAGCAAGGCGGCGCGCTGCCTACCATCGGCGACGAACTGGCACCATGCCATTTGCAGCAACCGCCGGAGACGGCGCCGCGCTGACAGACACCAACTCATTCAACCCAAGCGGGGCCAGCTCCCGCGCGGGGTGTGGCCCATTCACATGGAGTTCCACACAATGAACCAACCCAAGACCACGAAACCCGGCATGGCCGGCAGCGTGATCAGCTTTCCCGAGCGAGGCCCGTGGGGCGAAAGCAAGTGGCGGGGCAACGCCTCTGGCCACGTCTACCGATCCCTTTTCGAGCAGCTGCGCCCGCAGGTGTTTATCGATCCAATGGTCGGCAGCGGTACCAGCGTCGAGGTTGCGTGCGATATGGGCATCGAGGCATATGGCCTGGACCTGCACCAAGGCTTCAATGCCGTCTCGATGGACATCCTCTGCCACGTGGGCAAACACGCGGACTTGTGCATCTCACATCCGCCCTACGGCGGCATGATCAAGTACAGCGGCCCCGGCGGCATGTGGGGAAGCGAGCCAGACCCTGGCGATCTCAGCCACTGCGCCGACGACGCCGAGTTCCACGAGAAGATGCAGATGGTGTTGCTCAACCAGCGCCGCGCCACGCGCCCCGGGGGCTACTACGGCACGCTCATCGGCGACTGGCGACGCAACGGGATCTACACCTCCTATCAGGCCGAGATCATCGCGCGCATGCCCGCCAACGAACTGGCCGCCGTCATCATCAAGACCCAGCACAACTGCGTCTCCGACGCGAAGAGCTACGGCGCGATGAAGCTGCCGCGAATCCTGCACGAGTACTTGCTGATCTGGGAGAAGCGCAGCGTCTCGGCCGTCGTGTTGCTCTCGACCATGGTCAAGGAACAGGCCACCCGCGTGAGCGGTACCTGGAAGAACATCGTGCGCTGTGTCCTGCAAGGGCTGGGCGGGCGAGCGACCCTGGACAGGCTGTATGCGGCCATCGCCGCGGCAGCACCCGAACGGCTCGCCACGAACCCGCACTGGCGTGACAAGGTGCGACAGACCCTTCAGCTTCACACGGACATCTTTCGCAATGAGGCGCGCGGCCTGTGGTCCATGGCCTGAACCACTGGCGCCGAAGTGACGACACAAATCGCCCGAGACCCGGGCGACTACTCACAGCCCCTGACCGCGATGGTCGGGGGCTTCTTCTTTTTTTCCAAGCCAAAAGCGAGGAGTGCCAAGCCGCAGCCTTGCGATTGGTGGCTAAGAACCTCGGGACAACCTGCTTCTAGAACTCCTCAAGAATCTTGCGGTGTTGCCTCGATGAGCATTCAGCTTGCTCCGCACGCGCTGCAGTGACGATCTTCATGGCGGCCACTTCGGAAACCGTCGCCGAGAAGGTCTCCACCCGCGTTGCCACGCCGGTTGTGGACCACATCACTGGCGCGCCAGCCGCCGACCACTCAGAATCGTTGTCACCACGGCACTTGTGCCATGTAGGCGAGACGCTCAGGCCTCCTCGCCAGTGACCCTACCGGTTACCCCCAGCCCCTGCAGGTGGACCTTCCCCGGCAGGGGACAGGTGCATCTGCGGTTCAACCTCACTGCCTCGAAAGAGGCGTTTCAAGGAAACCAAGATGCATTTGACGACCACCGAGCCTTTGACGGTCACCAACCTCGTCTCCCGCAAAGCCTACAGCCTGCTGCCGGTTCGCCTGGCCTGCGGCGCGCCGAGCAAGCACCCCGATGTCTGGCGCAAGTTCATCAAACTTGGCGGGCGCGTGCTGCCAATCTCCAATGACGACACCGAACGAGTGCGCATGTACATGCGCCAACACGGCACAGAGGCCGTCACGCCTGACGGCGCCATTGCCTTCACGTTGAACGGTGAGTTTCTGGCCGAGTGCGTTCCCGAGGCCTGCGGCCAGCCCGAAGGCGTTGCCGTCGCCCTCACCTGAACGCTCCTGACACCACGAGCACCAACCCCATCCCAACCATGACCATCAAACAAGACATCCGAATCCAGCGCCGACTGCTTGTCACCTTCGTGCCGCAGGCCTGGATCAACGACATGGCGATCCCCATCGGCAAGCCCGAGCTCAAGGATGCGACCACCCACCTGCTGCAACTTTCACTGGCCGAGATTCACGGACTCAAGGACAAAGACGCGAGCAGCGACGAGTTCGTGGATGCCATCGCCTGGGCTCACTACGGCCCATACGAGGTCCAGGCCGTCGAAGCGGTGAAGTACTACTTCGCCGTGCAGGACCTGCGAGAGATCACGCAGGAGATGCTCGATGAGGCTCGCCTCGGACTGCTGAGCGAGCAAGCGCAGGTGCAGCACCAAACGCATCCCGAGTCCGCTTTGGAGCACTGGATCGTCACCTATGGTGAGGGCGCTCTGATGTTCTCCTGCCAAGCAGAGGGAATCGGGCACGCCATCGAGCAGTGCGAGAACGCCAACCCAGGTGAAACCGTGCTCGGCGCCTTCCTGGTGCCGAGCACCAGCGACCACGCCAACGCAATGGCCGCGAACCTCCAGCGCGCCAACAACGCGATCACAGCCGGCGAACTCACGCCGGTCTGATGCCGATCGCAAAGCACCTTGCACAAGCCCCGCGGCCTCACAGCCCGGGGCTTTTTCTATGGATCGCCACAGCAGCTGGCCCCCTCTAGAATGAGGCGGTGTTCACCGAAACGAAGGCATGAGGCAATGACGTCGTTCGCAGAATCCATGAAGCGCGAAATCGCGCGAGTCGCGCGCAAAGAGACCAAGGGCGAGATCTCCGCGCTGCGCAAGGCGAGCGCCGCGTACCGCAGCGACATCGCCGCCCTGAAAAAACTCGTCAAGGCGCAGGACACGCTCTTGCGCCAGATCGTTCGGCTGGTCAACAGCGCCAACGACGCCAACAGCGCCGCCCCCAATCAGCCCACACAACGCGCGCCGCGTGCGCAGCGCGCTGCAGCGGGGAAGTTCGACCACCAAGCCTTTGTCGCCCATCGACGCCGGCTGGGCCTCACCCAGGCACAGATGGCCAAGCTGGTGGGCGTCTCCTCGCTGTCGATCTACAAGTGGGAAACCGGCAGTGTGCAGCCGCGCCAGGCCCAGCGACAGAACATCCAGGAGGCCCTCAAGCTGGGCAAGCGCCAGGCGCTTGCCATCGCCAAGGGCTGAGCGCGCGAAGCGCAGCGCCAAGCCAGCCTTCGAGGTTGATCGGGCTCGTTGCGCCGGAAGACTGTGAGCGAACTGGTCCCAAACTGGGGACCAGTATGAATGCAGACACCCAAGCCCTCGTCCCGGTGGCCATCGTGCCGGTCTACGGAGTCATCCGCCTGACCAATCGCCCCCCTCAGGATCACCTGCTCACCGAGCACGAGCTGAGCCTTCGACGCGACACCTATCAGCTCAACGGCGAAGAATTGCTGGCGGTACTGGCAGGCGCCAAAGCGCAGTCCCTGCTGCAGCGCTGGCGCGAAGGGGCGAGCGATGCGCAAACCTGGGTTGAAATCGACAGATTGCTTCGCGAACAGGATCTAGACCTGACCACGCTCAAGAACGAGCGTCAACAGCGCATGCGGGTCTTCGAGAAGCAGCGCGAGGCGGTCAGCGTGTTGATTTCCACGTAAATCTGACCCCTCTGAGCTGAGTTTTTTCATCCAACTTTGACCCCTTGAGTAAGGTCTTC
>NZ_CCAE010000089.1 GCF_000723405.1 Hydrogenophaga intermedia | reverse complement strand
TGTCATGGCGGGTCCCTTCTGCGCCGCATCATGGGTGCGGGGCGGGGCCGAGTCGAGACACCATTTCGATCTGCGAAACAGCACCTTGCGCAGGGGCAGGGCCGGTGGCCGCCTGGTGCTGCCCGGGCGGGGATGGGCCGCCGGACGGCAAAGCGCTGCGGTTTATCATGTCCGGTTGCCCTGCACGACCCGCGCCTTGAACCCGATTTCGCCTTCCGACATGCCGTCCACCGATCCGCGCCCGGGCGATGCCGCCCCCTTGAAGGTGGCCGAACCCGACGCCCGCTACCTCGGCGACGCCATGCGCCTGCGCGGCGCCACGCTGTCCGTGCGCGGCGCGCGCACGCACAACCTCAAGAACATCGACCTCGACATTCCCAAACACCGCCTGGTGGTGATCACCGGCCTGTCGGGATCAGGCAAGTCCAGCCTGGCCTTCGACACGCTCTACGCCGAAGGCCAGCGCCGCTACGTCGAGAGCCTGTCCGCCTACGCGAGGCAGTTCCTGCAGCTCATGGACAAGCCCGACGTCGATCTCATCGAGGGCCTTGCGCCCGCGATCGCCATCGAGCAGAAGGCCACCAGCCACAACCCGCGCTCCACCGTGGGCACGGTGACCGAGATCCACGACTACCTGCGCCTGCTCTACGCGCGCGCCGGCACGCCGCACTGCCCCGACCACGACCTGCCCCTGGCCGCGCAGAGCGTGGCGCAGATGGTGGACGCCACGCTGGCGCTGCCCGAAGGCACGCGCCTCATGGTGCTGGCGCCGGTGGCGCGCGCGCGCAAGGGCGAGTTCGCCGAGCTCTTCGCCGACATGCAGGCGCGCGGCTATGTGCGCTTCCGCGTGAACGGCGCGGTGGTGGAGGCCGAGGCCCTGCCCACGCTGAAGAAGAACGACAAGCACGACATCGACGTCGTGATCGACCGCCTCAAGGTGCGCGCCGAGGCCGACGCCACCGGCGCCCACACGCAGCGCCAGCGCCTGGCCGAGAGCTTCGAGGCCGCGCTGCGCCTGGCCGATGGCCGCGCCATCACGCTCGACATGGACTCGGGCGAGGAACACGCGCACTCCGCGCGCTTCGCCTGCCCGCTGTGCCACTACGCCGTGGCCGAACTCGAGCCGCGCCTGTTCTCCTTCAACTCGCCCCTGGGCGCCTGCCCCACCTGCGATGGCCTGGGCCACACCGAGTTCTTCGACCCCGCGCGCATCGTCGCCTTCCCCTCGCTCAGCCTGGCCAGCGGCGCCATCAAGGGCTGGGACCGGCGCAACGGCCACTACTTCTCGCTCGTCGAAAGCCTGGCCGCGCACTACCGCTTCGATGTCGACACGCCCTGGGAGGCCCTGCCCGAGGCGGTGCGCCAGGTGTTGCTGTTCGGTTCGGGCGAGGAAGAAATCCGCTTCCAGTACGCGCTGGACGGCGGCGAGCGAGCCAACAAGCGCGTGAGCAAGAAGCACCCCTTCGAAGGCATCGTGCGCAACTTCGAGCGGCGCTGGCGCGAGACCGACAGCGCCACCGTGCGCGAAGAACTCGCACGCTACCGCGCGACGCAGCCCTGCCCCGACTGCGGCGGCGCGCGCCTGCGCCGTGAGGCGCGTCATGTGTTCGTGGGCGAAGGCGAACAGCGCCGCGCCATCTTCGAGGTCGGCCACGTCACGCTCGGCGAGGCCTTGCGCTGGTTCGGGGCGCTCACCCTGTCCGGCGCCAAGGGCGAGATCGCGGGTCGCGTGATCCAGGAAATCCGCCAGCGCCTGACATTCCTCAACGACGTGGGCCTGAATTACCTGAGCCTGGACCGCAGCGCCGACACGCTCTCGGGCGGCGAGGCCCAGCGCATCCGCCTGGCCAGCCAGATCGGCAGCGGCCTCACCGGCGTGATGTACGTGCTCGACGAGCCCAGCATCGGCCTGCACCAGCGCGACAACGACCGCCTGATCGGCACCCTGCAGCACCTGCGCGACCTGGGCAACACGGTGCTGGTGGTGGAGCACGACGAGGACATGATCCGCGCCGCCGACCACGTCATCGACATGGGCCCCGGCGCCGGCGTGCACGGCGGGCGCGTGATGGCCCAGGGCAGTTGCGCGGACGTGGTGGCCGTGCCCGACTCGCTCACCGGCCAGTACCTGGGCGGCGTGCGGCGCATCGAGGTGCCGACGCGGCGCACACCGTGGCAGATCGCGCACGCCAGGTCGGCACCTGCCGTGCCGACCAAACCGCGCTTTCCCGCCGGGCCCAAGGGTCGCGCCAAGGCCGAGCCCGTGGCCGACGGCAGTGGCCTGGCCATCCGCGTCGTGGGGGCCTCGGGCCACAACCTGCGCGGCGTCACTGCCAGCTTTCCGGTGGGCCTGTTGACCTGCGTCACCGGTGTATCGGGCTCGGGCAAATCCACCCTGGTCAACGACACGCTCTACGCTGCCGTGGCGCGCACCCTCTACCGATCGCACGACGAGCCCGCGCCGCACGAGGCCATCGAGGGCCTCGAACACTTCGACAAGGTCATCAACGTCGACCAGTCGCCCATCGGCCGCACGCCGCGCAGCAACCCCGCCACCTACACCGGCCTGTTCACCGGCATCCGCGAACTCATGGCCGAGGTGCCCACTGCGCGCGAGCGCGGCTATGGCCCGGGCCGCTTCAGCTTCAACGTGGCCGGTGGCCGCTGCGAGGCCTGCCAGGGCGACGGCGTGGTCAAGGTCGAGATGCACTTCCTGCCCGATGTCTACGTGCCCTGCGACGTCTGCCATGGCCAGCGCTACAACCGCGAGACGCTGGAGGTGCTCTACAAGGGCAAGAACATCGCGCAGATCCTGGAGCTCACGGTGGAGCAGGCGCACGAATTCTTCGGCGCCGTGCCCACGCTGGCGCGCAAGCTGCAGACCTTGCTGGACGTGGGCCTGTCCTACATCCAGCTCGGCCAGGCCGCCACCACGCTGTCGGGCGGCGAGGCGCAGCGCGTCAAGCTCGCGCTCGAACTCTCCAAGCGCGACACCGGCCGCACGCTCTACATCCTGGACGAGCCCACCACCGGCCTGCACTTCGCCGACATCGAGCTGCTGCTCAAGGTGCTGCACCAGTTGCGCGACGCGGGCAACACCATCGTCGTGATCGAGCACAACCTCGACGTGATCAAGACAGCCGACTGGGTGATCGACATGGGCCCCGAGGGCGGCACCGGCGGCGGCACGGTGGTGGCGCAAGGGACGCCCGAGGATGTGGCGGCCAACCCGGCCAGCCACACGGGGCACTACCTCGCGCGCTTGCTGTAAGGCTCAGCGGTTGCGGTAGGCCAAGCCCACCCCCGCGCTGTAGGTGGTGGGCCGCGTGGCCAGGGGGCTGCGCCGCGCGGCGCCCTGCAACTGCGCCACGCCCAGGCCGGCGTAGCCCACCCAGTGCCGGTTCAACGCCGAGGTGATGCGCCAGCCCATGGACAGGCTGTCCCAGCCGCCGCCCAGGGCGTAGGCGGGCAGTCCGGTGGCGGCGGCGCCTTCGGGGCTCACGCCGTAGTGCGTCTGGCGGAAGGTGCCGTTGGCCCAGCCCGCGCCGAAGGACAGGTCCCAGTGCGTGTCGCGCGAGATCCGGTGGCGGTAGTTCAGGCCCGTGTCCAGGCGCAGGCCGCCGTCGCGGCCCAGCAGGTCCTGCGAGGCGCGGCTGGTCAGGCTCCAGCGCTCGCTGAGCGTGAGTCCCAGCGTGAGCCGGCCGCGCACGGTGGCGCGTACTTTGCCCAGGCCGTGGAAGCGCGGGTCCTTCTCGTCGCGCCAGTCGCGGCCGTCGTCGATGGCGAGCGAGGTGTTGAGTGAGACCTTGTCGCTGCGCGCGAGCTGCGTGCTCACGCCGCTGTCCACCGTTTCACGGCCCTGGTTGAGCAGCGCGCTGGCGCCGGAACTGGCGAAGCGGAAGCGCCCGAGCTGGAAGGCCCAGATGCCACCGAACGAGAGCTTCTGCTCCGCCGTGCCCAGCGGGTTGGCCGAGGAGCCGATGGCCGCGCCGATGAGGTAGTCGCGGCTGGCCTGCAGCGCCACCTCATCGCGGGGCGCTGCGGTTCGGCCCTGGGCCGGGGCGTCGGCGCCGTCCTGCGCCAGGCCAGCGGCGGCGATCAGCGACAGCACCGCGCCGGCCAGGGCCTGCTTCACAGCCGGCTCAGGTCTTCGATGGCGTCGATCACCATGCCCGTGCCCACGGCGATGAGCAGGATGTCGGTGGCCACGCGCACGTACTTGTGGCCGGACGGCGGCACGCCCAGGCGGATGGAGATGGCGTCGGGCACGGGGTAGTAGATGACGTCGCGCGGCAGCGGCGCGCCCCGGCGCCACTGCTTGGCCTGCCCCGGCGGCATGCAGCCGTTGTTCTTCTTGGCCAGGCCGGGCGGGCAGTTGCCGGCGCGAAAGCGCGGCTCGTAGTAGTCGACGACGGTGCGGCGCTGCGCGTCGGTGAAGTAGCCACCGATCTGCACGTTGACCGAGAGGTTCGTGCGGTCGCCGCCCGAGCCGCTGTGGCGCGGCCCGTCGTCGCGGTCACCACGCTCGCTCTTGTGCGGCTTGCCGCCTTTGGATTTCTCTTCGGACTGGCCGTGTTTTCCGCCGCCCGCGTGCGGGGGTTTTTCGGCCAGTGCGGGGGCGGTGGCGAGCGCCAGCGCGGCGCCAAGGAGGGCGGTCGAGAGGGATCGATGAAGGACGGGCATGGCTTGGGGCTCTGCGGTTCAGGGGAAAACGAAATCCTGGTCGACGGTGTCACTGTCACTCACCCCCAGGTGATCGGCGGTCTTGCTCGCGCCACCCGTGGTGGCGCGCACCGTGAAGTTGCCGGCGGCGCCGTTGTCGGCCGAGAAGCTCAGCGCGCCGCCAGCGGCGTGCTGGGCCACGATCGGCGCGTCCACCGCGAGGCCGGTGTGGGCGTATTCGCCGGTGATGGCGTTGACCGGGCGGTCCACCAGGGTGATCGTGTCGCCAGCGGAGAGCTTCTGGCGCACGGCGACGGACGCGTCAATCTCGGCGGGCACCGGCGTGATCGACACCTGTCCGGCGAAGATCGCCGTGCCAGAGGCGGGCGGGTCGATGCGCTGGCCGGCCGGCAGAGCGCGCACGAGCTGCCCGCTGCTCACCAGCACCTGGCGCACCGCAGCGGTGGCGTACCCGGGCGCGGTCACCACCAGCGTGTACTCGCCCGGCTCCACGGGTTGCAGCTTGAACAGGCCGTTGGCGTCGGCCACCGTGGCGCGGCGCACCTCGCCGCCCTGTTGCAGCGAGACGCTGGCGCCCGCCGTGGCCGTGGCGATCGACAGCTCGCCGATCACGCCCGTTTCCACGCGCGGCAGGGTACGCAGCACGGGCTTGAGCAGGTACTGGCCCGAATTGCCCGCCATCACCACCGATTTGCAGGCATCGAAGTCGATCACCACGTCGGTCAGGCCATTGGCCTGCACGGCCAGGCTGGTCTGCACCTTCAGGCCCGATGGCTGTCCGCTGGGCGTCTTGAGCGGCACCTTCACGCCGGGTGCGCTGCTGAGCACGATCCAGTTGCGGTCGGCCAGCGTGCCGGTGTTGGCGGCCAGCACCAGGCGCAGCTGCGTATAGGTGCCGGCGGGAACCAGGGTCTGGCCCAAGTCGAGCAGGGTGCCGTTGGTCAGGTCCAGCAGGTCGACGGTGAGCGGTGGGTTCACGGGAATGGACCGCCAGCCCGGGTCGCTGTCGGGCGCGTCCGCGGTGTGCACGCGCACCTCGTTCACGGTGACCACCACCTCGTCGTAGCCGCAGGCGGGGTTGTCGGTGAGGGCCACGCGCAGCGTGCCGCTGCCGCTGTCTCCACTACCGCCACCGCCACCGCCACAAGCGGCGAGCAGCAGCATCAGCGCCGCCGCCAGGGCGACGCGCATCCGGGACATCAGGTTCATGTTCTTCTCCAACGACACCGCACCGTGGGGTGCGCGGATGGGCATTGTTGGCCGAGGTAGCGCCGCCCCGGTTACCAGTTGTAAGGTGCGACATCAAGGAACTGTGATCTGATCGATTCATGCCCCAGGAAACCGAACTCAAGCTCGCGCTGCACCCGAGGGACGCCGAGCGCCTGCTGGCCCACCCGCTGATGAGCGGCCTGCCGCGCGCGGGCCAGCGCCTGTTCAACACCTACTTCGACACGCCCGAGCTGGCGCTGCGCGACGCGCGCCTGGCCCTGCGCGAGCGCCGCGTGGGCGGCCGCAGCCTGCTGACGGTCAAGACCTCGGGCAGCACCGTGGGCGGCCTGTCGCAACGCGGTGAATGGGAGGTGCCCAAGCCGCGCGGGCGGATCGACTTCTCGCGTGTCGTGGACGAACCCGCGCTGGCCGCCGCCCTGCAGGACTGGGCGCCGCGACTGCGCGCGGTGTTCCGCACCGACTTCGTGCGCCGCGCCATGGTGGTGGAGCACGCGGGCGCGCGCATCGAACTCGCGTTCGACGACGGCCACATCGGCGTGGGCAGCGGCCGGCGCGTGCGCCGCGAGCGGCTGCTCGAGGTGGAACTGGAGCTGCTCGACGGCCCGGTGGACGCGTTGCTCGACCTGGCGCACACCCTGGTGCTGGGCCCCGAGGGGCAGACCGCGGGCGCGCTGCACCTGCACCCCGAACCGCGCAGCAAGGCCGAGCGCGGCTACGCCCTGTTCGCCGGCCAGGCGGCCATGCCCCGGCGCGCCGCGCCGCTGGAACTGGCGCGCGACATGACGGTGCGCGAGGCCTTCCAGGCCGCCAGCCTGGCCTGCCTGACGCATCTGCAGGCCAACGAGGCTGAGTCGCGCGCGCTCGCACACCTGCCGCCCGCGGCCGCCCCGCTGCCCGACCCCGAGTTCGTGCACCAGTTGCGCGTGGCCCTGCGCCGCCTGCGCACGGGCCTGAGGCTGTTCCGCGACCACCTGCCGCGTCGCTGGGTGTTGCATTGGTCCGCACACTGGAAGGGCCTGGCCGACACGCTCGGCACCGCGCGCAACTGGGACGTGTTCGCCACCGAATGGCTGCCCGAGCGCCTGCCCGAAACCGACACGCGGGCGGCCACCCAGGCCCTGCGTGCCTGGGTGGCCGGGCAGCGCCGCGAGGCCAACCTGGCGGTGGCGCGCGCGCTGGCGGACCCGGCCCACGCGCTGGCCCTGCTGGCCTTCACTCGCTCGGTGTTCGCGCTGCCTGCGCCGCGCGCGCGGGTGAACCTGCCACGCTGGGCCGTCGCCACGCTGCGCCAGGGCCATGCGCGCCTGCGCGAACAGGCGCGCGACGCTCGCCGCCTGGGCCCCGACGGGCGCCACGAGCTGCGCCTGGCGCTCAAGAAGCTGCGCTACACGCAGGAATTCCTCAACAGCCTGCTCGCGCCCAAGCGCGCCGCGCGCAGCACGGCCACGCTGGCCGATGCGCAAACCCTGCTGGGTGAGCTGAACGACCTGAGCACCGCGCAGGTGTTGCTGCAACAGGTGCCCGCCACGCTGGCGCCCGCGCTCGTGGCCACACTGCAGGCCGGGCTGCTGGCGCAGTTGGAGGCCGGGCTGCTGGCGCTGCCGACGATGGAAACCGCGCTGGAGCGCTCGCCGCTGCCCTGGTGACGGCCCCGCGCGCGCCCGTTCAGCCGCGCGGCGGGCTCACCCAGTGGTTGTCGATCTGCAGCGCGGCGGGCCAGGCCTGTTGCTGGCCATCGCTCCACACCGCCGCCGCGCCGCCAGCCCAGGCGTGCCCGGCTTGCGCGGCGAGTGCGCCCGCCGAGGGCAAGGTGACCCGCTCGGCGATGGCGCCGTCCGGCGCCAGGCCCAAGAGGGCGTTCGCGCGCGTGGCGCTGAGCCAGAAACCGCCACCCGCGCGCGCGCAGACGTCGCCACCGTAGCCGAGCGCGCCGGCCATGGGGGGCGATGCCGTCAGGGCGCTGCCGTCCCAGGTGGCCAGCAGCGGCGCGTCGCGGCGCGCGGCCTCGTCGTCGTGTTCGGCTTGCAAGGCGATGCCCACGCGCCGGCTCACCGGGTCCCAGGCCAGGTGGCGCACGCTCAGGCGCGCGTCGTGCAGGCGCCATTGGCCGAGCAGGGCGCCGGAGGCGGGGTCGAGAGCGACCAGCGACGGGTCCATGCGCGAGAGGTTGCGGTGGCTGCGGCCGGTCTCACTCTGTGTGGGGATGCCACCGTTGGCCACCAGCAGGGTGCCCGCAGGGAAACGGTCGCGCGGGCCCAGGGCCTCGGGCAGCACCAGCATCTCGTGCGGGTCCATGCCGTGCGTGGCCCACTCGCCGGTTTTCTCCAGCGTGCGCGCGTCGCGCAGGCCGATCAGGCCACGCGCGTCGGCCTGGTCGGTCTCGGTGGTCCACACCGAACGCCCGTCGCTGGAGGGCAGCACGTGGCCGTTGAGCCGGCGGTCGTCGTTCACCCAGTGCCACTGCGGCTCGCCGCCCTTGGGGCGCCAGCGCAGCAGCCAGTCGCCTGGGCGGCGCGCGGCCACCAGCACGCTGCCGTCAGCGTCGAGCGCGAGGCCGTGCGCGCGGGTGGGCAGTTCGATGCGCGAGCGCACCTGCGCGCCCTCGGCGCCGACGCTCAAGCGGCCCGCGTGGTAGCGGCCGGCCTCGGCCCAACTGGCCAGGAGTTCGTCGGATTCGCCGCGTGCGTCGGCTTGGGCCAGCGGCCAGGCCACGGCGCCCAGCAGCGCGAACAAGGCGCGGCGCGTGAGGCCGTGGCGGGCGTCAATCTCCGTCTGCACTTGAGAATCCCAGGTTCACTTCCAACTTGCCCGCGATCTCGGACTGCATCAGCGCGGTCAGCTTCTTGAGTGTGCGCGCCGTCGCGTCCACGCTGGCGGGCTGGCCGGGCTTGAGGGCCTGCATCGCGCGGTCGGATTCGTCCACGGCTGCGCGCCAGCGGTCGGCCTCCACGATGTGACCCCGCCCACGCAGGTAGCTCTCGATGCTCACGCGCCCGGCGCCGATGGCGGGTGCGCCGCTGTCGGGCTGGCGCGCCAGCGCACGCAACTCGGCCCATTCGGCGGCCCAGGCCGCGCCGGTCTGGCCGCTGGGCTGGCGCGCGAACTCGGGTGAGGCGCCGCGCGTCTCGGCCTCGCGCAGGGGCTTTTCCATGCCCATCCAGCGCAGGCGTTCCAGCCCGCCCAGCCACTGGTTGATGAATTCCACGAAGGCGGTGACGGCGGCCTCTTCTTCGGGCGGTGTGGCGGCCAGCGCGTCGAAGCCGCTGCGCAGGGCCTCGGCCTCGCGTTGCACCTCCTGCGCCGCCAGCACGGCGTAGTTGCAGGCATTGCCGCGTGGTGCGGCGGGTTCGGTCCACAGCAGGTGCTCGATGGCGGGCAGGCCCTTGGCCGGCGTGCCCACGCGCACCATGTCCTCCAGCGTCTTCGGCTCGCGCGCCAGCATGCGCTTGAGCAGATCGGGGCGAAGCGGCTGGAAGTCGATGGCGCGCAACGAGCGGCGCTCGATCAGCGGGCCCACCGCCACGGCGGCCAGGTGTTCCCAGGCCAGCATGGTCTTCGTCCACGCGGCGCGCGCCGGGGCCAGCGCGGCGGGGCCGGCGCAATGGGTTTGCAGCGCCTGCACCAGTTGCGGCGCCTGCGTGGCGAACCCGCGCGCCAGCGGCGCGGTGTGGTCGCGGTACAGCGCGGCCACCGCGTCGGGCGGGTAGTAGTAGGGCGCGGCGGCCTGCGCCCAGAGCGCGCCCGGGGCGCACAGCAGCACGGCCAGCCAGCGGGAACGGATGCGCATCACAGACTCTCCACGAACTTCACCAGGGCCTGGCGATCGGCTTCGTTGAATTTCAGCACCTGCTGCTTGCTGCCCTCGGCCTCGCCACCGTGCCACAGGATGGCCTCGAGCACGCCGTTGGCGCGGCCATCGTGCATCAGGCGCGTGTGGCCGTACACGTCCTTGATGAGCCCGATGCCCCACAGCGCCGGTGTCTTCCACTGGCGGCCGTTGGCCTGGAAATCGGGGCGGCCGTCGGCCAGTGCCTCGCCCATGTCGTGCAGCAGCAGGTCGGTGTAGGGGTGGATGGTCTGGCCCTGCAGGGCCTTGCTGGTGAGGTGCGGGAAGGGGCCTTCGGCCGTGGTGTAGGTGGGCCGGTGGCACACCGCGCACTGCGCCTGCGCAAACAGCGCCTGGCCGCGCAGCACCTGCACGTCCTTGGCATTGCGGCGCGCGGGCGGTGCCAGCGTGGCCTGGTAGAAGACCACCTCGCCCAGGGTCTTGTCGTCGATCTCGGGCTCGCCGCTCTTGCCGCCGTGCGGCGCCGCCAGACAGTCTTTCTGCTTCGGCGTGCAGGTCTGCTGCGGGTGTTGCGTGGAGGTGATGCCGATGTCGCCATGGAAGGCGCCGGCCGTCTGGTGCGCGATGGTGGCGACGTTGGCCTTCCAGCCGAAGCGACCGAGCATCTCGCGCTGCGCGAACGCGTCCCACACGCGGTTCGGCTGGCCCTTGATGGGGCCAGGCATGGCGGCCTGCGCCTCGGCGTTGGCCAGGATGTCTCGCTCGGCAATGGCCTCGAGCAGCCCCACGCCGATGACCTGCGGCGCGATGCGCGGGCTCACCATGGCGCCCTTCGCGAGCGGGCCGTAGGCCAGGCGGTCGATGATGTATTCAGGCTTCTGCAGCGTGTAGGGTGTTCCGTCGGCGAATCGACCCTTCACGGCTTCCCAGCGCAGCCGCACGCGGCCCTCGGGCTTGACACCCTGGACGGCGGAGGTGTTGAGCTGGTCGCCATAGACCGGGTCGTGAAGCGGACCGCCCGTGGCGTCCGCGCCAGGCACCGACAGGCGCAGCAGCAACGCCAGGGGCTCCTCGTCGGAAATGCCGCGCTTCCACGGTGGCGGCTCCCCGCGCCCGTCGAACAGGTGGCAGGCGCCGCAGGAGCGCGCCAGGAAGTTCGGCCCCAGGCCGTCGCGCGCCTTGGTGCTCGCGGGCGCCTCCACCCAGTTGCGCTTGAAGAAGGAGTTGCCGATGACGAAGCGCGTGCGCTCCGGGTCCGTGAGGTTGGCGGCGGGAAAGGAAAACGCGTTCTTCCCCGTGGCCCAGACCGTGGTCGCGCCGCCGGTCTTCTCGCCGAGCGGATCGGGCGCCACATCGGCGGGAACGGCGGTGGGGGCGGCGGCCTGCGCGCCAGCCTGCCCGGAATGAAGCGCAGCGGCCAGGGTGGCCGCCACGATGGCGGTCAGCGCAGCGGCCGTGAGGGCCGCGCGCTTCACGGCTGCACCAGCGTGAGCTTCTTGATGCCCACCGCTGCGGCCGCGGCCACGATGTCGTTCGACTGCGCCGTCAGGCTCTTGATGGTGGCCTCGATCTTCGGACGGCCCGCCGAGCCGGCGATGATGGCCCGGTCGAACGGCGCGGGAATGGCTTCGGCCGATTCCACCGAGGTGCGGATCTGCTTCGAGGTCTTCTCGGCCAGCGCGGCGTCCTTGGCGTTCACCAGGTCGCGCAGGCTGGGGCCTTGCAGCGTGCTGCCGTCGGCGCGCACGTAGCGGCCCAGCCAGACGTTTTCGATGCCCTTGGCGTTGGTCGCAGCGTCTCGGTGGGTGTTGTCGGAGAAGCAGCTGTGCTCGTCTTCCTGGTCCTGGCTGGCCAGGGCCACTTCCAGGCGTTCGCCGGCCAGTTCACCGCGCGAGAGCGAGCCCATGGCCACGAACATCTTGCGCAGGGACTCGTTGCCACCTTTCTCGAACTTGGCGCGGTAATTGTTCTTGGCGCCCGGTGCCCAGGCCTTCACCAGGCCGCTCAGGTCATCGACCAGCAGCTCGGTGACGACGTTGAGGTATTGGCGGCGGCGGTCGGCGTTGGGGGCCTTGCCGTCGACGAAGTCCTCGAAGCTGCGGTTGCCCGGACCGGTCTCGGAGAGGTCTTGGCCCCAGAGCATGAATTCGATGGCGTGCCAGCCGGTGGCGATGTTTTCTTCACCGCCCTTTTCGTTCATGGCGGCCAGGGCTTTCTTGGTGAGGGCCTGCTTCTTGTTGTTGACGATGCCGGCGGTCTTCTTGCCGTCGATGTAGTCGACGTAGGACTCGTCCATGGGCCAGGCGTTGAGCTGGCCTTCGGGGCCGTTGTCGTTGTCGATGGGGCCGCCGTAGAAGCGGAAGGCCTCGGTCTGGCCGTAGAACTCGCGCGCGTCGAGCCAGGCTTTGCGGGCGGCGTCCTGGGTCTGTTGAGACGGTGCGGCGGTGAAGGCCTTGACGGCGGCCTGCAGGGCCTTGGCGGCGTTGAGCGTGTCCTCGTAGTTGGCGTGCACCAGGGTCGCGTAGTGGGTGGCGACGCTCGCGGGGGTGGCGGCGGTCTGGGCGTGCAGGGGGGCGGCCAGGCTCAGGGCAAGCACGGCGGCGGCGGCGAGGGGCTTCAGGCGCATGGCGGTTCTCCAGGACAGAAGGGGGAAACGCCGGATTCTAAATGCAAATAATTCTTAACATCGGTGTGGTTTGAACGTATGTGTGGGTTCTTTCTCCGGTGGCTGCGGTCGTCGGCGCTCGGGTGTCCGGCTCCGCGACTGTCCCCCGGATCGGAACGCTGGCGCGCTCCGCTCCTCCTCCTTTATGTCGCTACGCCGGACACCCGATCACCGACGACCTCGTTGGCACTCGGTCTGTTGGCGCGCCCAGGTGCCT
>NZ_CCAE010000088.1 GCF_000723405.1 Hydrogenophaga intermedia | reverse complement strand
GTTGTGACCGGGCACCCCCCGTGCTCTCCCCAGAGTGGTTCGTCGGCAGCGTCAGAGGTGTATAAGGGACAGGCCCCACCACCGGCACCAGCAGCGAGAACGGCGTCACCCGCGTGGCCGCGTGGCGTTGCAGCAGTCGCGTCCACAGGCTGTAGGCCAGCAGCGTGGCGCCCAGGGCCAGGTAGAGCACCGCGAACCAGGCGCCCACGCCCATGCCGGCCAGTTGCTGTTGCACGCTCGCGGCGCCGTCGGTGGCCAAGGCGATCAAGGCGAACGGCAGGATGGGGAACACGCTGCTCCACACCACGAAGGGAAAGGGTTCGTAGCGCGCGAGCTGGCTGGCGCGGCGCGCCACGATGTTCGACAGGGCCCACATGGCCGCGGCCGACAGCGTGAGCACGAAGCCGGCCAGCGTCATCTGCCCCGGCCCTTCACCGTGTGCGGACGCAATCATCAGCAGGCCCGCCAGCGCCACGCCCAGGCCCAGCCACTGGTTGGCGCGCACGCGCTCGCCCAGCAGCGGCACGGCCAGCATCAGGGTGAAGAAGGCCTGCGTCTGCATCACCACCGATGCCATGCCGGCCGTCATGCCGAGCTTGAGCCCCAGGAACAGAAAGCCGAACTGCCCCAGGCCCTGCACCAGGCCGTAGCCGGCGATGAAGCGCCACGGCAGTGCGGGTGGCCGCACGAACAGCAGGAAGGGCAATGACGCCGCCGCGAAGCGCAGCGCGCCCAGCAGCATGGGGCTGATGCTTTGCAGGCCCAGCTTCATCACCACGAAGTTCAGTCCCCAGATGACCACGACGGCCAGCGCGCGCAGCGCGTCGCCGCGCGAGAACGGGGTGGGCGCGCTCACAGCGGGCGCCCTTGCGCGCGCCGCGCGGCCACGAAGGCGTCGAAGGCTTCGGCGCTGGTCTTCTTCGGCGCATAACCGAAGCGTTCTTTCAGCGCGGTGTTGAGCAACACCGGCCGGTAGCGCAGGAAGTCGATCTGTTCGGGCCCATAGCGCGAGACGCCGAGCGCGCGGCCCACGGCCAGCGCGGCGCGCAGCAGGCCGGCGGGGAACACGCGGGGCCGCTTGCCCAGGCGCGCGGCGATGTCGTGGATGGTGAGCGCGCCGTCGCCCGCGAGGTTGTAGCAACCGGGTGGGCCCTCGCAGTCGAGCGCGTGGAGCAGCGCGCCGACCACGTCCTCGTCCCAGATGAAGACGAAGGGGCTGTCGCTGCCGGCGATGGCGATGGGGCGCGGCTTCTCGAACAAAGCGGTGATCTGATTGTCCACGCGCTCGCCCAGGATGGTGCCGATGCGCAGCACGGTCTGCGCGAGCGCGGGGTGGTGGCGGCGCGCCTCGGCCAGCATGTCTTCCACCAGGCGCTTGTGGTGCGCGTAGGCAAAGGCCTCGTGGCCACGCAGCGGGTGGTCTTCGGTGATCCACGCGGGGTTGTCGGCGTGGTAGCCGTAGGCCGCGCCGCTGGACGACACGATGAGGTGCCGCACGCCGTGCGCCAGACAGGCGGTGAGCACGTTGCGCGTGCCGCCCACGTCCACCGAATACTCCAGCTCGCGCGTGGAGCCCTTGCCGGGCGTGACGATGGAGGCCAGGTGCACGACGGTGTCGATGCGGTGCTCGGCGAGCACCGCGCCCAGACCCTGATCGCGCACGTCGAGCTGGCGGTAGGTGATGCCCGCGAGGCGCCGCGCGGGTTCGACGGCGCGCACGTCGGTGGCGACCACGGTGTCGCCATGGGGGGGGTTGTTGCTCAGCCCGCGCCGCGCCAGTGCGGCCACCAGGCCGCGGCCCAGGAAGCCGTCGGCGCCGGTGATGAGGATGCGCTGTGCCCTCATGCCTTGGCCTGCGTGGGCACGCCACCCTGCAAGGGCCGCCTGCCCCACCAGCCCGCCAGCACCATGCCCGCGATGATGTCCCAGAAGCCCCACACACCGGCCACCACGGCCATGCCGCCCAGGCCGCCGAAGAAACTGAAGATGAGCACCAGGCCCAGGCCCGCGTTGCGGATGCCGACCTCGATGGACAGGGCGCGGCGGTCGTAGTCGGGCAGGCCCACGGCGCGCGCGCTGAGCCAGCCGATGCCGAAGGCCAGCGCGTCGTGGATGGCCACGGCCACGATGACCAGGCCCACGTAGTCGAGGAAGTAGCGCCAGTTGCCCGCGATGGCGCCGATGATGAAGCCGATCAGCGCGAGGAAGCTGATGATGCGCACCGGCTTCTTGAAGCGCGCGGTGAGCGCGGGGAAGCGGTGCGCCACCCACAGCCCCAGCGCAAAGGGCACGCCGATGATGAGCAGGATGTGGCCCACCATCTGCACCGGGTCCAGCGCAATGGTCTTGAGCAGGGTGGAGGCCGTGGGGTGCACGCCGCCCCAGAAGGCGAAGTTGAGCGGCATGGCGACGATGGCGATGGCGTTGGACACGGCCGTCATCGACACGCTCAGGGCCACGTTGCCCTTGGCGCGGTGCGTGAGGATGTTGCTCACATTGCCCGGCGGGCAGCAGGCCACCAGGATCATGCCCAGCGCGATGCTGGGACCCACGCCCAGCAGCAGCGTGAGGCCGAAGGTGATGGCGGGCAGGAAGAGGAACTGAGCCACCACGCCCACCGCAAAGGCCAGCGGCATGCGCAGCACGCGCTTGAAGTCCTCGATGCGCGTGTCCAGCGAAATGCCGAACATCAGGAAGGCCAGCACCGCGTTGAGCACGGCGAGCGAGGCGGGGTTGAAGTTCAGGCGAATCTCGTCGATGGGCAGCATGCGGTGTCTCCTCGCGGCTTATTCGAATGCCTGGGCGGCCTCGCGCACGGCCTTGCGGTAGGTGTCCTTGTGCACGTAGTAGGCCATGCGCTCGAGCTTGAGGTAGCGGTAGCCACCCGAGAGGTCGGGTGGCGGGCCGGCCTTGGCGGCCTTGAGCGCCGTGGCCTGCGGCGCGCCCGCGTCCAGCGCCTTGAGGTAGCGCGCCACCAGTTCGGCCTGTTCGTAGCGGCCCTGCCAGCCCAGGCCGCTGGCTTCCACCATGCCGAGCACGGCCAGGCGGTCGAAGCGCGGCGCGAAGATGTTGAGGTAGAGACTGGGTGCCATGCCCTGCCAGTTGAGCAGGGCGTGGTCCATGAAGGGGAAGTGCAGCTTGTAGCCGGTGGCGGTGAGGATGAGGTCGTAGTCGCGCGCGCTGCCGTCCTTGAAGTGCACGGTGCGGTCTTCCAGGCGCGCGATGTCGGCGCGCACGCCCACGTCGCCATGGCCGATGTGGTACAGGATGAGCGAGTTCACCACGGGGTGCGACTCGTACATGCGGTAGTCGGGCTTGGGGAAGCCGAAGCGCACCGGGTCGCCCGTGAACCACTTGAGGATGGTGCTGTCGATGCGCTGCTTGAGCCAGGGCGGCAGCGTGAACTTGCCGCCCACCGAATCGGCCGGCTTGCCGAACACGTACTTGGGCACGAAGTAGTAGCCGCGCCGCACAGAGATGTCGACGCTCCTGGCGTGGTGCACGGCATCGACGGCGATGTCGCAGCCCGAGTTGCCCGCGCCCACGATGAGCACGCGCTTGCCCGTGAGCTGTGTGGCCGACTTGTATTGCGAGGTGTGCCAGATCTCGCCGTCGAACGGCCCTTCGAAGCGTGGCAGGTTGGGCTCGGCCAGGGTGCCGTTGGCGATGACCACGCCCTTGTAGAGCGCGGTCTCGGGTGCGGCGTCGTCGGTTTGTGTGGTGAGGCGCCACAGCGTGTCGGGCGCGTCGGACACCGGTTCGGCCTTGAGCACGCGCGTGTGGAATCGGTAGTGCGCGCGCAGGCCGAAGTGCTCTGCGAAGCCGCGGAAGTAGTCGAGCAGTTCGCGGTGGCTGGGGTAGTCGGCCACGTCGTCGCCCATGGGGAATTCGGTGAACTCCGTCATGCGCTTGCTGGAGATGAGGTGCGCCGATTCGTACACCGTGGAGCGTGGGTTGCCGATGTTCCACAGGCCGCCCACGTCGCCGTGGGCTTCGAAGCCCTGGAAGGCGATGCCGTTCTTCTGCAGGCAGCGCGCGCCAGCCAGGCCCGAAGGCCCGGCACCGATGAGGGCGATCTGTTGTTCGGTGGATGTGCTCATTTCAAACCGGGGATGTCGGTGGAGCCGGGTTCACCGGCGCGCGGCTTGCGCGGCTGGCCCAGCAGGATGCGGTCGTGCAGTTTCTCGGGCAGCAGGTCCAGCGCACGCGACAACCAGCCGATGCGCCGGGGCAGCACGATGCGCTCGGTGCCCTTGTCCACGCCTGCGAGCAAGCGACGCGCGG
The DNA here is from genome assembly GCF_000723405.1 of Hydrogenophaga intermedia. Lineage (GTDB taxonomy): Bacteria > Pseudomonadota > Gammaproteobacteria > Burkholderiales > Burkholderiaceae_C > Hydrogenophaga > Hydrogenophaga intermedia. Next base: position 8,648 of record NZ_CCAE010000088.1, on the reverse strand, counting down.
CCTCGTCGGGCTCCAGCAGACCGGGCATGGTGAAGCGGTTGCCAGCGGTGAGCGCGGTGCGCAGGTAGCCCGGGCTCACCGTGTGCACGGTGATGGGCGTGGGCCGCAGTTCGGCGCGCAGGCTCTGCAGGTAGGTGATGAGGCCGGCCTTGCTGGCGCAATACGCGCCGTTGCCCGGCATGCCGCGCCAGCCCGCGATGCTGGCCACGCCCACCAGCGCGGCGGGGCGGCCTGCGGCCTTCATGGCCGGCAGGAAGGGCGAGAACGTGGTGGCCACGCCGAGCAGGTTGATCTCCAGCATGCGGCGCATCACGCGCAGGTCATCGGGCTCGGCGGTGTTGAAGCCGCCGGCCACGCCGGCGTTGGCGATGACGAGGTCCGGTGCGCCGAAGCGCGCGGTCCAGTCGGCGGCCACCGCGGCCATGGCCTGGGCGTCGCTCACGTCGGGCGTGTAGGCCGCGCACCGATCGGGCGCCAGGGCCGCAAGATCGTCGAGCACCGGGCGGTTCAGGCCCACCAGGGCCACGCGCACGCCGCCCGCGATGAGCTGACGCGCCAGCGCCTGGCCGAAGCCGCCGCAGGCGCCGGTGAGCACGGCGTTGTGGAATCGCAAGGCCTGGGTCTCCTCTTTCTGTGTTGCCGGCGACTGTAGGTGGCGCCTACACTGTGTCTCGAAATCTTTTATGGATTTGTCTCGAAATCCGAGACATGGACGATCCCACCACCCCCAGCAGCCCGGGCCTTCGCCTGATGGACCTGATCGAGCACCTGGTGCGCGAGGGCCGACCCCTGGCCCTGCCCGAGGTGGTGGCCACCACCGGCTGGCCCAAGCCCACGGTGCACCGCATGCTGCAGCAACTGGAGCAAGGCGGCTGGCTGCAGCGCGAGCCCGATGGCCGCCGCTACGCGCTGGCGCCGCGCCTGCTGCGCCTGGGCGAAGGCGCGCTGGGCGCGAGCACGCAACACGGCGTGCGCCACGCGGTGTTGCGCCAGTTGGTGGCCGAACTCGGCGAAAGCTGCAATCTCACGGCCCTGTCGGGCGCCGAGGTGGTGTACCTGGACCGCGTGGAATCGGCCTTCCCGCTGCGGCTGGAGCTGCGCCCGGGCACGCGCGTGCCACTGCACTGCTCGGCCAGCGGCAAGCTGTTCCTGGCGCACCTGGGCGCGGCGCGGCGACAGGCCCTGCTCGATGGGCTCACGCTGAGCGGACACACCGCGACCACGCTCACGCGTCGCGAGGCGCTGGAGACCGAGCTGGCCACCATCCGCCGCCAGGGACACGCCTTCGACGCGGAGGAATTCGTCGACGGCCTGGTGTGCATTGCGGTGCCGGTGCGCGCGCCAGGCGAGCGTGACGTTCGCTGCGCGCTCGCGCTGCAGGCGCCATCGGCGCGCGTGCCGCTGGCGCGGCTGCCGCAGTTCCTGCCGCGCCTGACGCAGGCGGCACAGGCACTGGCGCGCACGCTGTAAGCGCGGTGGGCGGGGGCCGGGCCCGCCCACGGGGCGGCAGGATGGTTCGCTTCAATTTACCAATGGTATTACCATACGCGGCTCGACCATTCCGCTTTTGAAGGAGCCGCACCCATGAACCACGCCAGCACCCCACCCGCGTCCGACTGCGACGTGCTGGTCATCGGCGCTGGCGCCGGCGGCCTGTCCACGGCCATCACCGCCCGCAAGCTCGGCCTGGACGTGATCGTCGTGGAGAAGGAGCCGGTCTTCGGCGGCACCGCCGCCTTCTCGGGCGGCGTGCTCTGGATTCCGGGCAACCCGCACGCGCGCCAGGCCGGTATCACCGATTCGCGCGAGGCCGCCCGCACCTACATGCGGCACGAGACGGGCGACTTCCACGACGCCGAGGCCGTGGAGACCTTCCTCGACGCGGGGCCCGAGATGGTGGAATTCTTCGAGCGCGAGACCGAGGTGAAGTTCGTGCCCACGCTCTACCCCGACTATCACCCCGACGCGCCCGGCGGCGTGGACATCGGCCGCTCCATCCTGGCCGCGCCCTACGACATCCGGGGCCTCGGCAAGGACATGGCGCGCCTGCGCCCGCCGCTGTCCACCATCACCTTCATCGGCATGATGTTCAATTCGTCGAACGCCGACATCAAGCACTTCTTCAACGCCACCAAGTCGCTTCACTCGGCGCTGTACGTCGTCCAGCGCCTGGCCAACCACTTCAAGGAACTGCTGCTGTACCGGCGCGGTGTGCAGGTCACCAGCGGCAATGCGCTGGCCGCGCGCCTGGCCAAGTCGGCGCTCGACCTGGGCATCCCGATCCACACCGACACGCCGGCCAAGGAGCTCGTCATCGAGAACGGCCGCATCCGCGGTGCCGTGGTGGACGGCGCCGGGGGCCGCACCCGCATCACCGCGCGGCGCGCCGTGGTGCTGGCCAGCGGCGGCTTCTCGCACGACGTGGAGCGCCTGGCCAAGGCCTACCCGCACGTGCAGCGCGGCGGCGAACACTTCTCGCCCGTGCCCTCGGGCAACACCGGCGACGGCGCGCGCCTGGCGGAATCGGCCGGTGGCCGCGTGGACATCCGCTTCCCCGACGCGGCGGCGTGGATGCCGGTGTCCAAGGTGCCGCAGGGTGGTGGCCGCTTCGGCGCCTTCCCTCATCTGCTGGACCGGTACAAGCCCGGCATCATCGGCGTGCTGCGCAACGGCCGGCGCTTCACCAACGAATCGAATTCGTACCACGACGTCGGTGCCGCCATGGTCGCGGCCTGCGAGGGCCAGGCGGAAACCGCGATGTGGCTCATCTGCAACCACGCCACGCTGTCGAAGTACGGCCTGGGCCACGCCAAGCCCGCGCCGATGCCAGTGGCGCCGGCCGTGCGCAACGGCTACCTGGTGAAGGGGCGCACGCTGGCCGAACTGGCGCAGCGCGCGGGCATCGACCCGGCCGGATTGGAACAGACCGTGCGCGAGTACGACCGCCACGCGGCGAAGGGCGAAGACCCGGCGCATGGCCGGGGCCGCACCACGTTCAACCGCTACCTGGCCGACCCCGCGCAGCAACCCAACCCCTGCGTGGCCCCGGTGGGCGATGGCCCCTACTACGCGCTCAAGCTGGTGATGGGCGACCTCGGCACCTTCGACGGCATCCGCACCAACGTGGCCGGCCAGGTGCTCGGCGCCAGCGGCGAGGCCATCCCCGGCCTGTACGCGGTGGGCAACGACCGCGCCAGCGTCATGGGCGGCAACTACCCGGGTGCCGGCATCACGCTGGGTCCGATCATGACCTTCGGCTGGCTCAGCGCGCGCCACATCGCGGGCGTGTGGCAGCCGCGATCGGAAGCGGTGCCCGCTCAGCGGGAAGCGGAACGCCAGCCGGCCTGAACGCGGGGCTGAGCGCGGCCCTGAGCGCGGGCCTGTGCGTCGGCCTTGGCCGCCGCTCAGCCGCCGGTGAAGCCGCGCAGGCTGGGCATGTCGACGCGGCGGATCAGCCGCGTCTCCTGCGCCACGATGAGGTGCCCGGACGCCGACAGATAGGCCGGAAAATCGGCGTGCGCATCGCGCGCGATCGAACGCCGCTCGTAGTCGGCCAGGTCGTCGTAGCCCCACAGGTGCACGAACTGGTTGAGCGGGCCCACCTGGCTCACCCAGAACCCCATTGGCGAGCCCAGCGTCGCCAGCAGGATGGGCATGGCGAGCCGGTCGAACACCTCGATGAACTCGGGCATCCTGCGCGGCTGGATGGTGTAGATGCGGTGGTCCACCAGGGCTTTCGCGGTCGCTGTCATGGTCTTTCTCGGCCGGCTGCTCTTGCATTAATGGTCTGTCCATTAATGTACACTGGTCGACGCCTGCACCGCGTCAGTTGGGCGCGCACCCCCTGCGCGCGACACCCCGTCGATAGAATCCGCGCACGCCACCACGCCCTTGACGGAATGACAGACACCGCCGCTTCCCCGCTGGGCTTCGCCCCGATCGCTCCCCAACGCGCTTTCGAGGAAATCGCCGCGCAGATCCGCGCGCTGGTGGCGGGCGGCAAGCTCAAGCCCGGCGACCGACTGCCCGCCGAACGCGAACTCTCTGCCCGTTTCAATGTCAGCCGCAACACCCTGCGCGAGGCGCTGCGCTCGCTCGAGCTGGCCGGCATGATCGAGCTGCGCAAGGGCGCCTCGGGCGGCGCCTTCGTGATGCCGGGCAGCTCGGGCGTGGTGGTCGGTGGCATGCGCGACCTGTACCACCTCGGCGCGATCACGCCCGAGCACCTGACCGAGGCGCGCATCTGGCTCAGCGAGATCGTCGTGCGCGTGGCCTGCGAGCGCGCCACCGAAGACGACCTGGCCGCGCTCGAAGCCAACGTCGATGCCGCGGCGAGGGCGCACAAGGCCGGCGTGTTCCCTGAACACTCCCGGCTGCACCGCGAGTTCCACAACCTGCTGGCCGCGGCCACGCACAACCCCATCATCCAGGTCACCATGGAAGGCGTGACGGAGGTGGTGCAGCAGTTCGTCGTCAACATCGGCCCCGAGCCGAACACCTACACCATGCCCTCGCGCCGGCGCCTGCTCAAGCACCTGCGCGCGCGCGACAGCGCCGCCGCGGTGCGTGAGATGACGCGTTTCCTGGAACGGCTCCAGGCCAACTACCTCGCGCTGTGGAGCGCGCGCCAGCGCGACTGAGGCGCCGGGACGGCTCAGGCCGCGCGCCGGCCCGCCCGGGTGGCCGCCACCTTGGCGGGTGCCAGTCGGGCGGCGGCCGTTGCTGTTCCCTTCGGCGCTGTCTTTGACACGGTCTTTGGCGCGGCCTTCGGCGCGGTCTTCGGCATTTTCTTCGCCACCGCGCCGCCCCGCAGGACCGCCGCGTTGCGGGTCACCGCCTGCAGCGACCTGCCCGGGCGCACGACCTCGACGGGCTCGCCCTCCAGGTCACCATGGATGACCGCCAGGTACTCGCCCATGTTCTTCATGGCCGCGTCGGCGTCGCGCGCGCGCATGGCCTTGAGGATGCGGCGGCGGATCGGCACGAGTTCGGGGCGCGGTTTGCGGCCCGCCTTGTCGACCACGTAACGCACGATGTCGCCCATGGAGTCGACCAGCATCATGAGCACCTCGTTGCGCGTGGCCTGGGCGATGAGGCGGAAGAACAGCGCGCCGGCCTCACCCCGCTGCTGCAGGTCCTGGATGCCGGCGATGAAGTCGATGTTCTGCTCGATGGCCTGGAAGTCGGCCTCGGTGGCGCGCTCGCAGGCCAGCTTGATCACCACGCCCGTGATGAGTTCGCGCGTCTCGGCCAGGCTGCGCAGCGACACGCGGCCCAGGAACATCAGGTCCTGCAGCGACTGGGTCAGCAGCTGCGGGTTGCCGTCCCGGATGAAGGCGCCCCCCTTGACCCCTTTCTGCAAGGAGATCACTCCCGACATCTCGAGCGTGCGCAAGGCCTCGCGCACGGCGGGCCGGCTGACCCGGAACTCCACCGCCAGGTCGCGCTCGGCCGGCAGCTTGTCGCCGGGCTTGAGAACCCCCGAAGCCAGGCGTTGACGGATCTGCTCGCAAATCTCCTCGAACACGCGGCGCGTGCGCACCTGGTGGAACGCCAGATCCTGACCATCGTTCATGTGATTCCCCGAATCTTGTGTGGTGTGCCGCGCGTGGCGAATGCCTGTCCGGCGTCGCGGAAAGGATAACCCGCGGCCGATCAATGGGTCGGCCATTATGTTGACACAAATGGATTGACCATTATTTCGCGATTACCCTTCACCGCTTGCAACGGAACTCCCCTGTGAACGACGCCCCCACCCAACGCACCCTCCTGCTGCTGAGCTTCGCCGCCTTTTTCGGCGCCGCGGCCCTGCGCGTCTGCGACCCGCTGCTGCCCCGCTTCGCGAGCGAATTCGCCGTGTCCGCGGGCACGGCGGGCCAGGTGGTGATCGGCTTCGCCATCGCCTACGGCGTGCTGCAGCTCGTGTTCGGCCCGCTGGGCGACCGCTACGGCAAGCTGCGCCTGGTCCGCCTGGCCCTGTTCGGCTGCGGCATCGGCTCGGGCGCGGCGGCCCTGTCCGGGCACTTCGATGCGCTGGTGGTGCTGCGCGCCGCCTGGGGCATGTGCGCGGCCGGCGTAATTCCGTTGTCCATGGCCTGGATCGGCGACACCGTGCCCTACGAGCAACGGCAGGCCACGCTGGCGCGCTTTCTCACCGGCACCCTGTCGGGCATGGTGGCGGGCACCCTGCTGGGCGGCCTGTTCGCCGACTCGGCACTGGGCTGGCGCGGGGCGTTCGGCGTGCTGGCCGCGGGGTACCTGGCCGTGGCCTTCGCGCTGGGCGCAGCGGTGCGCGCCGAGCCGCCGGCCGACGCGGCGCGGGCGATGCACCCGCTGGCCTCGCTCGCCGAGGTGTTGCGCACGCCCTGGGCGCGCGTGGTCTTGCTGGCGGTGGCCGCCGAGGGCGTCTTCATGCTCAGTGCGCTGGCCTTCATTCCCAGCTACCTGCACGCCCGCTTCGGCCTGTCGCTGGCGCTCACCGCGGCGCTGGCGGCCTGCTATGCGCTCGGCGGCCTGGCCTACACCGCGGTGGCGCGCCGACTGGTGGCGCGCTGGGGCGAACAGGGCATGGTGTGGCGCGGCGGCTGGCTCGTCGGCGCCGGTTTCCTCGGCCTGTGGCTCGCGCCGCATTGGGCGCTGAGCGTGCCGGCGATTCTGCTCATCGGCTTCGGCGCCTACCTGTTCCACGCCACGCTGCAGACGCACGCCACGCAGATGGCACCACGGGCGCGCGGCTCGGCGGTGGCGCTGTTCGCCTGCTGCCTGTTCGGGGGCCAGGCCGCCGGCACCAGCGGCGCGGCCGCTCTGGTCGACCACGCGGGCTTCGTTCCCCTGCTGCTGTGCGCGGCGGTGGGCCTGGCCGCGGCGGGCAGCGCGTTCGCCAGTGCCTTGGCCCGGCGGCGCTGAGCCCGGAGGGACCGCGCGGCGGCGGCTCGCCCGTCGAGCGCCCTGAGCGCCCGAGCGCCTCGTCAGAGGACGACGCGCTTGTGCTCGACCGTGCCGAGCTTGGCCGGCGGCGCGCCGAAGCCCAGCCAGCCGCCGTCCACCGGCAAGGTCACGCCCGTGATGTAGGCCGCCCGCTCCGAGGCGAGGAAAGCGATCGCCTCGGCGATCTCCTCGGGCGCGCCGCAGCGGCCCATGGGCGTGTTGTCCTCGATGCTTTGCATGTCCAGTGCGCCCTTGGCCACCAGTTCCTTCACCAGCTCGGTCATCACGTACCCCGGCGCCACGGCGTTGACGCGGATGCCGTCTCGGGCCCATTCGCTGGCCATGGCCTCCGTCATGGTGGAGATGCCGGCCTTGGCGGCACCGTAGGCGTTGCGGCCCGGGTGGCCCTGGCGGCCCGCGATGGAGGCGATGTTGACGATGGCGCCCGACTGCTGCAGCACGAACACGCGGCCGGCCTCGCGGCTGGCCAGGAAGGTGCCGCGCAGGTGCACGGCGAGGATGCGGTCGAAGCCCTCCACGGTCTGCTCCAGCGTCATCACCGGCTGCTCGCCGATGCCGGCGTTGTTCACCAGCACGTCGAGCCGACCGAAGCGGGCCACCGTGTCCTGCACCAGCGCGCGCACCGGGCCTTCCTGCGTCACATCGCAGGCCTGCCAGCCATGCCCGGCGCCGAGCTCACGCGCGCGCGCCTCGGCGGCCTCGGGCCGCAGGTCGGCGACCACGACGTGCCCGTACTCCTGCGCGAGCCGCTGCGCCGTGGCCCAGCCGATGCCGTCCGCGGCTCCGGTGACGATGGCGACTCGCTGGTCGGGGGGCGGAAGGAGCGGCGATGAGGGCATGGTGGTGGGTGCTTGAGTCAAGGGAGTTTTCATTCTATGACCAAATACCCATTGGTCTATCCAATGGGTATTTGAAGAACGGCAATCGGATCGAGCATGTGTTCAACGCCAGACCCGGGCCTGCACCAGCACGGTGGTGATGCGGCCCAGCAGCTCGCGGCCGTCGTCGCGCAGGGGCAGGCGGGCGTCGGACGCATAGGACGCGTTCATCGCGGCCTCGTCGGCGTAGCCGATCTGCGCGATGCCGTCGACCGGCAGGGCCCCGTGATCCACGGTCTGGCCTTCACCCGTTTCGCGGCGAACCACGAGGTGCTGGTGGTACAGCTGCACCTGCGGCAAGCGGCGCACCAGGTCGGCGTGCCGGCCCCACCAGGCCTCGCGGAAGGCCTCGCGATCGGAGGCCTTGCGCGCCAGCAGCATCCACCTGCGAAAACCGCCTTCGCGCGCCGCGCCCTGCGGCTCGATCGCCACGTGGGCCTCGGCGTCCAGCGTGAACAGCGGCCCCGCGCCGATCGCCTCGGCCACGGCCCGCCAGGCCTCGCTCTCTCCGCAGCGCCAAGCGGCGTCCTCGTCGTCGACGTGCAGCTCGACGATGCGGCCGATGGCGTCGGCCTGCGGCACCACGCCCGCGTGCGCACGCTGGTCATTGAGGAAATCGGTCGGGATGTGGCGCAGCACCTCCAGGAGTTGCACCTCGGCGGGCCCGCCGCCCTGGCGCGGCAGGGCGGCCAATGCGGCCTCCAGCGCCGCGGGCGAGGGATTCGTGGCGGGAAAGCAGACGGTGCGGTTTTGTCGCGTTGACGGTCAAGCAACTTGCTCGTCTATGCTGAGCACTTTGACTGAAAAGGTTTGAACGAGATG
>NZ_CCAE010000087.1 GCF_000723405.1 Hydrogenophaga intermedia | reverse complement strand
GTAGCCCGGCTACACCCCAACAGGTGGGGTCAATATTGGATGGAAAACCGGGGTCAGGATTGCGTTGAAATCAACACACGGGGCCGAGCGTGCAATACACGTGCAGCAAGTGGTTGCTGCGGCTGGCCTCGAAGTTCACGTCGATGGTGTCGTCGACACGCAGCCGGGCGCAGCCTTGGTCGTCCAGCCTGAGGTCGGGTGCTTCCAGGGCTGTGGCAATGGCCTGGATGACTTCGTCGGTGTTCATGGGGGATCTCCACAGTGACAGGGACGGTGGTGCGGTGGGCCGCAAGCGGTGGTTTTCACCGGCGTGCTTCGGTGGCGCCACAGCCGTGGCGCGTTCCTTGCGCAACGGCCGTCGGTCAAGGGAACGAAGGCGTTCGGCGATCTGGCCGACGGCACGGTCTGGGTCAGACGTTCTAGGGCCTCTGTTGCCAGGTTCTGACGCAACCATCACGTGGGTGGAGGCACTCAAGCCACGTTGTCGCGAAGCCTGGCGCCTCCACGGGAGACGGCCCTGCCGCGCTGGCTCGCGCATGAACCGGGTTCAAGGACATGGGTATCAAAGTTGACATTCGAAATGGTTCGTTCGGCCAACTGCAGCAGCTCATCCAGGAGGGTGGGCGCATCCGTTCGAAGAAGGACGGTGGCGAATTCGTCGTGTACGCGACGCCGAAGCGCAGTTCCAATCGGTTGAACCGCTTGCTCGACCACTGCACGGGCAATACCAGCACCAAGCGTCAACACGTGCTGCAGTCCATGCAGGCGATCTGCGCCCGTCATGGGATCGACTTCGCGCAGGAGATGCGCAACTGCGGCATGTCCCCATACGATCTGAACAAGGTGTTGGCGGGCAAGGGCGATCTGAAGGGGGAGCACCTGAAAAAGGCGCTGGCCCACTTCGTGGAGATCGGCAACAAGATGTTCACCATCGACCTGGACAAGCCGCTTGGCACGGGTGCCAACGCCGAGGTGTTCCAGGCGCACCATGGGGACGAACGCATCGCGGTAAGAAGGATGCTCTCTCCCAACGACGGCTTGAGGCGGGAGGTCACGACACATTCGCTGGCCGCGCGAAAGTCCGTGGGCGATGAGCGCTCTCTTGTCCTGCCAACCCATGGCGAGGTCGTCTTGGCGGGCGATGGAACGTGCTACCAGGCCATGAGCCTCGCCTTGGGAAGCGGCGAAGGGTCGATCCGACGGAACAGAAAGGCAGACACCGTGGCCGTGCTGTTCTCGCGCAAGCAGAATGAACCCCTGACGCCGCCACAGATCCAGCGAATCAAGGAGAACCGCAGGCCATTGCAGCAGGGGTTCCTGGACCGACAGGCGCGCGATCCCGCCGTGAGGGTCACGGTCGGCGACTGGAGCGAGGCCGTGGAACGGGTGGGGCGTCGCGGGCTTGCGCATCGCGATATCAAGCCGGAGAACTTTCTGCTCGGCGCTGATGGCCGCTATCAGATCAGCGACTTCGGCACGGCGGGCGCGGAGAACTCGCTGTTTCAATCGACCGCGGGGGGCAAAAACTTCGAACTGACGGGCAACGCCAACGACTACGCAAAGTCGCCGGAGTGGCTGAGAAATGAAGCTGGCGATTCCATTGCCCGTTTTGCCGTTGGGACGAAGGACGACAGCTTTTCACTGGGTGTCGCGACTTGGCAGCTTCTGAGCGGTGGGCGCTTTCCCTTCGATGGCACCGACGCGCAACCCGACAAGGCCTTGAACGGTTATGCGTACATGCAGAACGTTCTGGCCTATGCAGACTCCGGTCAGTCGTTTTCGGACTGGTACGAGTCACGCCACCCCGGGCTGCGGATCCCGCAGGAGTGGAGGGCGTACCTTGACGCCAGCCTGCATGCCGATCCGGATCAGCGCGCCAGCGCGGAGCAACTGCGTGATCTGGTTCCGCGCTTTGACCAGCAGGCGGAGGTCGACGAAGCTGCGGTGCGCCAGACGATGCTCGAGAAGGCCCGCCGGGGCCGGACGTAAGGCGCCGACGATCTCGGGGTGCGCGTCTTTTGGCCGTTCAACGTCTGCCCATGATCGAGATTCCCACGCACATCACGGCGCTGTTCGAGGACCTGGGGCCCCGAACCGACGCCATCGACGTAATCGCTTTCGACGCTGAGGCTGCCGCCTGGCGCGTGGTCTTCGACGACGATGCGGAGCTGCTGGTCGAGTGGGACGCCGAGTGCACTCGTCTGATGGTCCAGGCGTCGCTGGGCAGGCCGTCCGAAATGGGCGTGCTTCGAGCCTACGAAGCCGCACTCGCCTACAACGCGGTGTGGCGCGAGAACGGCAACGCGCGCGTCGGCCGGGTGGACAACGACGGCGAACTGGCACTGATGTTCGAAGTGCCCGCCACGGAGTTGGCCGTTGATACGCTTCAGTTGGCGCTGTTGAGCGTCAAATCGGTGGCGCATGCGTGGACTCGATGGATCGCCAACGCCGGTGGGCACGACGAGGTTCCGTCCCCGGCAGGTGCCCCAGTGCCGTTGCAACGGGTCTGAGGGAGCAGTTCGTCTCAGGGAGGCGTGAGCGAGCGCTTCACCGCCTCCCCCAACTCGATCACCGCCAACGCGTAGTAGCTGCTCCAGTTGTAGCGCGTCACCACGTAGAAGTTCTCGGTGCCGGCCACGTAGCTGGACGGCGCGCCCGCGTTCTCCAGCTCCACCAGTGCGAACTTGCCGGTGTGCTGCAGCGCCGCGCCTTCGAGCACCGCGCCCTTGGCCTGAAAGTCCGCCACGCCGAAGCTGGGCAGGATGTCGGGCGCCAGCAGGGTGTCCAGGTCGAGCGTGGCCGGATCGAAGCGCACCGGGAAGTGCGTGGGCATGCCGCTCTGCCAGCCAAAGGCCTTGAAGTAATTGGCCACCGAGCCGATCACGTCGGCCGGGCTGTCGAACAGATCGACCTTGCCGTCGGCGTCGAAGTCGATGGCGTAGCGTGCCCAACTGCTGGGCATGAACTGCGGCAGACCCATGGCGCCCGCGAAGCTGCCCAGCAGGCTGTGCGGGTCGGTGCCGTTGCGCTGGCACAGGCTCAGCAACTGCTCCAGCTCGTCGCGGAAGAAGGCGGTGCGCGCGGCGGCGCGCGGGTGGCTGGCGGGGAAGTCGAAGGCGAGCGTGGTGATCGCGTCCAGCACCTTGTGCGTGCCGGTGTGGCGGCCGTAGAGCGTTTCCACGCCGATCACGCCGACGATGAGCGAGGCCGGCACGCCGAACTCGGCCTCGGCGCGTGCGAGTGTCTCGCGGTTGTCCTGCCAGAAGCGTTGGCCCGCGGCGATGCGGGTGGGCTCGATGAAGCGTGCGCGGTAGGCGGCCCAGTTCTTGGGCACGCCACGTGGCGGCGGTGTGACGCCGCGAATGGCGGCCTCCAGCCGCTGCGCCTGGCCGATCTGCGCGCGAACCCAGGCGGGGTCGAGCTGGCGGCGCGTGGCCAGGTCGTCGGCGAAGGCCATGGCGGCGGGGTGGTCGCCGTAGAAAAAGGCTGGACGCGCCTCAGGGCGCCGGATGGGTCGCTGCTTGGCAGGGGGCTGGGCCTGGGCGAAGGCGGCGGGAAGGGTCAGGGTGGCCAGGGCGGCCAGGGTGATCGATCGGCGTTGCATTGCGTGCAATTGGATCACGTGGCGCGGCGGGCGGGCCAGGCCAGCCGGCGAAATTCCTGTTTCAGTTGGGGCAGGGTGGTGCCGCTGTCGCGTGCGTAGCGCTGGGCTTCGAGGCGCAGCAGCCAATCGGCCAAGGCCCGCGTGGCTGGGCTGTCACCCAGTTGCACTGTCGCCCGCCGGGCCAGTTCGCGTGGTGGTGTGTGTTCTTCCGAGGCGATGCCCAGGCGGGCGAGCCGCTGGCGCGCGCGGCGCAGCAGACGCAGCCAGGGGTCGTGCTGCTGGCGTTCCCACAGCGTCCACAAGGCGCCCAGCAGGCTCACCACGATGACCACGCCGAGCAGCACAGTGGCCAGGTCCTGCCAGCTCGGTGACGCAAAGCCCAACGCGCGCAGCAGGTCGAGCTGGCGGCCCTGGGTGTAGTCCAGCACCCACTGATTCCACACGTTGTTGATGGCTTCCCAGGTGGCGCGCAGTTGCGCGATGAGCGTGGGGTTGAAGTTGTCGATGGCCCCCGCGAAACCGGTGGCGGGCGCCCGCAGGCGCTGGAGCGAGCCGACCCGGCCGGGGAAGACCGCGCCGGTCGGGTCCACCCGCACCCAGCCCTCTCCCTGGAGCCAGACCTCCGTCCAGGCGTGGGCGTCGCGCTGGCGCACGGTCCAGAAGCCGTCGACGCCATTGACCTCGCCGCCCTGGTAGCCCGTGACCACACGCGCCGGGATGTCCATGGCGCGCATGAGCACGGCGAAGCCGCTGGCGATGTGCTCGCAGAAGCCGGCCTTGCGATCGAACCAGAATTCGTCGGCGGTGTGCCGGCCATAGGCGCCGGGCTCCAGCGTGTAGGTGTAGCCGCCTGTGCGCAGGCGGTCGAGCGCGGCGTTCACCAGCGCGGGGGCGGCGGCCGGCCCGGGGCCGTGCTGACGCCGCAGCTCCTGTGCGAGTTGCAGCGTGCGCGGGTTGAAGCCCGGGGGCAGTTGCACGTAGTCCTGCAGGCCGATCTCCGCTTGCAGCGGGCCATGGCCGAAGTCGAGGTGGCTGCTCGCCCGGTAGCGCACCAGGCTGTTGATGGACCGCTGTGCGATCCACTGCAGCTCCTCGGTCATGCGCACGCGGTTCTCGCCGGGCAGTGTGGGCGCGGTGGTGGCGGCTTCGAGCACGAAGACCCAGGGGCGGCGGTTGGGCTCCAGCGTGACCTCGTAGCCCACGGGTTCGCCGCGCGGGCGCAAGTCGGCCGACAGGCGCCGCTCGCGCGCAAAGCCCGATTCGAGCGGGCGCCATTCCTGCCCGTCGAAGCCGCCGAAGACCGGGCCGCGGAAGTAGAGCAGGCCAGCGGGCGGTGGTCGCCCGCCGTCGAAGCGCACGCGCAGCGCGATGCTGTCGTCCAGCGCGAGTTGGGCGATTTCGCCCACGCGCATCTCGTCGGACAGGCCGCTGCGGCCGGCGGGGTCGTTGTTCGGTACGCCCCACAGCGGCGCCATGCGCGGGAACAGCAGAAACAGCACCAGCATGATGGGCGCGCCCAACAGCGCCATGCCCGCCGCGATGCGCGCGGCCTGGGCGAGCGGTGGCTGGCCCACCGGCATGTGCGCGTTCACCAGCGCCGTCAGCAGGCCCAGCAGCGCGATCAGGATGCCCGCCGCCGTGAGCAGCGACTGCGAGTAGAAGAAGTGCGTGAGCAGTGTGAAGAAGGCCAGGAAGAACACCACGAAGGCGTCGCGCCGCGCGCGCAGTTCCAGCGTCTTGAGCGCCAGCAGCACCACCACGAGCGTGACGCCGGCCTGCTGGCCGAGCAGGGTGCCGTGGCTGGCGAAGGTGGCGGCCAGGGTGACGAGCAGCAGCCCCAGGCGCCAGGGCCAGCGGGGCAGGGGGGCGGTGCGCAGAGCCAACCGGGCGCGCCAGGCCAGCACGCCGGCCGTGAGCACCGTGGTCCACCAGGGGATGTGCGCGGCCTGCAAGGCCACCACCCAGGCGATGACGGCGAGCACGAACAGGGTGTCGCGCGTCTCGCGGGGCAGCGCGCGCGCGACCCCGGTGGCGCGGTTCGGGCGCAGGGCGTTCAGCACAGCGCGAGCGCCTCCAAGCACTGGTTGCGGTGCACTGGCCCCTGGTCTGGCGCGATCTCGCGGCCCGGCAGGCGCAGGCCGTAGTCGAGTTCGAGCCGGTCGGCCATCAGCACCCAGGCGGTCAGGCGCGACACACGCCCCTCCAGGCCCGCGCCGCCGCACTGGTTCAAGTCCAGCCAGAGTTCCTGGCGCTGGCTGGACAACGCGTCGCGGCTCACGAGGTCGTCGCGACCGCCCGCGAAGGCCTGGGCCGCCTTCTTCCAGACCACGGCCTTCATCGGGTCACCGCGGCGGTAGGCGCGCACGCCGTCGTATTCGCCCGTGGCCTGGACGCGCGCACTGCCGGCACCACCCGATTGAGGTTCGCCGGGCGGCAGGGGCGGGGGCTGCTCTTCGGGCGTGGGATAGACGAGGGCGCTGGCGGCCGGGCGCCACACGGTCCACACGCGGAAGGTGCCCAGCGGAAACAGTGTCTGGGCGGTGAGCGCGGGAAGCGCATGCAAGCCGCGCGCAGGCGGTTGCCAGGCCACTTGCAACTCGGCGCTGCCTTGAGCCGGCACGTCGGCCCAGGCCAGCGCGGGGGCGCCGACGTCGGGGATCACGCCCAGGCCGATGCCGTGGCGCACGCGCCGCCGCTCGCTGGCCAGGCGCACCTCCAGCACCACCGCCTGGTGCGCGTGCACCGGCTCGGGCGGGTGCAGGTGCAGCGTGAGCCCGCGCAGATTGTTGTGGCACACGTGCATGCCCACCAGCGCGCTGCCCGCCAGCAGAAAGGTGAGCAGGTAGCCCAGGTTGAGCTGGTAGTTGATGCTGGCCACCAGCAGCAGCATCAGCGTGAAGGCCAGCATCCAGCCCGGGCGGGTGGGCAGGATGTACACGTTGCGCTGGGTGAGCGTGAGCGTGTCCGTGCGCTTGAGCCGGTTGTGGAACCAATGGCGCGCGCGCGCCTTGACGTTGCGCCAGGCAGAGCTCATCTAGGGCAGGGGGATGGCGTCCAGCATCGCGCGCACCTGCTCCAGCGGCCCGCGCCCGGCGTCGCGCACGGGGATCAGCCGGTGCGCCGTGGTCTGCGGCAGGATGGCGGCGATGTCGTCGGGTGCCACGTAGTCGCGCCCCTGCAGGTAGGCCTGCGCCTTGGCCGCGCGCACCACCGCCAGCGCCGCGCGCGGCGACAGGCCCTGCAGGAACCAGCGGCCGCTGCGCGTGGCGTTGACCAGATCCTGCAGGTAGTCGAGCACCGGCTCGGCGGTGTGCACCTCGCTCACCGCGCGCTGCAGCCGGGCCAGGTCGTCGGGCGTGAGGGCCGGCGGCAGGGCGTCGATGAGCTCGCGCCTGTCCTGGCCGCGCAGCAGCTCGCGCTCGGCCGCGCGGTCGGGGTAGCCCAGCGACAGGCGCATGTGGAAGCGGTCAAGCTGCGACTCGGGCAGGGCGTAGGTGCCGAGCTGGTCGTGCGGGTTCTGCGTGGCGATGACGAAGAAAGGCGCGGGCAGGGCGCGTGTCTCGCCTTCCACCGTCACCTGCTTTTCCTCCATGGCCTCCAGCAGCGCGCTCTGCGTCTTGGGGCTGGCGCGGTTGATCTCGTCGGCCAGCAGCACCTGGGCGAACACCGGGCCGGGGTGGAAGACGAAGGCCTCGCGCCCGCGTTCGTAGATGGACACGCCGATGAGGTCGGTGGGCATCAGGTCGGCCGTGAACTGAACCCGCGCGAACTGCAGGCCGAAGCTGCGCGCCAGGGCGTGCGCCAGGGTGGTCTTGCCCACGCCGGGCACGTCCTCGATGAGCAGGTGCCCGCCCGCGAGCAGGCAGGCCACGCAGTCGCTCACCTGCTGCGGCTTGCCGACGATCACCGTGTTAAGCTGGCTCAGCAGGTGCCGGATCTTCGAATCTTGTTGCATCTGGGCTTGCATATTGGCCGCGATTCTCACCGCAGATCAGAGATGGCCCACGCCACCGGTTATTTCACGCACAAGGCATGCTGGCAGCACGAGATGGGCGCCGGCCACCCCGAATGCCCCGAACGGCTCGATGCGATCGAGGACCGGCTGCTGCTGACCGGCCTGGACGCCGCGCTCGAGCGCCGCGAGGCCACGCCCGCCGCGCTGGCCGACCTCGAACTCGCGCACGACCGCCTGCACCTGGCCGCGCTGCGCGGCCTGGCCGACACCCTCAAGGACGACATCGCCGCCGGCGGCCCGAAGTACGCGCAGGTCGACCCCGACACCGCCATGAACGTGCACAGCTGGGAGGCCATCCTGCTGGCCTCGGGCGCGGCCATCGACGCCACCGATGCCGTGATGGCGGGTGAGCTGCGCAACGCCTTCTGCGCGGTGCGCCCGCCCGGCCACCACGCCATGCGCCGCCAGGCCATGGGCTTCTGCTTCGTCAACAATGTGGCGGTGGCGGCGAAGTACGCGCTGGAGCGGCACGGTCTCCAGCGCGTGGCCATCATCGATTTCGACGTGCACCACGGCAACGGCACCGAGGACATCGTCGCGGGCGACGAGCGCATCCTCATGTGCAGCTTCTACCAGCACCCTTTCTACCCGGCCTGCGAGCATTCCACCGCGGCCAACCTCGTCAACCTGCCCGTGCCGGCCTATACGCGCGGCATGGAAATCCGCGAGCTGGCCGAGACCTACTGGATGCCGCGACTGGACGCGCACCGGCCGCAGCTCGTGTTCGTGAGCGCGGGCTTCGACGCGCACCGCGAAGACGACATGGCGCAGCTCGGTCTGGTGGAGAACGACTACGCCTGGCTGACCGAGCGCATCAAGGACGTGGCCGAGCGCCACGCCCAGGGCCGCATCGTGAGCTGCCTGGAAGGTGGCTACGCGCTGGACGCGCTGGCGCGCAGCGTCGAGGCGCACCTGCGCGTGCTCGCGGGCGTCTGACTTGTTGCCGACATCTTTCTGTCACCTGTTTCAACGATGAACCCTTCATCCGCTTCGCCGCGCCCGGTCGACGACTTGTCCGCCTGGTTGCAAGGCTTCCTGCAGCCGGCCGCATTGGCCGAACTGGCCACGCTGGCGGCCGTGGCGCTGTTGGCCTGGCTGCTGGTGGCCGGCCTGCGCCGCGCCCTCGCCATGCAGAACGCCCACCAGTCGGTGCTGTTCGGACGGCGCATCGTCGATGGCGCCCTGTTCCCCATCGTGCTGCTGGTGCTGGGCTTCGTGGCGCGCGGCCTGTTGGTGCGCTTCGTGCCGCTGGCGGTGTTCCATGTCGCCATTCCGGTGCTGGTGTCGCTGGCGGTCATTCGTCTGGGTGTGAAGGTTCTGCAGGTGGCCTTCGACGACAGTCCCTGGGTGAAGGTGCTGGAGCGCACCATCTCCTGGGTCGCCTGGCTCGGCATGGTGCTCTGGGTCAGCGGGCTGCTGCCGGTGATGCTGGCAGAGGCCGAAGACATCCGCTGGAAGGTGGGCGCCACTACGTTGAGCCTGCGCACCCTTATCGAGGGCCTCGTCACCGCGTCCGCGGTGCTGATCATCACCTTGTGGATCTCATCGGCCATCGAGTCGCGGCTGCTGCGCAGCAGCGTCGGCAGCGACCGCTCCCTGCGCAAGGCGGTGAGCAATGCCACGCGCGCGCTGTTGATGTTCGTCGGCCTGATCATCGCGCTCTCGGCCGTGGGCATCGACCTCACCGCGCTGTCCGTGCTGGGCGGCGCGGTGGGCGTGGGCATCGGTCTGGGCCTGCAGAAGCTCGCGTCCAACTACGTCAGCGGTTTCGTCATCCTGGCCGAGCGCAGCATGCGCATCGGCGACAACGTGCGCGTGGACAACTTCGAGGGCCGCATCACCGACATCAACGCCCGCTACACGCTGATCCGCAACCTCAGCGGGCGCGAGTCCATCGTGCCCAACGAGATGCTCATCACCAACCGGGTGGAAAACCTGTCGCTGGCCGATCCCAACGTCTGGCAGTCGACGGTGGTGTCGGTGGCCTACGACAGCGACGTGGAACTGGTGACGCGGCTGCTGCTGGAGGCCGCTACCGCGCAGCCGCGCGTGCTCAAGAGCCCGGGGCCGTCGGTGGCCTTGTCCAACTTCGGTGCGGACGGCCTGGAGTTCACGCTCGGCTACTGGATCGGTGACCCGGAGAACGGGCAACTCGCGCTTCGCTCGGCCATCAACCTGGCCATCCTGTCGTCGCTGCGCGCCAACGGCATCGAGATTCCCTTCCCGCAGCGCGTGGTGCACGTGCTGCGCGAGGGCGATGGCCTGGCGGCCGCTAGCGGTTCATGAAGCCCGGCAACCAGAGCGCGATGACCGGGAAGGCGATGAGGATGCCCAGGCGCACCACGTCGGCGAAGACGAAGGGCCACACGCCGCGGTAGATCGTCATCAGCTTCACCTGCGGCAGCAGGGAATTGATGACGAAGAGGTTCAGGCCCACCGGCGGCGAGATCATGCCGATCTCCACGATGGTGACGATGAGGATGCCGAACCACACCGGGTCGAAGCCCAGGCCCATGATCACCGGGAAGAACACCGGAATGGTGAGCAGCACGATGGCCAGTTCCTCCATCACCATGCCCAGCACCAGGTAGATGCCCATCATCACGACCACCACCATGATCGGCTCGGGACTGAACTGCAGGACGAAGTCGCGCAGGTCGGCGGGCATGGAGGTGAAGTTGATGAAGTTGGTGAACACCATCGCCGCGATGAGGATGGTGAACAGCATGGCCGTGGTGCGAGAACTCTCGATCAGCACCTCCAGCAGCAGGCGCGGCGTGAGAGTGCGCCGCGCCAATGCGAAGAAGAACGCGCCGGCCGCGCCCACGCCCGCACCTTCGGTGGCGGTGAAGACGCCGCCGTAGATGCCGCCGATCACCAGTGCGAACAGCAGCGCCACACCCCAGATGCCCCGGATGGCGGCCAGACGCTGGCGCCAGGTGAAGCGCTCGGCGGGCGGGCCGGCCGCGGGATCGCGCCAGGTGACGAACACCACCGCAAGGCACAGACAGGCGATCGCCACGATGCCCGGCAGGATGCCCGCGATGAAGAGCTTGCCGATGTCCGTCTCGGTGATGATCCCGTAGATGACCAGGATGGTGGACGGCGGGATCAGGATGCCCAGCGTGCCTCCCGAGGCGATGGCGCCGGTCGCCAGGGACTCC
Organism: Hydrogenophaga intermedia; assembly: GCF_000723405.1. GTDB lineage: Bacteria > Pseudomonadota > Gammaproteobacteria > Burkholderiales > Burkholderiaceae_C > Hydrogenophaga > Hydrogenophaga intermedia. The sequence goes on along the minus strand of NZ_CCAE010000087.1, from coordinate 2,437 downwards.
TTGTAGCCATGCGCCTTCATCTCCGGAAAGGCCACGCGCGTCATGGTGGCGGCGGTGGCGATGGAGGAGCCGCAAATGGAGCCGAAGCCGCCCGAGGCAATGATGCTGGCCATGGCCAGGCCGCCCGGGCGGTGGCCCACGAAGGCGTTGGCGGCGTTGAACAGCTCGCGCGCCATGCCCGCGCGGGCCACGAAGTTGCCCATCAGCACGAACAGCGGAATGACCGACAACACATAAGCAAAGCCGGTCTCGAAGATCACCTGGCTGGCGCTGGCCAGTGCCGGCTGCCAGCCACGCAGCAGACCCATGCCCACGAAACCGGCCGTTGCCATCGCCACGGCCAGTGGCACGCGCAGGAAGGCCATCGCAAAGACCCCCAGGAAGCCCAGCAGCGCGGCGGTCATGCGGCGTCTCCGGTCTGGGCGGCACCGTGAAAGGCCGGTTCGGGCGGGCGCACGAACACGAACACCAAATGCACCAGCGCGGTGATCAGCAGGAAGGCCGCCATCACCCAGGCCACCGGCGCCATGGGCAACTGCAGGTGGACGGTGATGTCGCCGTACTCCGAGAACCTGTCGGCGCGCATCACCATCAGGCGCGCCATCCACGCGAACACGACGGCGCAGAACAGGTGCACCACGCGTTGCTGGGTGCGGTGCAGCCAGCTCGGAACGAAGGCATCGAGCGAGTCGAAGACGACATGCTCACCCCGCCAGGACACCAGCGGCAGCGCACCGAAGATCACGATCACCATGAGGATCTCGGTGACTTCCAGGCCACCGGGCACCGAGTGATTGAAGAACTTGCGGCCCGTCACGTCGACCAGCGTGAGCAGCATGATGGTGAACAGTGCCATCGCGGCCATGAGGCCGGTCGACCAGCGCAGCGCGCGATTCAGGAAGGTGAGCATGTCGGGGGATGCGGTCAAAGCAACGGCGGGCAGTCGGGGTGGCGACTGCCCGCCGAGCGGGTGGGGATCAGGCTTGCGCCCTTACTTGATCTTCTTGATCTCGGCGCGGAACTCGGCGAGCACGGCCTTCGGATCCTTCAGGCCCTTGGCCGAGGCCGCGGCGGCCCACTTGTCTTCCAGTTCGGCCTGCTTGGCGGCCACAGCCTTGATGAAGGACTCGTCGGCCTGCACGCGCGCCACGCCCTGCTGCTTTTGCAGTTCGCGGCTCGCGGCGTCCACCTTGTCCCAGCCTTCGCCGAACAGGCGGGCCGCGAACTCACCCGACAGCTTGTCCACCACCGCCTTGTCCTGCGCGGACAGGGCGTTGTACTTGGCCGGGTTCATCATGAACACGAAGCTGGTGTTGTAGAGCCCGCCGGGGAAGGTGGTGGCGTGCTTGATCATGTTCAGCTTGAACGAAGCCACTGACTCGTCGGGAAAGAAGGTGCCGTCCATCACGCCGGTGGACAGCAGCTCGAATGAATCCGGCGCGGGCTTGAGGGTGGTGTTGAAGCCCATGAGCTTGGACAGCTCGTTGATGTTGCCGCCGCCGATGCGGAACTTGAGTTTGGTGGCGTCGTCCACCGTTTTCACCGGCTGCTTGCTGTTGAAGATGATGCCGGGGCCGTGCGTGAACACGCCCAGCACCTTCACGCCGCGGTGTTCACCCAGCGGCGCGAAGTACTTGGTGTAGATGTGCTGATAGGCCACCGACGTGGGCACGGCGCTGTCGCCGAGGAAGGGGAATTCGGCCACCTGCGTGTTGATGAATCGGCCCGGCGTGTAGCCGTCCACCGTGTAGGAAATGTCGGCCAGGCCGTCGCGCACGGCGTCGAAGGTGCCCGGTGCCGCGGCCACGCCCTTGGGCAGGATGTTGCACTTCATGCGCCCGCTGCTTTCCTTCTCCAGCGCATCGCACCAGTTCTTCTGGGCCACGCTCAGGGTGTGCGTGGGGGGCACCCAGGACGAGACGGAGAAAACGGTTTGCGCCGAGGCCGCGCCGGCACTCAGGAGGGCGGCGGTGGCCAGGAAGGGAATCAGCTTCATGCGGGGGCTCCAACGACGGGGTGGCGGGGCGCGCCGGTGATTACTCAACATAAGCAATGAGGCGCGAATTCACTATAGGTGAACGCTTTGCGCAGCGCCCTCCAGACTTACCCGAGTTCACCGACCAAGCGGTCGGGAAAATGACGCCGGGACGACATCCCGCCGCGAGTCGGGGTCTTGCAGGTACTCCTGGGGGGATCGATATAATTCTGAAAAAGCACGACCGTTCGATTTTCTGCGTGTCGCTGGGGGCGCGCTCCCCACACCCCTACAATGCCCAATTGACGTGCACGTCAATTGCACCCCGAACCACAACTCACAGGAGCAGCTCAGCATGAAGGTTCTCGTCCCCGTCAAACGCGTGGTCGACTACAACGTCAAAGTCCGCGTGAAGAGCGATGGCAGCGGCGTCGACATCGCCAACGTGAAGATGTCGATGAA
>NZ_CCAE010000086.1 GCF_000723405.1 Hydrogenophaga intermedia | reverse complement strand
CCCCCACCCCCCTACTCGTCTTCGCGGGCAGCACCCGCGCCCAATCCCACAACCGCAAACTCGCCCAGGTGGCCGCCGACGCCGGCCGCGCCGCCGGCGCCCAGGTCACCCACCTGGAGCTGGCCGACTTCGACCTGCCGCTCTACAACGCCGACCTGGAAGCGCGCGGCACCCCCGACAACGCCCGCCGCCTCAAAGAGATCTTCCATGCCCACCCGGCCTGGATCATCTGCTCGCCCGAGTACAACGGCAGCTACACCGGCCTGCTCAAGAACACCCTCGACTGGGCCTCCAGCCCCATCAAGGGCGACCCCGAATGGTCCAGTGGCACCAAGCCCTTCGTGGGCAAGGTGGTGGGCCTGCTCAGCGCCTCGCCCGGCGCGCTCGGCGGGCTGCGCAGCCTTTCACACCTGTCGCCGCTGCTCCTGAACCTGCAGTGCTGGCTGACGCCGAAGCAGTACGCGCTGAGCAAAGCCGCCGAGGCCTTCGACGACAAGGGCCAGTTGATCAGCGGCCTCGCCCAGGCAGCCGTGCAAGGCGTGGTGGAACAGGCCCTGCACGGCGCGCGCAAGCTCCACGCACCGGACTGAGCATGGACTGCCGACCGGGCTGCGCTGCCTGCTGCATCGCGCCCTCGATCAGCAGCGCTCTGCCGGGCCTGCCCCAGGGCAAGCCCGCCGGCCAGCCCTGCCCGCACCTGGACGAGGCCCTGCGCTGCCGCCTGTTCGGCCGGCCCGAGCGGCCCGCCGTCTGCGCCTCACTAAGGCCCAGTCAAGACATGTGCGGTAGCGAGCGCTCACATGCAATGCATTGGCTGCGACAACTGGAACACGCGACGCGGCCCTGATCTGGATCAAGTCCTGCGCGCGCGCCACAGCGTCCAATGGTGGTGAACATCATCGTTCGCTGATGGAGAACACCATGACCCCCAATGTCGGCGGCATCGACCGCAGCCTTCGCATCCTCGTCGGCCTCGTGCTGATCGCCCTGGCCGCCACCGGCACCGTGGGCTGGTGGGGCTGGCTGGGCGCCCTGCCCCTGCTCACCGGCCTGATGGGCTGGTGCCCGCCCTACGCCATGTTCGGCATCAGCACCTGCAAGACCAAGGGCTGAGCGACGACCGCGCCGGCCTGTCGCTGCACGGACAGCGCAGGCCCCGGCTTCAGGCCTAGAGTGCGTGTCTGGCCGCCCAGCCCCCGAGGTGGCCGCGGAGACACGCCATGCACATCCCCTCCCTCAAGGAAGTCGTCAGCGCCGAAGAATGGGCGCTGCGCTGCGACCTCGCCGCCTGCTACCGCCTGGTGGCCGCCTATGGCTGGAGCGACCTGGTCTTCACCCACATCAGCGCCAAGCTGCCCGACAGCGTCACGGGCGGTGAACACCACTTCCTCATCAACCCCTACGGGCTGATGTTCGACGAGATCACCGCCAGCAGCCTGGTGAAAGTGGACATGGCCTGCAACAAGCTGCACGACACGCCCTTCCCGGTAAATCCGGCGGGCTTCGTCATCCACAGCGCCGTGCACGAGGCGCGGCCCGAGGCGCAGTGCGTGCTGCACACCCACACCCGCGCGGGCGTGGCGGTGAGCGCTCAGAAGCACGGCATCCTGCCGATCAGCCAGCAGAGCACCTTCGTGCTGGCCTCGCTCGCGTACCACGCCTATGAAGGCGTGGCCTTCCGCCCGGACGAGAAGCCGCGCCTGCAGGCCGACCTGGGGAAAGCCAACTACCTGGTGCTGCGCAACCACGGCCTGCTCACCGTGGGCCGCTCCATCGCCGACGCCTTCCTCTCGATGTACACGTTCGAGAACACCTGCCGCATCCAGATCGACGCGCTGGCCGGCGGCGGGTAAGCGTTCCGCGAACGACACCCTTGCGCCGTCGATGACGGCGTGTTGAAGGATGGTTCTACGCGGCGGCGGCGAGCGCCGCGTTTGGCACGGCGATGTCGGTGGCAGGCCGCCAGTTGTGCGGCAGCAGCTGCGCGAGGTCGCGCTGCTTGAGCGTGGGCAGACGCTCGAAGACGTCCTTGAGGTAGGCCCAGGGATCGTGCCCGTTTAGTTTGGCCGACTCGATCAGGCTCATGACCACGCCAGCGCGCTCGCCGGCCTGCTGCGAGCCTACAAAAAGCCAATTCTTGCGGCCAACGCACAGCGGGCGCACCGCGTTCTCCGCCGCGTTGTTGTCGATTGGGACGTCGCCGTCGTCCAGGTAGCGCGTGAGCGCGCGCCAATTGCTCAGCGAATAATCGATCGCCTTGGCCGTCACGTCGGCATTGGCCAGCTTCTGGCGCTGCCCGGTCAGCCAGAGGTGCAGGGCCTGGACGATGGGCCTGGAGCGTTGCTGGCGCAGCAGCCACCGTGCCTGGGGTTCGAGTTCGCGCGCCTCGCGCTCGACCTCGTACAGCTTTGCGATCAGCGCCACCGCCTGGCCGGCGATCTGGCTGGCGTTGAACTCGTGCGCCTCGAACAGCTTGCGCCGCGCGTGGGCCCAGCATAGTGCGGCGCTGACGCCTTGCGCCTGAAGCCCAAAATAGCCGCTGTAATCGTCGCTGACCAGCGTGCCGCCGAAGCCTCGCAGCACGCGCCGCGGATGTTCGCCGGCGCGGCTGGCGGTGAAGTCGAACAGCACCGCGCGCTGGGCCACGAAGTTGGTCGTGCGGTAGACCCAGACGTAGGCCCGTTTGGTCTTGCCGCGCCCCGGCGCCAGCAGCGACACCGGCGTCTCGTCGGCGTGGATCACACCGTGGCTGAGGATGAAGCCCTTCAGTGCATCGGCCAGCGGTGCCAGACGCACCCCGCAGATGCCGATCCACTGGGCCATGCTCGAGCGCGGGATGTGCACGCCAGAGCGCGCGTAGATCTCTTCCTGCCGGTACAGCGGCAAGTGATCGTCGTGCTTGGCCACCACCACCTGCGCGAGCAGGCCCGGCGCGGGGATGCCTTTGTCGATGATCTGCGCGGGCATCGGCGCGGCCTGGATCGTCTGGCAGCACGTGCAGGCGTACTTGCCGCGGATATGGCGCAGCACGAAGAATTGGGCCGGCACGCAATCGAGCTGCTCGCTGACTTCTTGGCCGATGCGCTTGAAGGGCTGGCCGCACTCGCAGTGGGTCTGCTCGATCTCGTGATGGTGATCGATGCGCGGCAGGCTCGCCGGCAGCGCCTGGCGCACCGCCTGGCCTTTGGCCCGGGGTGGCGCTACCGGTGGCTTCTGGTCTTGCTGGGCGGCGCGGTCTTCCAGCGCCGTGTCGGCCAGGATCTGATCGAACAGCACCGCCTGCGTGCTCGTCTCCAGGCTCTCGCTGGAGGAGCCGAAGCGCCAGCGCTTCAGCCGCGCGATCTCGAAGTTCAGCGCCTCGATCCTGGTTTGCTTGAACTTCAGCTCGCCTTGCATGCGCCCGATCACATCGCGCAGCTCCTGCATCGAATCCAGTGCGCCCGGCGCATCGATCGTGTGGGTGTCCGGGCCTTCGAGCATGGCCGCCATCATGCCTCGCGCGCGCGTGCGCGCGAGGCATGACTTTCTCCAATAGACAAACGCGCAAATCCCGACCTCGAATCGAGCGCATTCAGACCACCGTGATCGACTGCGGCTGCGCGCTGCCCAGGCGCTGCCACGGCAGGCCCGCGACGAGCCAGTCGAACTGCTCGCGCGTGAGTTGAAGTGACCCCGTGTCCTGGCGCGGCCAGGCGAAGCTGCCCGCTTGCAGCCGCCGGGTGCACAGCCACATGCCCGCGCCGTCGTAGACCAGCACCTTGAGCCGGTCGGCGCGGCGGTTGGCAAACACGTAGGCGTGGTGGGCTTGCGCGCCCAGCGCGAAGCCGCGCACCACTTGGGCCAACAGCGTGTCGATGCCCCCGCGCAGGTCGGCCGCGCCAAGCGCCAGCCAGATGACGTCGATGCGAATCATCGGCCGAACTCCCGCAGCAGCGAAGCGAGTTCACGCGTGTGCGCCAGCGGCCAATGCAGATCGAGCCGGGTGCCTCCCACGTTCAATTCGACGCGCACCGATGTCGATGCGGCACCAGGCGCCACGCGGGCGGCCACGAAGCCGCTCGGCCTGGCGGCTGGCGAGGGCTCAGGGCTGACGCCGTCGAGCCGCGCCTGCCAGCGCCGCGCATGTGCGCACCAGCTTTGCAGCGTTCCCGCTGGCACCCCGTTGGCCTCGGCCCATACCTGCGCCTTCTGGCCAGAGGCACGATACGCCGCCACTTGCTCCAGGCACCGTTCCATCTGCTGTCGATCCATGTCCACCTCGTCTCGTTCGTTGATTGCGAAGACCCGAGGTTCGCAGCTTCAACGGTGAGATGAAAGATGGGTTCGCGGAACGCTTACGGCGGCGGCGAGCTCACCCAGGTGGACCCGCGCATCCTCGCGGGCATGGCCGACGTGATGCGCGTGGCCACCGCCGGCCAGGGCGCGCAGATCGCCTGGCCCGCGTTGTTGCGCAAGCTCGAGCGCATGGACCCGTCGTACAGAACCTGAGGGGCCTCAGCGCCCGGCCACGAAGGCCGCCATGCCCGCGAGCACGGTGCGCAGCCGCATCAGCTCGCGCGACGTGTCCAGCCGGCGCGACCAGGCCGCGATGCGCGACACCCGCTGCAAGCGCGGCAACAGGTGTGCGATGAAACCGCGCAGCGCTTCACCCTGCGCCGCGTCCGCCGTCGCATAGGCCTGCAGTACCGCGTTCACCGCGCCCGGCCCCAGCGGCTCGATCAGGCGCGCCAATGAGAGCACCAGCTGCAGCACGTCATAGCGCTGCACCATGTCCAGCGCCAGGCCTGGCACCAGGGGCTCCTCAAAGTCCAGCCGCGCGAAACGTTCGCCGTCCCAGGTGATGTTGCGCGCCTGCGCGCCACCATGCCACTGGCCGCGAGCGTGAAACCCCGCCAGGTCGGCAGCGGCCGCCTGCATCAAAGGCAGGCGCTCCTCGGGTGTGCGCTGGAACAGCAGGTGGTCCAGCGTGGGGCCCACGTCGCTGGTGACCAGGGTGTGGCCATCGAAGCCGATGACATGCGGCACATGCTCGCCCACGGCGGCCAGGGCCAGCAGGCGTTCGTGCTCGTGCGCGAGCAAGGCGCGCGCATCGGTCTGGCGCGCGGCCGCCCAGGGAATGGGCACGCCCACGAAGTGCGCGAAGAGCCACACGCCCGCCGACTTGCGCCAGCTTCGCAGCGGGCGGTCGGTGGTCTTGGTCCAGGTCCGGGTGCCGTCGACGGCGGTGCTTGGGGAACTCACGCGGGCGATTATCCCGATCGCGTCCCCTGGCCCGCATCAGCCGTTGGCGTAGCGCTCCAGCTCCCAATCGCTCACCTGCGCGTGGTACTCCGCCCACTCGCCGCGCTTGAGCGTCAGGTACTGCTCCACCAGCGGCTCGCCCAGCGCAGTGCGCAGCACGGCATCGCCCTCCAGCGCCAGCAGCGCGTCGTGCAGGTCGCGCGGCAGGCGATCGGGCAACGGCTCGCCGCGCGCGTGGCGTTCGTACAGGTCGTCCTTGCAGGGCTTGGGCGCGACGAGGCCCTGGTCGATGCCATCCAGCCCCGCCGCCAGCGTGGCCGCCAGCGCCAGGTAGACGTTGCAGCTCGGGTCCGGCAGGCGCCACTCCAGCCGCCCCGCCACCGCCCGCAGCAGGCAGGTGCGGTTGTTCTCGCCGATAGCCTTCCACACGGGCGACCAGGTGGTGCCGGAGGCGCTGCGGCTCGCGGCCAGGCGCTTGTAGCTGTTGACTGTGGGTGCGCACAGCGCCGCCAGTGCGTCCGCGTGTTGCAGCAGGCCGGCCGCGAAGCGCCAGCCCGTCTCGCTCAGGCCCAGGGCGCCCGCGCCGTCGGCCATCTGCGGTACGCCACCGTCATCCGTCAGGCTCAGGTGAAAGTGCAAGCCGCTGCCCGGCGCACCCGCCAAGGGCTTCGGCATGGTGGAAAACACGCTGCCGTGACGATCGGCCACGGCCTGGGCCGTGAGCTTGAAGAGCTGGTAGCGGTCGGCAGCCGCGAGCGCGTCGTCGTGCCGGTAGTTGATCTCGTACTGGCCGATGGCGTCCTCGTGGTCCATCTGTTGCAGCTCGAAGCCCAGGGCCGTGAGGGCCTGGCGCATGTCGTCCAGGAACCCCAGGTTGCGGCCGATGGCGCGCAGGTCGTACGAGGGCTTGGCCAGCGTGTCCTGCGCATCAGCCACGCACCAGCGGCCGTCGGCGCCGCGCTTGAGCAGGAAGAATTCGGGCTCGATGCCCACCCACAGCGTCCAGCCGCGTTCGCGCAGCCGCGCCACCTGGCGCTTGAGCGCGCCGCGCGGGTCGGTGTCCAGCGGCTCGCCATCCGCAAAGCCGTCGCACACCGCATGCGCCACACCGGGCATGAAGGGCAAGGGGCGCAGTGTCTCAGGCAACACGCGGCCGAAGTACTCGCTGCGCGCGCCCATGCGCGGCAGGCCCGTGCCCACGATGCTGGGCCCCGCGAATCCCGCGCCCACGGCCACCGCATCGGCCAGGCCCTCCAGCGGCACCAGCTTGCCCTTGGGTGTGCCGAGCAGATCGGTGAAAGTGGCCAACACCGAATGCACGCCTTGCGAGCGCAGTTCTGCCGCGCGCGAGTCCAGGGCATCGAGCGCCTGCCCCAGGCGCGCGGCGCTGTCGTTCAAGCGGCCACCTCGGCCAGCGCGGCGCTGAAGACCGACAGGCCCTCTTCGAACACCGCGTCCTCGATGGTGAGCGGGAACAGGAAGCGGATCACGTTGGCGTTGACGCCGCAGGTCAGCAGCAGCAGGCCGCGCTGCAGCGCCGCCATCTGCACCCGCTTCGTCATCTCGGCGTCGGGCGCGCCGGTCTTCGGGTCCACGAACTCGCAGGCCACCATGGCGCCCAGACCACGCACGTCACCAATGCGTTTGTGCACCGCGCGCTTCGCGGCGAGGTAGGCGATGAGCTGGTCACCCAGGCGCTGCGCGCGCTCGCACAACTTCTCTTCGGCCATCACGTCCAGCACCGCGTGCGCCGCGGCGACGGCCAGCGGATGGCCCGCGTAGGTGCCGCCCAGACCACCGGGCGCCGGGCCGTCCATCACGGCGGCGCGCCCGCAGACGGCCGACAGCGTGGTGCCGCCGGCCATGCTCTTGGCCAACGTCATCAGGTCGGGCTTCACGCCGTAGTGCTCCATGGCGAACATGCGGCCCGTGCGCGCGAAGCCGGTCTGCACCTCGTCGGCGATGAGCAGGATGCCGTGCGCGTCGCACAGCCCGCGCAGCCACTGCACGGCTGCCGGCAGGATGGGATTGAAGCCACCCTCGCCCTGCACCGGCTCGAACACGATGGCCGCGACCCGAGCGGGCTCGATGTCGGCCTTGAACAGGTGCTCCATCGACTGCTTCGCCAGCTCGAACGAATCGGCGTGCATCGGAAAGGGCACGTGGTAGACCTCGGGCGGGAATGGCCCGAAGCCGGCCTTGTAGGGCTGCACCTTGCCCGTGAGTGACACCGCGAACAGGCTGCGGCCATGAAAGGCCCCGCCAAACGCGATGATCCCGCTGCGCCTCGTGGCCGCGCGCGCGATCTTCATCGCGTTCTCGATCGCCTCCGCGCCGGTGGAGAAGAACGCCGTCTTCGCCGGTCCGTCGATCGGCACGATGGCGTTGATGCGCTCGGCCAGCGACACGTACTCCGCATACGGCACCACCTGATAGCAACTGTGTGTGAAGCGCTGCAGTTGCGCCGCGATGGCGGCCTGCACCTTCGGGTGCACATGCCCCGTGTTGAGCACCGCGATGCCGCCCGCGAAGTCGATGAAGCGGCGGCCCTCGATGTCCCACAGCTCGGCGTTCTTCGCGCGCTCGATGAAGAAATCGCCGAACACGCCCACGCCGCGCGGCGTGGCCGCGAGCCGGCGCTGATGCCAGGCGGCGTTGGTGTGCGGGGCGCTGAGGCTCTCCGGCTTCTGTGGAGCGTTCATGTCGGTCTCCTTCGCAGCGCGCCTGGTGGCGCGAAATGTCTGGTCGAGGGCTGCGCGGAACCGGCTTTGCCGGGCCGCAGCGGCCGTCCCCCTCGGGGGGACACCGCGTCAGCGGTGCAGGGGGGAGTCAATCCGTATCCAGGTGGTTTTCACCTCGGTGTACTTGTCGAAGGCGTGCAGCGACTTGTCGCGGCCCACGCCGCTCTGCTTGAAGCCGCCGAAGGGCACGGTGATGTCGTCCTCGTCGTACTGGTTCACATGCACCGTGCCCGCGCGCAGCGCGCGCGCCACGCCGTGCGCCTTGTTGATGTCGCGCGTCCACACCGCGGCCTGCAGGCCGTAGATGTTGCTGTTGGCCTGCTTCACCACGTCGGCCGCATCGGTGAAGGACAGCACCGACAGCACCGGGCCGAAGATCTCCTCGCGTGCAATGGTCATGTCGTTCTTCACGCCGTCGAAGATGGTGGGCAGCACGTAGCAGCCGCCCTTCACCGGCTCGGCCGCCTCGCCGCCTGCCAGCAGCTTGGCGCCCTCCTTCTTGCCGCTGTCGATGTAGCGCAGCACCGTGTCCATCTGCGTCCTGTCGACGATGGCGCCCATCACCGTGGATTTCTCCAGCGGGTTGCCCGGCTGGTACTGCGGCACCAGCTTCAATGCTTTCTCCAGGAAGGCCTCCTTGATGGACGCCTCCACGAACAGGCGCGAGGGCGCGTTGCAACTCTCGCCCTGGTTGAAGAAGATGCTGCCCACCGCGGCCTCCACGGCCTTGTCGATGTCAGGGCAGTCGGCGAATACGATGTTGGGCGACTTGCCGCCCAGCTCCGTCCAGGCGCGCTTCAGATTGCTCTGCCCCGCCATCACGTGGATCTGCTTGCCCACGCGCGTGCTGCCGGTGAAGGCGATGCAGTCCACGTCCATGTGCAGCGCCAGCGGGCTGCCCGCCTCGGGGCCGAAGCCGGGCACCACGTTGAACACGCCGGGCGGAATGCCCGCAGCCAGCGCCAGCTCGGCCAGGCGCAGCGCGGTCAGCGGGCTCTTCTCGCTGGGCTTCAACACCACCGAATTGCCGGCGGCCAGGGCCGGCGCGATCTTCCAGGCCGCCATGATCATCGGGTAGTTCCAGGGCACGATCACGCCCACCACACCCAGGGGCTCGCGCGTGATCAGCGCCAGCGCCGTGTCCGGCGTGGGTGCGATCTCGTCGTACACCTTGTCCACCGCCTCGCCGTACCAACGGATGCAGTTGGCCGCGCTGTTCACGTCCACGGCGCGCGCGTAGCGCACGGGCTTGCCCATGTCCAGCGTCTCGGTCAGCGCGAGTTCGTCGGCGTGCTGCTGGATCTGGTCCGCGAAAGCCTGCATCACGCGCTTGCGCTTCGCGGGCGGCAGGCCGGCCCAGCGGCGGTCCTCGAAGGCGGCGCGCGCGGCGCTCACGGCGGCGTCGATGTCGCGGCCTGACCGCGCGCCACGGGGGCCAGCAGGCGCCCGTCCACGGGCGAGAAGCAATCGAAGGTCTGGCCGTCGCGCGCGGCGATGCGCTCACCGTTGATGAAGGCGCGGCCGTCGAGGGACAAGGAGGGGAGCGAGGTGGTGGTCATGGTGCAGCGGGGTAGGCAATCCGCCCCATGCTACGCCTCATCCCCAACGCCGCGAACATCCACTTTGTTCTGCCCGCTCCTGTCCACTGGGAAGGCGATGACATGAAAAAGCCACCCGAAGGTGGCTTGTGGGAGCGGCGTGGCGCAGGCTCAGAAGCGCAGGCCGTAGGCCAGGCCAAAACCTTCGATCTTGGTGTCGTCCTTCTTGTAGAAACTCGTCCAGCTGGCCTGCAGGTAGGAGGTCCTGGACAGGTTGAAGTTGGCGCCGATGCCATAGGCCACGCTGGAGTCCTTCTCCGTCACGCTGAGGCCGGGCGCGGAAGTCTTGAGCTCGGTGTGCATCCAGCCGATGCGGCCAAACAGCTCCACGGTCTCGCCGAGGGCGACGCTGGGGCGGGCGAACACGCCGACCATGGTGCCCAGCTTGACCTCCACCGGCACGGCCGCCCCGTTGAGCTGGACCTTGTCTTTGCCTGCGCCGAAGCCCAGGAAGCCTTCGACGGCGAAGTTGGGATGCGGCTGGTAGCCGAAGATGCCGGACACCAGGCCGGGCGAGGCCTTGAGCGAATCGGGGCCGGCCGTGACCTTGAGGTCGGTCGCGACGTACCCGATTTCGGCGTACAGCTTGGGGTTGGCGGCGGGAGGCGTGGTTTGGGCCTGTGCGGCAGACAAGGCCATCAGGCTGGCGGCGGCGACAAAGGCGAGCGGGGCGATTTTCATGGTCCGTGGATGGGTGATTGGAAAGGCTCTCCCCGAAGGGAGAACCGCCGATCCTAGAACCTAAGTTCTATTCTTCGACCCATTCCAAATGCCTAGGCTGCGGCGGCGGCGCCACAGCCTGCTCCGGCTTCGCTCACCCCCGGATCGCCGCCGCCATCTCCCGCTCGCGCTTGCGCGTGGCCCGCGCCACCCACACCGCGTAGGCCACCACCACGACGGTCACCGTCACGATGAGGATCGTCGCCGCCGCGTAGATCGTCGGGTTGATGCCGCGACGCGCGTAGCCGAAGATCACCTGCGGCAGCGTGCTGACGCCCGGGCCGCTCAGGAATTCGGTGATCACCACATCGTCGAAGGACAGCGTGAAGGCCAGCAGGAAAGCCGCCAGGATGGCCTGGAAGATGTTGGGCAGCGTCACCAGGAAGAACACCTGGTGCGGCCGCGCGCCCAGGTCCATGGCGGCCTCCTCGATCGAGCGGTCCATCTCCAGCAGGCGGCTCTGGATCACCACCATGCCATAGGCCATGCCCAGCAGCGTGTGGCCCAGGACGATGGTGAGCATGCCCCGCTGCGGCCAGCCAAAGAGGTTCTGCGCCCCCACGAACAGCAGCAGCAGCGACAGGCCGATGATCACCTCGGGCATCACCAGCGGCGCGTTCACCATGCCGCTGAACACCGTGCGGCCGAGGAAGCGCCGGTAGCGCACCAGCACGAAGGCCGCGAAGGTGGCCAGCACCGCCGACAGCAGGCCCGTGACGGCCGCGATCTTGAGCGACAGGAAGAAGCCGTCCACGATCTTGCTGTCGTTGAGCAGGGCCTCGTACCAACGCATCGAGAAGCCGGTGAAGCGCGCGTCCGTGCGCGTGCTGTTGAACGAGAACAGCACCATGAAGGCCAGCGGCAAGTACAGGAAGCCGAAGACCACCAGCAACCAGAGCTTGCCGAAATGCTTTTCGAGGAAGGGTTTCATGCGTGTGCCTCCTCAGCGTTGTTCGGCTTGCTCGCCCGCGTACTTGTAATAGAACGCCAGCGGAATCACGATGATCGCGATCATCACCACGGCCAGCGCGGTGGCCTTGGGCCAATCGTTGGCGGTGAACATCTCGTCCCACACCACGCGCCCGATCATGTAGTTCTCGGGACCACCCAGCAACGAGGGGATCACGAACTCGCCCACACATGGGATGAACACCAGCATGAAGCCCGCGATGATGCCGGCCTTGGACAGCGGCACGGTGACGAGCCAGAAGGCCTTGAAGGGCGTGGTGCCCAGGTCGTACGCAGCCTCCAGCAAACGGAAGTCCATCTTCACCAGGTTGGCGTACAGCGGCAGGATCATGAAGGGCAGGTACACGTAGGTCATGCCCACCAGCATCGACACGTTGGTGTACAGCATGGGAATGGGCTCGCTGGTGATGCCGATGGCCATCATGAAGCGGTTGATCACGCCCTGGTCGGCCAGCAGGCCCTTCCAGGCGTACACGCGCAGCAGGAACGACGTCCAGAACGGCAGCATCACCAGCAGCAGCAGCGCGGGCCGCACGCTGGCCGGCGAGCGCGCGATGAAGTACGCAAAGGGGTAGCCGATCACCAGGCAGAAGATGGCCGTGAGCAGCGCGTACCAAATGGATCGCAGGTACGAGTCGATGTAGAGCGTGCGAAACAGCGGCGCGCCCTCTTCCGTGCGGAAGATATCGAGGTAGTTCTCGTACTTCAGGTGCAGCACGCCGGAGACCGGGTCCCACAGCGGCTTGAAGGGGCTGATGTCGCCGCCCATGTCCACGAAGCTGATGTACAGCAGGATCAGGAAGGGCAGGAAGAAGAACAGCAGCAGCCAGCCATAGGGCACGCCGATGACGAAGCGCTTGCCGGGTATGGGGAAGTTCATGGTCAGCCCCTGTTTCAGTCGCGCAGCACCACGCCCGCCGTGTCGGACCACCAGAAGCTCACCTCGTCCTCCCAGGTGATGTCGGAGAGGTCGTGGCGCGAGGTATTGGCCTCGGTGATCTTCACGCGCTGGCCATTGGCGGCCTGCACGATGAAGGTGTTGTGCGCGCCGAAGTAGGCGATCTCCTTGACCTTGCCCTTGAAGACGTTCGGGCCCGCGTCGGGCGGTGGCGGCTGCTTGCTGATCTCGATCTTCTCGGGCCGCACGGCGAAGGCCACGGGCATGTTCAGCGTGCCCGGCATGCCGTGGCCCACGTGGATCTGGCCAATGCCGCTCTCGACGGCGCAGCGGTCGGGCTCATCGACACTGAGCTTGCCCTCGAACAGATTCACGTTGCCGATGAAGTCGGCCACGAAGCGGTTCACCGGGTGCTCGTAGATCTCGGACGGCGAGCCCACCTGCAGCACCCGCCCCTTGCTCATGATCGCGATGCGGCTGGCCATGGTCATGGCCTCTTCCTGGTCGTGCGTGACCATCACGCAGGTCACGCCCACCTTCTCGATGATGTTGACCAGCTCGAACTGCGTCTGCTCGCGCAGCTTCTTGTCCAGCGCGCCCAGCGGTTCGTCCAGCAGCAGCAGCTTGGGACGCTTGGCCAGGCTGCGCGCCAGCGCTACACGTTGCTGCTGCCCGCCCGAGAGCTGGTGCGGCTTTCGCTTGGCAAACGGCGTGAGCTGCACCAGGCCCAGCATCTCGTCGGTGCGCTGTTGCACCTCGGCCTTCGGCAGTCCCTCGCGCTTGAGGCCGAAGGCCACGTTCTCCCACACCGTCAGGTGCGGGAACAGCGCGTAGCTCTGGAACATCATGTTCACCGGCCGCTCGTAAGGCGGCACCGCAGCCACGTCCTGCCCACCGAGAAGGATGCGCCCGGACGTGGGCGTCTCGAAGCCCGCGAGCATGCGCAGCAGCGTCGATTTGCCGCAGCCCGAGCTGCCAAGCAGGGCGAAGATCTCGCCCTTGCGGATCGACAGGGACACCTCGTCGACGGCCAGCGCTTCGTCGAAGCGCTTGACCACCTTCTCGGTCACCAGGTAGCCAGAGCTATCGTTCAGTGAGCGTCCAGTCAGCCCATCTTGAAAGCCGAGGCGGTTCATAGGAGCCTCGAGTCCACTTCAACTCTTGGTGGA
>NZ_CCAE010000085.1 GCF_000723405.1 Hydrogenophaga intermedia | reverse complement strand
CTGCCCTGCAGTTCGTGTTCGAACTGGTCGTACAGCGTGGCAAGGCGTTCGCTGCTGACCTCGGCGGCCGGCAGGTCGAAGGCGAGCTGGCCGTCGCGCAGGCCGACGATGCGCGGGAAATGCGCCAGCGCCACGTCGACCTGGTGCAGCGTGGCCACCAGCGTGGCGCGGTGCTCGCGCGCGCCGCCGATGAGGGTGTGGATGGCCTGGCGCGCGCGCGTCGGGTCCAGGGCCGAGAGCGGCTCGTCCACCAGCCAGGCGGGGGCGGGGGCGAGCAGGGCGCGCGCCAGGCCCACGCGCTGGCGCTCGCCGCCGGAGAGGCGGTCCACGCGCTCGAAGAGCTTGTCGCCGAGGTCGAAGCGCTCGAGCGCGGCGAAGGCGGCGGGAATGTCGGACGGGCGCAGCAGCGAACGCAGGCTGGCCCACAGGCCCATGGACGGCAGCCGTGCCGCGAGCACGGCGGTGACCACGCGCTGGCGCGGCGGCAGCGGCGGCACCTGCGGTGCCAGCAGCAAGCGGGCGCGCAGGCGCTGCAGGTCGGCGCGCGGCAGCGACCACGGCGACGCGCCGTCCAGTTGCACCTGGCCCGCGCTGGGCGGCATGGCGCAGGCCATGAGCTGCAGCAGCGTGGTCTTGCCGGCGCCCGAGGGACCGATGACGGCCACGTGCTCCCCCGCGGCCACGCGCAGGCTCAGGCCTTGCAGGGCGGGTGCCTGCGCCGCGCGTGCGGCGGCGTGGCGTGCGCTGACGTGTTCGAGGGCGATCTCCAAAACGGCGGGCTCCGGTGCGTGAACGAAGGCCGCATTAGAAACCGGATGGCGCGGCCGTCCTGCGCGCCAGGGTCATCGGGGCAGCGCCACGCTGCGAAACCCGGCCAGGATGTCGCAGCGGTCGGCGGTGAAGAAGTTGCGGTACCGGGGGTGGCGCATCTGCGGCGCCGTGGCCCAGCTCGCCCCCTTGAGCACGGGGCGGCCGTCGAACCAGGGTTGCGAGTAGTCGCGGTAGGGGTGTGGCTCGAAGCCGGGGGAGGGCGCGAAGGGGCTGGCGGTCCATTCCCACACCTGGCCCCAGTGGAAGCCCGGCGCGTGGTGGGCGGCGTGTTCCCATTCGGCCTCGGTGGGCAGGCGCCGGGCGGCCCAGGCGCACCAGGCCAGGGCTTCGGTGGCGCTCAGGTGGCAGGCGGGGGCCGACAGGTCCAGCGCGTGCCACTGGCCGGCGGCGCGCTGCCACCAGCGGCCGTTGTCGTGTTTCAGGTAGCGCGGCACGGGCACGGCGCGTGCGTCGACGGCGGGCAGGTAGCGCGCCCAGCTCACGGCCTGCGCGTCGATGTCGAAGGGCGCGAGTTCGACGGTCTGGCTGCCCAGTTCGTTGTCGAAGGCGAAGCCGGGGCCCTGCCAGCCCAGGGTCCA
This sequence comes from Hydrogenophaga intermedia, assembly GCF_000723405.1. GTDB lineage: Bacteria > Pseudomonadota > Gammaproteobacteria > Burkholderiales > Burkholderiaceae_C > Hydrogenophaga > Hydrogenophaga intermedia. Next base: position 12,186 of record NZ_CCAE010000085.1, on the reverse strand, counting down.
CACGCAGGCGTCCAAAGACAAGGTGCTGTCGTTCGCGGCCGGCGGTGGTGGCGCCGATTCGCCCGCGTCGATGTCGAGCGCCTGCGCCATGTAGCACCAGGCCTCGTCGTGCATGTCTTCGTGGAACAGCGCCAGGCGAAAGGCGTAGAGGCCGTCGTCGGTGTCGGGCGCGCGCGCCAGCAGGGCGAGGGTCTCGTCCAGGCTGGCCTGCAGGTCGGCGCGCGTGGCTGCCAGGTCGGGCAACGGCAACGACCAGCGCGCGTCGTGCGGCACGCCGCTGCTGTCGTACAGCGCGTCGGCGTCGAGGCCGCGCGCGGCCTGGCGGGCGGGGGCCAGCGTTGCGGTGGGGTCGGCGCGCGCGCCGCGTTCGCGCTGATGCGCGGGCTGGCGCGCGACCCAGCGGTCGGTGAACCAGGCGATGTGGCCGAGCTCCCACAGCGGCGGGTTGAGTTCGGGCGACTGTGGCACCGCCAGCGCGGGGCCCAGCGCGGCTTCGAAGGCCTGGGCCAGGCGCAGCGTGCGCGTGCGCGTGCGGCGCAGCAATTGCGCCAGCGTGTCCCGCCCGGCGCGGCGGGCCTGCTCGGCCGCCGCGCCGGGCGGGGTGGCGGGTGGGGTGTCGGGCTCCGACACAATGAGCCGCTCGATGGCCTCCATTCGCAAACCCCTGTTGTGCATCGTCACGCCGGCACTGGCCGACGCCAACAACGGCAATTGGCAGACCACCCAACGCTGGGCGCGCCTGCTGGCGGGCCATTATCGGGTGGCGATCGCGCGCCAATGGCCCGATGCCAGCCTGCATGAGACGCCCGTGGCCCTGATCGCGCTGCACGCGCGGCGCTCGGCCGGCTCCATCGCGGCCTGGGCCGAGGCGCATCCGCAGGCGCCGCTGGTGGTGGTGCTCACCGGCACCGACCTGTACCGCGACATTCACCACGACGCCGCGGCGCGGCGCTCGATCGAATGCGCGCACCGGCTTGTGGTGCTGCAGGAGCGCGGGCCGCTGGCGCTGCCGGCGCACCTGCGCGCGCGCTGCCGCGTGGTGTTCCAGTCCAGCCCCTCACGCGTGGCCTTGCCCAAGCCCAGGGGCTTTCTGCGCGCGCTGGTGGTGGGCCACCTGCGCGACGAGAAATCGCCCGAGACCGTGTTCGAGGCCGCGCGCCTCCTCGGGTCACAGGAGGGCATCCGCATCGACCACATCGGCGAGGCGATCGACCCCGCGCTGGGCGAAGCCGCGCGCGCCACCGCGCAGGCCTGTCCGCACTACCGATGGCTCGGCCCGCTGTCGCACGCCGAGGTGCTGCGTCGCCTGCAGCGCGCGCACCTGCTGGTGCAGGCCAGCCGCATCGAAGGTGGCGCGCACGCCGTGCTGGAGGCGGTGCGCGTTGGCACACCGGTGCTGGCCTCGCGCATCGACGGCAACCTGGGCATGCTCGGCGAGGCGTACGAGGGCTACTTCCCCGTGGGCGACGCCGCCGCGCTGGCGGCGCTGCTGCGCGACTGCCGTGAGGGCATGGCCCGCGACGATGGCAGGCTCGCGCGCCTGGCCGCACAATGCGCCGGTCGCGCGCCGCTGTTCGCCCCCGAGGCCGAACGCCAGGCGCTGCTGGACCTGCTCAACGACTGCCTGCGCCCCAGCGGCACAGGCCCCCGAACCGGAGACCTCCCGTGAACGCCCCCACCCCCAACGCCGCCACCCAGCCCCGCCTCACCAGCCTGTCGCACGGCGGCGGCTGCGGCTGCAAGATCGCGCCCGGTGTGCTCAGCGACATCCTCAAGGGCAGCACCGGTCTGCCCCTGCCGAAGGAACTGCTGGTCGGCATCGAGACCGCCGACGACGCGGCCGTCTACCAGCTCAACGACGAGCAGGCGCTGATCGCCACCACCGATTTCTTCATGCCCATCGTGGACGACCCGTACGAATTCGGGCGCATCGCGGCCACCAACGCCATCAGCGATGTCTACGCGATGGGCGGCACGCCCATCATGGCGCTGGCCCTGGTGGGCATGCCCATCAGCGTGCTCAGCACCGACACGATCGGCCGCATCCTGCAGGGCGGGCAGGACGTGTGCCGCGCGGCCGGCATCCCCATCGCGGGCGGCCACACCATCGACTCGGTCGAGCCCATCTACGGCCTGGTGGCCCTGGGCCTGGTGCACCCCAAGCGCGTGAAGCGCAACGCCGATGCCCAGGCCGGCGACCGCCTGGTGCTGGGCAAGCCGCTGGGCGTGGGCGTGCTGTCGGCCGCGCTCAAGAAGGAACAGCTCGACGCGGCGGGCTACGCCGCCATGATCGACATCACCACGCGCCTGAACACGCCTGGCCCCGATCTCGCGAAGCTCGATGGCGTGCATGCGCTGACCGACATCACCGGCTTCGGCCTGGCGGGCCATGCGATGGAGATGGCACGTGGTGCGGACAAGGCGGTGCACCTGGACTGGGGCCGCGTGCCGCTGATCCCGGGCGTGCGTGAACTGGCGGCGGCCGGCCTGGTGACGGGCGCGTCGGGCCGCAACTGGGCCGCCTACGGGCACGAGGTGCGCCTGGGTGCGGGCCTGGCGGCCACCGAGCAGGCCTTGCTGAGCGACCCGCAGACCAGCGGCGGCCTGCTGGTGGCCTGCGACGCGGCGAGCGTGGACGAGGTGCTGGCCACGTTCCGCCGCCACGGCTTCGCGCAGGCGGCCGACATCGGCGAGGTGCGCGAGTTCGCTGGCGACGGCGTGCGCCTGCAGGTGAACGCCTGAGGGCGTTCCAGGCCCGATCTAGGGCTTGAACCGGTAGTGGTCCCGGTTGAGCACCGCCGCGATGGCGGTGACCTCTTCGGGAAACAGTTGCAGGTTCAGCCGCGTGCTGCAGTTTTCCACCATGCCGCGCAACAGGCCGGCGTTGTTGATGCGGCCCGCGGGGCGGTAGATGGCGCTGCCGTCGCCGCCCACCTGCCGGGTGTGGCATTGGGCGCACTGGTGTTCGGCCAGCAGCTTTTCGCCGAGCGCGAGGTCGGCGTCCTTGAAGATGGCGGCGCCCTGGCCGTGCGCGAGCGCAGGCAGGGTGAAGGCCAATGCAAGCAGGTGGTGTCTCATGGGATTCGTCGTGGGAGCGGTCATCGGCGAAACTTCCCCCATCGCGCCCCTGCCGTCAAGCCTCATTCATGACCGTCCACGCCATCCTCAAAATGGGTGATCCGCGCCTGCTGCGCCACGCCCAGCCCGTCACCGCCTTTGATACGCCCGAGCTGCACCGCCTGGTGGCCGACCTGAAGGACACCATGGCCCACGCCAACGGCGCGGGCTTGGCCGCGCCGCAGATCGGCGTGGACCTGCAGGTGGTGATCTTCGGCAGCGGCGCGCCCACCCCGCGCTACCCCGACGCGCCCGTGGTGCCGCGCACGACGCTGATCAACCCCGCCATCACGCCGCTGGGCGATGAGGAGGAAGAGGGCTGGGAGGGCTGCCTGTCGGTGCCCGGCCTGCGGGGTGTGGTGCCGCGCTGGCGGCGCATCCGCTACCAGGGCTTCGACGAGTTCGGCCAGGCGATCGACCGCGAGGCCGAGGGCTTTCACGCCCGCGTGGTGCAGCACGAATGTGACCACCTCTGGGGCACGCTGTACCCCATGCGGGTGCGAGACTTCGCACGCTTCGGGTTCACCGAGGTGCTGTTCCCGGGGCTGGACGCGGCCGAGGACGACTGAGCGTCGACGCGGGCCCCGTTGCAATGGCTGTTACGCCATTGAAATGATTTGAAATGTTCAGGCGTCAAGTTCGACTAGAGTCTCGGCGCTCAGACCACAAACATTCAGGGGAACCCCCTCCTTGACCATGACGCGATTGCTCATGGCACTGGCCGCCAGCGCCCTTGTGGGCGCCTGCAGCGTGAGCCGGCCGCCAACCGACCTGCCCGTTGAATTGCCCGAGCGCTGGATGGCGCCACCGCTGGCCCACCAAGGCAGCACCCAGGCCCTGGATGACTGGTGGGCCCGCTTCGACGACCCGGTGCTCAGCGACTGGATCGCCCGCGCCCAGCGCCACAGCCCCGACATCGCCAGCGCGCGCGCCCAGGTGTTCGCGGCGCGCGCGGCCCTGGCCGGCGCGGAAGCGCAGGGCCGCCCGCAGGTGAATGCCGTGGCCACCGCCAATCGCGGTGTCACCGACGCCACCACCCCACTGGGCACCACGCTCAGCGCAGGTTTCCAGGCCTCTTGGACCGTGGGCCTGTGGGGTGAGAGCGCCGCCCGCGTGGACAGCGCCCAGGCCCGCCAGGATGCGGCGGGCGCCGGCTGGCACGAGGCCCGCGTGCTCGTGGCCTCCGAGGTGGCGCAGCTCTATTTCGGCCAGCGCCTGTGCCGCCAGCAGTTGGCCGTGGCCCTGAACGACCGCGATTCGCGCCGCGTGACGGCCGACAGCAACGACGTGACCGAGCGCGCCGGCCTGAGCGCCCCCGCCGACGCGGCGCTGGCTCGCGCCAGCGCGGCCGAGGGCGTGGCGCGCTGGCGCAGCCAGGAAACGCTGTGCGAGCGCCAGATCAAGTCGATCGCCGCCATCACCGCCCAGCCCGAGGCCGAGGTGCGGCGCCAACTGGGCACCGCGCCCGACCTGAACGCCTGGCTGGCCTCCGGCCGCGTGGAGCAACTGTTGGCCGTGAACGCCGTGCCCGCCGAGGTGCTGCGCCAGCGGCCCGACGTGTACCGCGCCCAGCGCGAACTGGTGGCCGCGAGCGAGGACGTGGGTGTGGCCCACGCCGCGCTGCGCCCCGGCCTTACCTTGCAGGGCAGCGTGCTGCGCAACCGCTTCTCGGGCGGCGGGCTCGACTTCACCGCCAACTCCTGGTCCATCGGCCCCATCACCTTGAGCCTGCCGCTGCTGGGGCGCGGTGCGCTGCACGCCAGCGCCGACAGCGCACAGGCCCGGTACGAAGCCGCCGCCAGCGCCTACGCCGGCACGCTGCGCCAGGCCGTGGCCGAGGTGGAGCAGTCGCTCGTCACGCTCTCGGGCCTGAGCGAGCGCCTGGCCGCCACGGAGACGGCCGTGGCCGGCTACAACCGCTCCTTCGAGGCCACCGAGGCGCGCTACCGCGTGGGCTTCGCCAACCTCAGCCAACTGGAAGAGGCTCGCCGCCTCAAGCTCAACGCCGACAGCAGCGCCGTGGCCCTGCAGCAGGAGCGCCTGGACGCCTGGCTGCAGCTCTACGTTGCCCTCGGGGGCGGCTTCGACCCCGCCGCCGTGCCCGCCACGCTCAGTCCCGACGCCCTGAATCCCAACGCCTCGAACGCCCGATGAACGCCAATCCCAACCCCCGGCGCCGCTGGTTCTGGCCGCTGGCCGCACTCGCCCTTGTCATCCTCGCGCTGGCCGCCTGGCTGCTGCTGCGCCCCGCCGATGAGGCCCCGGCAGCGGGTGCCGGTGCCACCAGCGGCAATGGTGCGAACGGCGCCCCTGCCGAAGGCGAGCAGCCCCGGCCCGCGCTTACCGTCACCGTGACGAAGCCACAACGCGAGTCATTGCCCATCCGCCTGCAGGCAAACGGCAACATCGCCGCCTGGCAAGAGGCCAGCGTGGGCGCCGAGGTCAACGGCCTGCGCCTGTCCACGGTCAACGTGAACGTGGGCGACGCGGTGCGCAAGGGCCAGGTACTGGCCGAGTTCGTGCGCGAGACCACGCAGGCCGACACCTTGCAGGCGCGCGCCAGCCTGATGCAGGCCGAGGCCAGCTACCAGAACGCCAAGGCCGACGCCGACCGCGCGCGCGCCATCGAAAACACCGGCGCGTTGTCGAAATCGCAGGTGGCGCAGTACCTCACGCAAGAGAAGGTTTCGCTGGCGCAGTGGGAAGCCGCCAAGGCCGCGCTCGGCGCCACCGAGGTGCGCCTGGGCAACACCCGCGTGTTGGCACCCGACGACGGCGTCATCTCCGCGCGCGGGGCCACCGTGGGCGCCGTGGTGGCCGCGGGGCAGGAGCTGTTCCGTCTGGTGCGCCAGGGCCGCCTGGAGTGGCGCGGCGAGGTCACGCCCAGCGAGGTCGACCGCATCAAGATCGGCCAGGCCGTGGCCGTGACGGCTGCCACCGGCCGCGAGGTGCAGGGCAAGGTGCGCGCCATCGCGCCCAGCGCCGACCCGCAGACGCGCAACATCCTCGTCTTCGTGGACCTGCCGCGCCACGGCGAACTCAAGGCCAACACCTTCGCCCACGGCGCCTTCGACCTGGGGCAGAGCGACGCGCTCACCGTCTCCAGCCAGTCGGTGGTGGTGCGCGACGGCAGCAACTACGTCTTCGCCATCGACGAGCAGAACCGCGCCAGCCAGCTCAAGGTGCGCACCGGCCGCCGCGTGGGCGAGCGGGTGGAGATCCTCGACGGCTTGAAGGAGGGCGCGTCCGTGGCGGTGCAGGGCGCGGGCTTCCTCAACGAGGGCGACCTTGTGAAGGTCGTGCAGTGAGCGCGAGGGCACAGCCATGAACGTTTCCGCCTGGTCGATACGTAACCCCATTCCGGCGGCGATGCTGTTCGTCATGCTCACGCTGGCGGGCCTGTTCTCCTTCAAGCAGATGAAGGTGCAGAACTTCCCGGACCTGGACCTGCCCACCATCACCGTGGTGGCGGCCCTGCCGGGCGCCTCGCCCAACCAGCTCGAGAACGACGTCGCGCGCATCATCGAGAACAGCCTGGCCTCGCTGCAGGGGTTGAAGCACATCTACACCAAGGTGCAGGACGGCACCGTCTCGCTCACCGTGGAGTTCCGCATCGAGAAGGACACCCAGGAGGCGTTGGACGACGTGCGCTCGGCCGTGGCCAAGGTGCGCAGCGAGCTGCCCACCGACCTGCGCGACCCCATCGTCAACAAGGTGGAACTGGCCGGCGGTGCGGTGCTGGCCTTCACGGTCGCGTCCGACAAGATGGACGCCGAAGCCCTGTCCTGGTTCGTGGACAACGACGTGTCCAAGCTGCTGCTGTCCGTGCCCGGCGTGGGCGCGGTCAACCGCGTGGGCGGCGTGGATCGCGAGGTGCAGGTGCTGCTGGACCCGCTGAAGCTGCAGGCCCTGGGCGCCACCGCCACCGATGTGTCGCGCCAGTTGGCCAAGGTGCAGATCGAGAGCGCCGGCGGCCGCGTGGACCTGGGCGGCAGCCAGCAGCCGCTGCGCACGCTGTCGCAACTGGCCTCGGCCGAGGCGCTGGCGGGCATGCAGGTGGCGCTGAGCGATGGCCGCTACATCCGCCTGGACCAGATCGCCGAAGTGAAGGACACCATCGCCGAGCCCACGGCAGCGGCCTTCCTGGATGGCCAACCCGTGGTGGGCTTCGAGATCGCGCGCAGCCGCGGGGCCGGCGAGATCGAGGTGGGCGACGGCGTGCGCGCCAAGCTGGAGCAATTGCGCGTCCAGCGGCCCGACCTGCACATCACCGAGTCCTTCGACTTCGTCACGCCGGTGAAGGAGGAATTCGACGCCTCCATGACCCTGCTGTACGAAGGCGCCATCCTGGCCGTGCTGGTGGTCTGGCTGTTCCTGCGCGACTTCCGCGCCACCGTGGTGTCGGCGGTGGCGCTGCCGCTGTCGGCCATCCCGGCCTTCATCGGCATGTACTACATGGGCTTCACCATCAACGTGGTCACGCTGCTGGCCATGTCGCTGGTGATCGGCATCCTGGTGGACGACGCCATCGTCGAGGTCGAGAACATCGTGCGCCACATGCGCATGGGCAAGACACCGTACCAGGCCGCCATGGAAGCGGCCGACGAGATCGGCCTCGCGGTGATCGCGACCACCTTCACGCTGATCGCCGTGTTCCTGCCCACGGCCTTCATGGCCGGCATCCCGGGCAAGTTCTTCAAGCAGTTCGGCTGGACGGCGGCGTTGGCGGTGTTCGCCTCGCTGGTGGTGGCGCGCGCGCTCACGCCCATGATGGCGGCCTACCTGCTCAAGCCCTTCGTGCAGAAGGAGATGCCGCGCTGGATGGACACCAACCCGATCACGCGCGGCCTGTGGCGTTGGTCGCAGAACCAGAACGAGCCGGCCTGGCTCGACCGCTACCAGAACTGGGCGCGCTGGTGCATTCGCCACCGCTGGATCACCAGCTTCGGCGCGGGCCTGTTCTTCATCGGCTCGCTGATGCTGATCCCGCTGCTGCCGCAGGGCTTCGTGCCGCCGGACGACAACTCGCAGACCCAGGTGTTCCTGGAACTGCCGCCCGGCGCCACGCTGGAGCAGACCATCGCCACGGCCGAGCGCGCGCGCCTGTTGGTGGCGGCGGTGTCGCACGTGCGATCGGTCTACACCACCATCGGCTCGGGCACGGCCGGTACCGACCCGTTCGCACCCCAGGGCGCGGCCGAGTCGCGCAAGGCCGCGCTCACCATTCAGCTCGATCCGCGCAGCGAGCGCCCGCGCAAGCAGGGCATCGAAAACCAGATCCGTGACGCCATGTCCAACCTGCCCGGCGTGCGCAGCAAGGTGGGCCTGGGCGGCTCGGGCGAGAAATACATCCTCACCCTGACCGGCACCGATGCGCACGCGATGAGCACCGCGGCGCGCGCGGTCGAGCGCGACCTGCGCACCATCCGCGGCGTGGGCAGCATCCAGTCCACCGCCGCGCTGGTGCGCACCGAAATCATCGTCACGCCCGACCTGGCGCGCGCGGCCGAACTCGGCGTCACCAGCTCGGCCATCGCCGAGACTTTGCGCATCGCCACCGTGGGCGACTACGACAACCTGTTGCCCAAGATGAACCTGCCGCAGCGGCAGATCCCCATCGTGGTCAAGCTCGACGTGGGGGCGCGCCACGACCTGGACGTGTTGCGCCGCCTGGCCGTGCCCGGCGCGCGCGGCCCGGTGATGCTGGGGCAGGTGGCCTCGCTGGAGTTCGGTGGCGGCCCGGCCGTGATCGACCGCTACGACCGTTCGCGCAACATCAACTTCGAGGTGGAGCTCGCGGGCATCGCACTGGGCGACATGAAGACGGCGGTGGAGAAGCTGCCCAGCTTGCGCAACCTGCCGCCGGGCGTGTCGGTGCTGGAGATCGGCGACGCGGAGGTACAGGGCGAGCTGTTCGCCAGCTTCGGCCTGGCCATGCTCACCGGCGTGCTGTGCATCTACATCGTGCTGGTGCTGCTGTTCAAGGCCTTCCTGCACCCGATGACCATCCTGGCCGCGCTGCCGCTGTCGCTGGGCGGGGCCTTCGTGGCGCTGCTGATCGCCAACAAGAGCTTCTCCATGCCCTCGCTGATCGGGCTGATCATGCTGATGGGCGTGGCGACGAAGAACTCCATCCTGCTGGTGGAGTACGCCATCGAGGCGCGGCGCCAGCACGGGATGTCGCGCCTGGACGCCATCCTGGACGCCTGCCACAAGCGCGCGCGTCCGATCGTGATGACCACGATCGCCATGGGCGCGGGCATGCTGCCCATCGCCGTGGGCTGGGGCTCGGCCGACAGCAGCTTCCGTTCGCCGATGGCGGTGTCGGTGATCGGCGGGCTGATCACCTCCACCTTCCTGAGCCTGCTGGTGATCCCGGCCGTGTTCACGATCGTGGACGACGTGGCGCTGTGGTTCGCGAAAGTGTTCCACCGGCGAGAGGCGTCGACGCCGCCGGCTGACTCGCCGGGTGCATCGCCACCGGCGGCCACCGGGCCCGCGGCGCCCTGAGGAGCGCGGGCGCGGGCCGAGCACAATAGCGGCCCATGCGCCTGCGTCACATCGAGGTCTTCAACGCCGTCATGCTCACCGGCAGCGTGAGCGCGGCGGCCCGCATGATCAACGTCACCCAGCCAGCCGTGAGCCGCACGCTGCAGCACGCCGAGCTGCAACTCGGCTTCCCGCTGTTCCAGCGCGCCGGGGGCCGCCTGGTGCCCACCACCGAGGCGCAAACCCTGTACCCGCACATCGAGCGCCTGTTCGCCCAGCTCGACGAGGTGCAGCGCCTGGCCACCAGCCTGAAGGCTGGCCGCACCCACGGCGAGCTGCGCGTGCTCACCGTACTGGGCCTGAGCTACGAGGTGCTGCCGCGCGCCATGCGCCTGTTTCGCGAGAAGCACCCCGACGTGCTGGTGCACCACCAGGCGCTGCATTCGGTGCAGATCGTCTCGGCCCTGGCGCTGCAGGAGGCCGATGTGGGCTACGTCTTCAACCCCGGCTCACACCCGGCGCTGGTGCAGGAGCGCCTGGGCGAGCGCCGCGTGATGGTGGTGGCGCCCAAGGGCCTGCTGCCGGCGCGCGTGCTCAAGGCCGGCGGCATCGGCTGGGCGCAGCTCGCGCGGCTGCCGGTGATCGCGCTGGACGGGCAGGACCCGTTGGGCGTGCAGCTGTCGCACGCCATGCGCGACCACGGCGTGGACCTGCGCCCGATCATGACCGTGCAGACCTACCACGTGGCCCTGGCGCTGGCGCAGCACGGCGTGGGCGTGGCGCTGGTGGAAGGCTGCACGGCGACCTCGGCCGACCGCACACGCGTGGATGTGCTGCCGTTCGAGCCGGCCATGCTGACCACCGTGCACATGCTGCGCCCCACCGCGCGGCCGCATTCGGTGGTGGCGCGCGCGTTCACACGCTGCTTTCAGCAAGCCCTGCAGCAGATCGGCTGAGCGCGGTGGCGCCACGGGGCCGATCGGCCACGCCCTGGAGCTGGCGCGACAGGCGCCGCGCGCTGCCGGCGGCCAGCGTGAAGCCCAGGGCGCCATGCCCGGCGTTGAACAGCAGGTTGGCGGGCGCGCCGTCCACGCGGCCGATGATGGGCACGCCCGTGGGCGTGGCGGGGCGCAGGCCGGCCCAGGGGCGGGCCTCGGTGCCGGCGCAGGCCAGGGGGAAAACCTCGCGCGCGGCGCGGCGCAACTGCTCCACGCGCCGGGATTCGATGCGCGTGTCGTGGCCCGCGAGTTCGGCCAGGCCGGCCACGCGCAGGCGTTGGCCCAGGCGCGCGAACACCACCTTGCGTTGCGCGTCGGTGACGCTCACGCTCGGCGCCAGGCCATCGCTGGCCGGCACGTCCAGCGTGAGGCTGTAACCCTTGAGCGGGTACACCGGCACGTGGGCGCCCGCTTGGCGCGCGAAGGCGGCCACGCCAGTGCCCAGAGCGGCCACGAAATGCTCCGCTTCGATCCAGTCCCCACCGGCCTGCACGGCCAGCAGGCGATCGCCCTCACGCCGCAGCGCGCCCAACGGCGCGCCGAGCACGAAGCGCACGCCGCGCGCCTGCAGTGCGCCGTGCAGGGCGTCGCACAGCCGGGCGCAGTCGGCCGCGCATTCACCGGGCGTGTGGATGCCGCCCACGTAGCGCGCGGCGCTGCCTGCCAGCGCGGGTTCGATGCGCAGGCACTCGGCGAGCGACAGCGCGTGCTGCTCGGCACCGCCGAGGGCGCGCTGCAGGTCGAGCTGGCGGCGTGCGGCCGCGAACGACGCGTCGCTGCCGTACATCACCAGCTTGCCGCTGGCGGTGAAGTCGCAGTCGGCGCGTGTGTCGGCCAGCAGGTGCTGCAGCGCCTCGCGGCTTTCCTCGGCCAGCGCGAGCAGGGTGGCGGTGCTCCGCGCCGACACGTCGGCGCGGCAGGCGGCCAGGAAGCGCAGGCCCCAGGCCCACTGCGCCGGGTCCAGCCGCAGCCGCAGCGAGAAGGGCGATTCGCGGGACAGCAGCAGCTTGGGCAGTTGCGCCCAGATCGACGGGTCGGCCAGCGGCTGCACGTAGGCGTAGCTGAGCTGCGCGCCGTTGCCGAAGCTGGCGCCCTGACCGGGGGCCTGGCGGTCGATCACGGTGACCTCGAAACCGTCGCGCTGCAATTGCCAGGCGGTGGCCAGGCCGACGATGCCGGCGCCCATCACGGCCACGCGGCGCGCGCCGGGTGGGCGCAAAGAAAGGGCAGGGGGGGTGTGCATGATGGCCCGCACTGTAGGCAGGCGCGCACGCCCTGTGAAATGCAGACCGGGGCATCGCCCATGACCGTAACTCATGGGTGGAGCGGTCGGGCATAACCTGAAGGCATGGCCCGGGCCGATAAAAGCATGTGGACAGGCGTGGGCGCTTGCCTAGACTGGCGCATTCCCCCACCCCTACCCCTGTCTCTTATACACAACTCCGAGCCCACGAGACTCCTGAGCATCTCGTATGCCGTCTTCTGCTTGAAAAAAAAAAACATTACGCACGCGGAGGCTGACTTTTCGCGTGACCTCGTCCTCCGGTTGCTAGTTAACCAATATCGCCACGCCCCCCAGATT
>NZ_CCAE010000084.1 GCF_000723405.1 Hydrogenophaga intermedia | reverse complement strand
CGATCTACCAACACCACCTCCGCGCCAGTGCTAGCTTTTCGTACCGTCACTTATTGCACTGAAAACGAGGAGACCCCATCTTCGGCCAAACGTTCGCGCGACCGCTCCATGGTCTCGAAGCGGCCCGGCAGCAAGCCCAGCGGGCCAGTGCCGTACAACACCAGGCGATCCACACGCGTTGGCGCTAGGCGAACCATCTCCTGCACGATCATGCCGCCCATGGAGTGGCCGAGCAGGTGGAAGCGCTGCACGCCCAGTTGGTCCAGGGCATGCAGCACCGCACTGGCGTAACCCTCGATCCGGTCGGGCGAGGTGAGGTGGCGGCTTTTGCCAAAGCCCGGCAGGTCGGGCGCGATCACGTCCAGATGCGCGCCCAGAGCCTGCAACTCGGCGGTCCACTGGCTGGATCCACCCAGATACCCATGCACCATCACCAGCGGATCGCCTTTGCCGGCCCGCGCCATGTGCAGCGCTTCAGAAGCCATCGCGCTCGCTGTCATTTCATGACCGAAGGCAGCCACAGGGCAATGCCGGGAATGACGATCACCATGGCAATCAGCAACACCATGCAGGCCAGGAACGGCAGGCAGCCCTTGATCACGTCACCGATGGGGATGGCGCCTCGGCTGATACCCTGAATGACATACAGGTTCAAGCCCACCGGCGGTGTGAGCACCGCGATTTCCATGGTGATGGTGTAGACGATGCCAAACCAGATCAGGTCGTAGCCCGCTGCCTGCATGAGCGGATAAATGGTGGGCAAGGTGATGAAGGTCATCGACACCGGTTCCAGGAACATGCCCAGAATGACGTAGAACACGATCACCATGGCCAGCACCATGACGGGGCTGAGGTTGTAGGACAGGAACAGTTCGCTGACTTCCTGCGGCACCCGGTAGTACGTCAGCACGAAGCCGAAAAGGATGCCCGCCGACAACAGCAAACCCAGGTAGCCCATGGTGCGCATGGTGGCGAACAAGGCCTCGTTGAATCCTCGCACGGTCAGGCCCCCGACGGCAAACGCGAGAATCGTGGTCAGAAGCGCCGACACCGCCGCGGCTTCCGTGGGGGTGGCAATGCCGGCGTAGATCGAAACGGTGATGACCAGTCCGATGAGAAAAATCGGGCCGAAAGCAATCAGGAATTCGCGCACCGAGGGGCGTGGTGCGTTGTCCGCGCCGGGGATGTGGCTGGGGTACATGCGCCCCCAGATGAAAACGGTGACGGCGAACAACAGCGTCAGCAGCAGACCAGGGATGACGCCTGCGATGAACAGCTCGCCGATCGAGGTGTCGGTGACGATGCCGTAGAACAGCAGGATCAGGCTGGGCGGAATCAGCACGCTGAGGGTGCCCCCGGCGGCCAGCACACCACTGGACAGCCGCTTGTTGTAGCCGAGCTTGGTCATCTCGGGCAGGGCCACACCGCCGATGGTCAGCGAGCCCACCATCGACGAGCCACACACCGCGCCGAAGCCGGCGCACGCCGCGATGCTGCCATAGGCGGCTGAGCCCTTCACCCGCACACCCCTGTGCATGAGCTGGTACAAGTTGGCCCCGATGTTGGACCGCCCGATCAATTCACCCAGGAAAACAAATAGCGGTACGGCCAGCAAGACATAGTCGATCCATACACCCCACAGCTTCAGCTCCGTGCTCACCAGGGCGGTGGACCAGCCCTGGATGTGCAGCAGGAAAGGCATGGAGGCCAGGGCCAGCGCAAAGGGAATGGGCAAGCCGATCCCGATGAAGATGACCAGCAGCGCCAACAGCCCCAGTCCGACGTGGTACCACTCCATATCAGAGACCTCTACTTAGGTTGGTGAGCGGGCTGCGGCGGGCTGGACAGCACCGACACCAGGCGCACGCCGGCATACACGGTGAACACCACCAGTGCAAGGGCCCCGGGTGCCCAGAACAGGTAGCGCGGCCACAGCAGAATCTAGGACGCGGTCCCGGACTCGTAGGCGCGGAAGGTGGCTTCCACACCGGCGATGGAGAAGAAGACCCCCACGAGGATCATGAGCACCAGGTTCACCGCTGCCAGGACCTGCTGACCACGGGCCCCCAGAGCATCGATGAGGAACGACACCTTGGGGTAGGCGTCTTCCTTCAAGGCAAACGCCAGCCCCAGCAAAGCCGCAGGAAACAGCAGCAAGGCGGTGGCTTCCGTCACCGTGCCATCAGGCTTGCCCACGATGTACCGCATGAAGACGCCGTAGGAAATCCACACGGTCTGCACGACGATGATGAATGCCCCTGCGGCGGCCAGCCATACGGCCAGCCGCTCCAGGCCACGTTCAATCGTTGCCAGCATGGGCTTCAGAGCGAATGCTGCTTGAACAGGGCACGCACCTTGCCAGCCAGTTCAGGCCCGCAACCCGCATCCACCTCGCCCGTCCACTTGCCCACCACGCTATCCAGCAGGGCCTTGCGCTTCTCGGCGGTGATCTTGGTCACCGTGCCGCCTTGCTTGACGGCGTCAGCGATGCTGGCGTCCACCCAGGCCTCGTAGCGCGGCTTGAGCCACACCTCGGATTCGGTGGCGGCGGCCTGCAGCGCTTTCTGGTCGGCCGGGGACAGCGCGTCGAACTTGCGCTTGTTCATCATGTACTGGATGTTGCCGTAGAACATGTTGGACTGGACCATGTGCGGCATCACGCCCCAAAGCTTCCATGCGCTGTACGTGGCCACGCCCATGTTGATGCCGTCCACCACGCCACGTTCGGCGGACTGGAAGACCTCCTTGGGTGCGATGAAGACCGGCTTGCCGCCCCAGGTTTCGATCATCATCGACACCATCGGGCCGATGGAGCGCACCAGCTTGCCATTGAGCTTGGCAAGGTCCGTATTGGGGTTCTTGAACCACCACTCCTGGTCATAGGAATAGTTGGAGTTGATGAGCGGCACCAAGCCAGCCTTGTTGGCTTCGGGCGCAATCAGGGCAGCGTAAGCAGCGTCCAGCTCGATCTGCTTCTTCATGTCCACCGCCATCGGGTAGAGCGAAGTGACCCGGTAGCACGGCAGGCGCTTGTCGGCCGACACCCAGCTGATGTCGGCAACACCGCCCTGCATGGCGTCCACGCCCTCGCTCCAGCCGTGCAGCGTGGAAGAACCAAAGATCTCCACCTTCACCCGGCCGCTGGTCTTGGTGTTCACCAGCTCGGCGAACTTCTTGAAGCCTTCGTAGCGGACGTCAACTTCGTTCACATAGGTGGACAAGCGCAATGTGGTTTGTGCATGTGCGGTGGTCGCCATGACGGCGGCGACACCCGCCACAAGGGAATAGCGCAGCACCGTGCTGACCGTGGTCTTTTGCATTTCGATCTCTCCTGTTGATAAACCGTGAACAAACCCCGAACCCGATCGTCTGCGCCCCGCGGGGAGCGGCCGATCAGCCAACCTGCGCTGCCTTGAGCCCCAGCGCTTCACCGTAGCCGAACAGTGCAACCGACCCGCCGGTGTGCAGGAAGACCACGTTGTGTTTCGGCTGGAAGTGCCCCTTGCGGATCAAATCGATCAGCCCCGCCATGCCCTTGCCGGAATACACAGGGTCGAGCAGGAGACCTTCAGTGCGCGCTAGCAATTCGACCGCTTCCTGCATTCCCGGCGTTGGCAGACCATAGCCCGGGCCGACGTAGTCGCAATTGGCCACCACCAACTCGCGCGGAACACCGCCGCGCATGCCCATATGCTCGGCCGTGCGGCAGGCCAGGTCGTGCACCATGGTTTCCTGCTTCTCCTGCGGTGCGCGCACGCCAATGCCCAACAGCTTGATGTCGCTGTTGATGGCATGCAGCCCCGCCACCAGCCCAGCCTGGGTGCCCGAGCTGCCCGTGGCGTGCACCAGGTAGTCGATCTTCATGCCCTGCGCAGCGGCTTGTGCCACCAGTTCGATGGCTGCGTTCACGTAACCCAACGCCCCCACCGGGTTCGAGCCTCCACCGGGGATGACATAGGGCCGCAATCCGTCGGCGCGAAGCTTCTCGGCCACCTGCTCCATTTCGCGTTGCATGTCGGCCCCGCCCGGGCGCCGTTCCACCGTGGCGCCGTGCAGGCGATCCAGCAGCACGTTGCCGTTGTCGGTGTAGTCCGGGTCGGTGCTGCCGGTGCGGTCTTCCAGCAGGATGTGGCACTTCATGCCCAGCCGGGCAGCCGCCGCAGCAGTCTGCCGGGCATGGTTGGACTGGGTCGCCCCCTGGGTGATGACCACGGTGGCACGGGCCGCAACGGCTTCGGCCATGAGGTATTCCAGCTTGCGTGTTTTGTTGCCGCCGGTGGAGAGGCCAGTGCAGTCGTCACGCTTGACCCACAAGCGCGGCCCGCCGAGCAGCGCCGAGAGGTTGCCCATGGGCTCCAGGGGGGTGGGGAAATGCCCCAGACGGATGCGCGGGAAGAGGGAGAGGTCCATCGTTAACTTTCAAAATTTGATGCTTTTGAAAGATGATGTTCCCGAGACAACGGGGTGTCCAATCGATTTTTCGACTCTTATTTTTCGTTTTCTGCATACTGCGAAAAACGCCAACCCAAACCCCTGCAATTTCGAGGCCCGGTGTTTTCGGCGACTTTCGACACCAATATGGCGCCTGCCCACCGAGCTCGGCCGATGCCTTGAGAAGCATCGCGGAACGCACCGCCGCGACGGCGCAAGGCGCTTCGAATTTCGGCGCGATCGACTGTGCTTGCCCGTTGCGGCGTGCCTGTTCAAGAGCGCATGCAATGGCGCAAGAAGCCGTCGGCGGTCTCGCCCAGCTTCTTTGCCCGGTGCAGCACGATGGACAGGGTGCGCTGCATCACCGGGAGCGTGGTGTGCAGCTCGACCAGCCACCCTTCGGCAATCGCTTCCTGCACGGCTAGGCGCGACAGGCAGCCCAAACCCAGCCCCGCAGCCACCACACGCTTGACCGCTTCGTTGCTGCCCAACTCAAGCTCGACCACCATTTGCGTCAAATGGGGAATCAGCCAGCGGTCAGAGGCCTCACGCGTTCCTGAACCAGGTTCGCGCAGTACCCACGTGGCCTGGGCCAGCTGTCGCGCACTGACCCGACGCCCCGCTAGCGGGTGGTCGGGAGCGGCAACCACCACGATCTCGTCGCTGCGCCATTTGCGCACCGTGAGTTCGGGGTGGCTGTGGGTTCCCTCGATGAAGCCCATGTCGGCGCGAAACGACACCAAGCGTTCGAACACGTCGTGCGTGTTGGCTATATCCACCAGCACCCGGCAGTGGGGGTGATCGCTTTTCCACCGCGCAATGAGTTCCGGCAGCAGGTACTCCCCCACGGTGTAGCTGGAAGCAAGCCTTAGCGGTGCGGCATGCTCGGCCGTGAAAAGCATCTCGGTGTCCGCCGCCTGATCCAGCACCGTGGCCGCACGAGGCAGCAAGGCACGCCCGTTCTCGTTGATCACCAGCTTCTTGCCCACACGGTCGAACAACTGCACCCCCAACACCGACTCCAGCTCGCCCAGCGCGTTGCTCGCAGCCGATTGGGATCGGGAGATTTCGTCAGCGGCGGCCCGCGTGGTGCCACCCCGTGCAACAGCCGCAAACACCTCCAGCTGGCGCAGCGTAAGCCTCAGTCGTTGATCGATTTTTTGGTTCACGGCGAGCGAAATTATCCGATACGCGAATTTGCAGGCTGCCTAGCATAAGTCCATGTTCAAGTTCCTCTCAAGCGATCCGGTGCACAACCCAACGGCCAGCAGCACGGCCGATACCGAGGTAAAAACCACCACCTGCTACATGTGCGCGTGTCGCTGCGGCATCCGGGTGCACCTGCGCGACGGGCAGGTCCGGTACATCGATGGCAATCCCGACCACCCGCTAAATAAGGGGGTGATCTGCGCCAAGGGCAGCTCGGGCATCATGAAGCAGGTGTCGCCGGCCCGATTGACCCAGCCACTGCTGCGCAAGCCGGGCAGCGAGCGCGGCGAAGGCGTGTTCGAGCCGATTTCGTGGGAGCGCGCTTTCGACATTCTGGAGAAGCGGCTGTCCCACCTGCGCGCCACCGACCCCAAGAAATTCGCGCTGTTCACAGGTCGCGATCAGATGCAGGCGCTCACCGGCCTGTTTGCGCGCCAATTCGGCACCCCCAACTACGCTGCGCACGGCGGCTTCTGTTCGGTGAACATGGCCGCCGGCATGATCTATTCGGTAGGAGGCAGCTTCTGGGAGTTCGGAGGCCCGGACCTGGACCACGCCAAGCTGTTCGTGATGATCGGCACTGCCGAAGACCACCACAGCAACCCGATGAAGATGGCGCTGGGGAAGTTCAAGCGCGCGGGTGGTCGCTTCATTTCTATCAACCCCGTTCGCACCGGCTACTCGGCGATCGCAGACGAGTGGATTCCGATTCGACCGGGTACCGATGGCGCGCTGTTCATGGCGCTGCTGCACGAGCTGATCGCGCACGATCTGGTTGACCGACCCTTCTTGCAACGCTTCACCAACGCCCCGCAGCTGGTGGTGCTGGACGACGGCGAGCGAGAAGGTCTGTTTGCCTTCGATCCTGCCGCCGGTGTGCCGGGCGATGGGCGCAACCCGCACAACAAGCTGGCATGGGACCTGACCAGCGGGCGCGCGGTTCAGGCCTACCCCGAAGGCGTGGAAGAGGGCCGATCGCTGGCCCTGGAGGGCCACTACACCTTGCCGGACGGCACCCGGGTGGCGCCGGCGTTTCAGTTGCTGCGCGAACGGGTGAGCCAGCACACACCCGAGTGGGCCGAGGCCATCACCGGCATTCCAGCCGAGCGCATTCGCCAGCTGGCGCGCGAGATGGGCGAGACCGCGCTGCATCAGGCCTTTGAGCTGCCGATTCCCTGGACCGACGCCTGGGGCAAGCAGCACCCGACCACCCAGGCCAGGCCAGTGGCGTTCCACGCCATGCGCGGGCTCGCGGCGCATTCCAACGGCTTCCAGACGGTGCGCTCACTGGCGGTGCTGATGAGTTTGCTGGGCACGATCGACGCCCCTGGCGGCTTTCGCCACAAGGCGCCTTACCCGCGGCACATCGTTCCCAATTACCGGGCCTTCAACGACCCGGACATGATCAAGCCGAACACGCCGCTTAACGCCGCGCCACTCGGGTTTCCGGCAAACCCCGAAGAACTGGCGGTGCACGCCGACGGAACGCCCCTGCGCATCGATCACGCCTTTTCCTGGGAGCATCCACTGTCGGCCCACGGACTGATGCACAACGTGATCACCAATGCCGTCCGGGGGGATCCCTACAAGATCGACACGCTATTGATCTTCATGGCGAACATGGCCTGGAACTCCACCATGAACACCATGGAGGTGCGCAAGAAGCTCAACGCGCGCGGCGAAGACGGCGAGTACCTGATTCCGTTCCTGGTGGTGTGCGATGCCTTCCAGAGTGAGACCGTGGCCTTTGCCGACCTCGTGCTGCCCGACACCACCTATCTGGAGCGGCACGACGTGATGAGCATGCTCGACCGACCGATTTCCGAGTTCGACGGACCGGTGGACTCGGTACGCGTTCCCGTGGTGGAGCCCACCGGCGAGTGCAAGCCATTTCAGGAAGTGCTCATCGAGCTGGCTTCGCGCCTGAAATTTCCGGCATTCACCAACGAAGACGGCTCGCGCAAGTTCAAGGATTACCCCGACTTCGTGGTCAATTTCCAGGCCCAGCCCGGTGTGGGTTTCCTCATGGGGTGGCGGGGCAAGGACGGAACCCAGCATCTGCGCGGCGAGCCCAACCCCAACCAGTGGGAGATGTACGCGAAGAACAACTGCGTGTTCCAGCACCACATGCCCAAGGACCAGCAGTACATGCGCAACTGGAACCGGCCTTATCTGGACTTCGCCAAGGAGAAGGGCTGGCGCCAGAAGAACGACCCGGTGCAGCTGGCCATCTATTCCGACACGTTGCAAACCTTCCGGCTGGCCGCGCAGGGAAAAAGCAAAGGCCGGCAGCCGCCAGACCACCTGCGCGAACGCATCGCCACTTATTTCGACCCGCTGCCGTTCTGGTACGAACCGCTGGAAAACGCGTGTGTGGACACGCAGCAGTTTCCGCTGGCCGCCATCACCCAGCGGCCCATGGCGATGTACCACTCCTGGGATTCGCAGAACGCCTGGCTGCGCCAGATCCACAGCCACAACTACCTGCACGTGAACCCCGTGACGGCCAAAGCGGCCGGCGTGGAAGACGGCGGCTGGGCCTGGGTCACCAGCGCCTGGGGCGAACTGCGCTGCATGGTGCGCCACAGCGACGCAGTGGAACCCGGAACGGTGTGGACCTGGAACGCGATCGGCAAGGCGTCTGGCGCGTGGCAACTGGCGCCTGGAGCCGATGAGTCGCGCAAGGGATTTCTGCTGAACCACCTCATCACGGAGGAGTTGCCGTTCGCCGGCGGCCAGATCAGCAATTCGGACCCGGTCACCGGTCAGGCCGGCTGGTACGACGTTCGCGTCAACCTCCGGCCTGCCCAGCCCGAAGAGCCAGCCGAGAGCTTTCCACAGTTGGACGCGGTGCCAAGCGTTCCGGGTCTGCTGCGCAGTGGCCGCCGGTTCATGACCCACATCCTGTCGAAAAAACCATGAGCCAACTCCCGAACGAACCCCAGACGCTGGCGATTCAGCTCGCCTTGGTCATCGACCTCAACGTGTGCGTGGGCTGCCATGCCTGCGTGACCTCCTGCAAGGAATGGAACACCTCGGGGGCTGCGGGTCCGATGACCGACCTGGACGCCTACGGTGAGCAGCCCACCGGCACATTCTTCAACCGGGTGCAGACCTTCGAGGCCGACAGCTACCCTGACACGCAGACGGTGCATTTCCCGAAGAGCTGCCTGCATTGCGAAGAGCCTCCCTGCGTGCCGGTGTGTCCCACCGGTGCCAGCTACAAGCGCAAGAGCGACGGCATCGTGCTGGTGGACTACGACAAGTGCATTGGCTGCAAGTACTGCAGTTGGGCCTGCCCTTACGGCGCCCGTGAGTTCGATGAAGAGCGCAAGGTGATGACCAAGTGCACCCTGTGCGTGGACCGCATCTACGACGAACTGCTCCCGCCGCAGGACCGAAAGCCCGCCTGCGTGAAGGCCTGCCCCACCGGCGCGCGGCTGTTCGGCGATGTTAAGGACCCGGATTCGGAGGTGTCACAAGCGATCCGGGAGCGCGGTGGCTACGCCCTCATGCCGGAATGGAAGACCCAGCCCGCCAACCAGTACCTGCCTCGGCGGGTGACAAAGCAGCCGCCGTCCGATGCCGCTCGCGCGGAAAAGGATCGACCGTGAAGCCGGCGCTGTCCATCATCCTGTTCACCACCATCGCCGGCACCGCCCAGGGGCTTATGGTGGTGCTGGCAGTGACCACCCTGGCCAACCAGCCGCCGGTCGAAGCGCTGCGGCCCATGCTGTGGACGGCCACATGCATGCTGGTGCTGGCGCTCGTTGCCTCCTTCTTCCATCTCGGCCATCCGATGCGCGCCTGGCGCGCGGTACTGATGTGGCGCACCTCCTGGATGTCCAGGGAGGTCATCGTCCTGCCGGCGTTCATGGCGCTGGCGGGCGGCTGGGCTGTGTGGGCGACGCTGGCGGATCCTCCCACTGCCGCGGCCGCCGCACCGTGGCTGGCGGCGCTGGTTATTCCGGGTGCCTTGTTGCTGTGGTACTGCACCGGGATGATCTACGCCTGCATCCGGTTCGTGCAGGAATGGGCTCATCCACTCACCGTCGTGAACTACACGCTGCTGGGCCTGGCCTCGGGCCTGGTAGCGTCGGGTACGCTGGGTGCGCTGGCAGACGACAGCGCATTTGCATCCAGCGTGACGGGCTGGGCCATGGCCACGACTGCACTGGCCTGGTTCACCCGGGGGCTTTCGCTGCGCCGCAACGCCCGTCTCAAGCCGAAGTCCACACCACAGTCCGCCACGGGCATCCAGGCGGCGCGCGTTGTGCAGAAGTCGATGGGCATGACCGGTGGCTCGTTCAACACCCGCGAGTTCTTTCATGGCGCCACAGCGCAGGTCATGCGCAAAACGCCCCTGGCCTTCCAGGCGCTGGCCTTCGGCATTCCGTTGTTGCTGCTGGGGTGGGCATGGGCCACCAGCTCCCCACCCATCTGGCCTTTGGCGTTTGCTTCGCAGGCCGCAGGCTTGCTGCTCGAGCGCTGGTTCTTTTTTGCGCAGGCACGCCACCCACAGAACATCTACTACCAGGCCGTGTCGTGAAGTCGATGCTGCCGTTCACACGCTGGCCACCAATTTGACAGCAAAAGCAGGTGTTGCGGGCAGACCTCATCGCGGTTCTCCGCCCTTCAAAGATCAACCGGGCATTCTTGTGGTTGTTCGTCCGACGGGTTTCCTCTGTGAGTGCCGAAGCGTCGTAGCTCCAGTCTCCCAGATGCCGTCGGGTGAACAGCCGCCACGGAAATGATCGATTTTGCGTGTCAGCGAAAGCAGGAATATGCGTACCGCCAATTCGGCGCTAACTATATGCAGTTCAAAATGAGCGCTGACCTCCAACCGACCGTCCGTCTGCCATTTGAGCCTTGCGAGGCCCAGGCGTTGACCTGGCTGCCGCTGGCAGTGCGCTACAAGCTGGATCAGGCATCGCTCAAGCTGCCTCTCAAGGCCTGGCAGAGGCTGCCGCGCAAGCACCGCGAACGGCTGCTTGCACTGCCGCCCGGTTCGGCATTTGAGGCACAAGCGGTCTCTGCGGGCGCATTCCACAAGCCGTCACGGGAGCGGATCCCCAGTGCCTTCGTGGACTACGTTTCACGTAAGGTCCGCGAGAAACACGCCAGTATGTTGCAAGCTTACCCAGAACAGTGCGCACAATCCGAGCCTTGCTGAAGTCGATGATCCATGGCGTGTCCGTAGCGCATTGCGAGCGTTACTACCAAGGCTCGTTTGCGATCGACCATGATTTACCCGAGGCCGCCGAGATCCCCGAGAACTAATAAGGCCAGGCTTGGGATGTCGATATTGGCCAGCGGTTCGTTACTTATGCGATCCGGGGCCAGCGCGCCATCGGCGCCATTTCAGCCAATGGCTATCTGTCGAAGCCGAGCGAACCCTTCGCTCGGCCCACTGCAAACTGATCTGTTTCAATTTGCCTCGATACCCATGACCCGCTGGCAGCGCCTGTTCCCCTTCCTGCAATGGCCGCGCCCGGACGCGGCCTTGCTGCGCGGCGAAGCCCTGGCCGGCCTCACGGTGGGTCTGATGGTGATTCCGCAGGGCGTGGCTTACGCCGCGCTCGCGGGCATGCCGCTGATCACGGGCATCTACGCGGCGCTGCTGCCGGCGCTGATCGCGGTGCTGTTCTCGGCCTCGCCGCGCCTGGCGGTGGGCCCCACGGCGCTGACCTGCCTGCTGGTGAGCGCCTCGCTCACGCCCCTGGCCACGCCCGGCAGCGCCGAGTGGGTGCAACTCGCGATGTGGCTGGCGCTGCTGTCGGGCGCGCTGCAGGTGCTGCTGGGTGCGGTGCGCTTCGGCTGGCTGCTCAATCTCGTCAACTCGCCGGTGCTGATGGCCTTCACGCAGGCCGCGGCGGTGCTCATCCTCGCCTCTCAGGTGCCCGCCCTCACGGGCTTTCAAAGCTGGCACGCCATCGCCGACGGCGCGGGCTGGCACGCGCCGGGCCTGGGCTTTGGCCTGGCGGCATTGGCCGCGCTGGTGGCCGCGCGCCGGCTGCGCCCGGGCCTGCCTTCGGTGCTGGCCGTGGTGCTGGCCAGTGCGGCCGTGAGCCGCGCCATCGGCTTCGAGGCCGGGGGCGGCGCCGTCATCGGCGCGCTGCCGCAGGGCCTGCCCGCCGCTTACCTGCCTGCGTGGCCGGGCTGGGAGCGCTTCAGTGCGCTGCTGTTGCCCACCTTGATGATCACGCTGGTGAGCTTTCTGGAAACCGCGAGCAGCGCCAAGGTGGACAACGGCCGGCGCGGCGTGCGCTGGGACCAGGACCAGGACCTGATCGGCCAGGGCCTGGCCAAAGTGGCCGCCGGCCTCACCGGTGCCATGCCCACGAGTTCGTCGTTCTCGCGCTCGGCGCTCAACCTGTATGCGGGCGCGCGCACCGGCTGGGCCACGGTGTTCTCGGTGGCGGTGGTGCTGATGGCGCTGCTGGTGGC
The DNA here is from genome assembly GCF_000723405.1 of Hydrogenophaga intermedia. Classification (GTDB taxonomy): domain Bacteria; phylum Pseudomonadota; class Gammaproteobacteria; order Burkholderiales; family Burkholderiaceae_C; genus Hydrogenophaga; species Hydrogenophaga intermedia. The sequence continues at coordinate 2,172 of NZ_CCAE010000084.1, read as the reverse complement.
CATGCCGCTGCTGCACCATGTGCCGCTGGCGGTGCTCGCCGCCATCGTGGTGCTGCCCATCTGGGGCCTGCTGCAGCCGCGCAGCTTCACGCGGCTGTGGCGCCTCTCCCGCGTGGAGGCGGTGATCGCGGCCAGCACCTTCGTCATCACGCTGCTGGCCGCGCCGCGGCTGTACTGGGGCGTGCTCGCGGGCGTGGTGATGGCGCTGAGCCACTTCCTCTACCTGCGGCTGCACCCGCGCATCATCGAGGTGGGCCTGCACCCCGACGGCAGCCTGCGCGACCGCCATCTGTGGCAACTGCCGCCGCTGGCGCCCCGGCTCTATGCGCTGCGCATGGACGCCGCGCTCGACTTCGCCACCGCCAGCGGTTTCGAGCGCGCCATCGCCGAGCACCTGCAGGCCCATCCCGACACCGAAGCCGTCATGCTGATCGCCCACCCGATCAACTGGATCGACGCCACCGGCGCCGAAGCCTTCGGCCGCGTGCGCGAACAACTCGACGACCGGCGCATCCACCTGCATCTGGTGGGCATCAAGCTGCCGGTGGAATCGGTGCTGCGCCAGGCGGGTCATCTGGGCGAAAGTGAGCGTTTGCACGTCTATCGCACTGAGGGCGATGCACTCCAGGCCTTGGCAGAGCCGGGCTGACCGCTGCCGCGGCTGTCGGTGAACTGCCCGGTTTCTTTGGCCCAATAGACTTTAAGAAGATGGCTCCCAACTAGCGAGGGGCCCATGAAGAAGCGGCGATTCACTCAAGGACAGGTGGTCACGATCCTGCGAGAAACAGCTCGCACCAGAGCGGACGAGGCCCTGTGGGCTGCTGTCGGTTGCGTTGACACGTGAGGCGCTCAAACGTGGGGGAATTGGTTCTTGTAGCACGGATGTGATACATTGCTGGCATGCGATCCGCCGCACTTCCTGCCGTCCGAATCACGCCTGAGCTGAAGCAACAGCTGGAGGATGTGCTCGCCGATGGAGAGACCGTCAGTGCCTTGGTCGAGCGCGCTGTGCGGGGGGAGATCGAGCGCCGCGTCATGGAGGGTGAATTCCACCGGCGCGGGATGGAGGCGATTGAACGAGTCGAGGCCGGCGGCATGTACCTCACTGCAGAGGATGTGCTCGGCAAACTCGAGGCGAAGCTGCGACGCGCAAAAGAGAGCCGCACTCGCCGGTGAGAACGGTCATCCTCTCGCCCGAGGCCAGTGAAGACCTCGAACGTTTGTACGACTTTGCACTCGAGCGCGAGATGCAGAGCGCAACGCCAAATTTCGACGTACCGGAACGCGCCGTGGCAGCGATCGCCAGCGCGTTGCGCGCGTTGGCGTTGAATCCGTTCATGGGCCGTAAGGTCCGCAGCCAGTTCGAGCGCGAGATCGTGATCTCGTTCGGGCGCACGGGCTATGTTGCTTACTACAAGGTCACGGAAGCCGCCGTCATCATTGGCGCGGTACGACATCAGCGCGAGAGCGACTACCACTGATCTGCCTTGTATAAAAGGGCGATACCTACGCGGCCCCTTGCTGGGCTCAGACGCCCTCGCGAGAAGCACGCAATTGCGGCCCTGTCTGCCCCCACCAACTCTGTATCCACCTCAGGTCGACGGCATTTCTCGTACGGGAGCGCCAAGCAGCGTTCGACCCTTCCCCCTGGCAATGGCGACAAGCATCTCGAGTGGTGTTCTCGAATGTGCGTGCTGAACCAGGCGGGCGGCTTCATCGCGGGTCAGATCCATTAAGCGAAGAAGCAGCTTTCCTCCGCTGGGTTGCATGGGGGTCGACATGATCAGTTGAAGCATGAACCCCATGCTGTTCAGAATAGGTATTCCGCGGACCACGCAGGGCTGGCTCCAGACTGGGATGTCAGATGCTCCATGATCCGCCAGTTCGAAGCGCTCGCCGTCAATTTCCACCTTCTCCATGGAAGGCGGCAGTACCGCTTCTGTCGCTCGCGAGATCTCGTCTGCCGTCGCGATCGGCACGAGTCCCCTCGTCGGATCGTTGGTCATGCGCCTCGCGGCTGTGGAAAGTACGGGACGATCAATGATTGCGATCTCGTGGTCCTGACATACCGCACGCAAACGATTCCGCCACTCCGTGTTGATTTCAACGCAATCCTGACCCCGGTTTTCCATCCAATATTGACCCCACCTGTTGGGGTGTAGCCGGGCTACG
>NZ_CCAE010000083.1 GCF_000723405.1 Hydrogenophaga intermedia | reverse complement strand
CGTTCCGTTCCTCCTCCTTTATGTCGCTACGCCGGACACCCGATCACCGACGACCTCGTTGGCACTCGGTCTGTGGGCGCGCCACCGCTTCTTCGGCTCGCGGACGCTGGGTGCACTGCGTAGCGAAATAAAGGAGGAGGACGGCGCAGCCGTCCGGGGGACATTCGCGGAGCAGTGCACCCAGTGGCCGCGAGCAAGCGCGAGGTGCAACGAGCGAGGTGAAGCGCTAAGCGAACCGACCCGCCACCCGATCGCGCCAGTCCGCCAAGGCAACAAGCCCCTGCTCCCCCGGCTTGAACTTGAGCAGCCGCGCAAACTCGACGGTGCAGAACGCGGTGATGTCCGCGATGGTGAAGCGCTCGCCCGCCACCCAGGGCCGCCCTTGCAGCAGCGAATCGAGCCAGCGCAGCGTCTCCATCGCCTTCTCCTGTTGCGACGCACCGAACTCGGGGAACTGCGGCTGCTCCAGCACCGCCAGGCCCGGGTGCTGATGGCGAATGGCCTGGGCCAGCGGCAGCGTCACGTACCACTCCACGTGCCGGTCGGCCATCTCGATGAAGGCGCGCTCCTCCGCGTCGCGGCCCATCAGGTTGGGCTCGGGCTGCAGGCCCTCCAGGTAGGCGCAGATCGCGCGCGACTCGCTGAGGATGCGGCCGTCGTCGAGTTCGAGCACGGGGATGCGCGCCATGGGGCTGCGCGAAAGCACGGGGTGCGTCTTGTGCTCGTGGGCGTTGATGTCGACCAGCACCTCCTCGATGCCCGTCATGCCCTTCTCGGCGATGAACATCTGCACGCGGCGCGGGTTGGGCGCGCGCTCGGACACGTAAAGCTTCATCGCTGCTCTCCCTTCAGGCTCTGACCGGTCTCCATCAGCTTGCGCGCGTCCTGTGAGAAGCGCTGCGCCGCCTCGTCGCCATCGCGCGTGAGATCGATCTTCGACGGTGGCATTTCGATGCCGCGTTGCACCGCGGGTCGTGCGCGGATGGCGTCGCGCCAGCGCTTGAGGTGGGGCAGGTCGTCGATGTCCACGCCGGACCAGCGGTGCGTGCGCACCCAGGCCCAGTTGGCGATGTCGGCGATGGAGTAGTCGCCGGCCAGGTACTCGCGGTCCTTCAGGTGCGTGTCGAGCACGCGGAACAGGCGCTTGGTCTCGCCCTGGTAGCGGTCGATGACGGCCGGGATCTTCTCGGGGAAGTAGCGGAAGAACACGTTGGCCTGGCCCATCATCGGGCCCACCCCGCCCATCTGGAACATCAGCCACTGCAGCACGCGCGAGCGGCCCTTCACGTCGGTGGGCATGAGCCGACCGGTCTTCTCGGCCAGGTAGATCAGCACCGCGCCCGATTCAAACACCGCGAAGCCGCCGGCGTCATGGTCGACGATTGCAGGGATGCGGCCGTTGGGGTTGATCGCGAGGAAGTCCGGGCGCTTCTGATCGCCGGCGGTGAGGTCCAGCACCTTGAGCGTGTAGGGCAGGCCCAGTTCCTCGAGCGCAATCGAGGCCTTGTGGCCATTGGGCGTGGCGGCGGTGTAGAGGTCGATCATGGGCGCATGCTAGGGCGCCCCGTCGCGGCGCGTTGTCGCGCGCGCGAATGTCCCCGGCTCCGGGTTCAGGCCATGAAGCCCATGTCCACCGGGTAATCCACGCTGCCGAAGTTGCCGACGTAGGGCAGCACCTGGCCGAGTTCGCCGGGGTCCACGCCGAACCAGCGCGCCAGCGTGGCGGCGTATTGGGTCACCGAGGTGCTGGGTAGCAGGCGGCCCTGGCCCACGTGCCACTGGTCGAAGCTGTCGACGTTGCTGTTGGTCACGCTCACGGGCGGCGCCTTGCCGTAGAAGGCCGCGCCGCGCACGGCGCCGCCCACCATGAGGTGGTGCGAGCCCCAGCCGTGGTCCGAGCCGTCGCCGTTGGAGGTGAGCGTGCGGCCGAAGTCGGAGGCGGTGAAGGCGGTGACCTTGTCGGCCACGCCGAGGTCCACCGTCGCCTGGTGGAAGGCGGTGAGCGCGCTGCTGAGGCGTTCCATGTTGGTGGCCTGGCCGCCGAGCAGGTTGTCGTGCAGGTCGAAGCCACCGAGCGAGACGAAGAACACCTGGCGCTTGCTGCCGAGCTGGTTGCGCGCGGCGATCAGGCGCGCGACCAGGCGCAACTGGCTGGCCAGGCCGTTGTTGGCCGGGAAGCTGGTGAAGGGCGCGCTGTTCGCGGGGAAGGCGTTGAGGGCGTTGGTGACGGCGCCTTCCGTGCCGTAGGCGCGTGCGGTCACCAGGTTGTATTCGTTCTCCAGGGCGTGGCCGCGCGTCTGCATGGCGATGTCCACCAGGGCCGCGCGCACCGCCGCGGAGCCGTAGACGTTGCCGTTGAGGCAGTTGATGCGCACCGCGCCGTTGCTGCTGACCTGGTAGCTCAGTGCCTGGTCGCCCGACAGGAAGACCGTGTTGCCCGCCACCGAAATGCAACTGAGCACGCTGTTGGTGTTGTGCGAGCGGGCCAGATCGCCCACGTGGCCGCCCCAGCCGGTGGTGGTGCCCTCCGCGGCGGAGGTCATCCACACCGACTGCTGGTCGTTGTGCGAGAACAGCTTGGGCGGGCGCGGATTGGCGGCGCTGTTGCTGTTGTACTGCTGGCGCGTGAGCGGCACCACCAGCGGGCCCACGTTGAGCTGCACGGCGGCCGCCCCGGTGTTGAACAGGTTGGCCAGCCCCGTCATGGACGGGTGCAGCGCGTACTGCTTGCCGTCGGGCAGCGGCGTGGTGGGGTTGAGCGCCGTGGCCGCCAGGCTGGCGCGCGGAATGGCGATGCCGCCGCGGATGGCCGTGTACTGCGCGTGGCTGGTGGCGTCGTAGTTGATGACGGTGTTGGCGTAGTCGTTGCCGCCGAAGAGGAACACGCAGACCAGGGCCTTGTAGTCGGTGGCGTTGAAGGCCGCGGCCTCGCCGATGGCGGCGAGGTTCATCACCGTGGGCAGCGCGGTGCCGGTGAAGGCGAGCTGGCCGGCGCGGCGCAGGAAGGCGCGGCGTGTATGTTTCTCGGGGTCGATGAAATTCATGACACGTCCCTCACTTCTGGACCAGGTACTCGGGGCAGGCCATCACCATCAGCACCGCGGCCCAGACGCGGCGGTTCTTGGCATCGGCACTGCTGGCGGCGGTGATGTTGGTGGCGTTGAGCGCGTTGACCATGAGGGTTCGCGTGGCGCCGGAGATTCGCCCCGCGGCGAGCACAAGGTTGAGGTGGTCCACCAGCGCCGCGGCGTTGGTCACCAGGGCGAGTTCGCGCGAGTAGTTGGCCTTGACGTCGTAGGCGTAGTTGTTCCACGCGGCGTAGGGCACGGCCGGGTTGGGACAGTTGATGCCGCGTTCGATCACGCCTTGCATGAAGTTGAGATAGCCGCCCACGCTGGTTTCGTTGACGAGCTGGAACTCGGGCGCGGTGGCGTTGCTGGCCGCCATGGCGGTGTTGGGCGGCACATAGCCGGGGCGGAAGAAGTTGAAAACCGAGGGCGAGCGCAGTGGGCTCTGACCCAGCTGGGTGCCGGCGTTGTCGAGCTCGAAGATCTTCCAGCTGCCCGCGGCGGAGGCGACGTTGAAGCTGCGCGCCCACTGAATGAACCGGACCATGGGCTCGCGCAGCTTGCCGTGCGCGCTGCTGGCCAGCGAGAGGCCACCGCGCGCTTCGGGGTCGAGCAGGATCGCGACCAGCACGGCCTGCAGGTCGCCGCGCTGGCCCTTGCCGTTGTTGTTGAACTTGCTCGCCACCCGCGCCACGTAGGCCGGGCTCGGGTCGCTCGTCACCAGACGCTGGATCATCTGGCGCGCGAAGAAAGGCCCGGTGTTGTTGTGGTTGAACAGCCGGTCCAGAGCGATGCGCAAGGCCTCGCGGCCGGGGGTGCCCGCCGGCACGGTGACGCCAAGGAAGCGCGCCTCCAGCGTGGAGTGGCGGCTCTCGCGCAGGCTCATGGGCTTGCGCGCGAAGGCCGCGGATTCGATGGTGTAGCTCTGGCCCGGCGGCGTGTGGCGCACGCCGTCGGAGGTGTCAAAGTCCCAACCGGTGAAGACGCGCGCGAGGTTGGTCACGTCGTCCTGGCCATAACTTTCAATGGGCCGCCCGCCGCTCATCTTGGGCGTGCCGTCGAGGTTGAGTTCCAGCAGGCCGATGGTGAAGAGCTGCATCACCTCGCGGGCGTAGTTCTCGTCGGGCACGCGTCCGCTGCTGGGGTTTTCCTTCTGGTTGCCCTTGGTGTTGAGGAAGTAGCCCATGGCCGGGTGCAGGGTCACGTCTTCCAGCAACTGGCGGAAGTTGCCGAAGGCGTTGCGCATCAGCATGTCCCACCACGAGGCGTAGGCGTGGCTGCGCCAGGTGAACTCGGCGGTGGCCAGCGAGCTCACGAAGATTTCCGACAGCGCCAGTGCGACGCGCTTGCGCATGGCTTCGCCGCCCGAGAGCAACTGGCTCCAGAGCATGAAGTCGGCCGGGTAGTGGTTGAAGAAATAGCTGTTGGTGTCGACGGCGCCGTAGCCGCGCGACTCCAGCCAGTCCCAGCCGCTCTGGCCGCGCGGCTGCTGGAACTGGCGGGCCAGCCACAGCGGGTAGCCCTCGCTGCGGATGGCCGCGATCTCCTCGGGTGTGGAGGAGAACTGCGCCTGTTGGAGAAAGCGCGCCGCTTCGGTGTCGTTGGCCGCAGCGAGGTGGGTGTAGTCACTGACCGCGAAGTCCACGACGGGCGCGAAGGGCGCTTCGCCACCACTGCCGCCCCCGCCATCTCCCCCGCCGCCACCACCACAGGCTGCCAGCGCCGCCGCGGCGGCCGCCGTGACCCAGGCCGCGCGCCCGCCAGGGGCTGCGGATGTTTCCTCCCGCTCGATCACCGCTTCGCCGGGCAGATCGTCTTGTTCGATCGTCGCCATGACCGTCCTCCGTCCATTGGATGGGGCGCGAGTCTAGGCAGGCGGTTTGCGCCGCCGATGGCGCGTTTCGCTTGGTTACAGGGGGGTGTAGTGGCGTCGCTGCATCCGCCAAACGGATTACCGTACGGGGGTATCCGTCAAGCCGCCGGTCGTTCAGTTGCTGCGGGCCGCGTGCAATTCGTCACGCGTTTTCAGGGCCGCCGCGCGCGCCGCGGCAGCGAAGTCCTCGTGCGGCGAGGCATAGAGGATGGCGCGCGAGGAGTTCACGATGATCGGGCCGGTGATGGCGTCGCCCTGCGTGCGCAGGCCCGCGCGCACGGTGGCGGCGGCGTCGCCACCCTGCGCGCCCACACCAGGGATGAGCAGGGGCAGCGTGGGCGCGATCTCGCGCACGCGCGCGATCTCCGCCGGGTAGGTGGCACCCACCACCAGGCCCAACTGGCCATTGAGGTTCCACGGCCCCTGCGCCAGGCGCGCCACGTGTTCATACAGCAGCGGGTCGCCGTCGACGGTGGACAGACGCTGTGCCTGCAGGTCGTCGCCACCGGGGTTGGAGGTGCGGCACAGCAGGAAGGCGCCTTTGCCCTGGTGGCGCAGGTAGGGCTCGACGGAGTCGAAGCCCATGAAGGGCGAGAGCGTGACCGCGTCGGCGCCGTAGCGCTCGAAGGCCTCGATGGCGTACTGCTCGGCGGTGGCACCGATGTCGCCGCGCTTGGCGTCCAGGATCACCGGCACCTTGGGCGCGGCGCGGCGCATGTGGGCGACCAGTTTTTCCAGCTGGTCTTCGGCGCGGTGCGCCGCGAAGTAGGCGATCTGCGGCTTGAAGGCGCAGGCCAGGTCGGCGGTGGCGTCCACGATGGCGGCGCAGAAGTCGTAGATGCGTGCGGCGTCGTTCTTCAGGTGGGCGGGGAACTTGGCGGGGTCCGGGTCCAGGCCCACGCACAGCAGGCTGGCGTTGTCTCGGGTGGCGGCCTGCAACTGGTCAATGAAGGTCATGGGCCGGGATTTTAGGTGGGGGCATCGGGCGCCTGCCCGATGGGCCGGGGGTTGAACAATCGTACGATCGGCAGCATGCATTCGATCTCCCGCCAGCAACTGACCCTGCTCGTCCTGCTCACCCTGGTGTGGGGCATCAACTGGCCGATCATGAAGATCGGCATCACCGCCTATGAACCGCTCAGCTTCCGCGTGCTGAGCATGTGGATCGGCCTGCCGGTGCTGGCCGGGGTGCTGTGGTGGCGCAAGGCCCCGTTCCGCGTGGCGCGGGAGCATTGGGGCGAACTGGCGTGGCTCACGGTGACGAACATGCTGTTCTGGCACACGCTGGCGGTGCTGGCGATCCAGTCGCTGTCCAGCGGGCGCGCGGCCATCCTGGGTTACACCATGCCGGTGTTCTCGGCGATCGTGGGCGCGGTGTGGTTCGGCCAACGGCTGCCACTGCGTGCCTGGGGCGGCGTGGCGGCGGCCGCGCTGGGCGTGCTGCTGCTGTTGTGGCACGAATTCGTTCGCCTGTCGGGCGCGCCGATGGGGGTGTTGATGATGCTGGTGGCTGCGGCCGTGTGGGCCCTGGGCACGCAGCAGATGCGCCGCACCACGCTGCCCTACAACACGCTCACCATGGCCTTCTGGATGACCGTGCTGGCGACGTTGTGGATGAGCGTGCTGGCCTGGCTGTTCGAGCGCGAGGCCTGGAGTGTGACGCCGGGCCCGGTGGTGTGGGCGGCCATCGCCTACAACGCGCTGGGGGTGTTCGCCTTTGCGCAGGTGGCCTGGCTGGTGCTGGCGCGCGGCCTGCCGCCGATTGCCTCCACGCTGAGCGTGATGATGATTCCGGTGCTGGGTGTGTTCAGCGGCGCCTGGATGCTGGGCGAGGTGCTGCACTGGCAGGACTGGGCGGCCGTCGGCTTGATCCTGCTGGCCATCGCGGCGGTGTTGTGGCCGGCGAAGGCGCCGGCAGGCGGCCGGGCCGTGCCGGGCGGCTAGCCAGCGCGCTCCAGGTCCATGGCCAGGCACAGATCCGCCCAGGCCTTGGCCTTGTCCACCGGGGTGCGCAGCAGGTAGGCGGGGTGGTACGTCACGATGACCGGCACGCCCTCGTAGCGGTGCACGCGACCGCGCAGGCGGCCGATGGGCTCGGTGGTCTTGAGCAGCGACTGCACCGCGAAGCGGCCCATGGCGATGATGAGCCTGGGCTTGACCAGCGCCACCTGGCGCGAGAGGAAGGGCTCGCACTGCATCACTTCTTCGGGCGCGGGGTTGCGGTTGGCCGGTGGCCGGCACTTCAGCACGTTGGCGATGAACACGCCGCGCGCGTCATCGGCCTGGCGGTCGCGCCCGCAGGCGCGCAGCATCGCGTCGAGCAACTGGCCCGCGGGGCCCACGAAGGGCTGGCCCTGGCGGTCTTCCTGTTCGCCCGGGGCCTCGCCCACGATCATCCAGTCGGCTTCGGTGTGGCCAACGCCGAACACGGTGTTGCGTCGCGATTCGCACAGGCTGCAGGCGCGGCAGCCGGCCACGGCGTCGCGCAGCGCGGGCCAGTCGAGTTGCGCGATGTCGGCGCGCGCGGGCGCGGGTGGTGCGATCGACACCGGCGCGGCAGTGGCGGGCGTGGTGGGCACGATCGGCGCCCGGGCGGCGGGTTCGCGCGCTTGGGGGGGGCGCGCCGGTGGCTGGACGGGCGCGGGCGCCGCCGCGGCGGGCTCGGCCAAGGGCACGCGCGCCGGGGCCGGTGTCCAGACCTTCACGCCCATCTCCGCCAGCATCGCGCGCTGGCGGGCGTCGAGCTCGCGCACCCAGTCGTCGGCGGTTGCGGTCTCGTTCATGGCGTCGGCTCCGGTTCGTCCAGTCCCAGTTGCATCACGATCGCGTCCTCGCGCTGAAGCGTGGACAGCGGGTAGTAGCCGCGTCGCACGCCCACCTCGCGAAAACCATGGCGTTCATAGAGCCGGCGCGCGGGCGCGTTGCTCTGGCGCACTTCCAGCCACAGCGTGTGCGCGCCCTGGCCGCGCGACCACAGCGCCAGCGCGTCGAGCATGAAGCGCGCCCAGCCCTGGCGCTGGTGCGGCGGGTTCACGGTGATGTTGAGCAGGTGCACCTCGTCCACGCCGGGCATGGCCACCAGGTAGCCCATCGGCCAGCGGCCGTCGGGCCTGGTGGGGCGCGGTGTCTCGTGCGGCAGGGCTTCGCCCACCAGCAGCACGGCGGGGTAGCCGGCCTGCAGGGAATCGAGAAAGTGCCGGCGCGTCCACGGGTGGGCGTAGGCGCTGGCCTCCACCGCGTGCACGGCGTCGAGGTCGGCCTCGGTCATGGGCATGAAGGCGATGCCGCGCGCGTCGGCCTCCAGCGGGACCGGCAGGGTGTCCATAGGCGCGGGCCACAGGCCGGCGGTCCATTCGGGCAGGGCCTGGGTCATTTGACGAGCTCGCGTTCGGCGGTGGTGCGCGCGACCTTGTCGCGCACGTACAGCGGCAGGGCGTCGCTGGCGCCGACCGCCATGCCCTGCGCCATCAGCGCGGGGGCCAGGCGCAGCAGGGCGTCGGCCGTGGGCAGGGCGTGGCGCCGCCGGCCCGGCGCGTCGTGCAGGGCCTCGGCGTAGACGCCGAAGGCGTTGCCCGCGAGCAGGGTGCGGTCGTCGCGGGTGAAGCCCTGGTCATGCAGCCAGCCGGCGAGGTCGGCGGGCGCGCACAGCCGTGGGGGCGCGATGGCGCGCAGGTCGCCACCTTCGAGTGCGTAGGCCGCCAGGTAGAGCTCGTCCATGCGCGCGTCCAGCAGCGCGACGATGCGCGCGGGCGCGGCCTGTCCGTCGGCGGCGTCGTCCGCGCGGGCCTGCTCGGCCAGGGCCAGCAGGGTGTCCACCGGCAGCACGGGCAGGCCGTGCGGGTGGCGCTGGCCGCGCGTGCCGTAGGCCAGGCCCTGGGTCACCGCGCAGGCCGTGCGCAGCCCCGTGAACGAGCCGGGGCCGCGGCCGAAGGCGATGGCGTCGAGTGCGTCCAGCGAAAGGCCGGCCTCGGCCAGCAGGCGCTGCACCTGGGGCAGCAGTTCGGTGGAGGCCTGGGCGCCGCCCGGGCCCTGGAAGCGGTGCGCGACCTCGTCGGCCCGGCCGGTGCCCAGGGCCAGCGAAAGGGTGTCGGTGCTGGTCTCGATGGCCAGGAAACACGGGGCGGCAGGCATCGGGGGATTATCGGCCACCGGCCCGGTGAGCCCGGCCGATAATCCCCGCGTGAACCGCTTCCTGTTGCCCCTGCTGCTGACGCTGGCCGTCGCCCTGCCGGCCTGTGCGCAGGGCCCCTCGCGCGAGGGCCTGCCCCCGCCCGTGAGTGCCGCGCTGCTGCGCGCCGAGGTGCCCGCCACCGCTTTCTCCGCTGTCGTGATGCCGCTGGACGGGCAGGAGGTGCGGCTGCGCCACCAATCGGGCATGCAGGTGAATCCGGCCTCGGTAATGAAGCTGGTGACGAGCTACGCGGCGTTCGACCTTCTGGGCCCCGCCTACACCTGGAGCACGCGCTTCTACACCGACGGTACCGTGTCCGCGGGCGCGCTGCGCGGCAACCTGTACGTGCGCGGTGGTGGCGACCCGAAGTTCGTGCTCGAGCGCATCCAGGAGGCCTTCACCGCGCTGCAGGCGCAGGGCGTGCAGATCATCCTGGGCGACATGGTGCTCGACAGCAGCGCCTTCGACCTGCCGCCGTTCGATCCTGGTGCTTTCGACGGCGAGGCCTTGCGACCCTACAACGCCGGGCCAGACGCCTTGCTGGTGAACTTCAAGTCGGTGGTGCTGAGCTTCCAGCCCGACCCGGCCGCCGGCGTCGCTCGCGTGGTCAGCGAGCCGCCGCTGGCGGGCCTGGCCATCGACGCCAGCGTGCCCCTGTCCAACGGCGCCTGCGGCGACTGGCGGGGCGCCTTGCGCGCGCGTTTCGACGACCCGGGGCGCATCAACTTCGAGGGCCGCTACCCATTTCGCTGCGGCGAGCAGAAGTGGCCCGTGGCTTACCAGGACCCGGCCAGCTTCGCGGCGCGCGCGCTGGAGGGCCTGTGGCGCGCCGGTGGCGGCCTGCTCACGGGCCAGGTGCGCGCCGGCCTCACGCCGCTGGACGCCAGGCTGCTGCTCGACGCGCCTTCGCTGCCGCTCACGGACATCCTGTCCGACGTGAACCAGTGGAGCAACAACGTGATGGCGCAGCAGGTGTTCCTCACGCTGGGCCAGCTCGCGCCGCAGGCCACTGCCCTGCCCGGCAGCGGGCCACTGCCCTGGAAGCGCAGCGGCTTCGAGCAGGCGCGCACGGTGCTGGGCAACTGGTGGCGCCGCACCTTCGGCGATCGCGTGCCCCCACCGGTGATCGACAACGGTTCGGGCCTGTCGCGCGACGAGCGCATCACGCCCGAGGCCCTGGCCATCCTGCTGCGCCACGCGGCGCGCCACCCGCAGGCCGACGCCTTCGTGGGCACGCTGTCGCTGGCGGGCGTAAGCGGCACCGCGCGGCGCTACGCCCTGGACGAACGCAGCCCGGTCTATGGCCACGCCTGGCTCAAGACGGGCACGCTGCGCGACGTGACGGGTGTGGCGGGCTACGTGAACGCGGTCAATGGCGTGCGCTACGTGGTGGTGGCCTTCGTGAACCACCCCAACGCCCCGGCCGCGCGGCCGGCGCTGGAGGCCTTGGTGGAGTGGACCGCGAGATTGACGGACTGAGCGCCGCTCAGGCGGCGGCTCGCGCCAGGCGATCGCGCACGCCATCCCACTCGGGCCCGTCGGGCGGCGTTTCTACCCAGATCAGGCGCACACCGGTGGCGTCGAGTTCGCGGAGCACCGCGAACAGCTCCTGCGCGGCAGCGGCGGCGTCGTCGGGCATGCGGCGTCGGGGCAAGCCGCGTGCGGCTTCGATCGGGCTGCGCGCGTACAGCGCGATGTGCTTCGCGTCGGCGCCCAGTACCTGGAAGGCCGCGCGCAGTTGCTTCGCATCCATCAGCCGCACTTTGGCGCGCGGCGCGTAGTGCGATTCGAGCGTGCCCGAGGCGCGCGGTGAGGTCTCGTCGCGCGCGCGCAGCGACTCGCCCGCGATGGCTTCCAGCCGCGCCGGCGTGAGCATGCCCGGGCGCAGCAGCACCGGGTGGCCGCGCGTGCAGTCCACGATGGTCGATTCGATGCCGACCGGGCAGGCGCCGCCGTCGAGCACCAGCAGCTCGTCGTCCCCGAGCGCGGCGAACTCGTCCATGACATGGTCGGCGGTGGTGGGGCTCACGCGGCCGAAGCGGTTGGCGCTGGGCGCGGCCACCCCGCGCACGCCGCGCGCGGCGGCAGCGCGCAGCACGGCCTGCGCCACGGGGTGCGAAGGGCAGCGCAGGCCGATCGAGTCCTGCCCGCCTGCGGCCACCGCGCCCACGTCGGCGCGGCGCGGCAGGATCAGCGTGAGCGGGCCGGGCCAGCAGGCGGCGATGAGCCGCTCCGCAACAGCCGGCACCTCGCGCGCGTAGTGGTCGATCGCGGCGCGCGGCGAGTCGGCCGCCACGTGCACGATCAGCGGGTGGTCGGCGGGGCGACCCTTGGCCTCGAAAATGCGGCGCACCGCGCTGGCGTTGTCGGCGTCGGCCGCCAGGCCGTAGACGGTTTCGGTGGGCAGGCCCACGAGGCCGCCCTCGGCCAGGCGCTGCGCGGCGCGCTCGATGGCCTCGGGCTCTTGCGCGTTCAGCAGCAGCGGCATGGCGTGGTCAGAGCGGCGGCAGGCCCAGCAGGGCCAGCGCCTTCGTGGCCGTGTCGCGCACCGCCGCCACCGTGGGGCCGGTGATGTTCAGGTGCCCCATCTTGCGGCCGGGCCGCGCGCTGGCCTTGCCGTACAGGTGCAGGTGCGTGCCGGGCAGGGCCAGCAGCGCGTCCCAGGGCGGTGTCACGGCCGCCTCACGGCCCGGGGCGAACCACAGGTCGCCCAGCAGGTTGAGCATGATGGCCGGGCTGTGCTGCACCGGCGGGCGCAGTGGCAGGCCCGCCACCGCGCGCACCTGCGCCTCGAACTGCGATACGTCGCAGGCGTTCTGGGTGTAGTGGCCGCTGTTGTGCGGGCGCGGCGCCATTTCGTTGACGACCAGGTCCAGGCCGCCCTGGCCGTCGTCGACCAGGAAGTACTCCACGCACAGCACACCCACATAGCCCAGTTGCTGCGCGATGGCGATGGTGGCCGCCTGCGCGCGCCGCGCCAGCGCGGGTTCGATGGCGCCTTCGTGCACCTCGGTGACGGCGAGGATGCCGTCGTGGTGCGTGTTCTTCTGCACCGGGAAGCTCACGCAGTCGCCATTGGCGCCGCGCGCCACGATGACCGAACACTCGGCGCGCAGCGGCATGAGCTTTTCCAGCACGCAGGGCACGCGGCCCAGGCGGTCCCAGGCGGCGGCGAGTTCGGCACGGTCCTTCACGCGGGCCTGGCCTTTGCCGTCGTAGCCCAGGCGCGCGGTCTTCAGGATGCCGGGCAGCAGATCGTCCGCCACGGCGGCGAGTTGCTCGGGCGTGTCGATGGCGGCGTACGGTGCGGGGCGCACGCCGCTGCCGTCGGCCGCACAGCGCATGAAGTGGGCCTTCTCGGCCGCGCGGTCCTGGGCGATGGCCACACAGGCCGCGCCCGGCGCCACCGGGCGCTGCGCCGCCAGCGCGGCCAGGGCCGGCGCGGGCACGTTCTCGAACTCGGTGGTGATCGCGTCGCTGAGTGCGGCCAGCCGCGCGAGGCCTTCGGTGTCGTCGTAGGCGCTGCGGATGTGGTGGTGGCTGATCAGGCCGGCGGGGCTGTCGGCGTCGGGGTCGAGCACGGCGGTGGCGTAGCCCATGGCCTGCGCGGCCTGCACGAACATGCGGCCGAGCTGTCCACCGCCCATCACGCCCAGCGTGGCGGGGCGGCCCGAGGCATCGGTGGCGCCGGGCAGCAGGGGAGTCGATTCCTTCATGCGGGCGGCAAGGTCATGGCGCGCGCGGCTTCGGTCTGCTCGGCGCGGAAGGCCTGCAATTTCGCGCGCAGCGCATCGTCGTGGTTGGCCAGCATCGCCACGGCGAACAGCGCCGCGTTGGCCGCGCCGGCCGGGCCGATGGCGAAGGTGGCCACGGGTACGCCCTTGGGCATCTGCACGATGCTGTGCAGCGAATCCACGCCGCTGAGGTGCTTGCTGGCCACGGGCACGCCCAGCACGGGCACCACCGTCTTGGCGGCCAGCATGCCGGGCAGGTGGGCCGCGCCGCCCGCGCCCGCGATGATGGCCTTGAGCCCGCGCGCGGCCGCGGCTTCGGCGTAGGCGAACATGTCGTCGGGCATGCGGTGGGCCGACACCACGCGCGCCTCGTGCGCGACGCCGAACTGCGACAGGATCTGCACGGCGTGCTGCATGGTGTCCCAGTCGCTGCTGGAACCCATGACCACGCCCACGGGGATGGGGTTCATGGAATCGGCTTTCGGCCCGCGGGGCCTCCGGTAAAGTGGCGATTTTACGTTTCGACCCCACCTACCCCGAGCGCAGCCATGATCGACGTCACCATCGCCAACTTCGAAGCCGAGGTCATCGAAGCCTCGATGCAGACCCCCGTGCTGGTGGACTTCTGGGCCCCCTGGTGCGGCCCCTGCAAAGTCATCGGCCCCCTCCTGGAAAAGCTGGAGGCCGACTACGCGGGCCGCTTCAAGCTCGTGAAGATCGACTCCGATCAGGAGCAGCAGCTCGCCGCCGCCTTCGGTGTGCGCAGCATCCCCACCTGCGTGCTCCTGATGAACGGCCAGCCGGTGGACGGGTTCATGGGCGCCTTGCCCGAGGGCCAGTTGCGCGCCTTCCTGGACAAGCACCTGCCCGCCGAGGGTGAGCTGGTGGCCGAGGCCGAGGGCGCCGCCGCGCAGGAAGCCCTGGCCGATGGCGACACCGAAACCGCGCTGGAGCGCCTGCGCCAAGCCGTGCAGGCCGACCCCGACAACGACGACGCGCGCTTCGACCTGGTGAAGCTGCTGCTGGAGCTGGGCGAGGACGACGAGGCCAAAGTGGCCTTCGCCCCGGTGATCGCCAAGGCCGACGCGGTGCGCCGGCTCGATTCGCTCAAGCGCTGGATGGCCGCGCGCGACGCGCAGGCCGACGTGGCCGAGCCCGAGGCGCGCATGACGGCGCTGGACACGGCGATCGCCGCCAACAAGCGCGACTTCGACGCCCGCTTCGCTCGCGCGCAGTTGCTGATGGCCTACGGCCAGTGGACGGCCGCGATGGATGAGCTGCTGGAGATCCTGATGCGCGACAAGGCCTGGAACGAGGACCTGGCGCGCAAGACCTACATCGCGATCCTGGACGTCATCGAGCCGCCCAAGCCCAAGGTGGCGGAAGGCCAGGTGCCGCCGGAGGACCCGACGGTGGCGACGTACCGGCGGCGCTTGTCTTCGGTGGTGCTTAGCTGAGTCTGTTTTGCGGGTGGGCGGGCGTTTCGCGCCTGCTTGGTCGCAAGGGCCGCTGGTGCGTGTGCCCGTTCTCCGGCCCACGCTCGCGCAGAAGCGCCCGAGCGCTCGAACAGGGTCTGCGTCACCACCGTGGATTGCGCGCCTCCTCTGTGGCAAGCGCGAATGGGGCCTGCGCCCGGACACCCACACCATCGACCCCAGTAGCGCACTGGCCAGCCAAAGAAGACCGGACTTCCC
>NZ_CCAE010000082.1 GCF_000723405.1 Hydrogenophaga intermedia | reverse complement strand
CGCGGCGGGTTCGCTCATGGAGGGGTGGCCAGCGCCTTGCGCACGCAGGCCGGGCAGATGCAGGCCGTGCGGCGCGCCGCCTCGGGAATGCGCGCCAGCAGTTCGGGCGTGAAGGTTTCGCTCACGCACCAGCACGGCGGCTGGGGCTTGCCGGTGGCCTTTTCGATCTCCACCGCGCAGCGGTTGTCGCCGCCGCACAGGGGGCAGCGCGTGGTGTCGATGGGGGTGGGTGGCGGCGTGGGCATGGCGCGTGGGTCCGCGCCATTGTCGCCGCTGCGCGTGGCGGGTGGCGTCAGACGCCGGCCACCGCCCCGTCGCTGCGTGGGTCCGCCGCGCCCTCGATCACGCCGTCGGCCCGGCGCACCAGCGCGCCGGCGTGGCCCATGGTGTCGCTGAAGGCCTCATCCAGCACCTCGACAACGTGGCCAGCCTCGGCGAGTTGTCGCACCAGCGCCGGGTGAAACCGGCTCTCCAGCTTGAGCGAGGTGCTGCTGGCGCCCCAGGTGCGCCCCAGCAGCCAGCGCGGCGCGCTCACGGCCTGCTGCAGGGGTTGGCCGAAGCGCGCGTAGCGGGTGAACACGGCGGCCTGCGTTTGCGGCTGGCCCTCGCCGCCCATGGTGCCGAAGGGCATCACGCGCCCGTCGTCGAACAGCGCCAGCGATGGGTTGAGCGTGTGAAAGGGCTTGCGGCCGGGCGCCAGTGCGTTGAGCGCGCGCGGATCCAGCGAGAAGCTGGTGCCGCGGTTCTGCCAGCAGATGCCCAGGCCGTCGAGCACGGTGCCCGAGCCGAACTCCCAGTACACGCTCTGGATGAAGCTCACCGCGCGGCCTTCGCGGTCGATCACGCCCATCCAGATCGTGTCGCCGGGTGCGCTCGGGTCGGGCCAGGGCAGGGCGCGCTTCGCATCGATCTGTTGCGCGAGCGCGGCCAGCGCGGCGGGTTCGAGGTGGGCGCGCGGGTCCTCGGGCAGGCGACCGGGGTCGGTGACCACGCGGTCGCGCACGCGAAAGGCGCGCTTGGTGGCTTCCACCAGGCCATGCACGTGGGCGAAGGATTCGCCATCGTCGTCGCCCACGCCGAGCTGGTCGAAGAGGCCCAGGATCATCAACGTGGACAGGCCTTGGGTGGGCGGCGGCAGGTTGTAGACGGTGCTGTCGCGCAGCGTCACGGCCAGCGGCTCGACGAAGGCGGCGCGGTAGGCTGCGAGGTCGTCGGATCCGACGGGGCTGCTCACGCGCTGCAGCGCTTCACCGATGCGCGCGCCCAGTTCGCCCCGGTAGAAGTCGTCAAGCCCGTGGGTGGCCAGGTGCCGCAGGGTGTCGGCCAGGGCCGGCTGGCGCAGCCGATGTCCCACCGGTGGCGGTTGGCCATCGACCAGGAAGGTGTCGGCAAAGCCAGGTGCCGTGCCAAGCCCGTCGCCCAGCTTGGCGCGCGTGAGGGCGGCCTGGCTGGCCGTCACGGCCACGCCCTCGTGCGCGTGGCGGATCGCGTCGCCCAGCAGGCGCGGCAAGTCC
The DNA here is from genome assembly GCF_000723405.1 of Hydrogenophaga intermedia. GTDB lineage: Bacteria > Pseudomonadota > Gammaproteobacteria > Burkholderiales > Burkholderiaceae_C > Hydrogenophaga > Hydrogenophaga intermedia. The sequence goes on along the minus strand of NZ_CCAE010000082.1, from coordinate 13,220 downwards.
AGCGTGCCGCCCCAGCGGGCGGAGACGTCGAGCGCGCGCGCCCAGCCGCCGATGGTGCCGGCCACGGTCAGCGCGGCCAGCGGGCCGCGCGAGGGAATGGCCTCGACGCCCTGATAGAAGTCCCGCGTGGCCAGGCGTGCGGCAGGGCCGCAGGCGTCGATGGCCTGCACGGCTTGGCCGGGCTCGTGGATGAGCCAGAAGCCGTCGCCGCCGATGGCGTTCATGTGCGGGTAGACCACCGCGATGGCGGCGGCCGCGGCGACCATTGCCTCGACGGCATTGCCGCCGTCGCGCAGCACGTCGCGTGCGGCCTGCGCGGCCAGGTGGTGGGGGGCCACGGCCATGCCGCCCAAGGCCCTGAGGGTGTGAATCACGCCGATGTCTCCATGGTGGTGTCAGGTGAGCAGCCCGGCAAACATGCGCAGCGAGGTCAGCGCGAGAAAGAGCGCGAAGACTTGGCGCAGGCGCCGGGCGTCGATGCGGTGCGCGAGTGTCGCACCCCAGCCGGTGGTCAGCAGCGTGGCGGGCACGATGAGCGCGAAGCCCAGGCCATTGACGTAGCCCAGGCTGAAGGGTGGTCGCAGCGGCACGCCCAGGCCGTTGATGACGAAGGCCAGCGCCCCGGGCACGCTGATGACCGTGCCCAGCAGCGCGCCCGTGCCCACCGCCCGGTGCATGGGCACGCGCAGCGCGTTGAGGATGGGCACCGACAGCGTGCCGCCGCCGATGCCCATGAGCGTGGACAGGCCGCCGATGCCACCACCGATGAAGGCCGTGCCCAGCGTGCCGGGCAGCCCGTCGCGCACGGCGAATCCGTCGCGCTTGAAGGCCATGTTCACAGCCACCAGCAGCGCCACGCTGGCGAACACGGCCGTGAGCGCGGTGCCTTTGAGCAGGCCGCTGGCCACGGCGCCCAGCCCCACGCCCACCACCACCCAAGGCAGCAATTGCCGGATCAGCGCCGGCTCCAGGCTGCCTTTGCGCCGGTGCGCCCGGCTCGACAGGACGGACGTGGGCACGATGGTGGCCAGCGAAGTGCCCACGGCCACGTGCATGCGCACTGAATCGTCCACGCCGAGCAGCGTGAACAGGTGGTAGAGCACCGGCACGATGACGATGCCGCCGCCCACGCCGAGCAGGCCGGCGAGCACGCCGGCCACCAGCCCGGTGGCGAGCAGGGCCGCCGCGAGCCCCAGCAGCCAGGCGGCGCTGTACTGATCGAAGAAGGCCATGCGTGTCTACCAGCCGATGGCTTTGGGCAGCCAGGTCGCGATCGAGGGGAACTGGAACACCAGCAACAAGGTGATGGCCTGCAGTGCGATGAAGGGCAAAACGCCCTTGTAGATGTCCTTGATGTTCACGCTCGGCGGCGCCACGCCTTTCAGGTAGAACAGGGCCCAACCGAAGGGTGGCGTGAGGAAGCTCGACTGCAGGTTGATCGTGATCAGCATGGCCAGCCACACCGGGTCCACGCCCAGGTTGATGAGGATCGGCAGGAACAGCGGCACCGCGATGTAGCTGATCTCGATCCATTCCACGAAGAAGCCAAGCACGAAGATGATGGCCATGAGGAACCAGATGGCCGTATTCACGCCCCCGGGCAGCTTGTCGAACATGGCGGCGATCAGCTCCTCGCCCTGCAGGCCACGGAAGGACAGCGCGAAGACCTGTGCCGTCATCAGGATGAACATCATCAGCGCGGTGATCTTGCCGGTGTCCAGCGCGGTCGTTTTCAGCGTCGTCCAGGTCAGGCGACGCGACAGCGCGGTGATCAGCACGGCACCGACGGCCCCCATGCTCGCGGCCTCGGTGGGCGCGGCCACGCCACCCACGATGGAGCCCAGCACCGCCACCACCAGCATCACCGGCGGCACCAGCACCTTGAAGAAGCGCACCCAGAGCTCGCGGCGCGAGACCGCGTCGCGCTCGGCCACCGGCAGCGGCGGCATGCTCGCCGGGCGCAGCCAGCCCATCACCAGCAGGTAGACGATGTAAACGCAGGCCAGCAGCACGCCCGGGCCCACGGCGGCGGCGAACAGCGTGCCCACCGACAACTGCATGATGTCCGAGAGCAGGATCAGGATGAGGCTGGGCGGAATGATCTGGCCCAGCGTGCCGGAGGCGCAGATCACGCCGCAGGCCACGCTCTTGTCGTAGCCCCGGCGGATCAGCGTGGGCAGTGTGAGCAGGCCCAGCGTGATGATGGTGGCGCCCACGATGCCGGTGGTGGCGCCCATGAGCACGCCGAACAGCACGATGCCGATGGCCATGCCGCCCTTGAGACCACCGGCCAGGTGGCCCATCACGTCGAGCAGGTCGTCGGCCAGGCGTGATTTCTCCAGCATCACGCCCATGAAGACGAACAGCGGGATCGCCATCCACTGGTAGCCGCCCACCACGCCATAGAAGCGCGCAGGCAGCAGGTTGAACAGCGTCTCGCCAAAGCCCAGCCAGCCGAACAGGAAACCCGTGACGGCCAGGCTCACGGCCACGGGGATGCCGATCATCAGCATCAGGAAGAAGCCGCCCAGCATCAGCAGGGCGTAGGTGTGCATCTCAAACACGCGCGCCCCCGTCGTCCGGTGTGTCGCGGCCCGGGCCCAGCAGACGCACCAGGTGGGCGAACTGCTGCAGCACCAGCAGGCCGTAGCCCAGCGGGATCAGCGCCTTGATGGCCCATCGGTAGGGGAGACCACCCGGGTCGGGCGACTGCTCGTTGATGGCGTAGGCCTGACCCACGTAGGCGATGGACAGCTTGATGAAGGCCAGGCTCACCGCGATGAGCAGCAGCGCGGCGGCCACGTCGACCGCGCGCTTGAGGCCCGGTGAGAAGCGCGCATAGAACAGGTCCACGCGCACGTTCTCACCGCGCTGAAGCGCGTGGCCCATGCCCAGCAGGATGAGGGCGGCGAGCAGGTGCCATTCCAGCTCCTGCGCCCACACCGAGCCGAAGCTGAAGGTGTAGCGCAGCAGCACGTTGGTGGCCACCAGGCCGATCATGACCAGCGCGATCCACGCGGTGAGCGCGCCCGTGCGGTCGATCAGGCCCTCGATGAACGCGGCCAACGGCCGCAACGCCTTGAGCATGATCAGCCGCGCACCTTGAGGTGATAGGCCTCTTCGCTGATCTCGCTCCAGCGGTCGTACTTGGCCTTGAAGGCAAAGTAGGAGTCGTGCACCTTCTTCACCAGCGGGTCTTTCACGGCCTCGGACAGCACCTTGTCGGTCTCGGCCTTCAGGGCCTTGATCACGTCGTCCGGCAGCGGGCGCGCGATCACGCCCTGGTTCTTCACCAGGTCCTCCATCGCGTCGGAGTTGGCCTTCTGGCACCAGCCCTCGCTGATGACGTTGCAGGCCGCGGCGGCGTTGCTCACGATGGCCTGGAGGTCCTTGGGCAGCTTGTCCCAGGCGGCCTTGTTGATGAGCAGCTCGGACACGGTGGAGGACTCGTGCCAGCCAGTGGTGTAGTAGAACTTGGCGGCCTTCTGCAGGCCCAGGCGTCGGTCCTGGAAGGGGCCCACGAACTCGGCGGCGTCGATCACACCGCGTTCCAGCGCGGGGAAGATTTCGCCACCCGGCAGCACCTTCACGTCCACGCCCAGGTTGGCGTACACCTTGCCGGCCAGACCGGGGATGCGCATCTTCAGGCCCTTGAAGTCGGCGACCGACTTGATCTCCTTCTTGAACCAGCCCGTCATCTGAACGCCGGTGTTGCCGCAAGGCATGGCCACCATGCCGAAGGGCGCGTAGACCTCGTTCCACAGCTCCTGGCCACCGCCGTCGTACAGCCAGCCGTTCATGCCCTGGAAGTTCAGGCCGAAGGGCACGGCGGTGAAGTACTGCGCGGCGAACGTCTTGCCGGTCCAGAAGTAGCTGTTGGCGTGGTTCATCTCCACCGTGCCGGCGCGCACCGCATCGAAGCCCTCGAACGCGGGGATGAGTTCGCCCGCGCCAAACACCTGGATGTTCAGGCGCCCGTCGGACATCTCGCGGATGCGCTTGGCCAGGTCGGTGGCGCTGCCGGGACCGTCCATGTAGAACGGCGAGCCCTTGCCGTAGGCGCTGGTCATCTTCCAGTTGAAGCGCGTGGATTGCGCGTTGGCAAGCGCGGGGGCGCCGAGCGCGCTGGTGGCGAGGGCGGCGCGGGAGAGGAATTGGCGGCGGATCAGGGCCATGGGAGACGCTCCTGTCGAGTGGGTGGGTTGCAGGGGTGACGTTTGTCAAGCGACAGGCGCCTGCGTTTGCAAAGCCTGTGCCATGAGGATTTGCCAGCGCGCGCGAGGCGCTCGCCGCGTGGAAGGACGCGCGGCACTACCGTTGTGGTGCGTCATGGCGCGCTGTGGGCGTGCCGAATGTTCAGTGAGGACCCACGTGACGATCGTTTGTCAATCGACTGTGCGCTGGCCAGGCGCTGATTCCGGGTCTCGGGCACGGGGTGGGCTGCTGCTCTGAACAAATGGCATCGCTGCACGCCAACGGTGCATCCGCACCAGTGCGGACCGCGACCCGCGGTCAGAGCCGCGCCCCACCGCGGCGATTCTTCACGCGCGTGAGCAAGGTCTTGCAATCCACCGACACGATCTCCGGCCGGTTGAACACGTGCCGGTGCACGAAGGCCTCGAAGCTGGCCGCGTTCTCGGTGAGTGCATGCACGTGCAGGCTGCGCAGGTCGCTCATGATGTAGAGGCTTACCACCTCGGGGCAGTCGGCCAGCTCCTGCGCGACGCGCTCGATCGCCGCTGGCGTCACCACGAGGTCAAGGAACGTGGAGTTCACCTGGCCGAGCTTCTCGGGGTTGATGACGGCTGCAAACAGCTCGATCACGCCATTGGCCTGCAGCGCCTGCACCCGCGCCCGGGCGTGCGCGCGGGAGATGCCCAGGTGCCGGGCCAGCTCGGCAAAGGAGGCGCGCCCGTTCTTGACGAGGATGTTGAGCAGGGCGCTGTCCAGTTTGCTCAGGCCCAGGTCGGTGGGGAGGGGTGGGTGGCTCATGCCAGAGGCTTAGCAACCCGCGAGCCAAGCACAAAACCTGGCCCGGGAACTCCCGGGAGAATGTCCATCACGGCCTGTGGCAGGCCTTTGACCGTCATTCGGCCTAGGTGACCGCCCAAGCCTGCCGGACCTATACGGTGCTGGTCGAAGGTGATGACATGACCGAGCCCGTGGCGGACGAAACCCGGTCTATTCTCGATGGTCACATCGTGCTGTCGCGCAAGCTTGCGGCCGCCAATCACTACCCTGCCATCGATGTGCTTGCTTCAGCCTCGCGGGTAATGGGTGCGCTGATTTCGCCAGAGCACAGGGCTGCGGCCGGCCGTGTACGCGAACTGCTCGCCAAATACGACGAGATCGAGTTGCTGCTCAAGGTGGGCGAGTACAAGAAGGGTTCAGATCGCATCGCCGACTTGGCGATCGAGCGCCGCGAGGCCATCATGGCATTCTTGCGGCAGCCCACGCACGAACTGTCCGGTCTCGACGCCGCGATCAAGCAACTGCGTACCTTGGCGGCCTGATCGGCCCCTGGGCGTTCGCGCCCTTCCTTGCCTTCCGCCTCCTGGTCCAATATCAGGGCATTCGAAAGATTGCGCGGCCTCCCCGTGACCGCCCAGGCGGGCCATGTGTTTTCTGCATGAACTGTCAAATCTGACAGGGGTCTGGATTGCAAGCGCGAGATTTGGCGATAGAATAGAGGCGGGCGCCGCAAGGTGCTCCCCGCTTTTCCTCCCTGAGCGGGTGCCTTAGTGTGTGACAGCAAAAAGGCTTCCCAACCCGGCCCCTTGGCCGGGTTTTTTTTCTCCATTGGAGATCGGGGCTTGCAGAGCTGTGGATCGGGTTGGCGTGCTCCCGCGGGACGGCGGGGGCTTTCTTGGGCCGTCGCCCGAGGTTGCGGCAGAGGGCCAGTAGGGACCATGGGAACTACACTGCCTCCATGCTCTGGGTCAAAGCCTTCCACATCGTATTCGTGGCGAGCTGGTTCGCCGGCCTTTTCTATCTTCCTCGCATCTTCGTCAATCTGTCCATGGTGCCTCCCGAGAGTGTGGCCGAGCGGGCACGACTGCTGCTGATGGCGCGCAAGCTGTTTCGGTTCACCAGCGTGCTGGCGGCTCCGGCGCTGGCACTGGGGCTTTGGCTGTGGCTGGGGTACGGCATCGGGCGGGCGCCCGGCAACGGATGGATGCACGCCAAGCTGGCCATCGTGGTGTTGGTTCTCGGGTATCACCACGCGTGTGGGGTGCTGCTGCGACGCTTCGAAAGTGGCGTGCGCCAACGCAATCACCTTTGGTACCGCTGGTTCAATGAAGTGCCGGTGGTGTTGCTGGTCGCGGCCGTGGTGCTGGTTGTGGTCAAGCCGTTCTGAGTGCCCGATGGTGATGGGCTCGCGGACCTCGGCTTGGCCTCTGGCGGTGTTGTATGCCGGGTTGATCGTTTATGCCAGCCTCTATCCCTTCGCGGGCTGGCGCGTGCAGGGCGTAGAGCCATGGTCTTGGGTCTGGGCGCCTTGGCCGCAGTACTGGACCAGTTTTGACATGTGGTCCAACTTTGTTGGTTACGCGCCGCTGGGGGGGTTGTTGGCGGTGGCGGCCCTTCGGCTGGGGTGGCGCCGTGGGGCGTTCTGGTGGGGGGCTGGTGGGGCGATGGCCTTGTCTGCCATGGTGGAGAGTCTTCAGACTTTCTTGCCCGGGCGCGTACCTTCGAACGTGGATTTCGGCCTGAACTCGCTTGGCGGAGCGGTGGGGGCAGGCTTGATGGTCGTGCTGGATCGATGGGGTGTGCTGGCGCGATGGAGCCGCTTTCGCGATGAATGGTTTGCGCCTGGCGCGCACGGGGGGTTGGTATTGCTGGCGCTGTGGCCGTTGGCATTGCTGTACCCAGCGTCGGTCCCTTTCGGGCTGGGGCAGGTCGCCGATCGCCTGATGCCTGCGCTGGCGGATTGGCTGTCGGATACGCCCTTCGTCGTCTGGCTACCTGCGCGCTCGGAGCAGGCGATGCCGCTGAGTCTGCTGACGCAGGCGTTCTGCATCGCACTGAGTCTGTTGGCGCCACTGCTCATGGCTTTTGGCGATATGCGAGTCTGGTTGCAGCGGGTGGCGTTTCTTCCCTTGTTCTTTGGCGGGGCGACGCTGGCGGCGGGACTCTCGTCTGCCTTGACGCACGGGCCTTCGCACGCTTGGGCTTGGCTCAGCCCGGTGACACTGGTTGGCATGGGGGCGGCGTTGCTCGGCGCGTTGTTTTGTTTGCCCTTGCCGCGGCGGGTCTGTCATGCGGTGATGCTGTTGTGCTTGGGCGTGGCGCTTGCTCTGCTCAACCGTGCGCCTGAGGTGCCCTATCTGGTGCAGTCGCTGGAGGTATGGGAGCAGGGGCGCTTTATCCGCTTCCATGGTCTGTCCCAGTGGCTAGGCTGGCTGTGGCCCTTTGCAGCCATCCTGTTCGGGTTGCGCGCCGTGGCCCGCCCGCCGGGACGGGTTGAGGTGGCGGCCTAGAATCGCGCCATGTCCAGCGGCGCACTCCCTCCGGCCTCCTACTACCGGCGGCACATCTTTTTCTGCCTCAATCAGCGCGAGGGTGGCGAAGCCTGCTGCGCGGATCACAAGGCCGACGATGCCTTCGCACGGTGCAAGTCGCGCGCCAAGGCGCTGGGGTTGCTGGGGCCTGGTGGTGTGCGCGTCAATCGCGCGGGCTGTCTTGATCGTTGCGCGGGCGGGCCGATCGCGGTGGTGTACCCGGAGGCCGTCTGGTACAGCTATGTCGATCAACACGACATCGATGAAATCGTCGAATCGCACCTGCGCGACGGGGTCGTCGTCGAGCGGCTCGTGACGCCGCCCGGCGTGGGGCGCTGAGGTGAACGCGCAAACCGAATCGCGCCTGACTGAAGGGCCGGCCGGCGCCATCGAACTTGCCATTGACCGGCCCGACGGCGCTGCCAGCGCCATGGCCTTCATTGCGCACCCACACCCATTGCACGGCGGCACGCTCACCAACAAGGTGGTGCAGACCATGGCCAGGGCGGCCGTTCTTGCTGGCATGGTGGCGGTGCGTTTCAACTTCCGCGGAGTGGGGCGCAGCGAAGGGCAGTACGACGAAGGCCGCGGGGAGGTCGACGATCTGATGGCTGTGGTGGAATCCGAGGCGCCATCCGGCCCGTTGGTTATGGCCGGCTTTTCGTTTGGCTCCTACGTCACCTGTCGGGCCTTGCAGCGCCTGCATCCCGCTAGGGGCATTCGTCACGTGGTGTTTGTGGGCACTGCGGCGAGTCGCTTCGTTGTGCCTCCGATTGCCGAGGAACTTCGAGCTCGGGCCCTGATCGTTCACGGCGAGCTCGACGATACCGTGCCACTGAGCGCGGTCATGGATTGGGCTCGCCCCCAGTCCCTGCCGGTGCTGGTGATGCCCGGAGGCGGCCACTTTTTCCACGGCCAGCTGCCCCAACTGCGCGAGCTGGTGTGGCGCCACTGGCGGCCCTGAGCCGCAGCGGCGCCGATTCTTGATAGGACCTTGAGTTGATGACTTGTTTCCGCTCTCTGATCGCCGGCATGGCGCTGTCGCTGACCATGTTGGCACCCGCTGTGGCGCAGATGCCTCAGCCTCCAGAAATCGCCGCTCGCGCCTATGTGCTGCTGGATGTGACCACCGGGCAAGTGCTGGCCAGCAAAGATCCCGATGCGCCCGTCGAGCCCGCTTCGCTCACCAAATTGATGTCGGCCTATCTGGTGTTCGACGCCCTGCGGGCGGGCAAGATCACGCTTACCCAGACCTTCGGTGTGAGCGAGCGAGCCTGGAAAACACCGGGCTCACGCATGTTCATCGAGCCGCGCATGCAGGTTCCTGTCGAGGACCTCATCAAGGGCATGATCGTGCAGTCGGGCAACGATGCCACTGTGGCGCTGGCCGAAGGGGTGGCAGGTTCGGTCGATCGATTCGTGGAATTGATGAATCAGCAGGCCAAGGCACTGGGTATGACCGCTACTGGGTATCGCAACCCGGAGGGATTGACCGCCCCGGGGCACATCACCACGGCGCGTGACTTGGCCACGCTGTCCACGCGGTTGATGAATGACTTTCCTCAGTACGTCGGCTACTACTCCATTCAGCGTTACCGCTACCCCGGCACGCCCGCTACCAACGACACGAACCGCAACCTGCTGCTGTTCCGCGACCCTACGGTCGATGGTCTGAAGACCGGGCACACCGATGCAGCGGGCTATTGCTTGGTCGCCACGGCGCGTCGGCCGGTGCCTGGACTGGGCGACGGGCCGGCTGGTCAACGCCGCCTCCTGTCGGTCATGTTGGGCGCCTCGAGCGAGAACGCCCGGGCCGCTGAGTCCCAGAAGCTGTTGAACTGGGGTTACACCGCCTTCGATACCGTGCGCTTGCTCGCGGCCAACCAGCCAGCGGCCGAGCCGCGCGTCTGGAAGGGCAAGTCCGACACAGTCAAGCTGGGTCGTGTCGAGGGGGTGATCGTCTCCGTGCCGGCGGGCGAGGGCAGTGGTCTGAAGTCCGACGTCGTGCGCCCCGACCCGCTGGTTGCACCCCTGCAGAAGGGGCAGGGGGTGGGTACTCTGCGCGTCACCACCGCTGCGGGGCAGCCCGTGGTTGAGGTGCCACTGACGGTGCTCGAGACGGTGGAGGAGGCGGGCATCTTCGGCCGCGCTTGGGACGCCCTGCGCCTCTGGATTCAGTAGCCCGTCTGGTGGGGGTGTGGGCTTCGATTGGCGCTGGCAACCTCACAGTGCTACACTAGTAGGCTTTTCGGAATTTTCCGAGAAGCTTTGCTGTTTTCAAACGTTTAGGGACGTTTTCAATGCCAACCATCAACCAGCTCGTGCGCCACGGCCGGGAGGTCGAAAAGACCAAATCCAAGAGCCCGGCCATGGAAAACTCGCCGCAGCGTCGCGGCGTGTGCACCCGCGTGTACACCACAACGCCGAAGAAGCCGAACTCGGCGCTTCGCAAGGTCGCCAAAGTCCGTCTGACCAACGGTTTCGAAGTCATCTCCTACATCGGTGGTGAGGGACACAACCTGCAGGAGCACAGCGTGGTGCTGGTGCGCGGCGGTCGTGTGAAAGACCTTCCCGGCGTGCGTTACCACATCGTGCGCGGTTCGCTGGACCTGCAGGGTGTGAAGGACCGCAAGCAGGCCCGTTCCAAGTACGGCGCCAAGCGTCCCAAGAAGGCCTGATCGGCCGTCATTCGGTGCCGCCCGGTTTTGACGAGCCGGATCGGCGTAGTGACCTTGAACAAAGGTCGAGTAAGTGCAGAGCCCTGATGGGTCTGCGGGGTGTCTGGATCAGAAGGACGTCCGGACATCAACTGAAGCAAGAGGTGAATCATGCCCCGTCGTCGCGAAGTCCCTAAACGTGAAATCCTGCCGGACCCCAAGTTTGGCAACGTCGAGCTTTCCAAGTTCATGAACGTGATCATGGAGGGCGGCAAGAAGGCCGTGGCCGAGCGCATCATCTATGGCGCGCTCGAGCAGATCGAGAAGAAGACCGGCAAGGATCCGGTCGAAATCTTCTCCACCGCCATCAACAACGTCAAACCCATGGTGGAGGTGAAGAGCCGCCGCGTGGGTGGCGCCAACTACCAGGTGCCGGTCGAAGTGCGTCCGGTGCGCCGTCTGGCGCTTTCGATGCGCTGGATCAAGGAAGCCGCGCGCAAGCGCAGTGAGAAGTCGATGGCGATGCGCCTGGCCAACGAGTTGGTCGAGGCCACAGAAGGCCGTGGCGGTGCGATGAAGCGCCGCGACGAAGTGCATCGCATGGCCGAGGCCAACAAGGCCTTCAGCCACTTCCGCTTCTGATCCAGGCGAATCTTTTTCGATCAACCTGAACCGAGAGCCCGCAATCCCCGTCATTGGGGTGGCGGGCTCGAACCTTTCCGGAGTATTTCCATGGCCCGCACCACGCCCCTTGAGCGTTACCGCAACATCGGCATTTCCGCGCACATCGACGCCGGCAAAACCACGACGACCGAGCGCATCCTGTTCTACACCGGTGTGAACCACAAGATCGGTGAGGTGCACGATGGCGCCGCCACGATGGACTGGATGGAGCAGGAGCAGGAGCGCGGTATCACCATCACGTCCGCTGCCACGACCTGTTTCTGGAAAGGCATGGACCTGTCCTATCCGGAACACCGCTTCAATATCATCGACACCCCCGGCCACGTGGACTTCACCATCGAGGTGGAGCGTTCGATGCGCGTGCTCGACGGCGCCTGCATGGTGTACTGCGCCGTGGGCGGCGTGCAGCCGCAGTCCGAGACCGTCTGGCGCCAAGCCAACAAGTACAAGGTGCCGCGCCTGGCCTTCGTCAACAAGATGGACCGCACCGGTGCCAACTTCTTCAAGGTCTACGACCAGATGAAGCTGCGCCTGAAGGCCAATCCCGTGCCCGTGGTGATCCCGATCGGTGCCGAAGACAACTTCAAAGGCGTGGTCGACCTGCTCAAGATGAAGGCCATCATCTGGGACGAGGCCTCCCAGGGCATGAAGTTCGAGTACCAGGACATCCCGGCCGAGCTGCAGGCGCAAGCCAAGGAATGGCGCGAGAAGATGGTGGAGGCTGCGGCCGAAGCCAGCGAAGAGCTGATGAACAAGTACCTTGAGGAGGGCGACCTCTCCGAGGAAGAGATCAAGCTCGGCATCCGCACGCGCACGCTGGCCACCGAAATCCAGCCGATGCTGTGTGGCACGGCCTTCAAGAACAAGGGCGTGCAGCGCATGCTCGACGCGGTGATCGACTTCCTGCCCTCGCCGGTGGACATCCCTCCCGTTGGCGGCACCGACGAAAACGAAGCCGTGACCTCGCGCAAGGCGGCCGACGAAGAGAAGCTGTCCGCCCTGGCGTTCAAGCTCATGACCGACCCGTACGTGGGCCAGCTCACGTTCGTGCGCGTGTACTCGGGCGTGCTGAAGAAGGGCGACTCCGTCTTCAACCCGGTCAAGGGCAAGAAGGAGCGCATCGGCCGTATCGTGCAGATGCACGCGAACAACCGCCAGGAAGTGGAAGAGATTCGTGCTGGCGATATCGCCGCCTGCGTGGGCCTGAAAGACGTGACCACGGGCGAGACCCTGTGCGATCCCGATGCCATCATCATGCTCGAGCGCATGGTCTTCCCTGAGCCTGTGATTGCGCAGGCCGTGGAACCCAAGACCAAGGCCGACCAAGAGAAGATGGGCCTCGCTCTGCAGCGCCTGGCTTCTGAGGATCCGTCCTTCCGCGTCAAGACCGACGAGGAGTCGGGCCAGACCATCATCTCCGGAATGGGCGAGCTGCATCTGGAGATCATCGTCGACCGAATGAAGCGCGAATTCGGCGTGGAAGCCAACGTGGGCAAGCCGCAGGTGGCCTACCGTGAAACCATCCGCAAGGCGGTGGAAGACGTCGAGGGCAAGTTTGTTCGCCAATCGGGCGGCAAGGGCCAGTACGGCCACGTGGTGCTCAAGATCGAGCCGCAGGAAGCCGGTAAAGGCTTCGAGTTCGTCGACGCAATCAAGGGTGGCGTGGTGCCGCGTGAGTTCATTCCCGCGGTGGAGAAGGGTCTGATCGACACGCTGCCGAACGGCGTGCTGGCGGGCTTCCCGGTCGTGGACGTGAAGGTCACGCTGACCTTCGGTTCGTACCACGACGTGGACTCGAACGAAAACGCCTTCAAGATGGCGGCCTCTATTGGCTTCAAGGACGGTTGCCGCAAGGCCGATCCAGTCATCCTCGAGCCGATGATGGCCGTGGAGGTCGAAACGCCTGAAGACTACGCCGGCAACGTGATGGGTGACCTGTCGTCGCGTCGCGGCATGGTGCAGGGCATGGAGGACATGGTCGGCGGTGGCAAGGCCATCAAGGCGGAAGTGCCGCTGTCCGAAATGTTCGGCTACTCCACCACGCTGCGCTCGATGTCGCAGGGTCGCGCCACCTACACGATGGAGTTCAAACATTACGCGGAAGCCCCGCGCAACGTGGCGGAAGCCATCATCGCCGCGCGCGCGAAGTGAGGTTCAGAGCCGGACGCCCTCGGGTGTTCCGGCCCTTTGTTTCAGTCGGTCTGCGACGTTACGCCGTCCTGTGCCCGTGCGGGGCGATCCAGCAGTGGCGTGCAGACCTTAAACCCTTACACGGGCTTTGTTCTTTTTAAGGAATCGACATGGCTAAGGAAAAATTCGAGCGGACCAAGCCGCACGTGAACGTAGGCACGATCGGGCACGTGGACCACGGCAAGAC
>NZ_CCAE010000081.1 GCF_000723405.1 Hydrogenophaga intermedia | reverse complement strand
CGTAGCCCGGCTACACCCCAACAGGTGGGGTCAATATTGGATGGAAAACCGGGGTCAGGATTGCGTTGAAATCAACAGAACAGGCCGAGAATCTGCAGCGAACGCGAGACGGTCATCGCCGTGTGCCTTAGCTGCGCATGATGGCCTTGCCCCAGAGGTTGAGCGTTCGCTCCTCATGGGGCCACCGTCCTGCAGGCCGGTCTTCGGCGCAGCTCTCGATCTCGGCCGATATCTCGGCCAAGTTGCCATCGGGGTCACGCACCATGAAGAACGCGTCGTTTCCCGGACCGTGCCGGCCAACGCCCCAAACGATGGTCTGCCGCAACTCGCCCATTCGGTCGGCCCAGCGCTTGAGGCCGTCCCAATCGGGCGTCTCAAACGACTGGTGGTCGTACCCGGCGCTGGGTGCGGCGAAAAGCGCCAGCGCGTGATGCAGATGGTTCACCCGAAGGAAGCAAGCGCGCAGTTCCCCCTGCTCGTTGACCACCTTGTCCGATACGACGAAGCCCAGCACGTTTTCATAGAAGGCCACCATGGCTTCGATCTGCTGAGTGCGAAGAGCAAAATGCTGCAGTTGAGCCGGCGCAGGTGCTGCGTCGTGTTGCGCGTCGATACGCCCCGGTCCTTCGAAAGCGATGACATTGCCATCGGGGTCGATGGCGGCCAACGCGTCCGGCGCCAGGCCCCATTCCGCAGGCAACGCAGCACCAGGGGCTTGGGCCAGCCGTTCGCGCAAGCGCTTCCAAGCCTGTGCCGTCTCCAGCCTGAACAGGGCATACCGCAAGCGGTTGGCAGGACCCGCCGACACTTCGACCATGCGCTGGTGCGCCCGGCATCTCCAGGTGTCACCGGATTTCTCCATCGGCATGGCATAGACGGTGGCGTAGAAGTCCGCCAGCATCTGCGGTTGCGGGGAGGTGATGTGAAGCCGCTGCAGAGCGGCGGAGATCGTGCTCATGTTGTCTCCTGTTCTGGATGGCTCAGGACTATCGAAGCGAGGCGATCCAGGGTCAAAGACGCGTCTCAGCCGGTGAGAATCCGGACGCACAAACACCCCTCTCGCCGGCGCAGGCGACGGGTATGCTCGGGGCGGCACCGCAGGAGACAACGTGAGACTGGAACAGATCGACCTCAATCTGCTGTTGACCTTCGATGCGTTGATGCGCACGCGCAGTGTCACTCTGGCAGGGGAACGGCTGGGCCTCACGCAATCGGCAACCAGCAACGCACTTCAGCGACTGCGAGACGCCTTCGGCGATCCGCTGTTCGTGCGCACGCCAGCGGGCATGCAGCCCACCGCGCTGGCTGCGCGCCTGGGTCCGGATATCGGCGACTTGATTGATCGCATGCGCCGCGTGCTGGAGAGCAGCCGCACGTTCGACGCGGCGACGTCGAGCCACACCTTCCGAATACTGGTGAGCGACATTGCGCAGGTGACCCTGGTGCCCGACTTCATGCGGCTGCTGCGCGCGCAGGCACCGAACGTGGACATCGTCAACCTCTCGCTGCCGCTGCGCAGCGCCAAGGAGGCGCTGGCAGCCGGAGAACTCGATCTCGCGGTCGGCTTCATCCCGGAGCTCGGCCCGGACTATCACCGACTCTCGCTGGACCAGGAACGCTGGACCTGCCTGGTGAGCGCCGCGCACGCGACCATCGGCAACACCTTCACGCAGGATCAGTACCTGGCGGCCGCGCACCTGAGCTATCGCCCGCCCGCTTCCATCCATGCCTCGCTTGACAAGCTGCTTGAAGCTCAGCTCGATGGCCGTCAGGTGCGCCGGCGGGTGGCGCTCAGCGTTCCGTACTTCAGTGGGCTCGCACCCATCGTGGCGCGCACCGACCTCGTTCTCACGGCCCCCAGCGCGCTCACGCGCGCGATGACGGAAATGGCACCCGTTCGGATCGTGCCTCTTCCTTTCGAGCTGCCGCCGATCGACCTCAACATGCAGTGGCATGACCAAACGCATCGAGACCCGGCCAACATCTGGTTTCGCCGGGTGTTCGCAGCGAGCTATGCCGAGCGCACATTGGCGCCCGAGCAACGTCAGGTCCTGCCACACGATTGACGAGGCTCGACCGCTCAGGGAGCGGGACGGCCTTTCCAGGTGTTGGCGGCGGCGCCTGAACGCTTGTCGTTGAAGCGCTGGAAGAAGTCAGGGTAGTCGCCACTGGCTTCGGCATGCCGCAGAGGCTTCACGCGTTCCACGCAGATCTCGCCATGCGGCGCACCGGCCTGGATGATGGCCATCACCTCGTCAATGAAGTCTTTCAGCGGCATCGCGTTCGGATCCGCCGCGTGCGCCGGGCCTGTGAGCTCTGTCTGCACATACGGCGGCACGAGTTCAAGTACCTCGACCGAGGTGGCGCGCAGTTGGTAGCGCAAGGACTGCGTGTAGGAATGTATCGCCGCCTTGGTGGCGCAGTAGGTGGGCGTGATCGCACCCGGCACGAAGGCCAGGCCGGATGACACCGTCATGATGGTGGCGCGCGCCTGGCGCAACAGATGCGGCAGAAGGGCCGCATTCAGGCGTAGGGGACCCAGCAGATTCGTGGCAATCGTTTCTTCCGAATCGTGCGTGCCGGGTTCGAAGACGTTCTCCGTGCGCATGATGCCGGCGTTGTGCACCACCACGTTAAGCGATGGGTGCCTTTCGATCACGCGTTGCGCAACGCGCTCGATGTCCTCGGCCGATCGCACGTCCAGTTCGATGCACTGCATGCCCGGGTTGGCTTGAACGGTCTGTTCGAGCATCTCCCGGCGACGGCCCGTGATGATGACCTGATTGCCCAGGGCGTGAAAGGCTTGCGCGAGCGCTCGTCCGATCCCCGATCCGCCGCCGGTGATGAGGATGGTGTTGTCGGTGGTGTTCATGGTCTTGCTCCTTCGCGGCGAAGCATAGGAAGCGTGGACGCGAACGCCAAACCACCGCGTCCATGAGCAACATTCGCAAGATCCATTGGACTGCGCCGCATGGCAAACGCACGATCGCGCCTCTCTCAACCATCCCCTCAGTGGAGACGCGCGAATGAACAGCCCAGTTCAAGAAAAACCCCTCACCGATCAGACTAGCCTGTCCTCTGTGCGCCTGCCCCTGGTGCGTGACCTGTACTACGGCGGTGCCTGGCACAAACCTCAAGGCGGCTACGCCCCGACCTTCAATCCGGCCAACGCGCGTTCCCTGGGCGAGTGCGCCGAGGCCAATGCCCTCGACGTCGATGCCGCCGTGCAAGCCGCGAAGAAGGCCTACGACGGCTGGAAAAGGACCAAACCGTTCGAACGCGCCGCGCTCCTGCGCCGCATCGCCGCCGTGCTGCGCGCGAATGCGCTGGAACTGGCACTACTGGATGCCAGCAACTGTGGTGCGCCAGTGGCCGAAATGCAGCGCGATGTGGAGTTCGCCGCCGCCGCGTATGACTATTTCGCTGGACTGGTGACCGAAGCCAAGGGGGAGACCGTTCCCATGGGTGACGGCATGGTCAACCTGACAGTGCGCGAGCCGTATGGCGTGGTGGGCCGAATCGTGGCCTACAACCATCCCTTGCTCTTCCTCGGCGCTAAGAGCGCCGCGCCGCTGGCGGCGGGCAACACGGTGGTCATGAAGCCCCCTGTGCAAGCCCCGCTGTCGGCCTACCGCTTCGCCGAACTCATCGACGGCATCCTGCCACCGGGCGTGTTCAACATCGTGACCGGAGGGACCGCGTGTGGCGCGGCGCTCGCCGCCCACCCCGATGTGCCGGTCATCGGCTTGGTGGGCAGCGTGGAGACGGGTCGCGCCGTCATGCGCAGCGCCGCGGACCGGATCAAGCGTGTCTCGCTCGAACTGGGCGGAAAGAATGCCCTGATCGTGTATCCGGACGCGGACCTGGACCGTGCCAGCAGCGGCGCCGTCAAGGGCATGAACTTCACCTGGAACGGACAGTCGTGCGGCTCGACCTCCAGGCTGTTTGTGCACGAGTCCGTGCACGACGAGGTTATGACGGGCATCCTGAAGAAGATTCGCGCGTACCAGCCCGGCATTCCTACCGACCCCAAGACGACGCAGGGAGCGATCGTGTCGAAGGCTCAGTTCGACAAGGTGATGCGCTACATCGACATTGGCCTGGCGGAGGGTGCCACCCTCGCCTGCGGTGGCAAGCGCCCGTCCGATCCTGCGCTGCAAGATGGCTACTTCATCGAGCCGACGGTGTTCACCAACGTCCGGGCGGACATGCGCATCGCGCGCGAGGAGATCTTTGGCCCGGTGCTCTCGGTCATCAGGTGGTCCGATGAGGAAACCATGTTCGACCAGGTCAATGCCGTCGAGTACGGTTTGACCGGTGCGGTATTCACGCGTGACCTCGCCATCGCGCACCGCGCAGCCAGCCGCATCGAGGCCGGCCTGGTGTGGGTGAACAACTCGAGCAGTCACTTTCTCGGCACGGGCTTCGGCGGCTACAAGCAATCGGGCCTGGGTCGTGACGAGTCGCTGGAGGAACTGCTGTTCTACACGCAGCCCAAGAACATCAACATCACGCTGTGAGCCGGGGCCGAAACATGAGGCATGTGACAGCGAGCCTACTCATCGGTGGCGAGCGCGTGGACGGCGCACGTCGCACGCCGGTGTTCAATCCCGCCGAGCCCTCCGACGAGGTCGGCTCTACCGTCGCGGCGACCGTGGCCGACGTCGAACGCGCGTTCGATGCGGCACGCACCGCGCAGGGCCCCTGGTCCCGTCTGAGCTTCTCACGCCGCGCGCAGCTCATCGGTTTGGCGTTGGACAGGGCCAGCCAGGACCTGGACGCCCGCGCCGAAGTCTTCGTGCGCGAGAACGGCAAGACCCTGGCCGAAGCCACGCGCGAGATCCGCGACATGGCCTCGCGCGCGAAGCTCACACTCGATCTGGCGGGCGAGCTGGACGCCGCTCAACGCCTGCCGTCCCAGAACGGCTACACGGAGGTTCGCTGGCGACCGTACGGTGTGGTGGTCTCCATCGTGCCGTGGAACGCGCCAGTGTCCCTGGCCTTCCTTCAGATCGTACCCGCCCTCCTGGCGGGCAACGCGGTGGTGGTGAAAGCACCAGAGACCTGCCCGCTGGCGCTACTGGAAACCATCGAGCGGGTGGCGCAAACGCTACCGCCTGGGCTGCTCAATGCGGTCACCGGACCGTCATCCGTCATTGGCGAGGCGCTGACCACGCATCCCGCCGTCGGCAAGATCGGCTTCACTGGTGGTGTGCACGCGGCGCGCGAGATTCTGTGTGGCGCGGCACAAGGTATCACCAGCGTGAGCTCGGAACTCGGTGGCAACGACCCGGCGATTCTCATGCGGGATGTGAGCCTGGACGAACGGACGATGGGACAGATGGCGGGCATCGTTTTTCGTATGACAGGCCAGGTCTGCATGGCGATCAAGAGAATCTATGTGCATACATCGCGCCACGACGAGTTCGTCGAACGCTTCGGCGTGGCGATGGACCGCATCGTTGTCGGAAACGGGTTGCGGGACGGCGTGACGATGGGGCCGCTGCACACCCGGGCGGCACTGGACCGTGCCCATGGCTACCTTGACGAAGCCCGCGCAAGTGGCGCCCGCGTGGCCGAATTCGGTCAGGTACTGGACGCGCATGAGTTCGACAAGGGCTACTTCATGCGGCCGACGTTGGTGACGGGCGTCGATGCCAAGGCAAGGCTTGTGTCGGAGGAACAGTTCTGCGCGGCCATACCGGTGATCGCCTACGACGACGTTGAGGACGCTCTGGCGCAGGCCAACGACTCACCCTTCGGCCTCGGTGGCTCGGTCTGGGGCCAGGACCTGGAGGCGGCGGCGGCCCTTGCCTGGCGGGTGCAATCGGGCACGGTATTCGTGAACACCCATGGCACCAACGCCGTCAACCGCCACGCGCCCTATGGTGGGCTCAAGCAAAGCGGAACGGGCCGGCGAGCTGGCCTGCTGGGTGTCCAGGAGTACCTTCAGACGCAGACATTGACGGTGGTGCCGCAATGAAGGGCCACCGCATCGAGGAATCCACCATGCAAGCACTCGACGGGAAGACCGTTATCGTGACCGGCGCGTCCCAAGGCATCGGCGCAGGTTTTGCCTTGGCCTTGGCCCAACAGGGAGCCCGGGTTGCCGTGTGCGACATCCGCACTCCGGACGACACGGTGGCACGCATCCGCGCTCAAGGCGGTCAGGCACTGGGCGGCGCCTGCGATGTGACAGACGCGGCGGCGGTGCGGGCCTTCGTGACAGAAGTCGACACCACCTTTGGTGGCGTGCATGGCCTGGTCAACAACGCCGCCTTATTCGCCACGCTGCCCAAGCGCCGCATCGAGGAGATCCCTTCGGACGAGTTTGACAGGGTGATGCAGGTCAATGTGCGTGGCGCTTTCGAATGCGCACGGGCCGTGGTGCCGATCATGAAACGACAGGGCTACGGCAAGATCGTCAACATCGCCTCCGGCACGGTGTTCAAGGGGCAGGTGATGATGCTGTCGTACGTCACCTCGAAGGGCGCGATCGTGGCGATGACGCGGTGCCTCGCGCGCGAGCTCGGCCCCGACGGGATCCGAGCCAACGCTCTGGCGCCCGGCTTCACGATGAGCGAAGGGGTGAAGGAGCAGAGCGATTGGGTGGAAGCGGGCAAGGCCACGGTGGCCAGCCGCTGCCTGCGGCGCGACCAGGTACCGGAAGATCTGAACGGTGCGTTGACCTTCCTGCTGGCTCCGGCCAGCGACTTCATGACGGGACAGACCGTGGTCGTCGACGGCGGTTCTGTGATGCATTGAACTCAGTTCCCGCCACCGCAGAAACGACGTGCGGCGGCGGGACTGACCATGCCGGCTCAGACAAGGCCATGATCGGCCAACGGCAAGCTTCGCACGAAGCGGCCGGTGGCGGCATGGATCGCTCCCACCAGGGCTGGCGCAGTTGGAGGCACCCCGGGTTCCCCCACGCCGCCAAGAGGCGATCCGATCTCCACGATGTCGGTCTCCACACGCGGTGTTTCGTGGATGCGAAGCAGGGGGTAATCGCCGAACGTGGCCTGCTCGGCGCGGCCCTCGCGGATGGTGATCTTGTCGTGCAGCGCAGCGCTGAGCGCGCCGACCACGCCGCCATGCATCTGCTGGCGTACCTGGCCCGGGTTGATTGCTCGGCCACAGTCGATGGCCACGCACACGCGTTCCACCTTTACCTTCCCTTCAAGCAGGCGGATCTCGACCACCTGGGCCACGGGACTGCCATAGCTTTCAACCACCGCGACACCTCGGTGCACGCCAGCCCGTGGCGGGCTGGACCAGTTCGCGCGAGCGGCCACCTGGTCAAGCACAGCGAGCATGCGCGGCTGGCCAACGAGGTGAGTCTTCCGGTAGATCAGCGGGTCGACCCCGGCGGCGGCCGCGCATTCGTTCATGAAGGTCTCGAGCCAATAGCCGGTGAAGGAGTGCGCGATGCTGTGCCAGGGGCACATGGGTATCGGCAACGGCACCACGGCGTGATCGATGTGCAGCGCAGGCAACTGGTAGCGCATGTCGGTCAGGCCGGCGAGGGAGAACGGATCGCTGGGCCCCTGCACGCCAAAGTTGTCTCGTCCCATCTGCGGCCCGCTCACGCGGATGCGCATGGCCTGGATGCGGCCCTCGGCGTCGAGCGCGGCACGAAAACGCGCCATCATCGTCTGGCGGTAGTGGCCCTGTTGCATGTCGTCGGCGCGTTGCCAGAGAACCTTTACCGGACGGCCGCCCACGGCCCGGCTGGCGAGCACGGCCTGCAAGGCAATGTCGGCGATGGTCTTTCGGCCAAAACCCCCACCAAGGTATGTGGTGTGCAAGCTCATGCGCTCGTTCGGAATACCCGCGGCACGTTCCAGTGTCATGCGGATCACGTCGTGTCCCTGAGTGCCGACCCACAACTCGGCGCTGTCGGACGTGGCGCGCGCGGTGCCACTGATGGGCTCCATGCAGGCGTGCGCGAGCATGGGTACGTGGTACTCCGCTTCAACGACCTTGGCCGCCTTCTCGAATGCGCTGGCGGCATCACCGCGGGAGAGCGCTGGTGGTACGTCCGTGGCATTCAGTCCGGCCTTGAGGCGGCGGGCGATTTCGTCGCTATCCAGTGCATCGTTGGGCGTGCCGGTGAAACGGATGTCGAGTTGCTCAGCCGCTTGGCGGGCCTGCCACCAGCTCTCGGCCACCACCACGGCACCCCGTGGCACCCGCACCACCGCCAGCACGCCCGGCATGGCGCGCACGCTGCCCTCGTCGATGCTGGCCACTTCGGCCGTGAACACCGGCGCAAGGCGAACCGCTCCATATGCCATGCCGGGCAGTCGCACGTCGCTGGAGAACACGGCCTCGCCGCGAACTTTGGCAGGCACGTCCAAGCGCGGCACCGTCTTGCCTGTCAGTGGCCGCTGCGAGGCGGGCCGAAGGCGCGGCTCTGCCGGCACCGGCATTCCATTCGCAGTCTCGACCAGTTCACCAAACGGAATGCGCCGGCGACTGGGCGCATGCACGACCGCGCTATCGACCGTGTCCAGCGTTTCTGGATCCACGGACAAGCGCGCCGCAGCGGCCTGGATCAGCACGCTGCGGGCTTGTGCGGCCGCCCGGCGCAGTGGGTCGTGCCAGAAGCGGATCCCGAAAGAGCCAACCGAGCGCATCTGCCCCATGGGGAGGCGAAAGTCGGCCGTGGGCCGCAGCGGCATCTCGACGTTGACTCGCTTCCAGTCCGCCCCCAACTCCTCGGCCAGGATCTGCGCCTGTCCGGTGTGGATACCTTGACCCATTTCGCAGGTGGGCAAGAAGAAGGTGACGCGGCTGTCGCCATGAATCCGGATGAAGGACTGCGGCAGGCGCGGCGGCGGGGGATTGCCACCGGGAGGGGCCGCGAACAAAGGCAGCGGAACGGCCACGGTGAGGCTGGCGGTCAAGCCCTGTTGCAAGAAGGTGCGCCGGGTACTGCCGACGGCGTTGGGACCGGGAATGTGAGGGTTCATGGAAGTGTCTCGCAGCTATGGTCTCGGAAACGATCAGGCCAGGGCCTTGGCCGCCTGGTGGATGGCTGCGCGGATGCGGTCATAGGTGCCGCAACGGCAGAGATTGCCCGCCATGGCTTCGTCGATCTGCGCGTCGGTAGGGCGGCGGTGCGTACGCAGCAGTGCGGCCGCGCTCATGATTTGTCCGCATTGGCAATACCCGCACTGCGGCACGTCGAGCGCGATCCACGCAGCCTGCAGCGCACGGCCGATGCGATCGGCTCCCGCGCCTTCGATGGTTCGCACACGCTTGCCCTGGGCGAACTCGGTCGGGGTGATGCAGGCTCGAACCGGCTGACCGTCCACATGGACCGTGCATGTGCCGCAGAGCGCGACGCCGCAGCCGTACTTCGTGCCGGTGAGGCCGAGTTCGTCTCGCAACGTCCAAAGCAAGGGGGTGGCGGGGTCGGCCTGCATCTCGACGACGCGGCCGTTGACGTGGCATCGGGTGGTCATGGGTTTCCTCATGGGGGTAGTGGCCCATGCATGGTTGCGGCGCCCGACCGTGAGTGCCTGTCATGGAGATTACGAGTTCGTCATCTGCCTGCGCCAGGCCCGCGCAGATCGGAAGATGACGTTCACCGCAATGTGTGGAGCGACGATGCGCATCCTGTTGGTTGAAGACGAACGGCGCTTGGCCGATTTCCTGGTGAAAGGCCTGCACGAGCTGGGTCATCTCGTGGACCTCGCGCTCGACGGTGTCGAAGGCAAACGCCTCGCGCTGGGCGGCGAGTACGACCTGCTGGTGCTGGATGTCATGCTGCCGGGCATCGATGGACTGAGCATCCTGGAGGCCGTTCGCAAGGCGCCGGGCGAGTGCGCGAGAACACCGGTGTTGATGCTCACGGCGCGCGATGAGATCCACGACCGGGTGCGCGGCCTCGAAGCAGGAGCCGACGACTATCTGGTCAAGCCCTTTGCCGTGTCCGAACTGTTCGCGCGCATCGGTGCACTGTCACGACGCATGGTGGTGAAAGGCACAGGCACAGCTGTGGCGGTGCTGCGCATGGCTGACCTCGAGGTTGACCTCATTGCCCGGCGTGCCACACGTGGAGGCCATCGGCTGGATCTCACCGGCAAGGAGTTCGCCCTGTTGCTGGTCCTGTTGCGCCGGCGTGGTCAGATTCTTTCGCGCACGACCATCGCCGAGCAGGTGTGGGACATGCAGTTTGACAGCCAGACCAATCTTGTTGAAGTGGCGATCCGTCGGTTGCGCAGCAAGCTCGACGATCCGTTCGAACCCAAGCTCCTGCACACCGAGCGCGGGATGGGATACGTGATGGAGGACCGTCGCACATGAACACCCGAGCCCTCCAAGCGACGTACTCGATTCAGCGGCGCCTGACTCTGCGCATTTCCCTTCAGGCCATGCTGGTGATGGCACTCATGGCAGCCATGGTCTACCTGTCTGTGCACACCGTGGTGGATCACCGGCAGGCTGCGGAGTTGGCAAAAAAGAATGATGTGGTGCTCGCCATCTTCACGGACGGTGCACGCATCGGTGGGCTTGAGAAAGCCATCTCAGACGTGCGTGATTCAGCGTACAGGCGTCCCCTCACGCGCCTGTCGGTGCGAGACCCGAGTGGTCGTCTGTTGTTCGAAGACGCGAATGAGGCGCCGTTCGTGATGTCGGATCACCCGCGGGCCCGAGTCACTGATGTAGAACTGCCGTCGCTCGACCCTCCACGCGTCGTCCTGACTCTGCAATCCGACACCGCGTACGACCGCGAACTGATGGGCGCTCTTGGCAAGACCTTGCTCGTGGTTCCCCTGCTCGGCGGCTTTCTGGTGGCGTTGAGTTCCCTGTGGCGGATCCGACGCGACCTCAAACCGCTCAATGAACTGGCGGCTCAGACCCAGCGGATCACCGCACATCGCCTGGATCAGCGCTTGCACCTCCCGGAGGTTGCGACGGAGTTGATGCCATGGATCACACAGTTCAATGGTCTCATGGACCGGCTGCAGGCCGCCATCGACCAGCTCGAGGCCTTCAACGCGGATGTGGCCCACGAGCTTCGCACCCCCCTGGCCTCACTGATGGGTCACACAGAGGTAGCGCTGTCGCGCGATCGCAGTGCGCAGGAGCTACGCGACGTGATGGCGGCTTCACTGGAGGAACTGCAGCAGCTGTCTCAGATGGTCCAGGACATGCTGTTTCTCTCGCGTACCGACCGCGGCGCGCGAGCGCGCGCGGCCGACATCCCGAGCCTGCGCATTCTGGCCGAGAAGGTGGTGGATTTTCATGCCATCGGTTTCGACGAAGCGGGCCTGCGCGCCAAGGTGCATGGTGATGCGCGCATCCACGCTGACGAGCCACTCCTGCAGCGGGCGCTGTCCAACCTCATCGACAACGCCGTTCAACATGCTGGCACCGGCAGCCGCATCGATGTGCTGATCGAACGGCAGCCCAAAGACCGCGTCGCCTTGCTGGTGCAGAACAGCGGCTCGACCATCGCGCAAGCCGACCTGCCTCGCATCTTCGACCGCTTCTTTCGCGCAGACGCGTCGCGGCCCAGCAGCGGTCAACATCACGGGCTGGGGCTTGCCATCGTGGCAGCCATCGCGCGCATGCACGGTGGCGAACCACTCGCGCAGTCGAACGACGGTCTCACCCGCGTGGGCATCTGCATTCCAAGTGAACCAGTCGGATTGTCATAGCGCCGTATCGCCCGATGGAAAACCTCGATCTCTTCGTGCTGCGCACGCTGCTGGACTGGCGGCGCGCGGGCAAGGCCACGCTGCTGGCCACCGTCACCCGCACCTGGGGCAGCTCGCCGCGCCCGGTGGGCTCCATCATGGCGCTGTGCGAGGGCGGCGCCGTGGTCGGCTCGGTCTCGGGCGGCTGCATCGAGGACGACCTGATCCACCGCTTTCGCGACGCGCTGAAAGACGGCCCGCCGCAGAAGACGCGCTACGGCGTGAGCGCCGACGAGGCCCACCGCTTCGGCCTGCCCTGCGGCGGCACGCTGGAGCTGCTGCTGGAGTTCAACCCCGACGCGGCCACGCTGGGTGAGCTGGTGGAGCGCCTGAGCGCGGGCCGCATGGTCCAGCGCAGCACCGACGTGGCCACCGGTCGCGTCACGCTCACCGACATCAACCAGCCCGAGGCCCTGCGCGAGCAGGACGGCGCGCTGCACAACGCCTTCGGGCCCGAGTACCGCCTGCTCATGATCGGCGCGGGCCAGCTCAGCGAGTACCTGTCGACCATGGCGCTGTTCAGCGGCTTCTCCGTCACCGTGTGCGACCCGCGCGAGGAGTACCGCGGCGCCTGGCAGGTGCCCGGCGTCACCCTGACCACGGAGATGCCCGACGACGTGGTGCGCGCCTTCCGCGCCGACCGGCGCACCGCCATCGTCGCCCTCACGCACGACCCGAAGCTGGACGACCTGGTGCTGCTGGAGGCGCTGGAAACCGACGCCTTCTACATCGGCACCATCGGCTCGCGGCGCAACCAGGCGCTGCGGCACGCGCGGCTCATCGAGCACTTCGAGCAGACCGAGGAAAGCCTGGCCAAGCTGCGCGGGCCCATCGGCATCTTCATCGGCAGCAAGACGCCGGCGGAGATTGCGGTGAGCGTGATGGCCGAGGTGCTGGCCGTGAAGAACGGCGTGCCGCTGCCGCGCGACCTGGCGGTGGGGCCGGCCAAGGACCAGCTCGACGTGACGCCGAACGACGCTATGCAGTGTTCCGCTTGATGGCACGCAATCGTGCGTCGCCGTGTCTAGCGGGTACGCATCGACGACCATGCTCCGACGGCGCGTCTGAACGCGGCGCACCGTCTCATCGGCTGAGACAGGTGTTTGACGTCCGATCCTGCGCTTCCCATAGTTCATTGGGTGGAAACGCACGCCGATCCAGACGGACGCGATCAGGTCGCCGGGCTCGCCAAAGGCCTGCGCCTGGTTGAAGCCTTCGACACTGCGCACACGCGGATGACCTTGTCGGAGGCGGCCCGTCGCACGGGGCTGTCTCCCGCAGCAGCACGCCGCTGCCTGCTGACCTTGCTGAAGATGGGCTACGTCTGCAGCGACGGCAAACGCTTCTGGATTGGCCCAGGAGCGCTTCGCTTTGCGTACGCCTATACAGCCTCGGATCGACTCGCCCGCGGATTGCAGCCTGTCCTGGACGCCCTTTGCGAACGCTCGCAGGAGACCGCCGCGCTGTGCGTTCTCGATGGCGGCGCAGTGGTGATTGCTGCGAGATCCAGTGCACGACGCAACATGCGTGTGGGCAATGCCGTTGGTTCACGATTGCCGCTTCATTGCTCAGCCGCAGGACGGGCCTTGATGGCCGATCTTCCGACAGAGCGTTGGCGTTCCCTGCTGGGGGAGCAGCCCATGCGGGCCTACACACTGCGAACCGTGGTCAGCGTTGACGCTATGGCGACCGTCATTGCGCAATGCCAGGCACTCGACTACGGCTTCTCAGACGAAGAGATCGAGCCAGGCGTGCGCTCGGTTGCGGTACCGATCCGCGCCCCTGACGGACGCACGGTCGCCTCGGTGGGCCTGTCCGCACGATCCGAGCGCATGGGACTGAGTGAGCTGGTCCAGCGTTTTCTTCCCTCGCTTCGGCTGGCTCAGAGCCGCGCGCTCGACCTTCTGTGAAGACATCTCTGCGCCTTGCGCATAGCGCAGGAAGGCCTGGGAGGTGCCCAAGGCAAGCGGGAGACTGCCTATCGCGTTCGACAACGCCAACCGAGACCCCATTAAGGAGACAAGTATGAAGACGACAATCCGGCTGCTGGCCTCCGCCTTGATGGCAATGAGCGCTGCAGTAGCCGCTGCGCAAGACCACTACCCTTCGCGCGCCATTCAGTTGGTCCTCGCTGCGCCACCCGGGGGCTACTACGACAGGGTCGCGCGCATCGTGGGCAATCAGCTCTCGGTGCAGTTGGGGCAACCCGTGGTGATCGAGAACAAGGAGGGCGCCAACGGAATCATCGGCACGTCATACGTGGCGCGGGCGAAGCCGGATGGATACACCATTCTCATGGGTGCCATCGGTCCTTTCGGCATCGAGCCCGCATTGACACCGCGCCTGTCCTACGACCCACTCAAGCACTTCGTACCCATCGGGCTGGTCACCACGATGCCGGCAACCTTGCTGGTCAGGGGCGATTCGCAGTATCAGAAGGTCAGTGACCTGGTCGCGGCCACCAAGGCGAGCCGGTTGCCCGTGCAATACGCGAGCTTTGGCCTGGGCACGTCCTCACACCTCACCATGGAGCGCTTTCGACTGGCAACAGGCGCCCAACTGACCAACATCCCCTATCGGGGCAGCCCGCCGGCGTTGCTCGCGGTCATGAGCGGAGAAGTGGAGGCGGTATTCAGCAACGTCCAGGATGCATTGCCTCACATCCGATCGGGGAAGCTGCGCGCCTTGGCTGTGGCAAGCCAGGCGCGCATGGGAGCACTGCCCAACACGCCGACGTTCATCGAAGCGGGGGTGCCTCAGATCGACTCGAGCAACTGGCTGGGGTTGCTGGCCCCCGCTGGCACGCCATCGACCGTGATACGCCGCCTCAATGACGAGTTGAACCGTGCTCTGGAAAACCCCCAAGTTCGTACCCAGTTGGCACCGTCCGGCGAACTCATCATTCTCGGTGGGAGTCCCGATGCATTTCGCCGGCATATCGAAAACGAGATCGCACGCTGGACTGAAGTGGTCCGGAAGGGCAACATCAAGAAAGAGTAGGGTCGAGCCGCCTGGGAACGCCGAGGGTTCATCGTTCTTTCGATGCGCTTGCCAGAGCAGGATCGACCGCATCCCTTGCGAGACGTTGAGACGAGTTGTGTTCGCGCACAATCTTCCAGCCCTCCTCCGAACAGCGCCATGTCAGCGAGGACAGGGTGCGTATGCCGATCACTGTTGAATTCCACTGATCTCTGACCCGAGATTTCCATCGAATACTGACCCACCCGTTGTGTGAGCAAAGCAGCTCAC
>NZ_CCAE010000080.1 GCF_000723405.1 Hydrogenophaga intermedia | reverse complement strand
GTTGGGGGGGGGGGGGCGGGCCCGGGCCCGGCCCCCCCGCCCCCGCGCCCCCCCCGCGGCCCCCCCCCCCCCGCGCCCCCCCCCGCCGCACCGTACCCCGGGCCCTCGGCCCGCCCACCTGCTGCACCTGAAGCACCCAAAGCCCGCAACATCCTGACTGAACCCTGCGTTCAACATGCTTCAGCCTCCGACCACGCCGACCACCCCCCGGTCATGCAGACGACCAAACTGCGCGGCATCGACGCCGAGCAGTTGCGAGAGCACCTCTTCGGTGTGCTCACCCAGCCGGGGCGCGGCTTGCGCCGGCACGCGCGGCACGGCGCCGAAGTCCAGCGGAATGCCGGCGGCGAGCAGCTCGCCCACGCCGGGCTGCTGCACCGTGCGGAACATCGGGTTGGCCGGCGAGCACTCGGGGTCGTTCGCCAGCTCGGCGATGGTCTGGTAGCGGCTCCAGCACACGCCGCGCTGGTCGAAGGCCTGCGCCACCTCATTGAACGGTCGCGCCGCGATCCAGGGGCCGATCAACGCCGCGAGCGCCTCGCGCGCCTTGAAGCGCTCACCCTCGCGCGACAGGTCCACGCCCAAGCGCGCGCCGAGCGCGTCGACCTCCGCGCCGAGCCCGGTGGCCTCGACGATCGAGCGCCACTGCTTGAGCGTGAGTCCCACCACCATCACGCGCTCGCCGTCCTGCGTCACGAAGTCGCGCCCGAAGGCACCGAACAGCGCGTTGCCGTGCCGCTCGCGCGGCCGGCCCTGTTGCGCCTCGACGATGAAGCCCAGGTGCTGCATCACCGCCAGCGCCACATCTTCCAGCGCCAGCTTCACGTGCTGGCCCTGGCCGGTGCGGCGGCGGTGGCGCTCGGCGGCCAGCAGGCCCACGGCCACCATCTGGCCGGTGATCAGGTCCCACGCGGGCAGCACGTGGTTGACGGCGCCCTCGCCGTCCACGGGGCCGGTCACGTACGGCAGACCCAGGCGCGCGTTGACGGTGTAGTCCACGGCCGAGCCACCGTGGCGGTCGCCCATCAGCGTGAGCTGGATCAAGTCGGGCCGCTTCGCCTTGAGCTTCTCGTGGTCGAGCCAGCCGCGCGGCGGGAAGTTGGTGAGGAACATCCCCGCGTCCTCGCCTGGCGCGCAGGCAATGGCCATGGCCAGCTCGCGGCCCTCGGGCGATGCCAGGTCCAGCGCCACCGAGCGCTTGGCCTTGTTCAGACCGCACCAGAACAGGCTGGTGTTGTCCTGCGTGACGGGCCAGCGGCGGTAATCGAGTCCGCCGCCCAGCGCGTCGATGCGGATCACGTCGGCGCCCATCTGCGCCAATGTCATGCCGCCCAGCGGCGCGGCCACGAAGGCCGCGGCTTCCACCACGCGCAGGCCCGAGAGAATGCCTTGCGTCACATCAGGCTCCCGTGGGCGCCACGCCGAGTGCGCGCTCCATCAAGGCGCGCGCCACCACCTTGAGGGCCAGGGTTTCTTCCGCGCCTTCGAAGATGGACAGCACGCGCGCGTCCACGAAGTAGCGGCTCACCGGCGTTTCCTCCGCGTAACCCATGCCACCGTGCAACTGCAGGGCCTCGCGCGTCACCAGCTCGGCCGAGCGGCAGGCCAGCAACTTCACCAGACTCGCTTCCATGCGGCCGTTGCCGGTGTCCACGATGCCGGCCACGGTGTAGGCCAGCCGCCGGCAGGCGGCCAGGCGCGCGGCCATGCGCGCAATCTTGGCCTGGGGCAGCGCCAGCGCCGCCAGTGGCGCGCCGAAGACCTTGCGGTCCTGCGTGTAGCGCACGGCGGCGCGCAGCGCGGCGCGCATCACGCCGCAGGCGCGGGCCGAGGTCTGCATGCGCCCGCCCACCATGCCGGCAAGCGTGTAGTAGAAGCCCTTGCCGAGGCCTGCCTCGCCACCGATCACGTTGGCGTCGGGCACGAAGTAATCCTGGAAGGACAGATCGAAGGAGTGCATGCCACGGTAGCCGATGGTGGGGATGGCGCGGCCACTGAGCGTACCCCCGCCCTCCTGCTTCACCTCGAACTCGTGCGTGTCGAAAGACGGCTTCTCGGCCAGCAGCACCGACAGGCCCTTGTGGCCCAGCGAGCGGTCGGGGTCGGTGCGCGTCACCACCATCAGCACGCCGGCCTTGCCGGCGAAGGTGCACCAGGTCTTGGCGCCGTTGAGCAACCAGCCACCGGGCGCGCGCGTGCCCTTGAGCTGGCAAGCGGCCAGGTCGGAGCCATAGTCGGGCTCGGTCATGGCGATGGCGCACAGCGGGTCGCCGGCGGCCAGGCGCGGCAGCCAATGGTGCTTCTGTTCGTCGGTGCCACCCGCCAGCAGCGCGCGCGTGAGGATCTCGGGGCGCGTGATGAGGCTGCCCGCCGCGGCCAGCGAGCCTTCGGACAAGGCTTCCGTCACCACCACCATCAACAGGGTGTCGTCGTGGTCGTTCGGTGCGCTGCCGCCGTGCTCCTCGGGAATCGCCAGACCGAACACGCCCATCTCGCGCATGGGCTGCAACAGCGATTCGGGCACGGTGAGGTCGTGGCGGTGGATGGCCTCGGCCTGCGGGGCAACGACCTCCTGCGCGAAGCGGCGGAAGGCGTCCTGCGCCAGCGCGTGTTGCTCATCGAGCACCACCTCGCCCACGACGCCCTGCGCGTCGATCACGCCACGGCCCACGGCCTGCAGGGCCTCGCTGCCACCGGCGGCCTGGCGCAAGGCGCGCCACTCGGGCAGGGCACGCAGCACGTCCACCGCGGCCGGGTCCTGGCCGGTCTCGGCCAGCATCACGTCCAGCCGGTCCAGCAGGGCCACCACCGCGTCCACCGTGAACACCAGGGCGAGGCGCGCGTCCAGCGGCGCGCTGGCCGGCGTGAGCGCCGCGATGGCTGTCTCCGCGGCCAGCAACTCGGCGCCGGCCCAGGCCATCTCGAAGCTCGCCACCTGCTGCTCGTCCAGGCGTTTGTTGTTCAGGCGCCCGCCGTCCTGGCAACGCTGCGCCAGTGCCAGCACGCTGGCGTCGAAGAGGGAGCGCGTTCGCGCCAGCACGGCGCTCGCGTTGGCGAGTTGTTGTTGCATCGGTTCTGCCATGTCGGACATCAAGCCACCTGGCCCACGCCGAGCACGCCCAGCGCCTTGTGGGCCGCCTCACGGCCCGTGTCCACGCAGGCCTGCGTGCCACCACCACCATAGTCCTTCACCGCATCGCCCACGTTCCACAGATTGGGCAGCGGCGTTTCCTGCGGCATGTCATAACCAGCGCAGGAGCGCTGGGCGGGCCATTCGTCGCGCATCACGCGGATGGAGAGGATCTTCGCCTCGGCGAAGCCGGGGAATTCCTTGCGCAGGTCCTGCAGGCCGAGCTCGGTCTCGGCCTTCTCGTCGAAATCGCCCAGCGCGGGCTTGGGCACCACGTAGGCCACGTACAGGAACCAGCCGGGCGGCGCCATCTCGGGGCACATGGCCGTGAGCTCACCCAGGTTGCACAGGCGCTCGGTGTTGGCGAAGGTGATGAGACCGGGCTGGTCGATCAGGCGCTGCTGCGTGGCGAAGTTGACCACGATGTTGGCGGCCGGACGCAGCACCTTGCGCGCCTTGGCCACGTAGGCCTCGCCCAGGGCCTCTTCGCCGGCCAGCCTGATCGTGGCGGCGGGCCCGACGTTGCTGATCACCACGCGGGCGTCGATGCGCTGCGTCGCGCCGTCGCGCACCACGTCCACGCCGGTGGCGCGACCGTTCTCCACGTGGATCTTGCTCACGGGCGCGTCCAGCCAGATCTCGCCGCCCTTGGCGCGGATGCCGGCGCCCAGGTCGTTCCACAGGCCGATGGTGCCGCGCGGGCAGAAGCCGAAGCGCTTGAACGCGCCCTTGAAGGCGAAGTAGGTGAGGAAGGCGCGCGCGGGCAGTTCGTTGGCGTTGGCGGCCCAGATGGCGGCGCAGAAGTTGCGGAACAGGCGGTGCACGGTGGCGTTCTTCGTGAACTTCTTCAGCCAGTCCTCGGTGCTGAGGGTTTCCTCGGGCAGGTCCGCGTTGCCCTTGCGCACGTCGCCGAAGCTCGCGCCGATCTTCGCGGCCGCCTTCGTCAGGCCGCCGAGGATCAGGTTCCACCCACCGCCCTTGCTGGGGTCGATGATCTTGCCGTCGATGCGAAACACCGTGGCGGGTTGTGGCTCGCGCACGTCCAGCGGCACGCCCAGCAGGTCGAAGGTCTGCTCGAAGCCGCTGCCGCGCTCGATGGCGATGGCGCCACGGTTGACGATGAAGCCATCGATCTCCTCGCTGGAGGCGCGGCCGCCGAGGCGGTCCTGCGACTCCACGAGCAGCACCTTGCGGCCGGCGGCCACCAGGTGGGCCGCTGCGCTCATGCCGCCGGCGCCGGCGCCGATCACGACGACGTCGTACTGAGGATGGGTCATCTGTCTGTCTCCTGTGTCTGTTCGTGTGGGGTTCGGGTCAGCGCCAGCGCAGCGTGGCGTTCATGCCGATGAAGCCTTGGGGGTCGTTGGTCCAGAGCGCGACGCCGTCGGCGTTCAGGCGGCCGTTGAGGTGGAGCTCGTCGGTGTCGAAGGCCGGCCGCTGCGCGCGGAAGCTGAATTGCGCGGGCACCGCGTCGGGCCGCTCGCGCGCGGCCAGGTCGAGCAGCAGCGTGGCGAGCAAGGGGCCATGCACCACCAGCGCGGGGTAGAACTCCTCGCGCGTGGCGTAGTCGCGGTCGTAGTGAATGCGGTGGCCGTTGTAGGTGAGCGCGGAGTAGCGGAACAGCATCACCGCATCGGGCCTCAACGCTCGCTGCCAGGTGGCGTCGGTGGGCGCGGCCTCGCCGGGCGGCAGTGGCGTGGGCGCGGTGGGGGCGTCGCGGTAGACGATGTGCTGCAGCTCGCTGATGCGGGGCTGGCCGTCCTGCTCCAGCTCGTGCGCGACGGTAACGAACACCAGCGCGCCGGCCTTTCCCTGCTTGAGCTCCACGCTGCGCACGGTGGAGGTCTTGCGCGCCGCGCGGCCCAGGCGCAGGGGTTCGTGCAACGTGAGTTCACCGGCGGCCCACATGCGGCGCGGCAAGGGCACGGGCGGCAGGAAGCCGCCTCGTTTGGGGTGGCCGTCCGCGCCCGTGCCTTCGCGGCTGGGCGCGTCGAGGAAGTAGAGCCAGTGCCAGGGCAGCGGCAAAGCATCGCCATCGCCGTACGCCTGCTCGCGGTCGAGCAACCCCGCGAGCGCGCGCGCCGGGAAGGGGTCGAGGTGCTGCTCGCGCGATTCGCTGCGACCCACCCACTGTTGCAGGTGCGCCAGGTCAACGGACGTCGACCTCATCGCGCGGCCTCCGGTGTGGTGAGCGACAGCCCCAGCGCCACGCGGCGCACGAGCCAGGCACTGGGGCGGTAACGCGGATCACCGGTGGCGACCAGTTGCGCGCGCAGGACCTCCAGCATCCGGTCCGCGCCGAGCTGGTCGCCCCAACCCAGTGGGCCTTGCGGGTAACCCAGGCCCAGGCGCACGGCGTCTTCCAGATCGGCCACGCTGGCGATGCCGCGCTGCGCGATGTTGGCGGCGATGTTGACGATGGTGGCCATCACCCGTTGGGCGATGAAGCCGGGGCTGTCGTTGATCAGCGTGACCGCTGTACCGTCGTTCGCGAGCAGCGCGTGCGCGGCGTCGCGCGCGGCGGGCGTGGTGACAGCGGTGAGCATGAGCGTGCGGCGCAGCGCCAGCGGCGGCAGCGGATCCACGGCGACGCAGCGCGTGGCGTCCAGGCCCAGCGAGAGCGCGGTGCCGGTGGCGTCGTTGCCCCAGGGCATCACGAGGTTCAGGTCCGCGTTGGATGCGTCCTCGACGAGGCGCGCACCGGCGGCGACCACGAGTTCACGCAGGCCGGTGGCGCCGCTCGCAGCAGGGTCAACCCAGACCGCCAGCGCGGGCGGCAGAGCGGGCACGGCCCGCGCAGGCGGACGTTGCTGTTGCCCTTCGACGTAGCGGTACCAGCCCTCGCCGCTCTTGCGGCCGAACAGGCCGGCGGCCACGCGCGGCGCCACCAGGGACGAAGGCCGAAAGCGCGGTTCCTGCTGGAACTGCTCGTAGATCGAGGCCATCACGCGCGAGGACACGTCCAGGCCCGTGAGGTCCAGCAGCTCGAAGGGCCCCATGCGAAAACCCAGGGCCTCACGCAGCACGTCGTCCACGTCGGCGGGCGTGGCCACCTGCTCTTCCACGATGCGCAGGCCTTCGGTGTAGAGGCCGCGCCCCGCGTGGTTGATGAGGAATCCCGGCTGGTCCGCCGTCACCACGGCGCGGTGGCCCGCGCCTTCGGTGAGTTCGCGCAGGCGCTGCACCACGGCGGGCGCGGTGCGCACGGCGGCGATGACCTCGGCCACCTTCATCAGCGGCACCGGGTTGAAGAAGTGCAGGCCCGCCACGCGATCGGGCCGCTGGCAGGCGGCCGCGATCTCGGCCACGGTGAGCGAAGAGGTGTTGCTGGCGAGGATGGCGTTGTCGCCAAGCAGGCCCTCGAGTTCGCGGAACAGCGCGCGCTTGACCTCCAGGTCTTCGACGATGGCCTCGATGACCAGCTCGCAATCCGCGAGGTCGGCGAGGCCGTCGCAGGCCTTGAGCCGCTGGCGCGCGCCCTCGTGCGCGGCAGCCGTCATGCGCCCCTTCTCCACCGCGCGCGCGAACATGCCGTCCACGTACTCGACGGCCTTCGCTGCGGCGCCCGGCTGTGCGTCGTGGCAGCGCACGGTGTGGCCGGCCTGCGCAAAGAGCTGCACGATGCCGCGGCCCATGGTGCCGGCGCCGACGACGCCGATGGTGGTGGGAGATGCAGTGGCCATGAAGTGTCTTGTTCGTGCGGCGATCAGCGGCCCTTGAATTGCGGCTTGCGCTTGTCGAGGAAGGCGCGCATGCCCTCGGTCTTGTCCTCGGTGTCGAAGAGCAACAGGAACTCCCGGTTCTCCAGCGCGAGCGCGGCGTCCAGCGGCAGGTCGGCGCCCTGGCGCAGCACGCGCTTGGTGGCTTCGATGGCTTTCGGCGGCATCCGCGCGGCCTTGCGCGCCAGTTCCAGCGCGCGCGCCAGCGCCTGGCCATCGGGCGCGAGTTCGGCGATCAGGCCCAACTGGAAGGCGCGCTCGCCGGTGAGCGGCTCGGCCGTCATCAGCATGAGGCTGGCCACCTGCTTGCCCACGGTGCGCACCAGGCGCTGCGTGCCGCCCGCGCCGGGCATGATGCCCACGGCCAGCTCGGGCTGGCCCAGGCGCGCGCTCGCGTCGGCCACGATGAAGTCGCACATGAGCGCCAGCTCGCAGCCCGCGCCGAGCGCGAAGCCGCTGACCGCCGCGACGACGGGCTTGCGCGCGTTCGCCAGTGGCGCCCAGTACTGACCGAGGTCGATGGCGGCCACGTCCTGCGCGCCCTTGTCGACCAGCAGGTTCAGGTCGGCCCCGGCCGCGAACACGCTGTCGCCACCGGTGACCACGATCGCTTTCACCGCCTCGTCGGCTTCCAGCTCGCGCACGGCGGCGGCGATGGCGGCGCGCATCACCAGGTCCAGCGCGTTGCGCTTCTCGGGCCGGTTGAGCGCGAGCACGCCGACAGCGCCGTCGCGCGACACCACAACGGGCGCCTGAACAACGCCGGCCTGAACGCTGGTGTCGCTCATCGCTTCGCTCCCGGTCGCGCGATGAAGTCGGCGGCGCGCTTGTCGCGGAAGGCCGCATAGCCTTCCTGGAAGTCCTCGCCGAGCAGGCACACGGCCTGGTCGGTCTCCTCGCGCTGCAGCTCGTCGTCGAGCGAGGCCGCGGGCTGGTTCAGCCGCTGCTTCATGCGCGCGAAAGCCTCGGTGGGCAACTGCGCGAGTGTGCCGGCCAGCGCCACCGCGCGGTCCATCACCTCGGCGTCTTCGCACATCACGTCGGCCAGGCCGATGCGCAAGGCCTCATCGCCACGCACGGGTTCGCCATCGCTCAGCAGGCAGCGCGCCACGGGCAGGCCCACGCGGCGCGGCAGCGTGAGCAACTGGCCCCAGTCGGGTGCCAGGCCCAGTTTGAGGAAGGGAAACAGCACGCGCGCGCCGCGTCCGATGACGATGCGGTCACCCAGCAGGGCCAGGCCCACCGCCGCGCCCGCCGTCACGCCTTCCATGGCGCTGACCACCGGCACGCGCGCGCCCGCCACCAGGCGGCAGAGCACGTGGATGTGGCGCATGCGCTCGCGCGCCTGGGCTTCGTCCAGGCCCAGCATGCTGGGGATGTCGCCGCCCGCGGAGAACACGCCTTCCACGCCACCGAGCACGATGGCACGGACCTCGGCGTCGTCCTGCAGCGCGAGCAGGTGCTCGATGAAGCCCTGGCGCACGGCGTGGTCGATGGCGTTGCGCTTGTCGGGCCGGTTGATGCGCAGCCGCGCCACGTGCGGCGCGGGGCGGTCGAACAGGACGACCTTGTCGTTCATGCTTCAGACCCCTTCGAGACCAACGATCGACACGGAACACGCGTTCTGCGACGGCTGTCCGCCGAGGTTGTGGATCAGCCCCGTCTTGGGGTTGGCCAGTTGGCGCGGTCCCGCGCGGCCCTGCAGCTGCAGGTAGATCTCGTAGAGCATGCGGATGCCGCTGGCGCCCACGGGATGGCCGAAGCACTTGAGGCCGCCGTCGATCTGGCAGGGCACGCGGCCGTCGGCGTCGAAGTGGCCATCCAGCACGTCTCGCACGCCGGCACCCTCGTCCGACAAGCCCAGGTCTTCCATGGTGATGAGTTCGGTGATCGAGAAGCAGTCGTGCACCTCGGTCATGCTGATCTGCTCGCGCGGGTCGGCGATGCCGGCCTCCTCGTAAGCGCGCCTGGCCGCGATGCGCGTGGTGTGCACATAGCTGCCGTCCCATTCGCTGCCTTGCAGCTCCCATCCGTTGGACACCGCCACCTGCAGCGCCTTGAAGGTCACGAGATCCTTCTTGCCCAGGCTGCGTGCGATCTCGGGCGTGGTCACGATCACTGCGGCCGCGCCGTCGGACACGCCCGCGCAGTCGAACAGGCCCAGGGGCTCGGCGATGATGGGCGCCTTGATCACCGTCTCTTCACTCACGGCCTTCTGGAAGTGCGCCTTCGGGTTCTTGGCGCCGTTGGCGTGACTCTTCACCGACACGTGCGCGATCGCGCGCTTGAGCAGCGCCGGGTCCACGCGGTGCTTGGCCTGGTAGGCCGCGGCCAGTTGCGCGAAGTTGGCGGGCGCCACGGCGTTCGGGTACCACTGCGGGATGTAGGTCCCCACGGTGGCCATGGGCAAGCCGCCGTAGCCGGTGTCCTTGAGCTTCTCCACACCGAGCGCGAGCGCGATGTCGCAGGCGCCCGCGGCCACCGCATACACCGCGGCACGGATCGCCTCGGAGCCGCCCGCGCAGAAGTTCTCCACGCGCGTCACGCCAATGTTGGGCAGGCGCAGCGCGATGCTCATGGGCGTGCCGCCACGGCCCGTGCCCACGTCGTCCATGTGGGTGGAGAACCAGGAGGCGCCGAGCTGATCGGGCGTGATGCCGGCGTCGGCCATGGCCTCGTTGTAGGCCTCCAGCATGAGGTCCTCGGGGCTGGCGTCCCAGCGCTCGCCGAACTTGCTGCAGCCCATGCCGAGGATGGCGACCTTGTCCTTGATGCCTTGTGCCATGGTCCGCTCCTTATGCCTTGGTTTCGCCACGCACCGGCGTGGCCTTCCAGAAATACCGCGTGAAGCCGCGGCGGTCATCGATGTCCTTGATGCGGAACACCATCTCCATGGACGTGCCGGTCTCCACCTCGCCGACCTCCAGGTCGGTGAAGTCCATCAGGATGCGGCCACCGCCCTCGAAGTCGATCTGGCCGTAGTGGTGCGGCGGCGCCGGGTGCCACGACAGGTACTCGGCCGACCAGCTCAGGATGCGCGCTGGCCGGTCGGCCAGCGGGTAGGGTTTCTGCGTGTCCTGCAGCGGTTGGGCGTCGCAGCTCAGGCGCGAGGGCGGGAAGTGCACGCTGCCCGTGACCTCGCAACGCCCGGCCACCAGGCCCTGCAGCGCCTGGTGGTGGCGCCAGGCGGTGGACAGCGCGGTCTTGCGATCGGCCTCGCCGCGCATGCCGCGCTCCAGCGCGAGCTGGCCCTTGAACGAGAGGAAGCGCGTGTAGTGCCGCTCCTCGGTGCCGCGCGCGAGCCACTGGCTCACGCCGCGCGCGGGTTTGAAGCCGGTGATCGCCTCGGTGACGCGAAACACCAGCGCCTGCGCGCCGCTGCCGAACTGCGCCAGCACGATGCACTGGCCCGGCCGTGCGGTTTCCAGCGCGTGCGCGAGCAGCAGCAGGCCGTGCGGCAGGCCGCTGTCGCCCACGGCATCGTTCAGGTTGGCCACCACCGCCTCGGGCCGGATGCCGCAGGCCTTGGCGAGCTGCTGGTCCATCTTGGCGAAGGTGGAGGGGAAGATGAAGAGGTCCACCTCGCCGGAGGCAACGCCGGCCTGCGCCAGCGCGGCGTTCACCGCGCGCGGCACCAGCTTGGTGATGCCCTCGTCGCGCACCCAGCGCTCTTCCCAGTGGTAGTCCACGTCCTCACCGGCGGCGCGGAAGTGGTCCACGAAATCGGCGGTGACAGTGCCCGCGCCCAGGTACTCGGCGAGCACGTTCTCCGTGCCCACCAGCAGCGCGGCGGCGGCGTCACCGTACTCCAGCTCTTGCGCGCTGGCCGCGCGGGTGCGGCGGTTGTCGGCGGCCAGCACCAGGGTGTCGCCCCCGCCAGCGGCCACGCGCGCCACGGCCTGCGTGAACGCGGAGAGCGCGGCGCGCGGCGTACCGCCGAGATCGATGGCTTCGATGCCTTCGTCGAGCGTGAGCGCGCCGGCCACCACGCCCGCGTTCAGGCGCTCGGCGAAGGGCAGCGTGTCGCTGGCCAGCAGCAGCGCGCGCACGCCCGCGCGGTCGCGCGCCGTCGCGGGGCCCAGGCAGTCGCGCGCGGCGGCCACGGCCAGGGTGATGCTGTCCTCGTCCCAGTTGGCGAAGGCGCGCGTGCCTTTGCGGCCGGCGAATTGGGGCGCGTACCAGGCGTTGGCCTGTGCGGCGGCCTGGCGCGACAGGCGCAGGCGCGGCACGTAGCCGCCGTAGGCGGTGATTCCGATCATGCTGTGAGGTCTCCGTTGGGAACAAGGCCGAGGTGGGCCGCGAGGAATCGGGCGCCCTGTCGAAGCGCGTCGCGCGCCTGGGGCAGCTCGTTCGGGAATTGCTGGAACACGTGGACCATGCCGGGCCAGGCCTGGCACTCGGCCTGGCCACCGGCGGCGTTCACCCGGGCGGCGAAGGCCTCGGAGTCGCTCAGCACGGTCTCATCGTCACCCACCTGCAGCAACAGCGGTGGCAGGTGCGCGAGCTGTTCGTCGCTCGCGTACAGCGGCGAGGCCAGCGGATCGCGCGGGTCGCCCTCTTTGCCGAGGTAGTTGCGCGCCATCGCCTGGATCATGGGGCGCTGGTGGATCGGGTCGCTCGCGGCGCGGGTCTCGTAGCTCTCGCCGGTGGCGGCCAGGTCGGTCCAGGCGGACATCACGAAGGCGGCGGCGGGCGTGGCGTCGTCGCCTTGCAGCGCGAGCAGCGCTGCCAACGCCAGGCCGCCACCGGCCGAATCCCCGGCCAGTGCGGTGTGGGGCGCGGCGTAACCCTCGGCGCGCAACCACGCCAGCACGGCCAGCGCGTCTTGCAGCGGCGCGGGGTGCCGGTGCTCGGGCGCCAGCCGGTAGTCCACACCGAGCACGCGCACGCCCGCGTCGGCCGAGAGGCGCGACATGAGTTCACGGTGCGAGGCGAGCGAGCCCACCTGGAAGCCGCCGCCATGGAAGTAGACGATCACGCGGTCGGTGCGCGCGCCGGGGGCGGTGACCCAGGCGCAGGGCACGCCGCCGGCGGTCACGGGTTCGAAGGCGGCGTCGCCGGTGGCGCTGAACAGCGTGTCCCAATCGGCGCGCATCTGCGTCACGGGGGTGTCGCGGCGCCAGCGGCCGTAGACCGCTTTGACTTTGGCGACGACGGCGTCGACGGATGAATCGGTGGTCATGCGCCGCATCCCATTCCGCCGGAGACGCCCAGCACTTCGCCGGTGACGTAGCTCGCCGCATCCGACGCAAGGAAAGCGACGACGGCCGCCACTTCTTCACCTGTACCAAGACGGCCTGCCAACGTGGCCTGCGTCATCGCGTCCAGCAGCTTGTCACCCCCCTCGGCCACAGCCTGTCGCAGCAGCGGCGTGTCGATGGGACCCGGCGCCACCACGTTGGCCGTGATGCCCTTGCGGCCGTTCTCGCGCGCGATCGAGCGCGTGAAGGCGATGACACCGCCCTTGGCCGCCGCGTAGACCGAACCGCCGCGC
Source organism: Hydrogenophaga intermedia (assembly GCF_000723405.1). Lineage (GTDB taxonomy): Bacteria > Pseudomonadota > Gammaproteobacteria > Burkholderiales > Burkholderiaceae_C > Hydrogenophaga > Hydrogenophaga intermedia. Next base: position 4,458 of record NZ_CCAE010000080.1, on the reverse strand, counting down.
GAGCCGAGCCGGCCCGCTTCGGAGGCCACGTTCACGATGCGCCCCCGGCCTTTGGCCTGCATGCCCGGCAGCACCGCGTGCGTGGTGTTGAGCACGGCCTCCAGGTTCACCGCGAGCAGCCGGTGCCAATCGGCGGGCGTGGTCTTCGTGAAGAAGGCGTGCTGGTCCACACCCGCGTTGTTGATGAGCGCGTCGAAGGGCCCGTGTTCGGCCACCGCGGCGTGCACGCGATCGAAATCGCAGACGTCGAGCACGATCGCCGCCGCACCGGTCTCCTGCGCCAGGCGCTGCGCGGCGTCCGCCTGCAGATCGGCGAACACCACCGCCCAGCCATCGGCCACCAGGCGGCGCACGATGGCCGCGCCGATGCCCTTGGCGCCACCGGTGACGAAGGCGCGTCGCCGCGCGGTGATGTCATCGGCCATTCAACGCCCCGTGAAACGCGGCGCGCGTTTCTCGATCACGGCCGACAGGCCCTCTCGCGCGTCGGCCATGCCCGACAGCAGGGCCTGGATGTGGTTCTCCTCGGGCATGGCCGCTTCCACGCCCTGTCCGATGCCGTTCCACAGCAGGCGCTTGGTGTTGGCCAGCGCAGCCGGCGCACCCGCTGCGAGCTGGCGCGCGAGCGACCAGGCCTCGTCCATCAGTTGCTCGTCGGCCACCACCCGCGTGATGAGACCGATCTCCTTCGCCTCGGCGGCGGTCAGGGTCGGGTTGAGCATGAGGATCTCCATCGCGCGCCGAAAGCCCACCAGTTGCGTGAGCGAGACCGACACGCCCGCGTCCGGCACCATGGCCACGCGCGTGGCGCCGGCCAGGAAGCGCGTGGACTCGCCGGCCACCACGAAGTCGGACGAGCACACCAGGCCCATGCCGCCGCCGCCGGCCGCGAAGCCCTGCACCGCCGCCACCACGGGCGGGTTCAGGCGGATCAGCGCGGCCGTGGCGAGCTGCAGCAGCGCGGTGGCCACGCGGATGTAATCGGGCAGCGCCTCGCCTTTTGACAGGAAGGTGTGCACGTCGCCGCCCGCGCAGAAGTGCTTGCCTTCGCCGCTGAGCAGCACGGCGCGCACGCGGCCGTCGCCGTGGATGCGCAGCACCGCTTCGTGCAGCGCGCGCAGCAGCTCCACGTTCAGGCCGTTGGCCGCGTCGGGGCGGTTCAGGCGCAGGTGGGCCACGCCGTCGGCGTGCAGTTCCAGGCGCACGGGGCCTTCGCCCACCAGCACCTCGGCTGTCGTCTCCTTGCTCATCCTTGTTCTCCGTTCGGTGGGGTCAGACCAGGAAGGCCATGGAATACAGAGCGTCCTGGTTGTTCACCAGGTTCACGGTCTTGCGCGCCATGCGCAGCGCGCCGTCCACGCGGCGCAGGCGGTACTCGGTGCGCGCGGCCCAGAGCACGTCGCCGCGCGTCTGGTTCTCGAAGATCAGCACGTTGCTGCCCACGCTGAGTTCGCTGCCGTCGTCCTCCATCACCTCGATGTTGGAGATGAGACGGCGCAGGCGCGACTGCGGCGTCTGGCTGAAGCGTTTGCCCGTGTGGTACTGGCGGATGCGCAGGGCGATGCGGGAGCGGTTGTCGTAGATGATGGACATCACCTGCTCCGGGTCACCCCCCTCGCCGTTGGCCGGCACCCAGTAGACCCCGTCGTCGGTCCAGAGCGCTTCCCAGTCGTCGTACCTGTGCTCGTCCTGCAGGCGCGCTTCCCGGTAGATGAACTGCGTGACGTCTTCCAGCGTGGCGCGTTGTTCGTTGGTCAGGGCCATCACACGGCCTCCATGGTGGCGCGGTAGTGGCGCCAGATGCCGCGGCTAGGCACCTCGTCGGTGTTGTCGCCGATCAGGAAGCCGTCCTCGTCGCGGCGCTCGCGGTGCTTGCCACGGCCCAGGAACAGCCACTCGGGGTTTCGCATCTGCACACCCATCTGCGTGCGCTCGTACATCTCGGCGTCGTCGGCCAGCAGGAAGCCGGCCGGGCCCACCGAGCCCATGGTCTGCTGGCGCAGGCGGCGGTTGAGGTCGGGCGCGCCCTTGAACTGCAGCGCGGTCACGTGCTGCACCGTCTCGTTCACCGACAGCGGCTGGATCACGAAGATCTGGATCTCCGCGATGAACAGGTTCGGGAAGATCATGATGTGCGGCGTGCCGTCGATCATGATGGTGCGAGCCTTCTCCTCGCCGTAAGCGGCGCTCATCTTCGCGGTGTAGTCGGGCAGCTTGTCGGCCGTGGTGCCGAACCAGGACATGGGCACGTCGCGCTTGCGGAACTCGGGTCGCAGGTCGTTCTCGGTGTGGCCATTGCCGAAGTCGCGCGACACCGCGGTGGACTCGGCGCTGTAGAGCGAGCCGATGCCGCTTTGCGCCACCTCGAAGATGGAGGCGTGCACGAAAGACGGGTGGTAGCCGTCGGTCTCGTTCTCGACCAGGAACTTCCAGTTGGCCTTGACCTTGTGCTTGAGGAAACCGGCGGTGATTTCCACCTCGCCCTCGGGCGAGGTTTCGCACAGCGCGTCGATGGACTTCATCGCCGCGCCCAGGTGCTCTTCCAGGCTGGGACCAATGGCTGCCATGGAGCCGAAGACGAAGCCCCGGTAGCTGGCCACGCGCGCCACCTTGCCCAGGCCGTGGTCCTTGCGGTCCACGCCCTCGTAGCCCGAGGGGAAGGGCCAACCCTTGAGCGCGCCGTCGTTGGCGAAGGTCCAGCCGTGGTACGGGCAGGTGAAGGAGCGGGCGTTGCCCTGCTCCGTCATGCACACGCGGTTGCCGCGGTGCGGGCAGCGGTTGTGCAGCAGGTGGATCTGGCCGTGGCGGTCGCGCGTCATGATCACCGGCTCGGGGCCGATGGACTTCATGACGTAGTCGTTGGCGTTCGGCACCTCGCTCTCATGGCCCACGTAGACCCAGGTGCGGAACCAGATCTTCTCCAGTTCGGCCTGGTAGATGGCAGGGTCGGTGTAGAGCGAGCCGTGCACGCGCTCGTCGTGCACGAGCTGGTCCCAACGGGGCGCCACGGCGCTCGCGCTGGCGATGGGAATCACGGGGGCGCAGTTGTCCAATTGAAGATCCTCCGATGGGGATGGAATGCGTGTTGTCCGGTGCGTCGGTTGGTGGAATAATAGTCCGACGAGACGGACTATGTCAAACCCGATTCTCGGGGTTTCCACTGAGGACGATTCATCCATGCCCACCGTTGTATTCATCGACCCCCAAGGCAGCGAGCACGCCATCGAGGCGCCCGAGGGCCGCAGCCTGATGCAGATCGCCATCGACCACGGCGTGCCGGGCATCCTGGGCGACTGCGGCGGCGTGTGCAGTTGCGCCACCTGCCACGGCTACGTGGACCCGGCCTTCGCCGCCCAACTGCCACCGCGTTCGGAGACCGAGGTCTTCATGCTCGAGGGCGTGCCCGACCTGCGCGACAACAGCCGTCTGTGCTGCCAGATCCGCATGCAGGCGGCGCTGGACGGCCTGCGCGTGCAGTTGCCCGACGAGCAGGTGTGATGAGCGCCGACGTTGGCGCCCTCGCCCTCGCCCGCAGCTTCCTCTTCCTGCCCGCCGACCGGCTCGATCGCCTGCCCAAGGGGCTGGCCAGCGGCGCGCACGCGCTGATCCTCGACCTGGAGGACGCGGTGGCGCCCGAGCACAAGGCCGGCGCGCGCGACGCGCTGGTGCGGCTGTGGCCCACGCTGAACGCGCGAATTCGCTCGCGCCTGCTGTTGCGCATCAATGCCTCGCCCACCCCTTGGCACGCGGACGATGCGGCCGTGTTGAGTGAATTGCAGGGCCTGGGCGCGGTGATGCCGGCCAAGGTGGAAGCGCCCGCCGACCTCCTGCGCCTGTTCGCCGCATTCCCCGCGCGCCGCTGGTTGCCGCTCATCGAATCGGCCGAAGGGCTCGCGCAGATCGACGCCATCGCGCGCGTGCCCGGCGTGATGCGCCTGGCCTTCGGCCACCTGGATTTCCAGGCCGACCTGGGCATGGCCTGCGACAGCGACGAGGCCGAGCTGGCGCCGGTGCGCTTCGCCTTCGTCATGGCCTCGCGCCGCGCCGGCATCGCAACGCCCGTGGATGGCGTGACCACCGCGCTGCAGGACAACGAGCGCCTGAACGCCGACACGCGACGCGCGCGGCGTTTCGGCTTCGGCGCCCGGCTGTGCATCCACCCGGCGCAGGTCGCTGCAGTCAACGCGACCCTGGGGCCCAGCGATGAGCAACGCGCCTGGGCGCTGCGCGTGCTCGCAGCGGCCGCCACGCAAGGCGACGGCGCCTTCCGCTTCGAGGGCGCCATGGTGGACGCCCCGGTGCTGGCGCGCGCGCGCCGCTTCGTTCAAGACACCAACCCGCAGGAGAACGCATGAAGATTCTGGTGCCCGTGAAACGGGTCGTCGACTACAACGTCAAAGTCCGCGTGAAGAGCGATGGCAGCGGCGTCGACATCGCCAACGTGAAGATGTCGATGAA
>NZ_CCAE010000079.1 GCF_000723405.1 Hydrogenophaga intermedia | reverse complement strand
CCGGTGGTGTGGGCTTCGCCTTGGGGGTCGGGGGTGGTTGTGGGGCTTTGAAGGCGGCGATCACGCACCGGGATCGACGGCTTGAGACTGTCGCGAGTCAAACAGCGACGACGGCCTGAACGATGGCTATAGCGGTCACGGGCGTTCGACTGTTGGCGCCTGCTACGACGACTATGCCTTCAAGACTGAGCCGTAGGCATGGTCCACCAATGAACGACCGGTCAGCAAGAAATGAACTGGAAGTTTCGACCCTAGCCACCCAGAAGTAGCGCTCGTTCAACGCCAGCAATCGCTGATAGATTTCGAACCTAGTGTTTGTCCTCTTTCGACGCTGATCGAGAAGGTGCTGGGACCAAGCCGCGCCAACGACCGCGATCAAAGCGCCAATCAATGCTCCAAAGAAGCCAAGTTGCCCGTCGGTCATGGTTACCTCCCTGTGGCCGGCAGTATGCCGAAGTCGGTCGACTACATCTGAACTTGCGGATGGACCTTCCCGCCGAATGTCCCACGCTGACTACTGGCAGCAGCTCCCCGGTTGCGAGTGGACAAGTGCTATCCAGACTTACGGATGGGCTCTGCTTCTGGCCGCTTTCTGAGGCATATCTCTGACACCACGTGCAAGCAATCCAACCAGCTCGCGGAGATTTCTAACGTCCGCAACGCGGTGCAATTTGAACTGCAGCTCATCAATCCCGCCGACCACTGTCGCTGCCAATGAGGAGCCCAGAGTGGACCAGCAGCGACCTGTCTGATCCAGTCCAAGCTACTTGCTTAGCAACGTCTCGATCGACAAATCAAGCGCCGCCGCAAGCCTCGCCAGCGTGTGAAGCGAAGGGTTGCGCGCTTGGCGTTCGATGTGCGCAATGACGGCCCTGCTCACACCTGATTGCTGAGCCAACGCGTCCTGGCTCAGCATCAGCCGCTTCCTTGCCGCTACGAGGTTCTGTGCAACCACCGCTTCGATGAAGACCTCGGGCCCCTGGCGCGCGACAGGCCGCTTCCCGAACAACGAGCCCGCCTGGACCCCCAGCGCCTGAGCCAACTTCTCGACGGTGCTCAATGACGGATTCGAGCGACCCTTCTCCAAGTACAGCAGCATCCGCTCGCTGACATGTGCCTGGTCTGCCAAGGCACGCATGCTCCATTCACCCGCTGTGCGCAGAGCAGTGAGGTTGCGAGCCAGATTGAGCGTATGGGAAAGGTCTGGTACGGGGTCGGCCACCTAAAAAGTGTTGACGACCTCTCCAAAGTCGTGCCGCAATATCAGGCACCGCAATAACGGGCACAATAGACTTCCTTTCACAGGGAGCCCACCCGTGTTCATCACCGCCCCCGGCCTCGTCCAGCACCTCCACCCGGCCCAGGTCGCCCCCCAGCAGACCCACTGGCCCGCCATCACGCTCGCGCTGGAGCGGCCCTGGTACCTGCTCGTCTACGACGTCTCCTACAACGGCCAGAAGTTGTCGCAGACCTCGCTGGTGGCCTGGGACCACACGCTGCTGGACCTGTTGGCCCGCATTCCCGTGGCGGCCCTCAGCGGCATCGCGCGCCTGCACCGGCGCCGCGAGGCGGGCCCGGGTTGGGCGCTGGAGTGGATAGGCGCGCTGTGGGCGCCAGCGCCGGGCGAGTGCCCCGCCCTGGGCCCCTTGCTGTTCAAGCTGGGCCAAGACCCGCAGTTGCGCAACACCGATCTGAAACCCGTGGGCGAGGCCCCAGGCCGGCGGCTGCTGTATGAGGCGCCTTCGGGAAGGCTTGGCGGAAGGTGAGCCGGCTGCGGCACTGAGCCTGCATTGAGCAACGCGGGCACACGGTTTGCCCGAAGCTGGATGGAAGGAGTCCCCATGACTCGCGATCACATCAAACACCTCAGAGGCGTGTACGCAAGCCCTCGCCAACCGCAAGGCGACTTCGGTCGGGGCAGGGACCATGCTCAACCCGGCAGCAGTGACGACGTGAACCGAAGGCTCAATGAGCGCGGTGCTTACCGTGACGCCGAGTCCGCGCAAGATCCCGCCTCGATGCCGAGACCTCGAACACCAGGCCGCCCGGCATCGACGAGCACCGAAGGGATTCTTCCGTCTGGCACCAAGACGAAGCCACGGGAAGCGGAACCGGCGCAGCCAGAGCAAGGACGCGCAGGACAAGCTCATGAAGACCATGGCCGATAGGTGGGCCGGTCTGCTGGCGCGGCCCGGCTTGATGCTCGCTTCCGTACTCGCGTTGGGCGTGCTGAGCGCGTGCGGAGGCGGTGGTGGCAACGTCGATTCGGGCGACGGATCTGGCAGCGACCCTCCTGGCGGCGGCGTCACCTTTACGCCCACCACCGAACCGGTGGCCGTCACGCAACTGCCTGTCGGCTTCTCCAATCCGACCGCCATGGCCTTTCTGCCCGACGGACGCTTCATTGTCGTCACGAGCGACCGCTATTTGCGCCTGTATGAAGCCGATGGCTCGAGCTACATGTACCTCAACCACGCGGCGTTCAGCAGGATGACGGTGGGCACCGAGCACACGGGGCTTCGCGATGTGGCGGTGGACCCGGCGTTTGACAGCAACCGACGCCTTTACTTCACACTCGTCGAGGGGTCGGACACGCCGCTGGCCAGAGGCACGGCTGTGGCGCGTGCGGAGCTGACCGACGACGGCGATCTCGTGCCGTCATACCAGGTGATCTACCGGCAGCCGAAGGTGACCGATGGAGGCCATCACTATGGCGGGCGCATGGCGTTCGACCGCGAAGGCCACCTTTTCGTGACCCTCGGCGACCGCGAGACGCCGGAGCAGCGTGTGCTTGCGCAAGACGTCGCGCGTGGCAATGGCAAGGTGGTGCGCATCACCACCGAAGGCGAACCCGCGCCCGGCAATCCGGTGATGGCCGGAGGGCTTCCTGGCCTGTGGAGCTGGGGGCATCGCAATCCGCAAGGCGCTGCCATCCACCCTGACACCGGCGAACTTTGGACGCACGAAGCCGGGCCCCAGGGCGGTGACGAAATCAACCTCACGCTGCCCGGGCGCAACTACGGGTGGCCGGTGATCAGCCACGGTCAGGTGCCGGGGACCACCATGCCGTTCGGCGAAGGCACCAGCAAGCCGGGCATGGAGCAACCGCTGGCGGTGTGGGACACCAGCGACGGCAGCCCCTGGGCCGGTGGCCAGAAGTCGTCGATCGGGCCGAGTGGCATGGCCTTCTTCACCGGCAGCAGCCCGGCGCACTGGCGAGGCAGCCTCTTTGTAGGCGCACGCGAAGGCACAGGCCTCTGGCGCATTCAATTCGACGGCACACGCGAAGTCGGCCGCGAACGCCTGCTCGCCGACCGCAACGAGCGCATCGTCGATGTGCGCATGGGGCCCGACGGCCATCTGTACGTGCTCACCTTGCCGTCTGGCGGGGTACTGAGGGTCGGCGGCTGAAGCGTCAGGCCGTCGTTCAGATCTCGGACCAGATCAGCAGCCAGTTCGGCCTGGCCGAAGCTACTGACTCAACAACGCTTCCAGCGACAAATCAAGCGCCACCGCGAGCCTCGCCAACGTTTGCAGCGACGGGTTGCGCGCCTGCCGCTCGATGTGCGCGATGACGAACATGCTGACGCCCGACCGCTGACCCAGCGTGTCCTGGGTCAGCTTCAGCCCTTTTCGTGCCGAGACGAGGTTCCGTGCCAGAACCTCTTCGATCGGCGCGTCACCTTCTTGCCGGGCCACCGGCTTCGAGCCGACCAGCGAGCCCGTGGTGACACCGAGTGCTCGGGCCAGTTTGTCTACCGTGTTCAAGGAGACGTTGACCTGCCCCAGTTCCACCAGCCGAATCATTCGGGGGTTCACGCGCGCCTGTTCCGCCAGCGCAGCAATGCTCCAGTTCCCTTTTGCTCGCAGAGCAATCAGGTTCGCAGCCAGCGGAGCAAGGAAGGGGGGCGTATCAGGGCCAAGTGCAGACACCAAAAAAGTGTTGGCTTCGAAAGCTTTGGTGCAAATACTTTGGGGCAGAATGGCGGCGCTTTTGGGAGTCACCTCGTGTTCATTACCGCCCCCGGCCTCGTCCAGCACCTCCACCCCTCCCAGGTCGCCCCGCGCCAGGGCCACTGGCCCGCCATCACGCTCGCGCTGGTGCGGCCCTGGTACCTGCTCGTCTACGACGTCTCCTACAACGGCCAGAAGCTGTCGCAGACCTCGCTGGTGGCCTGGGACACGACGTTGCTGGACCTGCTGGCCCGTATTCCCGTCGCGGACCTCAGCGGCATCGCGCGCCTGCACCGACGCCGCGACGCCGGCCCGAGCTGGGCCCTGGAGTGGATAGGCGCACTGTGGGCGCCCGCGCCGTGCGAGTCGCCGGCCCTGGGCCCCGTGCTGTTCCAACTGGGGCAAGACCCGCAGTTGCGCACCACCGACCTGTTGCCCGTGGGCCAGGCCCCAGGTCGGCGGCTGCTGTATCAGGCGTCGTCGAGTCAGCCTGGCGTTGTGGGGTGAGCCGGCGGCTCAGGCCGCCACGCCCATCAGCGCGTCCTTGCGGGCCTGCAGCTCGTCGCGCATGGCCACCAGGTCCAGCCCGCGGGCGGCCCTGGCTTTCGGGAAGATCTGGTTGCGCTCTTCCTTCACGTGGTGGTCGATGTACTCGCCCAGCACCTTGACCTTGGCGTCGAACATTTCATCGGCCTCGTCCATGGCCTCGATCTGGGCGATGAGGTCCTTGGCCCCCGCGTGTTCCACCTCGGCTTCGGCCAGCATGTCGGTGTCCTTCAGCGCTTCGCGCAGGGCGGGGTAGAAGATCTCTTCCTCGATGGTGGCGTGCACGGTGAGCTCATGGCAGATCTCCCGGGCCAGTTCCAGTTTTTTCTGATCGGTACCGCGGGCCTTGGAATGCGCGAGTTCGTCGTACGCCTTGAACATCTTCTTCACGGCCTTGTGGTCGGTGTCCAGTAGCGTGCAGGCGTCGGCTTCGTTGCGGGTGGTGGGCATGGGGAATCTCCTGAGTCGTGGGATGAAGGGTTGAAGCGCCAGTCACCCATCGGCTGTGCGATGGGTGGCGCATTCCCTCCGGCAAGTCATGTGCCCGCTGTGCGCGGGTCGCGGTGCCAGCGCAAGCTTCTCCAGGGCCGCGTGTCGCACTTCAGGATGTCGCGCATGTAGGCCAGCGCGATCGCTTTCTTCTGCGGCAACTCCGCGGCCGTGCAGTCTTCGGGCACGTGCACCTTCAAACCGCGCAAAAAGGCATCGGCCGCGGTGAGCTGCACGCAGATGTCGGTGGCCAGGCCCGCCAGCACCACGGATCGCGCGCCGATCTGGTCGAGGATGATGTCCAGTGGCGTGCCGAAGAAGGCGGAGTGCATGGGCTTAAGCACGGTCAGGTCGCCGCGTTGGGGCCGCAGCAGCCGCACGATGGAGGCGCTGGTGTCCTGCCGGCGGCCCAGCCGCTGCACCAGGGTCGGGAAGTCGGACTGCCAACGGCCGAAGTTGTCGTTCGCGTAGATCACCGGAATGCCGCGCGAACGCGCGGCCCGGGCCAGGTGGCGGCACGCCCGGGCGGCCTCCAGCGCGGGCTCGGCGAGCGCGCCCGCTTCCGGAAAGTCCAGCGGATTGATGAAGTCGATCAGCAGCAGCGCGCGTCGACTTTTGACGAGGTCGGCTTCGCCCATCGGTGCCCCTTTCCTGGGGCCGATGGCAAAGCCCGTGCCCAGCCGTTACGGGCGGTGCGCGAGGGGTGGGGTGTCGTCCGCCTGGTGGGGCGTGGTGCCGTGGCGGCGCAAGCGGATGGCCCGGCCCTGCAGAACGATGCCCACCAGGAAGATGACCACCCACGACAGCAGTGCGACACGCACCCAGGGCGACTGCGGGCCGTCCGCCAATGGATGGGCCGCCGGCAGGCGCGTGAGGGTTTCGGCGATGCCGGGCACCAGAAGCAGGAAGAAGCTGAAGCTCATGCCGAAGGCCGCCGCATAAGGCCGCAGCCGCCCCAGAAAGGCCAATCGGGGAGCGAGCAGGCCGCCGATGACGGCGAGCAGGGCCACGATGCCCACGGCATGGCCGGGATTGAAGCCGCCCGTGCTGGACAGGCCGAAGGCCGTGAGCACAGAGAGCACGAGACCGACGAGGTAGACCTTGCCCGAAGGGGTGGCCGGCTCGATGGCGCGGTGGCGAACGCAGCTGTACAGGCCGGCCACGATGGGGACCAGGCTGATGGCGGTGTGGACCACGCCGAGAGGGGAGAGAGGTGAAGCCATGGCGGTTTCTATCGATCAGTTGGTGGGTTCATGGGTGGATTCGGGCAGCGCGCAACTGCCGGCTCAAGGCGTGGACCGCCGTGGACGGGCCAGGGCAGCCGCCAGCCCCAGGCAGGCCGCCATGGCGAGCGCCGCACCCGCGAAGCCCGCCTTCACCTGTGCCGCGTCGGCGCCCAGGGGGGCGAGGGTGAAGAACAGCCCGCCGATGACAGCGGTGGAGAGCGCCGCGCTCATCTGCAGCGTGGCATTGACCAGGCCCGACGCCAGGCCCGCCCAACGCGCGTCCACCTGGTCCACGTTCAAGCGGACCACGGCGGGCAGCGCGAGGCCCTGCCCCAGACCGATGAGGAACAGGGGCAGTGGCAGCCACGGCGGTGCGTCCCACCAGGCCAGGCCTGCGGCCAAGAGCAGGCCAAGCACTTCGAGCGACATGCCGAACGCGGCCGTGTTGGGCCCCAGGCGCCGCGCCACCGAAGCGGTGCACAGCGGGCCCAGCAGAAAGCCCAGGCCCACGGGCAGCACCGCCAGCCCGGCGGCCATCGCACCGTGGCCCAGGCCCGACTGCTCGTAGATGGCGAACACGAGAAAGAAGGGCGCGATGGCATAGAAGAAGAACGTGGCCACGAGGCTGCGGCGCAGGCCCGGCGGGGTGAGCAGCGAGGGCAGGACCAGCGGCATGCCCTGGGCGCGTTCCAGGCATTGCTCGTACCGCCAGAAGGTGAGGAGCAGCGGGGCGCTCAGCACGAGCGCCGCGACGCACCACCACGGCCAGCCCCGCTCGCGCCCTTCGATGAGTGGCACCACCAGCGACAGCAAGCCCGCGGCGAGCAGCAGCGCGCCGGCCACGTCCAGGCGCGCGGCCTGCTCCAGGCGGCTCTCGCGCACCCACCGCACCGCGGCCGGCACCGCCAGCAGGATGATCGGCAGGTTGATGAGAAAGACGGCGCGCCAGCCCAGCCCGAGCGCATCGGACGAGACGAGCACCCCGCCGAGGGCCTGCCCCGCCACGGCCGCCAGCCCGATGGTGAGGCCATACAGGCTGAGCGCGCGGGCCTTCTCCCCGGCCGGGAAGATGGCGTGTATGGACGCCAGGGACTGCGGGGCCATGACCGCGGCGCTCACGCCCTGCAGGAAACGCCCCACGATCAGCACCTCTGCGGAGGGGGCCAGGCCGCACAGGGCCGAGGCCGCGCCGAAGCCCGCCATGCCCGCGATGAAGACGCGTTTGCGCCCATAGAGGTCTCCCAGGCGCCCGCCCAGGATGAGCGTGACCGCGTAAGCCCCCGCATACACCGACACCACCAGTTGGGTCATCGACGCACTCGCCTGCAGGCTGCCTTGCATGGCGGGCAGGGCCACGTTGACGATGAAGAAGTCCAGTGGCGGCAGCAGGGTGCCGGTCAGCAGGACGGCCAGCGCCCACCACCGGCGGGTGTCGGTGGCGGTGCGATCAGAGAGGGGGAGGGTTGCTGCGGTTTTCATGGCGGTGCCCTGGCATGGCGTTGCCGGGAGAATCCGACATTCGAATGTGTGGGGCAACTGACAATGTCGTACTCTCTCCGTTCATTTTTGTGGGGGTGCTGGCAATGGAGTGGAGCGACGTCAGAATCTTCCTGGCCGTGGCGCGGGCCGGCACCCTGGGCGGTGCCGCGCGCGCCCTGCGCCTGAGCCACCCGACCATCGGGCGCCGGTTGCAGGCGCTGGAGCGGGCCATGGGGCACGCGCTGTTTCAGCGGACGTCGGACGGCTTTGTGCTGACGGAAGAAGGCGCCGGCATCGTGGCGCTGGCGGAGCAGATGGAAGAGGGCGCCCAAGCCATGGAGCGCCGCCTGGCCGGACAAGAGCGTCGCTTGCAGGGCCTCTTGCGGATTTCGTCGGCCGACTGGTTCGGTGCCTACCTGCTGCCGCCGGTCATCGCGGACTACGCCAAGGCCTATCCCCACGTCGACGTGGAGGTGCTGACGGGCACGCGCCTGTTCAACCTGGCGCAGCGGGAGGCCGACATCGCTTTCCGGATCGTCCCGTTCAACGCGCCCGACGTCGTGCAGAGGAAACTGATCCGCCTGCCCTATGGGGCGTACGTCGCGGCCAATGCCCCCGAGCCGGTGTTCGGCGACGGCGTGGGTTTTCGCCTCATCACCCACGACACCTCGACGGGCCAGTTTCCCGACATCGCCTGGCTCAAGGAGGGCTTCCCGAATGCCAGGCCCCTGCTTTCATCCAACAACCGCAACGTGCAGGCGCGCATGTGCGCGCAGGGCATCGGCATCGCCGTGCTGCCGCGGGTGGTGGGCGACCAGGTGGTGGGCATACGCCGCCTGCAACTGCCGGAGGATCCGCCCGGGCGGGACATCTGGATGGGCTACCACCGGGACCTGAGGCGGCTGAACCGTTTGCGCGCCTTCATCGCCACGCTGGGCGGCCACATCGACGCGCTGAACCTCACCCCTTCGCCACGGGGTGCTCGGCCATGATCTCCAGCGCCTGCACCAGCGCGGAGTGATCGAGTTCGCCGAGGCCGTGCGCGGCGCAGGCCTGCATCAGTTGCGCGGCGTTGGCCGTTTGCGGCAGGGCCACGCCGAGTTCGCGCGCGCCCTGCAGCGCCAGGCCTAGGTCCTTCTGGTGCAGCTTGATGCGAAAGCCCGGGTTGAAGGTGCGCTTGATCATGCGCTCGCCGTGCACCTCGAGGATGCGGCTGGCCGCGAAGCCGCCCATGAGGGCTTCGCGCACCTTGGCCGGGTCGGCGCCGGCCTTGCTGGCGAACACCAGGGCCTCGCTCACGGCGGCGATGTTGAGCGCCACGATGATCTGGTTGGCGACCTTGGTGGTCTGGCCGTCGCCGTTGCCGCCCACCAGGGTGATGTTCTTGCCCATGCACTCCAGCAGCGGCTTCACGCGTTCGAACACGGCCGCATCACCACCGCACATGATGGTGAGCGAGCCGGCCTTGGCGCCCACCTCGCCGCCCGAGACGGGGGCGTCGATGTAGTCGGCGCCGAGTTCGTTGATGCGCTTGGCGAAGGCCTTGGTGGCCATGGGCGAGATGGAGCTCATGTCCACCACCACCTTGCCCACCCGGCCGTCAGGGCCGGCCTTGCTGTCCTTCAATCCTTCCGCCACGCCGTTCTTGCCGAACAGCACGGCCTCCACGTCGGGCGTGTCGGGCACCATGGTGAAGATGACATCGGCCTCGCGCGCCACGGCGGCGGCGCTGTCCACGCGCATGCCGCCAGCGGCGGTGATGGCCTCGGGCACCTGGCTGCGGGTGTGCACGAACAACTGGTGGCCCTTGTTGACGAGGTGCAGGGCCATGGGCGTGCCCATGATGCCCAGGCCGATGAATCCGACTTTCATGCGTGTGTTCCGGTGAGAGGGGAAAAGAGGATCAGTAGCCTTGCGCCGGCTTGGCGGTCTTCACGCCGCCGCGCATGGTGTTGACGATCTGTTGCGCGCCGGCGGCCAGCAGGCGCGCGTCGGAGCTGACGGTGACGAACTGGAACCCCATGGCGATGCGCTTGAGCGCGGCCTCGGGCGAGCCGTTGTGGATGCCGGCCACCACCTTGTGCGCCTTGGCGCGCGCCAGGATGTGCTGCACCGCGTCGGCGGCCTTGGGGTCGAGCTCGTCGAAGGTGGGGTTGCAGCCCAGGGCGAGCGACAGGTCGGACGGGCCGATGTAGATGGCGTCCAGCCCCGGCGTGGAGAGGATGTCGTCGAGGTTCTCCAGCGCTTGCGCGGTCTCTATCATCGCGAAGGTGACGATGGTGTCGTTGGCGTGCTTGGGGTAATCGGCGCCGCCATAGAGCAGGGCGCGCACGGGGCCGAAGCTGCGCGTGCCGCGCGGCGCGTAGTGGGTGTAGGCCACCAGCTTCTCGGCGTCGGCGCGGGTGTTCACCATGGGGCAGATGACGCCATACGCGCCCGCGTCCAGCGCCTTCATCAGGATGCCGGGCTCCAGCCAGGGCACGCGCACCACGGGCACGGTGTCGGTGGTGCTCACGGCCTGCAGCATGGGGACCATGCTGTTGTAGTCGATGACACCGTGTTGCAGGTCGATGGTGAGGGAGTCCCAGCCCTGGTGGGCCATGGTCTCGGCGGAGAAGCTGTTGGGGATGGCGAGCCAGCCGTTCACCACGGCACCGCCGTTGGCCCAGATCTCGCGCAGTCGGTTCGGTCGCATGCGAATGCCTTGTTGCCTTGTTGTTGTCAGGGGTGGAAGGCGCGATCCTATGACGGGATGCGCCTCAGCGGTCCATGCAGGGGCGCTTGGGGTTGAAGCGCCAGTTGGGGATCAGGTACTGCATGGCGGTGGCGTCGTCGCGCGCGCCCAGGCCGTGCTGGCGGTAGAGCTGGTGGGCCTTCTCCACCTCGGCCATGTCCAGTTCCACGCCCAGGCCGGGCGTCTTCGGCACCGCCACGTGGCCGTTCACGATCTTCAGCGGCTCCTTGGTGAGGCGCTGGCCGTCCTGCCAGATCCAGTGCGTGTCGATGGCCGTGACCTTGCCCGGCGCGGCCGCGCCCACGTGCGTGAACATGGCCAGCGACACGTCGAAGTGGTTGTTGGAGTGCGAGCCCCAGGTGAGGCCCCAGTCGCGGCAGGTCTGGGCCACGCGCACGCTGCCGGCCATGGTCCAGAAGTGCGGGTCGGCCAGGGGGATGTCGACCGACTGCAGCGAGAGCGCGTGCGTGAGCTGGCGCCAGTCGGTGGCGACCATGTTGGTGGCCGTGGGCAGGCCGGTGGCGCGGCGGAACTCGGCCATCACCTCGCGGCCGGAGAAGCCGTCCTCGGCGCCGCAGGGGTCTTCGGCGTAGGCCACCACGCCGCGCATGCGCTGGCCCAGGCGGATGGCGTCTTTGAGCAGCCAGCCGCCGTTGGGGTCGAGCGTGACGCGCGCGTCGGGGAAGCGCTCGTGCAGCGCGATCACGGCGTCGACCTCTTCGTCGCCACGCAGCACGCCGCCCTTGAGCTTGAAGTCGTTGAAGCCGTAGCGCTCGCGCGCGGCCTCGGCCAGGCGCACGATGGCCTCGGGCGTCATCGCGGCCTCGTGGCGCAGGCGGCACCAGGCGTCGGCGTGGTCGGGCTCGCTGGCCGGATCGGCATACGGCAGTGGCGTCTTCGTGCGGTCGCCCACGAAGAACAGGTAACCCAGCATCTCCACCGACTCGCGCTGCTGGCCTTCGCCGAGCAGCGCGGCCACGGGCACCTCCAGGTGCTGGCCCAGCAGGTCGAGCAGGGCCGACTCCACGGCGGTGACGGCGTGGATGGCGGTGCGCAGGTCGAAGGTCTGCTGGCCGCGCCCGCCGCTGTCGCGGTCGGCGAAGCGCGTTTGCAGTTCACGCAGCACGCGCTGGTGGTCGCCGATGGAACGGCCCACCACCAGTTCGCGCGCGTCTTCCAGGGTCTGGCGGATCTTCTCGCCCCCGGGCACCTCGCCCACGCCCGTGCGGCCCGCGCTGTCGCGCAGGATCAGCAGGTTGCGCGTGAAGAAGGGCGCGTGCGCCCCGCTGAGGTTGAGCAGCATGCCGTCGCGGCCCGCGACGGGAATGGCGATGAGCTCGGTGATGCGCGGCGTGGTGCCGACGGGGACGGGGTTCAACATGAAACGATCAATCGGCTTTGATGTTGCGAGCGGTGATCAGCTTTTGCCAGCGCGCGAACTCGGCGGCCTGGAACTTGGTGAACTCCTCGGGCGTGTTGGCCACGATCTCGAAGCCCAGGTCCAGCAGCTTGGGTTTGATGGCCGGGTCGTTGAGCGCGTCCTTGATGGCGGCCTGCAGCTTGTTCTTCAGATCGGCCGGGATGCCCTTGGGCGCGGCCACGGCCTGCCAGGAGTAGACGTTGGCGTCCTTGATGCCGAGCTCGTCGAGCGTGGGCACGTCGGGCAGCAGGGCGGAGCGTTTGGCGCTGGTGATGGACAACGCGCGCAGCTTGCCGGCCTTGATCTGCGGCATGGCGGTGTTGATGTTCATGAAAGACGAGTCGACCTGGTTGCCGAGCAGGTCGGTCATCACGGGGCCGCCGCCTTTGTAGGGCACGTGCACGCCGCTGGTGCCGGTCTGTTGCCAGTAGAGCTCGGCGGTGAGGTGGTCGCTGCTGCCGTTGCCGGAGGAGGCGAAGGTCATCTTGCCGGGGTTGGCCTTCTGGAAGGCCATCACGTCGGCCATGCTTTTGTGCGGCGAGGCGGCGGGCACGACGAGCACGTTGGGCGCCTGCACGGCGACGGTGATGTAGTCGAAGTCCTTGGTGGCGTCGTAGGTGACCTTGGTGAGGTGCGGGGCGATGACGTAGGGGCCGAGGGAGGAGACGAAGAGGGTGTGGCCGTCGGGCGCGGCGCGGGTGACGAGGGTGGCGCCGATGGTGCCGGTGGCGCCAGGCTTGTTGTCGATGACGAAGGTGCCGCCGAATTTCTCTTGCAGTTTGGGCTGCAGGGTGCGGGCGATCATGTCGGTGGAGCCGCCGGGGGGGAAGGGGACCACGATGGTGACGGTCTTGTCGGGCCAGGCCATGGCCGTGGTGAGGGTCATGGTCGCGCCGAGCGCGAGCAGCATCTTTTTCATGTGGCTTGTCTCCTGTTGGGTGGGAATGGGGTCTTCATTTGGTACCGGTACCAAATGAATCCGGAGGGGATGGTACCGGTACCAAATTTCTTCGTCAACGGGGTTTGTCGGGACTTCATGCCTGCACCTCGGCGAAGCTCGCGGCCACTGGGTGCCCTGCTCCGCGAATGTCCCCCGCCAAGGGCTGCGCCCTTGGCTCCTCCTTTATTTCGCTACGCAGGGCACCCAGCGTCCGCGAGCCCCAGACACGTAGGCGTGCCAACAGACGAGCGCCGATGACCGGAGCTTCCGGAGAGAAAAACTCAGGAAGTCTCCCGCTCCAAGATAGAAAACCCGAGGTCGACCACAGGCTGCGCCACCTCCCGCCCCTCCGCCCGATCAATCAGACAGCGCGCCGCCAGCCGCCCCATGTCCGCCCCGTTGATCCGCACCGTGCTCAGCGCCGGCGCCATGTCCGCCGCAAAGGACACATCGCCAAAACCCATCAGCGCCAGATCGTCGGGAATGTGAATGCCGCGCACCCGCGCCTCCGTCGCCACCCCCAGCGCCAGCAGGTCGGAGCTGCAGAAAATCGCGTCCACGTCCGGCGCCTGCTCCAGCAGGCGGCCCAGCGCTTCTCGCCCGCTGCGCAGTGAACGTGAAGCGCCCACGTTCACCGTCTCCACCGCCCCCAGGCCCGCGCGCTTCACCACCTCCGCGAAGGCGCCCGCGCGTCGCTCGGCGCGCTCGTCCGCGGCGCGGATCAGCGCCAGCTTGCGCCGCCCCTTGCCGATCAGGAAACGCGCCACCTCGGCTCCGATGTCCGCGTGCGAAAAACCCACCAGCATGTCGATCGGCGTGGGCGTCAGGTCCCAGGTCTCCACCACCGGAATGCCCGAGGCCAGCAGCCGCGTGCGGCCCTGGCTGGGGCGCAGGATGCCGGTGAGGAAGATGCCGTCCGGCCGGCGGCCCACGATGGCCTCCAGCAAGGCCTCCTCGCGCGCGGCCGAGTAGTCGGACTGGCCCAGCATCAACTGGTAGCCGGCGTCGAACAGGGTCTCGTTCAAGGCCTCGATGGTGGGCATGAACACCGACATCACCGTGCTCGGCACCACCGCCGCGATCAGCCGGCTGCGCGACGACGCCAGGCCGCCGGCCATGCGGTTGGGCACGTAGCCGGTCTTCTGGATCACCTCCAGCACCTTCTGCCGCACGTCGGGCGAGACCTGCGCGGGCGTGTTCAACACGCGCGAGACGGTGATGGGCGCGACGCCCGCCAGGCGGGCCACGTCGCGCACGGTGATGGCCCCGCTGCCGCGTCGGGAACGCCGGGAGTTGTCGGTTTCTTTCATGTGCGGCGTAGAATGGTACCGGTACCAAGCGCTGCGCGTAAGGCCTCCGGCACCGGGTCCGGATCATCGCGAGCGCGCCGAATCATAGGAGACGCCAATGTCCGAGACCCTGGCGAGCCGCACGGCCGTGGCGCCGCTCACCTCCCCGCTGACCATTCGCATGCACGCCGACGACAACGTGGCCATCGTGGCCAACGACGGCGGCCTGCCCCCCGGCACCGCGCTGCCCGGCGGCCCGGTGCTGCGCGACAAGGTGCCGCAGGGCCACAAGGTGGCGCTGGTGGACCTGCCCGAAGGCGCATCCGTGCTGCGTTATGGCGTGCCCATCGGCTACGCGCTGCAGCCCATCCCTGCCGGCAGTTGGGTGCACGAACGCCTGCTGAAGATGCCCGAGGCGCGCGGCCTGGACGACCTGCCCATGGCCACGCGCGGCGCGGCCCCCATGGCGCCGCTGGAAGGCTTCACCTTCGAGGGCTACCGCAACGCCGATGGTTCGGTCGGCACGCGCAACATCCTGGCCATCACGCAGACCGTGCAGTGCGTGGCCGGCGTCACCGATTTCGCGGTGCAGCGCATCAAGGCCGAGCTGCTGCCCAGGTACCCGAACGTGGACGACGTGGTGGCGCTGGAGCACGGCTACGGCTGCGGCGTGGCCATCGACGCGCCCGACGCGGTGATCCCCATCCGCACGCTGCGCCACATCAGCCAGAACCCCAACTTCGGGGGCGAGGTGATGGTGGTGAGCCTGGGCTGCGAGAAGCTGCAGCCCGAGCGGCTGCTGCCGCCGGGCAGCATTCCCATCAGCGACACGCGCGCGGACGCCGAGACCGAAGGCCTCGACGTGGTCTGTCTCCAAGACGAGGCCCACGTCGGCTTCATGTCGATGGTCGAGTCCATCCTGCGCCAGGCCGAGCAGCACCTGAAGCGCCTGAACGCGCGCCGCCGCGAAACCGTGCCGGCCAGCGAGTTGGTGGTGGGCGTGCAGTGCGGCGGCAGCGACGCGTTCAGTGGCGTGACCGCCAACCCGGCCGTGGGCTTCTGCACCGACCTGCTGGTGCGCGCGGGCGCGAGCGTGATGTTCTCCGAGACCACCGAGGTGCGCGACGGCATCGCGCAACTCACCGCGCGCGCCACCACGCCCGAGGTGGCGCAGGCCATGGTGCGCGAGATGGCCTGGTACGACGACTACCTCAAGCGCGGCAGCGTGGACCGCAGCGCCAACACCACGCCGGGCAACAAGAAGGGCGGGCTGTCCAACATCGTCGAGAAGGCCATGGGCTCGATCGTGAAGTCGGGCAGCGCGCCGATCGGCAACGTGCTGTCACCCGGCGAGAAGCTGCGCAACAAGGGCCTGACCTACGCCGCCACGCCCGCGAGCGACTTCATCTGCGGCACGCTGCAACTGGCCGCCGGCATGAACCTGCACGTGTTCACCACCGGGCGGGGCACGCCCTACGGCCTGGCGGCCGTGCCGGTGATCAAGGTGGCCACGCGCAGCGACCTGGCGCGCCGCTGGCACGACCTGATGGACATCAACGCCGGCACCATCGCCGACGGGCAGGCCAGCATCGAGGACGTGGGCTGGGAGCTGTTCCGCTTCATGCTCGACGTGGCCAGCGGGCGCCAGAAGACCTGGGCCGAGCGCTGGAAGCTGCACAACCAGCTGGTGCTGTTCAACCCGGCGCCGGTGACTTGAGGGCGTTCAGGGGGTGAGGGCGCGCACGCAGCGGCTGCTATTGCCGGCGCCATAGGAGTCTTGGTGGTGGGCGTTGGCGCCCGGAGCGTACAGCTGCACCCAGGGGGTTGCAGGCACGGTAGAGGAACTCCAGTACGAGTTGATAGCGGACAAGCCAACCGCATGACCCCGGTCCACGAGATTGGCCAGAACGTTGGGCACCAGGGGTGAACTGCTGGTGCCACACCCCGAGCCCCATCCGGTGCTGTCGTAACCCAGCTCGCAGATGGCCGGCAGGTACCAGTCGGAAAACCCCGCGTCGTTGGAACTGGCGCAGGCCCAAGCTGGGTACCGGGCGGTCGGGGACGGACTCGATGGCGGGCCGTATTGGCTCACGATGGCCGCTGTGTTGGCGGCCCCATCGGTGAGGCTGAGATTCAAGCGGGTGGCGGAGTCGTCGGGGCCCCATGTCGTGAGTGTCGCGGCGTCGTTGAGCGCCAGCACTTTGCCGCCGACACCGGCCGTGGCCGGCGTGCTGTCGTCGATGTCGAACAGATGGCCCCCTTGGTACACGCTGCCGAAATCCAGCACCCAGATCGACAGCGCCAAGGTGTTGGTGTTGCTGCCGCTCAAGCCCATCTCGGCGGGCAAGGGTGCGAGATCGCCCGGCGTGGCCGACGGAGTGGCGCCGGGCGTGACCGTGAGCGTGCAACTTGCGCCGGGGGCCAGCGTGGCGCAGTCGGTGGTGAAGCTGGTACCGGCCGGCAGCGCGGTCGTGGTGGTGGCCAAGAGGTTCAGCGCGTCCTGCCCGCCCACGTTGGTGATGACGAAGTGGCGCGGCTGACCCGAGACGGCCAGGGACAGGGCGTCGGTGCTGGATGTCAGCGCCGGCGGCGCAGCCGGGGGAGTGGTGGGTGAGGGTGAGGCGGGCGGTGGCGAAGACGCAGGCAGCGGCAAGGGCGCGATGGCCGAGCCGCCGCCGCAGCCCGACAGCGTGGCGGCGCAGCACAGCGCCGCAAGAATCCGGTGAAGGCGTGAGGACATGGTCGTGAACCCAGGGGAGTACCAAGGGCGCACAAGCTAGCACCGGCGTTCGCCGCAAGTCCTGTCGTTTCCCTCACCGGAAGTGCCGCCGCGGTCGGCGGAAAGCGCCTGATGCGTTTGCATCAGGCGCTTGGGGCCGTCATCGGTGCTTCACTGACGAATCGGCGGCACCGCGGGCGGTGGCAGGGGCACCGGCGACGGGGCCGGCGGCACCGCGCTGGGTGGGATGGTCGGCGGTGGTGCCATGGGTGGCGGAGACGTGACCGGCGGGGGCGAGCCCCCCCGCGGCCCCCCGGGCGGCGGGGGCGGGGGGGGGGGGGGCCCCGCGTTTTTCCGGGGGGTTGTCCCCGCCGGCATGGACGCGGCCACGGCCGCCGGCCTGCCCGTGGCTTCCCTCACCGCCATGTACGGCCTGCAC
>NZ_CCAE010000078.1 GCF_000723405.1 Hydrogenophaga intermedia | reverse complement strand
CCCCCAACCCCCACGGCCTGCCCGCGCTGCGCGAGCGCTATGGCCCGCGCTACCGCTGGCTGCTGCTGCTGGCGGTGATGGTGGGCACCATGGCGTCCATCATGTCGTCCACCGTGGTCAACGTGGCCATCCCCGACATGAGCCAGCACTTCACGCTCGGCCAGGAACGCGCGCAGTGGGTCACCTCGGGCTTCATGGCGGCGATGACCGTGTCCATGCTGACCACGCCCTGGCTGCTGGCGCGCTACGGCTACCGCGCCACCTACTCGGGTTGCATGTGGCTGCTGCTGGTGGGCGGCGTGGCCGGCGGCCTGGCCAACCACTACCCGCTGGTGCTGGCTGCGCGCGTGGCCGAGGGACTGGCCGCCGGTGTGGTGCAACCCATCCCGGCCATCATCATCCTGCGTGCCTTCGAGCCCAGCGAACAGGGGCGCGCCAGCGGCATCTTCGGCATGGGAGTGGTGCTGGCGCCAGCGCTGGGTCCCAGCATCGGGGGCATCCTGGTCGACTGGTTCGGCTGGCGCTCCATCTTCTTCATGGTGGTGCCGTTCTGCCTCGTCTCGCTGTGGCTGGCGCGCAAGCTGATCCCCACCACCGCCCCGGGCGGCGCAGACGCCAACCGCGCGGGCGCCGCGCTGGACTGGCGCGGCCTGCTGCTGGCCACCGCGGGCACGCTGTGCCTGCTCAATGGCCTGGTCGAGCTGCAGGGCGGTACACCGCTGGTGGCCACCACGCTGCTGATGAGCGCGGTGGCCCTGCTGCTGGTGTTCATCTGGCTCGCGCGGCGCATGCTGCACGCGCACCGCCACGCGCACGGGCCCGAGCCGCTGATGAACCTGAGCCTGTTCGCCGACCGCCGTTTCGCCATGGGCAGTCTGGTGGCCTTCATCTACGGCGTGGCACTGTTCGGCTCCACCTACCTGCTGCCGGTGTACATGCAGATGGGCCTTCAGCTCTCGCCTTCCGTGGTGGGCACGGTGCTGCTGCCCTCGGGCCTGGTGCTGGCCATCAGCATCGCCGCCGTGGGCCGCCTGGCCGACCGCCAGCCCACGCACCGCCTGGTCAGCATCGGCCTGGTGCTGCTGGCGGCCTCGTTCGCACTGATGGTGACGATCCGGCTGGAACAGGCGACGCGCATCATCCCGCTGCTGGTGATCTGGGCCATCGTGGGGCGCATCGGGCTGGGCTTCATCCTGCCCTCGCTCAACATCGGCGCCATGCGCGGCCTGGGCCCGGCCCACATTCCCCAGGGTGCCAGCGTCATCAACTTCCTGCGCATGCTGGGTGGCGCCGCTGGCGTGAGCCTGTGCGGCATCTTTCTTGAGTGGCGCCTGGCGGCGCACGGCGCGCCGCTCGACGCTTCGCCCACCACGCCCGCGCGCATCGCGGCCTTTGACGAAACCTTCCTCATGCTGGCCGGCATCTGTGCGCTGGCCGTGCTGGCCGCCCTGCGCCTGCGGCCCCCCACGCCACCGGTGCCACCACCGCCCGAGCGGCAGACCGGACAGGCCTGAGCCAGCGACGACGAGGCAGAATCCGCCCCATGTGCCAACTGCTCGGCCTCAACTGCGCCACGCCCACCGACGCGTCGTTCAGCTTCACGGGCTTCTGCGACCGCGGCGGCAGAACCGACCACCACGCCGACGGCTGGGGCATCGCCTTTTTCGAAGGCAAGGGTCTGCGCCTGTTCATCGACCACCGCAGCGCGCACGACTCGCCCATGGCGGCCTTCCTGCAGGGCTACCCGCTCAAGAGCCGCAACATCATCGCCCACGTGCGCAAGGCCACGATCGGCGAAGTGGCGCTGGAAAACGCCCACCCCTTCGTGCGCGAGCTGTGGGGCCGTCAATGGGTGTTCGCGCACAACGGGGACCTGAAAGACTACGCGCCGAACCTGCACAGCCACTTCCGCCCCGTGGGCACCACCGACAGCGAGCGCGCCTTCTGCTGGCTGATGCAGGAGCTGGCCAAGTCACACGCCGGCCTGCCCAGCGTGGACGAGCTCACCCGCACCCTGCGCGAGCTGGTGCCGCAGGTGCGCCGTTTCGGCACCTTCAATTTCCTGCTATCCAATGGCGAGGCGCTGTGGGCCCACTGCAGCACGAAGCTGCATTGGCTGGTGCGCCAACACCCCTTCTCGCAGGCCACACTGAAGGACCGCGACTGGACGGTGAACTTCGCCGATCTCAACCAGCCCGGCGACCGCGCGGCCGTGATCGTGACCACACCGCTCACGAGCAACGAGGTGTGGACAGCCTTCGAGCCGGAGGAACTCAAGGTGTTCGTGGATGGGCTGCCGGTGGGCTGAGCCCCGCGCGCCCTCAGGCGTCGAGCACCAACTGCGCCGAGCGGCAGCGGGACACGCAAACCATCATCGATTTGTTCGCCGCGCGCTCGCTCTCCGTGAGGATGCTGTCGCGGTGGTCCACCTCGCCTTCGAGCACGCGCGTCTCGCAGGCGCCGCACAGGCCTTCGCGGCAACTGTGGTCGGGCGACAAGCCGGCCTCCAGCATGGCGTCCAGCACCGAGCAGTCGGCTCGCACCTCGATGCGGCGCGCGCTGCGGCGCAGTTCCACGGTGAAGGCGGCAGCCTCGGCCGCGCCGGCCGGCGCCGGCGCGGCGGCGAAGCGTTCGATGTGCGCGTTCGGCAAGCCCAGCGCCTCGCACGCCGACAGGAAGGCGTCCAACATGGGCCCAGGGCCGCAGGCGTAGAGGTGGCTGTCTTTGGCAAACGGGGTCAGCCGCTCGCGCAGGTCCGGCGGTCCACCGGCCTCGTCGTCGAAGTGCCAGTGCACGCGCAGCGTGGGCGAGGCCAGTTCGTTCAGGCGCTCGACGAAGGCCGCGTCGGCGCGCGAGCGCGCGCAGTAGATGAGATCCGCCGAACGCCCCGAGGCCGACAGGCGCTCCAGCATGCACAGGATGGGTGTGATGCCGATGCCACCGGCCACGAACACCGAGTGCCCGGCCGATTCGTGCAGGGCGAAGTTGTTGCGCGGTGCCGAGATCGTCAGCAACTGCCCCACGCGCAACCGCTCGTGCACGAAGGCCGAGCCGCCGCGGCTCTGACGGTCCTTCAACACGCCCACCACATAGCGCCCCGCCTCACCGGCCGGGTTGAGCAGCGAGTAGCTGCGCACCAGGCCATTGCCCAGGTGCAGGTCGATGTGCGCGCCGGGCTCGTGCGGGGGAAAGACCACATCCGCCTGCTCGGGACGCAGCTCGACGCTCACCACGTCGCGCGCCTCGTAGCGCAGACAGTGGACGCGGGCCTTGAGCGTGGCGGTCGTCATGACAGACACCTCACATGATGTGCAGGCCGCCGTCCACCATCAGCGTGGTGCCGGTGATGAACGAAGCCTCGCCCGAGGCCAGCCACAGGATCGGCGCGGCGATCTCCTCGGGCCGGGCCCAACGGCCGATGAGCGAGCTGTCCTTGCGCTCGGTGCTGAGCTGCTCCACGCTCTTGCCCGCCGCCGAGGCGCGGCCCACGTGGAAGTCCGTCAGCGTGGAGCCCGGGCACACCGCGTTGGCGCGCACGCCATGGGCCGATTCCTCGAACGCCAGCGTGCGCGTGAACGCCAGTTGCGCGGCCTTGGTGGCGTCGTACAGCGCCATGCCCCGGCGGCCGGTGACGGCGTAGCACGAGGACACGTTGACGATGGCGCCCGCGCCCGCGCGGCGCAGCGCCGGCAGCGCGGCCTGGCAGTAGTTGGACATGCCCGCCAGGTTCACCGCCACGATGGCCTGCCAATCGGCGGGCGACACGTCGGCCGCCGGCAGGTAGTTGCGCATGGCCGCGTTGTTGACGAGCGCGTCGAGCGCGCCCCACGCGTCAAGGCACCGCGCCACGGCGGCCTGCGCGCCCGCCGAGTCCGACACATCGGCCGCGATGCCCAGCACACGCGCCTCGGGCTGCGCTTCGAGGATGGCCGCGCGCGTGCGCTCCAGCGCCTGCGAATCGGCGTCCACCATCGCCACCGCCGCGCCCTCGCGGCAGAACAGGGCGGACGCGGCCGCGCCGATGCCGGCGCCCCCGCCCGTGATCAAGGCCACCTTGCCGGCCATTCGCAACGATGCCATGCCCGTTCTCAGTCCAGCTTGATGTTGTTGTCCTGAATGACCTTGCCCCAGCGCTTGATCTCCGAGTTGATCCAGGCGCTGAACTCGCGCGGCGAGCTGGCCACCACCTCGAACTCCATTTCGTGCAGACGGGCCTGGATGTCGGGCGACTTCAGGATCTTCACCATCTCTTCGTTGTAGCGCTTGATGATGTGCGGCGGCGTGCCCGCCGGCGCGAGGAAGCCGATCCACGAGGTGGCCTCGAAGTCCTTCAGGCCCGACTCCGCCAGCGTGGGCACGTCGGGCGTGCTGGGGAAGCGCTTGAGTCCGGTGCTGGCCAGCAGGCGCAGCTTGCCTTCCTTGACGAAGCCCTGCACGTTGCCCGGCACGAAGAAGCCGGTCTGCACCATGCCGGCCACCAGGTCGGACACCGCGGGCGCGGCACCCCGGTAGGGAATGTGCGTGATGTTGAAGCCGGCCTCCGACTTCATCATCTCCATCGTCAGGTGCGAGGCGCTGCCCACCGACACCGAGCCATAGTTCAGCTTCTCCGGGTTGGTCTTGGCGGTGACGATGAATTCCTTGACGCTGGTGATGCCCGTGGCCGGGTTCACCACCAGGTACTGCGGCGCCTTCACCGCCAACGTGATGGGCGCCAGGTCCTTCACCGGGTCGTAGGGCATCTTGCTGAAGAGGCTCACGTTGATGGCGAGCGGCCCGTTGTAGCCCACCAGCAGGTTGTGGCCGTCGGGCGCGGAGCGCACGATGTCCAGCGCGCCGATGTTGCCGCCCGCGCCGCCCTTGTTCTCCACCACGAAGGGCTGGCCGAACACCTCCTGCAGCTTGGGTGCGACGAGGCGCGCGAGCACGTCGTTGGTGCTGCCCACGATGGGCACCATGATGCGCACGGGCTTGGTGGGCTTCCAGTCGGCCGCGTTCTGCGCCCACGAAGGACTGGCGGCGGCCACGCCCAGCAGGGCGGCGGCGAGAAGGGATCGGCGTGGGAACATGTCGTGTCTCCTGTGGTTGGTGGGGTCGAACCGGCTCAGGCCTTCACAGGCTGAACACCGGCTTGTCGATGCTGTTGGCCAGGTGCTCCCTGGCCCAGTCGACGGGGTTCTGCTCCTTGGGCAGCAGCACGCCGGCGGGCCGCACCCGCTGCTGGCTGGCGTCCAGCGCGGGCGGGGTGACGCCCTGTTCGATGCCCATCGCGGCCTCCGACAGCATGCGCCGCGCCATCACGATGGCCTTGTCGGTGGGCAGCAGTTGCTCGGCCTCGTGGTTCTGGATCGGGCCCATGCTTTCCTGCAGTGAGTAGTCCTGCGCGGAGAAGCCGAAGATGCCGCTGTACGAGCGCTTCTCGCGCTGGGCCACGCGGTCCATGCCGTAGTCGTTGTCGCGGTTGGCCTTGGGGACGAAGCTGCCCGGCGCCTCGTACTCCACGTGGATGCCCTGGCCCGCTTCCATGGCCGCGCGCTCCTCGTCCGACAGCGGGCGGAAGGGCTGCCAGTTGATGCTCCAGGCCCAGCAGTGGTAGTCGTCGATGGGCACCCACACGTGACCGCCCAGCGCGTGCTCGCCGAAGGGCGCGATCAGCGTGAACCAGGGGAACAGCCACTGCGTGACGCGCCAGTAATAAGAGTCGGGCTCGCCGTTGCGGCGGCCGAACAGGCCCAGGCCGTAGGGCGTCTTCTCGATCTCGAACACCACGTTGCCGTCGGCCTTGATGTAGTCCAGCGCCTTCACGCCCTGGTGCATCGGGTCGGTGTCGACCTCGTAGCGGTGCACGTAAGACACGTGCGCGGTGTCGATGCCGCCTTCCATGGCCTGCAGCCAGTTGCTGTACTGCAGCCGCTTGGAGACGAACACGTGGCTGTCGGGCAGGGTGCACCACTCGATCTCGGGTGGCGCGGGCTGGTGCTCGACCGGGCCCATGTAGGCCCAGACGATGCCGCCACGCTCCACGCAGGGGTAGCCCTTGATGTGCATGCGGGCGCAGGACTGGGGCGAGGACGGCACGTCCACGCATTTCCCGTCGCCGTCGAACTTGACGCCGTGGTACGCGCAGCGGATGCCGTTCTCCTCGTTGCGGCCGAAGTACAGCGACACACCACGGTGCGAGCAGAACTCGCTGATGAGGCAGGCCTTGCCGTCAGTGTTGCGAAAGGCCAGCAGCTTCTCGCCCAGCAGTTGCACGCGCACCTGCGGGCCGTCGGCCTCGGGGATCTCCTTCGAGGCCAGCGCGGGCACCCAGTAGCGGCGCAGCAGTTCACCCATGCGGGTACCGGGGCCGACACGGGTCAGCGTTTCGGACATTTCCTTGTTCATCCAACATCTCCTGCGGGGTCGCTGTCCTCGTGGCGGACAGATGGATCATTATGTGGACACACTTGATCTGTGTCAACAGATGATCCACATGTCCATCAGACGGACAATCTGGCTGCGTAACATCGACGATCAGCGAGTCATCAGGGGCAGAACCATGGAAACGGCCGAAAAAGCAGGAGAAGGTGTCCGCGCAGTGGACAGGGCGCTGGACATCCTGATGGCCTTCACGGCCACCGACCACCGCCTGACGGCGGGCGAACTGGCCAGGCGCGTGGATTTGAGCCGCCCCACGCTGTACCGCCTGCTGCGCACGCTGGAGCACAAGGGCTTCATCGTGTCCTCGGGCGAGCCGCAGCGCTTCGAACTGGGCCCGTCGGTGGCCCACCTGGCGCACGTGTGGGGCGCGGGGCTGGACATCGCCACCGTGGCGCAGCCCATGATGCGGCGCCTGTGGGAAGCCACGGGCGAGACCGTCTCGTTGCTGGTGCACCAGGGCGCCATCCGCACCTGCGTGGCCGAGTTGCCCAGCGCCCAGCCGCTGAGCTTCAAGCGCGGCGTGGGCTACAGCACCGACGTGACCCTGGGCGCCAGCGGCCGCGTGATCCTGGCGCACGTGGCCGCGCCCGAGACCTACCTGGGCGGCGATGGCGCGCGCGACATGGACCTCGTGGCCTACCTCGACCGCTTGCGGACCATCCGCGAGCAGGGCTACGAAATCAGCCGCGACGAACTCATCAAGGGCGCCGTGGCCATGGCCGTGCCCTACTTCGGCGGCGACGGCCAGGTGAAGGGCTCGCTGGCGGTGTTCGGCCCCGGCGTGCGCGTGGACGAGGAGCGCGTGCGCGCGATCGTGGCGGTGCTGAAGGAAGAAGGCGCGCGGCTGTCGGCCGCGCTGGGCCACCGCGCACGCTAGGGCAATCCCCCACCCCGCCCGGCTCGGCGGGTACACCCCCCGGTCTATCATCGACGGGCACCCATCCCGGCGGGACCACCCGCCTTCGCCTTCAGGAGACAAGACATGCAACGACGCCACTTCGTCGCCGGCGGCCTCGCCGCCGCCAGCCTGCCCCGCTTCGCCCTCGCGCAAGGCCTCGAGAAGCCCAAGTGCACCATCGCCGTCGGCGGCAAGAACCTCTTCTATTACCTGCCGCTCACCATCGCCGAGCAGTTGGGCTACTTCAAGGACGAGGGCCTGGACCTCACCATCGTCGACTTCGCCGGTGGCTCGCGCGCCCTGCAGGCCGTGGTGGGCGGCAGCGCCGACGTGGTGTCGGGCGCCTTCGAGCACACGGTGAACATGCAGTTCAAGGGCCAGCCCATGCGCGCCTTCGTGCTGCAGGGCCTGGCGCCGCAGATCGTGCTGGGCGTGAACCCCAAGACCATGGCCAACTTCAAGTCCGTGGCCGACCTCAAGGGCAAGAAGATCGGCGTGACCGCGCCGGGCAGCTCCACCAATGTGCTGGTCAACTTCGTGCTGGCCAAGGCGGGCTTGAAGCCCAGCGACGTGAGCATCGTCGGCGTGGGCGCGAGCAACGGTGCCGTGGCCGCCATGCGCGCGGGCCAGATCGACGCCATCAGCAACCTCGACCCGGTCATCACCCTGCTGCAGCGCTCGGGCGACCTGAAGATCGTCTCCGATACGCGCATCGTGAGCGAGGCCGAGAAGGTCTTCGGCGGCCCCATGCCGGCCGGCTGCCTGTACTGCCCCCAATCCTTCATCGACAAGAACCCCAACACCGTGCAGGCCATGGCCAACGCCTTGGTGCGCGCCAACAAGTGGATCCAGAAAGCCGGCCCGGGCGACATCATCAAGGTGGTGCCCGAGAGCTACCTGCTGGGCGACCGCGCGGTCTACATCGACGGATTCCTGGCCGCGCAGAAGGCGCTGTCGCCCGACGGCACCTTCCCCGCCAAAGGCTCCGAGACCGCCTTCCGCGCCCTGGGCAGCGTGGACCCGGCGATCGCCAAGGCCAAGCTCGACCTGAACGCGGTCTACACCAACAGCTTCGCGCAGAAGGCCAACAACAAGTACCCGAAAGGATGAGATGAGCTCGGCAGCGATCGATCTGCAGGGGGTCGCCTGCACCTTCGTCAGCAAGGACGCCCCCGGCCAGCGCTACACCGCGGTCGAGGGCGTGGACCTCCAGGTGCAAGCGGGCGAGTTCGTCAGCGTGGTAGGCCCCACCGGCTGCGGCAAGAGCACGCTGCTCAACGTCGCGGCCGGCCTGCTGGAGCCCAGCAAGGGCAGCGCGCGCATCTTCGGTGAGCCGCTCACGGGCATCAACACGCGCGCGGGCTACATGTTCCAGAGCGAAAGCCTCATGCCCTGGCGCACCGGCATCCAGAACGTGATGGCCGGCCTGCAGTTCCGCGGCGTGCCCGAGCGCCAGGCCCGCGAGCAGGCCGACGACTGGCTGCGCCGCGTGGGCCTGGGCGGCTTCGGCGACCGCTACCCGCACCAGATGAGCGGCGGCATGCGCAAGCGCACCTCGTTGGCGCAAACGCTGGTGCTCGACCCCGACATCATCCTCATGGACGAGCCCTTCTCCGCGCTGGACATCCAGACGCGGCAGTTGATGGAGAACGAGGTACTGCAACTCTGGGCGGAAAAGAAAAAAGCGGTCCTGTTCATCACGCACGACCTCGACGAGGCCATCGCCATGAGCGACCGCGTGGTGGTGATGTCGGCCGGCCCGGCCAGCCGCCCCATCGGCGACTTTGCCATCGACATCCCGCGTCCGCGCGACGTGGCCGAGGTGAAGACCACGCCGCGCTTCCTCGAGCTGCACGCCGCCATCTGGGCCGTGTTGCGCGATGAGGTGCTCAAGGGTTACCAGCAACAACTGCGCAAGGTCGCCTGAGGGCGGCCCTTCATCCGATGTGGAAGTTCCTCAAGCCCCGCCCGGGCAACCTCACGCTGTGGCAACTCGCGCTGCTGGTGCTCATCTTCGTGTTCTGGCACGTGATGACCACGCCCGGCCTGGTGCCCACCTTCATGTTCGACAACGACCGCCAGGCGGCGTTCTTCTTCGGCGAACCGCTGAAGATCTTCGTGCGCATCTGGGCCTGGTTCGTCGGCGACGCCGACATCTACGTGCACCTGTGGATCACGCTGGCCGAGACCCTGATGGCCTTCGGCATCGGCGCCGTCACGGGCCTGGCGGGCGGACTGTGGCTGGCGCTGTCGCCCATGGCCTCGGCCATTCTGGAGCCCTACATCAAGGCGCTCAACTCCATGCCCCGCATCATCCTGGCACCCATCTTCGCGGTGTGGTTCGGCCTGGGCATGGGCTCCAAGGTGGCGCTGGGCGTCACGCTGGTGTTCTTCATCGTCTTCTTCAACGTCTACCAGGGCGTGAAGGAAGTGAGCCCGGTGGTGCTGGCCAACGCACGCATGCTGGGCGCCAGCCAGAAGCAGTTGCTGCGCCACGTCTACCTGCCCAGCGCCACGAGCTGGGTGTTCAGCTCGCTGCACACCAGCGTGGGCCTGGCCTTCGTGGGCGCGGTGGTGGGCGAGTACCTCGGCTCATCGCAAGGCGTGGGCTACCTCATCCTGCAGGCCGAGGGGCAGTTCGACATCAACACGGTGATGGCGGGCATCCTGGTGCTCACCGCCTTCGCGCTCGTTCTCGACGCGATGGTGGGACGCATCGAGAAACGGCTGATGAAGTGGCAGCCGAAGGCGGGGGAGACGGAGAAGCTGTGAGCGTCCGGCCCGCGGCCGGACAGCGGTGGGTGGCGCGGCCTCAGTCGGGTCTTCGCAGGACCTGGCCAGGACGCGCCCCGGTGGCCTGACCGTCCGCGTACACCTTGCGCCCGTTGACAAACACCGACCGGATGCCGCGCGCCGGGGTCGCCGGCGCATCGAAGTTGGCGGTGTCGATGATGTCGTCGGCGCTGAACAGAACCATGTCGGCAAACGCACCTTCGCGGATCTCGCCACGGTCCACCAGCCCGAAATACCGGGCGGACATGCCCGTCATCTTGTGCACGGCGGTCTCCAGCGGGAACAGTTTCAGGTCGCGCGAGTAGTGTCCCAGCACGCGGGGGAAGGTCCCCCACAGGCGCGGATGCGGATGGGTGTCGCTCGGCAAGCCATCCGAACCGATCATGCTGCGCGGGTGCTTGAGGATGGTCTGCACGTCGGCCTCGTCCATCATGAAGTAGATGCCCCCCGCGGGTTGAAGCCGATCGGCCATTGCCTTCATGCTCAGGCCGCGCTCCGCCGCGAGTTCGGCGAGGTCACGCCCCGCCGCCGCGGGCTCGGCCTGCGACCAACTGATGCGGATGCGGCTCGCATCGGAAAACTTCTCGACGTCGAGCACGCTCGACGCGGCGTCGTAGGGGTACACGTCCAGCCCCGTGGGGTGCCGGGCGTTCGCCTCGTCGATGAGCGCCAGCGTTTCTGGCGCGCGGCCAAAGTTGCGCGTGCCGCAGCACTTGTGGTGCGACACGACCACCGGAACGCCCGTCTCGCGGCCGATGCGGAAGGTCTCTCGCAGCGACTCGTCGATGTGGTCCGCTTCGTTGCGCATGTGGGTGGTGTAGAGCGCGCGCGGCCGGCCCCGCATGGCCTCGGTGATCGCGATCACCTCTTCCGTGCTGGATGCATCGGCCGTCCGGTAGAACAGGCCGGTCGACAGGCCGATCGCACCCGCATCGAGGCTGGCTTCGAGCAGGCGGCGCATGGCGGAGATTTCGCCCGGCGTGGCCGGGCGGCGCAGATCGCTCATGGTGGCCACGCGCAAGGTCGAGTGCCCCACCTGGGCCGCGACGTTCACCGCCGCAGGTTCGGCCGACAGGTAGGCCAGGTAGTCGGCAAAACGCGCGAAGAAGGCGCGCGGATCGCCGCTGAGCAGGTCCAGCGGCGGCGGCGGCCGCTGCTCCAGCGACAAGGGGGCCAGGCTCACCCCGCAATTGCCGGTGACCACCGTGGTCACGCCCTGGCTGATCTTGCACAGGTGGATCGGGTCGTCGATCACCACGCGATCGTCGTGTGTGTGCACGTCGATGAAGCCGGGAGCGAGCACCTGGCCTTTGGCGTTGATCTCCATCGGTGCGCGCCCCTCGATGCGGTCTGCCACCATCACGATGCGGTCGCCACGCACGGCCACGTCGGCCACGCGTGCGGCAGCGCCAGTGCCATCCATCACCGTCGCCTGGCGAATCACCAGATCGGGCACCGCCGAGGCGTCAGTCATGCGTGGTCTCCTTGTTGGTGAACATGCCCACCAGAAAACTGGTGGCCTCGACGAAATGGCGGTCCAGCCCCTTGAGCGCGCGCGCCTCGTCGCGGTTGGCAATACCTTCCATCACGTCTTCGTGTTGGCGTCGGAATCCCTCGGCCGACAGATGCGGCCCGCCGGCGTGCGCCATGTACAGCAGCATCTTGTGTTCGATGAGCGCGAAGTGCCGCGACAGCAGGCTGTGGTGCGCCATGGCCACGATCTGCTGGTGCATGGCGAGGTCCAGGTGGTACGCCAGGCCGACGTCCTGGTTGGCGGCGGCGGCCAGTGCGCGCTCGTACCGCGCTCTCAACTCGGCGACTTCGGCATCGGAGGCGTGCACGATCGCCTGCCGCACGGCAAGCTGCTCGAGTGACTCGCGGATGGTTTCCAGCTCCTCGGCCCCGCGCACCGTCACCGGCATCACGATGGTGCCGCGAAAGCTCTCCTGTTCCAGGAGTCCTTCCTGGATCAAGGTCTGCAGGGCCGCGCGCACCGTGCTGCGGCTCAGGTTCAGTCCTTCGGCCACCTTGGTCTCCACCACCCGCTCCCCAGGCATGAACAGGCCGTTGAGGATGGACCGCACGATGGCCTGCTTCGCTTGATGCTGCAGGCTGTCGCGGCTCACGGGGGCCAGGTCGGACAGGGGGCTTGCGTCCATTTCAAAGCTCACGGTTTCTCCTTTGGCGCGGCCTTTTCATGGCCACGGAGCGGGCGGATTATGCCCAAGGGAACCGCCTCTTGTCGACAGTTAACATGCAACAGTTGACAGTTAACATTGACGACACATAGGATGGCGCCGCATTCCACCCCTCCCCACACCACCACAGAGGTACCCATGAGAACTTTTTCCGGTCTGAGGCGTGATGCCTTGAAAGTGGCGGCCGTCGCCTGTGCACTGGGTCTGGCCGGCCCCGTCTGGGCGGCGAAGCACGTGATCAAGGTCTCGCACGCGGTCACCGTGAACCACCCGGGCCACAAGGCCATGCTCAAGTTCAAGGAGAAGGTGGAGGCCGAATCGAAAGGGCAGATCGAGGTACGCATCTTTCATTCCAGTCAGCTCGCCGGCCAGCGCGAAGGCGTCGAAGGCCTGCAGGCCGGGTCGATCGAAATCACCCTGACGCCCAACGGCGTTGCGGCCGCCTTCGACCCGACCTTTGCCCTGCTCGACATCCCGTTCCAGTTCGACAGCGCGGCGCACGCGCGCAAGTTCCTGGACAACGGCGGAGAGAAGATGCTGTTCGCCAACCTTGGCAAGGTGGGCCTGGTGGGCCTCGCGGCCTGGGAACAGGGCTTTCGCAACCTGGCCACGGTGAAGGCCCCGGCCATGAAGGCCGCCGACATGCAGGGCCTGAAGCTGCGCACCATGGAAGCGCCGCTGCACATCACGGCCTGGAAGGCCGTGGGCGCCAACCCCACGCCCATCGGCTGGGCCCAGGTCTACACCTCGCTGCAGCAAGGAATCATCGACGGCGTCGAGAACCCCAGCTACATCTTCTCGCAGACCCCCGTGCACGAGCAGCTCAAGTTCCTCACGCTCACCAAGCACATCTACGACCCGATCCTGGTGCTGGGCTCCAAGGCATTTTTCGACAAGCTGCCCGCCGATCTGCGAACCCTCGTATTCAACTCGCTGAGTTCGCTCACGCCGCTGGAGCGCCAGTACGTCGACGAAGACGTCGTCAAGGCAGAAACCAGGGATCTGCCGGGCTTCGGCGTGAAAGTCATGGACATGCCGGCCGCCAACATGGCCGAGCTGGCCAAGGCCTCGCAACCGCCTGTGATCAAGGACGTGGAACGCCGCGTGGGCGCCCCCGCGCTGCAGGCCTGGCAGTCCGCCGTCAACGCCGCTCGCTGAAAGCATTGAGCCATGGCTCATCTGGCCAGTCTCTATCGCGGCATCGTCGGCATCGCCACCCTGGTGGTGGCCGGCCTTCTGATCGCTCAGGTGTTCTTCCGCTACGTGCTGGGCAGTTCGCTCGCATGGGGTGAAGAGGTTTCCACCTTCCTGATGATCTGGGCAGGCCTGCTGGGTGCGGCGACGCTGGCGGCGCAAGACCGCTACATCGCCTTCTCCGCCATCAAGGACAGCCGACGCCCCTGGCTGCGCAAGGCCAGCCGCACGCTGGCCTCGCTGGCGGCCATCGGCTTCGCGCTGCTCCTCGTGATCAATGGGTCGCGTGTGTCATTCCTTGCAGAGTTTTCGCCCAGATCGTCCGCGGCCGAAATCCCGCTGAACTGGGTGTATGCGGTGTTTCCGATCGCCGGGCTCATCGTCATCGGTGGTGCGCTGCTGCGTCTCCTGCACATCTGGCGAGGTCGCGATGAATGAAGCCATGGCGCTGTTGCTGCTGGTCGGGGGCGTGCTGCTGCTGCTGGGCGCACCCATCTGGGCCACCATCGGGCTCGCCTCGGCGAGCTACATCTGGGTGCAGGGATTCCCCACCAACCTGATCGTGCAGCGCATGTTCAACAACATGGACTCGTTCCTGCTGTTGGCCGTGCCCATGTTCATGCTGGCCGGTGAGGTCATGAACACCTCCGGTCTGACGGCGCGCCTGCTCGATCTGGCGCACGTGCTGTTGCGCCGCCTGCGCGCGGGTCTGGCCATGGCCAACCTGGGCACCAACATGATGATGGCGGGCATCTCGGGTTCGGCCCTGGCGGACGCCTCCGCCCTGACGGCGCTGATGAAGCCCAAGATGGTCGAGCAAGGCTACCGCGCATCCTTCGTGGCCGCGCTCACCGCCGCCGGCTCCATCGTGGCGCCCATCATTCCGCCCAGCATCACCTTCATCCTGTTCTCGGTGCTGGCCGACGTGTCGGTGATCGACCTCTTCATGGCGGGCATCTTGCCCGGCGTGGTGATCGTCGTCTTCCAGATGTTCACGGTCAACATCCTGTCGCGACGCGGGCGCATCCCCGCCCACGACGCCGCGCCGGCCCTGAAGACCGGCGTCGCGCTCAGGCGAGCGATTCCGGTGCTGATCCTGCCGATCATCATCGTGGGCGGCATCCGTGGCGGCGTGTTCACGCCCATCGAAGGCGCCGCGGTGGCCCTGGCCTATGCATTGGCTTTGGCCGTGCTGATGCGTCGCATCCGCGCCGATCAGCTGTTGCACCTCTCCTGGGACGTGGCCAAGGGTATGGGCGAGATCCTGCTGATGATCGGCTCGGCCAGCCTGCTGGCCTGGGTCATCGTGGCCGAGCAGATCCCCGCGGGCGTGGCCTCGACGATGCTGAGCGTGACATCCGACCCGCTGATGCTGCTGATCATCATCAACGTGCTGCTGTTGCTCGTGGGAATGGTGCTCGACAACTTCGCCGCGATGGTGATCTTCGTGCCCATCCTGATGCCGGTGGTGCAGCAGTACGGCATCGACCCGGTGCACTTCGGCGTGATCGTCAACGTCAACCTCATGATCGGCTCCATCACGCCACCGGTTGGCCTGTCCCTGTTCGTCACCAGCCGCGTCGCGGGTGTGTCTTTCGAGAGTTCGGTGAAAGAGATCCTTCCCTTCATCGCCGCCTCTCTGCTCGCTCTGGGTGTCATCACCTACGTGCCGGCCCTGTCCCTGGCCATCCCCGGCCTGCTCAAGTAGTCCTCTGGAGACATCGTGCTTTCCACCCGTTCTTCCTCATCCACCGAGACCATCAAGGTCGAGGAAAAAAGCAATGCCATGGCCGAGCGCATGCCCGACATCCCGAACCCGGACCCGGCGCGCTACTCCGCCGGCGAATGGCAGACGCGCGTCGATCTGGCGGCGGCCTACCGCCTCATCGCCACCCTCAACATGGACGATGCGATCTTCACGCACATCTCGGTTCGCATTCCCGACACCGACGTGCCCACCTTCCTCATCAATCCCTACGGCATGATGTTCGAGGAAGTCACCGCCACCTCGCTCGTCAAGATCGACGTCAATGGCCACAAGATCTGCGACTCTCCCTGGCCGGTGAACCCCGCGGGTTTCGACATCCACAGCGCCGTGCACACGCGCAGCCCCAATGCGCACTGCGTCATCCACACGCATTCCCTGGCCGGCATGACGGTGGCCTCCATGCCCGAGGGCCTGCTGCCGCTCAACCAGATGTCGCTGCACTTCTACAAGCGCATCGGCCGCTACTCGTACGACACCATCCACTTTCCCGAGCACGAGAAGGACCGGCTGGTGGCCTGCATCGCCGACCACCCCGCGCTGATCATGGAGTCGCACGGCATGATGACCTGCGGCCCCACCGTGGCCGACGCCTTCTTCTACATGTACTACCTTGAGAAGGCCTGCCGCATCCAGGTGCAGGTCATGGCCGGTGCACGCCCCCACATCCCCATGCGCGACGAGGTGGCCGAGGAAGGCCGCGCCCTGTTCGAAGACCGCCACGAACAAAAGCGCTTCATGTGGGCCGCCTTCGTGCGCAAACTCCACCGCGACGCACCCGACTTCGCCTGCTGATGGCCGCCTCCTCTGAACACCTCCCCGATGCCGCCGCCCGCATCGGGCCGGCTCTCTTGACCCGGCTGCGTGAGCGCGAGCCGCTGCTGTGGGTGAACCCCCACGCCGAGTCCATGGCCGCCGGTGCCGGCGCGCTGGAAGCCGGCTTCGACATCGCCGCTGCGGCCGCGCGCTTCAACCGCTTTCGCGGTCTCATGCGTGCGCTGTTCCCGGCGCTGGAGCCACTCGATGGCCGCGTGGAGTCCGGGTTGCTGCCGCTATCGCGCTTTTCCGCTCTGCTCGGAGGGCAAGGTGCCTGGTTCCTCAAAGGCGACCACGCGCTGCCGGTGGCGGGCTCGGTCAAGGCGCGGGGGGGCTTTCACGAGGTGCTGGCGCACGCGGAACGCCTGGCCACCGCGCACGGCCTGCTGCAGCCGGGGCAAGACCCGATCGTGCTGCAACAGCCCGCCGCACGCGCCGTCTTCTCGCGGCACACCATCTCGGTGGGCAGCACGGGCAACCTGGGCCTGGGCATCGGACTCATCGCCGCCGGCCTGGGCTTTCAGGCCGAAGTGCACATGTCCGCCGATGCCAAGGAATGGAAGAAGCGGCGCCTGCGCGAGCGGGGCATCCGCGTCGTCGAACACGCCGGCGATTTCGCCGACGCACTGGAGGGCGGCCGCCAGCGCGCCGCCACTGACCCGAGCGTGCACTTCGTGGACGACGAGCGCTCGGCCGAGCTCTTCCTGGGATATGCGGTCGCCGCACAGGAACTCGCGCGACAGCTCGACGCGATCGGCCGCACGCCCAGTCGCGAGCGACCGCTGTTCGTGCACCTGCCCTGCGGCGTGGGCGGCTCACCCGGCGGCATCACCTACGGGCTCAAGGCCTTGTTCGGCGACGCGGTACACACCTTCTTCGCGGAGCCGGTGGCCGCGCCCTGCATGCTGGTGCAACTGGCCGCCAGCGGCCAGGGCCCGCTCTCGGTCTACGACATCGGTCTGGACAACAAGACCGATGCCGATGGCCTGGCCGTGGCGCAGGCCTCGCACCTGGTGGCGCCGATGATGAAGCGCAGGCTCAGTGGCGTCTTCACGGTGCGCGACGACGACCTGCTGCGCGACGTGTGCCGCCTCCAGCGCACGGAGGGCTTGCTGCTCGAACCGTCGGCCATCGCGGCAGCGCGCGGTCCCTTGTTCCTCGCGCAGTCCGAGGCTGGCCGCGCCTATCTGGACGCCCACGGCCTGCGGTCCTGCCACTCGAATGCCACCCACGTCATCTGGGCAACGGGAGGCTCACTCGTACCGGCAGAAGAGCATGCGCGATACCAGGCGAAGGGCGCCGAACTGCTGGGCAGCGGATAAACCAGGGGTGGGT
>NZ_CCAE010000077.1 GCF_000723405.1 Hydrogenophaga intermedia | reverse complement strand
ATCTACCAACACCACCTCCGCGCCAGTGCTAGCTTTTCGTACCGTCACTTATTGCACTGAAAACGAGGAGACCCCATGCCGGCGACGTAAAAGCCGGCCGCCTTCGTGCTCTCCACGATGGCATCCTGCCGGCTTAGGTCTTGTTCCTCCGTGCTCATGTCGTTTTCAGAAGGCGACTGCACCAGTTCACTGGGCTGGCCGCCGTGTGTGCATAGAACTTCTGACCGGGAACGGTCAGAAGTTCTATGCACGAAGCGCCGCGAGAGATCGGAATTGCTCAGAACTCTTGTGCACGGCGCGACAAAGCCGGAACCGCCGAAAATTCCGGCGATCAACCGGCAAGCTGCTTGATGCGCTCGGCCAGGCGGCCGAAAGCCTCGTTCACGTATTCCAGCACCTTGGGTTCTGCGCCCTGCGTGCGCAGCGAGTCTTTGAAGGCTTCCAGGTCGGACAGCCATTGCCGATGCAGGCGGCCCAGCTCGTCGAGCTGAGGCCGGAAGTCTTGGAGACTGCCGCTCGCACGAAACGCCTGGTAGCCACGCTCAAGCGTGGCCGCCGTGGTCAGCAGTTGCGCGCCCATTTGCTTGTGCTGTTCGGAGAACTCGGCCATGCCGTCATAGGGCCGCGAAGCCTTGCGGCGCTCGGCTTCGGATGCCTCTTCCATGATGCGGGCGTAGCGGTAGAACCCTGGGAACTCGCGGGACAGCGCCATGAGCTGCTGATCGGATGTGCCGACCCAAATCCTGTGCAGGTCAGGCCCGTACCCCATCATGCGATTGATGATGGCATGGGCCTCGCTGACACCCTGGGCGGCAAGCTGCTGCATGTGTTGGTCGATCTTCGCGGCCAGTCGGCGGAATTCGTTCATGCTCATGTCCGTCACAAAAGGCGCGTTGATTGCCCTTGCGCCGTGAGAAGTGCCACCGCCTTCTTATCGAAGGAAACGAAGGTTTCCCCGCCAAGCCAGTTGCCTTCGTAGGCAATGACGCCATCGGCAAAGTCTCCGCCCGCGTCGAGCACCAGCAAGCCAGCCTCCACGGCAGGCCGGTTCACTTCCACATTCGCGGCGGCCAGTAGTGCCCGGATCGCGCTGGCCGCGTCGGCTTGCTGGAAGCCGTAGACACGCAGCAGCACCCAAACAAATTCGCATAGGCACGGCAGCGCGACCGCGATCAACTCGGCGTCGGTCAAGACTGCGGCGGCAACGTCCGCTTGTGCGGGATCGTCACGCACAACCGCACGCACAAGGACGTTGGTATCGACTGCGACCTTCATTGCTTACCTGCCCAGCCTTGCGCCGCCGCCTCGTTGATTTCTTCGATGGTGGCAACCTTCTGCGTCTTGCCCGCGAGCAGGCCGACAAAGCTGGCTATCGTCCCTGCGGGCCGTGCCGCCTTGAGCACGCCCCGACCGTCTGGCAACAAGTCCAGCTCGATCTTGTCGCCTGGCCTGATGCCGAGGTGTTGCAGTACGTCCTTCCGAAACGTCACTTGTCCCCGTGCGGTAACGGTCAATGTGGTCATGGTGGTTTGCCCTCGCAATCAAGGTTGATGCTTCACATAGTAATGCAAAAATGCCTTACCGTCAATGTCCGTCAAACGATCATTAGTCGGCCATGCCGGACACTGTCCAGCAAAGTTATTGCACAACGGGTTGTCGGACATTAAGATAGGCGGACGGAATGACGGACAAGAGAGGCGGCAAATGGCACTGATCGGCTATGCGCGGGTATCGACGGCGGAACAGGACACCGCCTTGCAGACGGATGCGCTACGCAAGGCAG
This sequence comes from Hydrogenophaga intermedia, assembly GCF_000723405.1. GTDB lineage: Bacteria > Pseudomonadota > Gammaproteobacteria > Burkholderiales > Burkholderiaceae_C > Hydrogenophaga > Hydrogenophaga intermedia. The sequence goes on along the minus strand of NZ_CCAE010000077.1, from coordinate 17,018 downwards.
GCTGCGAGCGCGTTTTCGAGGACACGGCTTCCGGGGCCAAGGCCGACCGCCCCGGCTTGGCTGATGCGCTGGCCTACCTGCGCGACGGCGACGTGCTGGCCGTCTGGCGGCTGGATCGGCTCGGGCGCTCTATGCCGCACCTAATCGAAACGATAGGCGCGCTGGAAGCGCGAGGCGTCGGCTTCCGTTCTCTGACGGAAGCCATCGACACCACCACGCCAGGCGGGCGGCTCATCTTCCACGTGTTCGGCGCGCTGGGCCAGTTCGAGCGCGACTTGATCCGCGAGCGCACCAAGGCCGGGTTGACTGCCGCCGCCGCTCGTGGGAGGAAGGGCGGGCGAAAGCCGGTTGTCACCGCCGACAAGTTGCAGCGAGCGCGGGAGCACATCGCCAACGGGCTTAATGTCCGAGAGGCCGCTACACGGCTCAAGGTGAGCAAGACGGCCCTGTACACCGCGCTGCAATCCACCAGTGCAGCCGACTCCTGATATTCCGTGCAGTCGTCTTCTGAAAATGACAGCTCACGCGCAGGTAGATGCGTGCGACTTTCATGCGGGCCTCCTGGTCATTTTGGGTATAGGGAAAATGACCATTGTTTCACGCCTAGCCAAAAAGGGAAGGTTCCCGGTTCAAATGTCGTTTTCAGAAGACGGCTGCACTGAACGTCAGAAGCCGACTGCACTATAGCAGCGGAGGGGTTGGATCCATCAGGCAACGACGGGCTGCTGCCGGCCATCAGCGGACGCAGGGAGGACTTTCCGCAACCGGCCGTTCGATGCGGCACCGATGGCCTTCGCGCAGGGGTAGTGAATCCGCCAGGATTGACTTGCGCTGCCCTACCTCTCACTAGTGAGGGGCGGCAGCGCATCAAGCGGTGAGCGCACTCCGGCACCGCCAACTTTCAGCACATGCGTGTAAATCATCGTCGTAGAGACGTCGGAATGGCCGAGCAGATCCTGCACGGTTCGAATGTCGTAACCGCTGCGGAGCAAGGCCGTCGCGAACGAGTGGCGGAGGGTGTGCGGTGTGGCGGGCTTCGTGATGCCTGCTTGTTCTACGGCACGTTTGAAGGCGCGCTGAAAGGTCTGGTCATACATGTGATGGCGACGCACGACACCGCTCCGTGGATCGGTCGAATGCGTGTGCTGCGCAAAAACCCAGAACCACGGCCAGGAATGCCCGGCGCGCGGATACTTCCGCTCAAGGGCGTCGGGAAGCGCAACGCCGCTGCGGCCCTCGGCCTGGTCCTTCAGCCACCATGCCCGTGCACGCGACAGCTGCTCGCGCAGGCTGGGTGCCAAGCTCTCGGGTAACATCAAGGCCCGATCCTTGGAGCCCTTGCCCTCCCGCACGATGATCGTGCCGTGATCGAAATCCAGATCCTTGACCCGCAGTTGCAAACCCTCACTGATCCGCATGCCCGTTCCATACAGAAGCTGGGCGAACAAACGATGCTCGCCTTCCAGAAAACCGAGGATGCGAACCACTTCATCCGGGGTCAGCACCACCGGCAAGCGCCGCGACGGCCGAGGTCTTCCGATCTCCTGAAGCCAGGGCAGATCCGTGCACAGCACCTTGCCGTAGAAGAACAGCAAGGCCGCCAATGCCTGACGATGCGTGGAGACCGAAACCTTGCGCTCGTTCGCCAGCCAGGACAGAAATGCCTCGACTTCGCTGCTGCCCAAGGTTGCCGGGTGACGCACACCGTGGAAACGGATGAAGGCACGAACCCAGTGGACATAAGCCTGTTCGGTTCGTAAGCTGTAATGCAAGTAGCGTATGCGCTCACGCAACTGGTCCAGAACCTTGACCGAACGCAGCGGTGGTAACGGCGCAGTGGCGGTTTTCATGGCTTGTTATGACTGTTTTTTTGTACAGTCTATGCCTCGGGCATCCAAGCAGCAAGCGCGTTACGCCGTGGGTCGATGTTTGATGTTATGGAGCAGCAACGATGTTACGCAGCAGGGCAGTCGCCCTAAAACAAAGTTAGATGCACTAAGCACATAATTGCTCACAGCCAAACTATCAGGTCAAGTCTGCTTTTATTATTTTTAAGCGTGCATAATAAGCCCTACACAAATTGGGAGATATATCATGAAAGGCTGGCTTTTTCTTGTTATCGCAATAGTTGGCGAAGTAATCGCAACATCCGCATTAAAATCTAGCGAGGGCTTTACTAAGCTTGCCCCTTCCGCCGTTGTCATAATCGGTTATGGCATCGCATTTTATTTTCTTTCTCTGGTTCTGAAATCCATCCCTGTCGGTGTTGCTTATGCAGTCTGGTCGGGACTCGGCGTCGTCATAATTACAGCCATTGCCTGGTTGCTTCATGGGCAAAAGCTTGATGCGTGGGGCTTTGTAGGTATGGGGCTCATAATTGCTGCCTTTTTGCTCGCCCGATCCCCATCGTGGAAGTCGCTGCGGAGGCCGACGCCATGGTGACGGTGTTCGGCATTCTGAATCTCACCGAGGACTCCTTCTTCGATGAGAGCCGGCGGCTAGACCCCGCCGGCGCTGTCACCGCGGCGATCGAAATGCTGCGAGTCGGATCAGACGTCGTGGATGTCGGACCGGCCGCCAGCCATCCGGACGCGAGGCCTGTATCGCCGGCCGATGAGATCAGACGTATTGCGCCGCTCTTAGACGCCCTGTCCGATCAGATGCACCGTGTTTCAATCGACAGCTTCCAACCGGAAACCCAGCGCTATGCGCTCAAGCGCGGCGTGGGCTACCTGAACGATATCCAAGGATTTCCTGACCCTGCGCTCTATCCCGATATTGCTGAGGCGGACTGCAGGCTGGTGGTTATGCACTCAGCGCAGCGGGATGGCATCGCCACCCGCACCGGTCACCTTCGACCCGAAGACGCGCTCGACGAGATTGTGCGGTTCTTCGAGGCGCGGGTTTCCGCCTTGCGACGGAGCGGGGTCGCTGCCGACCGGCTCATCCTCGATCCGGGGATGGGATTTTTCTTGAGCCCCGCACCGGAAACATCGCTGCACGTGCTGTCGAACCTTCAAAAGCTGAAGTCGGCGTTGGGGCTTCCGCTATTGGTCTCGGTGTCGCGGAAATCCTTCTTGGGCGCCACCGTTGGCCTTCCTGTAAAGGATCTGGGTCCAGCGAGCCTTGCGGCGGAACTTCACGCGATCGGCAATGGCGCTGACTACGTCCGCACCCACGCGCCTGGAGATCTGCGAAGCGCAATCACCTTCTCGGAAACCCTCGCGAAATTTCGCAGTCGCGACGCCAGAGACCGAGGGTTAGATCATGCCTAGCATTCACCTTCCGGCCGCCCGCTAGCGGACCCTGGTCAGGTTCCGCGAAGGTGGGCGCAGACATGCTGGGCTCGTCAGGATCAAACTGCACTATGAGGCGGCGGTTCATACCGCGCCAGGGGAGCGAATGGACAGCGAGGAGCCTCCGAACGTTCGGGTCGCCTGCTCGGGTGATATCGACGAGGTTGTGCGGCTGATGCACGACGCTGCGGCGTGGATGTCCGCCAAGGGAACGCCCGCCTGGGACGTCGCGCGGATCGACCGGACATTCGCGGAGACCTTCGTCCTGAGATCCGAGCTCCTAGTCGCGAGTTGCAGCGACGGCATCGTCGGCTGTTGCACCTTGTCGGCCGAGGATCCCGAGTTCTGGCCCGACGCCCTCAAGGGGGAGGCCGCATATCTGCACAAGCTCGCGGTGCGACGGACACATGCGGGCCGGGGTGTCAGCTCCGCGCTGATCGAGGCTTGCCGCCATGCCGCGCGAACGCAGGGGTGCGCCAAGCTGCGGCTCGACTGCCACCCGAACCTGCGTGGCCTATACGAGCGGCTCGGATTCACCCACGTCGACACTTTCAATCCCGGCTGGGATCCAACCTTCATCGCAGAACGCCTAGAACTCGAAATCTAACGTCCGTTCGGGCATCGAGGTCCATGTCGGGGTGGGACGGGCCCGTGGCTTCAAGATCACTTGCAGTCCGACCGCGATGTCTTGGTTGCGCGAGAGGTTGTCGATATCCTCCACTTCCATCATCAACCCTGGATAATGCCGCCGCCGTCATCGCCGCCGACGCCCGTGCCGGGCTTTTCGGGCCTGTCAGGCTTGCTCGGCCTTCAGCCTGCCTGGGCGAGATCTCCGGCGGACGGATTAACGGCGGAGCTTCGCCGCCTTTCGTGCGTGTGAAGGCCGAAGATAGTTCTCTCAAAAACATCCGTTTATGAGAGATACCAAAGCCGACAGTCTGCCGAAGGTTGAAGGTCTCTCAAAACTGCCTCTCGCTTCCGATCTCTCACCGATCTACGTTTCTAAGTGTTTTGAGAGGAGAACAGCATGTTGGTGGGGTACGCCAGGGTTTCGACACGTGATCAAACCCACGCTGTTGATTTGCACCCAAATTTGACCCGGGATTTGCATTGAATTTTGACCCACCCCTTGTTGTCAGAATTATGTCTCGATTTTCAGTTTGCGGGTCTGTTTTTCCTCCTGCTTATTCTGAGTTGAACTGTGTTTGAAGCGGTAACTTTCATTGCCGGTTTCCAGGATGTGGCAGTGGTGGGTTAGTCGGTCCAACAACGCTGTTGTCATCTTTTCATCGCCAAACACTCGGCTCCATTCCGAGAAGCTCAAGTTGGTGGTCAGTATCACGCTGGTTTTTTCGTACAGCTTTGAGAGCAGGTGAAACAGCAGTGCCCCACCGGTTTGGCTAAAAGGCAAATATCCCAGCTCATCCAGAATCACCAAATCGGCATACAACAGACGGTTTGCGATTTGTCCCTGACGCCCAGATGATTTCTCTTGCTCCAGTGCATTGACCAAATCCACGGTGGAGAAGAAACGCACCCGTCGGTTCAAGTGCATCACTGCTTGTGTACCAATGGCTGTGGCCAGGTGAGTCTTGCCTGTGCCTGGCCCACCAATCAGCACCACGTTCTGGGCTTGTTCCATGAAGTCGCACCGGTGCAATTGTTTGACCGTGGCCTCATTAACCAGGCTTTGACTGAAGTCAAAGCCCACCAAGTCCCGATACACGGGGAACTTGGCCACCCGCAATTGATAGTTCACCGAACGTACTTCACGCTCTGCCACTTCAGCTTTAATCAAGCTGTCCAGCATGGGCAAGGCTTGATTAAATGCTGGTGAATTCTGATTGCCCAACTCCTCAATGGCGTGTGCCATGCCAAAGAGTTTCAAGGATTTGAGGATTCTCACATGGCCTTCATGCTGCATCATGGGCTCTCCTTAAACTGTCATAGCGGTTCACGTTGGCCTGTGGTTCCAATGTCAGCCTTAACCCCTTGGGAATTGGAATCGGTTTGGGTGGAGGTTCTTCGGTCAAACGTCCCAACAGATTAAGCACATGCTCCTTCGATGGCTTGCCACACTCCAATGCCAATTCCACAGCACTGAGTACCGCACCTTCATCGTGGTGCAATACAAGGGCCAGAATTTCCACCATGTCACGGTCACCGCCGGGGCGTTGCAGCAAGATGGATTGAAGCTTCTTGAACGCGGGTGGCAATTCAGCAAATGGCGCACCATTGCGCAACGCCCCAGGTTTCTTCTGAAGCACAGACAAGTAATGGTGCCAGTCGTATTGTGTGTGGCCACGCCGAGCGTGGCCACTGCCAAACAATCTTGGATGCTCGGCAATGTGTTGGCCTTCGGCAGCCATCACCAGCTTGTCTGCATAAATCCGAAGGCTGATGGCCCTGTTGGCGTAACTGGCAGGAACGCTGTAGCGATTGCCCTCGTGGTGAACAAGGCAGGTTGAAGTGACTCGCTTGGTTTGCTCCACGAATGCATCAAAGGCATTGGGTAGCGCCATCAACTCGCCTTGTTCATCGGCAAAGGCCTCTTGCACGGTTTGGTCCAATTCGGGGTGGCGCAGCTCAGACCACAGCGCTTTGCAGCGATGCTCAAGCCACACATTCAAATCAGCAAGGCTTTGAAAGTCTGGTGCCCCTTGCCACAGGCGTTGGCGGGAATCCTGCACGTTCTTCTCAATCTGGCCTTTCTCCCAACCCGATGCTGGATTACAGAACTGCGCATCAAACAGGTAGTGGCTGACCATGGCAGTGAACCGCTGATTGACCCTGCGCTCTTTGCCACGCCCCACCGAATCCACAGCGGTCTTCATGTTGTCGTAGATGCCGCGCTTGGGAATGCCACCGAAGATTTGAAAGGCATGCCAGTGGGCATCAAACAGCATTTCATGTTTTTGCTGGTAGTAAGCCCGAAGCACAAAGGCCCGGCTGTGGGCCAACTTAAACTGGGCAATCTGAAGTTTGACCTGTTTGCCCGCTATGCGGGCAAAGTCCTCACTCCAATCGAATTGGAAGGCTTCGCCACAAGCAAAGCGCAAGGGGATGAAACAACCCTTGCCCGAGGTTTGCGCCTTGAACTGTTCGGAATCTTTCCACTGTCGGGCAAAGGCACACACTCGGTCATAAGACCCGGTAAAGCCCAAAGCGACCAAATCCCGGTACATGCTGCGCAGGTTTCTGCGCAGCTTCTTTGTCTTTTTGTGCTCGGTGGAGAGCCACTGCCTTAACTTGGGCTCAAAAGGACTTAACTTGCCAACGCTGTCTCGCGCTGGGTACTGCGGTTCAACCACCTTGCTTTGCAAATACTTGCGAACGGTGTTCCTGGACAGGCCGCTTCGTCGGGCTATTTCCCGAATCGACGCACCATCGCGAAAATGCCAGCGTCGAATTGCGCTCAATATCGCCACGTTTATCACTCCTTGATTTCTCCCGCCATATCCAGACGGGAAACAGTGTCATACGTGGGTCAAATTTCGACGCAAATCTTTACCCTAAGTGGGTCAATTTTAGATGCAACTCAACAGCCAGAGCCAGTTGCTCCATTTCCGGCAACCGTGGGCGTGGGCGCAGCGGCGCGCCCATCGCGGCGAGCAGCGCGACGTAGAAGCGGATCACGGACGGCTCGGACGGCATCTGCACGACCAACACCGGGATGTGCTCCTGGTCGGCGTCGGAGCTGGCCGGGTGGGTGCGGCGGAACTTCTCGACGATCATCGACTTGCCATTGTTGGTCGGGCCAACCAGCAGCAGGTTGGGCATGCGTTGCTTGTTTGGCCACGCATAAAGGGCTTCCAGCCGGTTCAGCGCCTCGACTGCGCGCGGATAGCCGATCCAGCGGTCGGCGCGAAGGCGCTGGATGCGCTCGTCCGCCGGAAGACGGGCCAAGCCCTGGGCCGCCGGCAGCAGGTGGGACAGGTCGATGATGGGATATTCGTCCACGGCTACCACTCCTCAATCTGGTCGAACGGTTTGGCGGGTGGCAAGTTGTCTGCCTGCGGGTCGGCAATATCCGTATCCGGCGGAACGGGCTTGTCCGGCCGAGCTGATGTCTTGAGGTGCTGGCGGCGATCCGCGTCACGCCGCGCCTTGCGTGTGGCCTTCTGCGCGCTGGTCACAATCTCACGCATCTGGCCGATCATGCGGAACAGCGCCGACTCATCCACCTGTTCGCGCCCTTGCTGCCGCAGTTTCGCCAGCGCCTGCCGTTGTTCCCAGAGGGTGACAGCCGGATGCGACAAGGTACGGTAGGGAATTTCCAGGTAATGCTGTCCCTCCGGTTCCAGGACCCAGATACGGCTGATGTCGCGCGGATCGCGCCGGATCAGAAAGGACGGCCAGCGTTCACGCCGCGCAATCCACGGCTTGAGCGCATCGGCGTAGTAGTGGATGTGGTCGATGACAAAGCCGGTGCGGGTCAGCGTGCGCCGGAGGATCGGCAGAAAATCGACCAGGAACGAAGTAGCGCGTGTGACGACGGCCGGTACGCCGACACGCGCCACGGCCTCGGCCCAGCGCGCGGCCGGCGGTTGGAGCAGGCCGTTGTGCACCGAACCGTGGTAGGTGCCGACCGCCAATGTGAGCCAGCGCTCTAGCTCGCGCAGCGTCAGGGCGGCCTTGTTTTCGGAATCGTAGTCGCCGCGCTGGTCAGGGTTGGAGAAGGTCGTTCCCGGCAGTTCGTCGTGAATCATCTGCATCGCCGTGCCGATGATCCGTTCCACGATGCCGCCATAGTGCGGCTGTCCCAGCGGGCGATAGTCCAGCCGGATGCCATGCTGCTCGCAACCCCGGCGCAGGGCCTCGCTCTTGAACTCGGCCGCGTTGTCTAGGTAGAGCAGCAAGGGCTTGCCGCTCATCTGCCAATCCATTTCCACGTTCAGTCCTTCCAGCCAAGGGCGCTTGTCGCAGGCGACATGCACGAGGCACAGGCCAACCGAAACGGCAGACGGCGCTTCCAGCGTGACGACCATGCCGAGCACGCAGCGGGTGAACACGTCGATGGCGAGGGTCAGGTACGGGCGGCCAATAGGTTGCCGGTCGCGGTCATCGACCACGATCAGGTCGATGACCGTATGGTCTATCTGCACCTGCTCCAGCGGCGCGGTCACGGCAGGAGGCTCGCCGCCCACACCTTGTAGGTCACGAGCGGCATCCTGGCCTTCCCGCCGGCGGATGACCTTGCGCGGGTCAAGGCTAGCGATCCGTAAGGCCACGGTATTGCGCGCCGGCACTCGCAGTTTTTGAGCCTTGCACACCTGAGTGACTTCGCGGTGAAAGGCCGCTAGGCTGCGCTTCTGCTTGGTCAGGAACCGCTTTTGCAGTAGCTCGTGGATGACGCGCTCGACCGGTTCCGGCAAGCGCCCCTTACCTTTACCTCCACCGGACTGGCCGGGCACCAGATCCGTCACGAGGCCGCTGCCTTGCCGGGCACGCCGGATCAGAACGTATACCTGGCGCCGAGACAAGCCCAGCGCCTGAGCCGCCATATCGGCCGCTTCGTGCCCGACCGTCTCCGACTGCGCCAACGGACTGATGATCTCCGCACGACGGCGCGCACGCTCCCAAGCCTCATCAGGCAGAGTGGCCACGCCTTGTTCTGGAATCCGTGGGGTGTCCGTCGCCATGCTCACCTCGCTTTGGTGCACACGAGTATTGAGCATAGTCGAGATTGGTGCAGATCACTTCTGATATTGAACTGTCAGGAGCTGGCTGCACAACAGCCATTACGCCCAATCAACTGGTGCAGTCGTCTTCTGAAAATGACATCAAATTGGCTAGGTTGTTTTGGGCCATGCAACGGGGCCGGGTGGATCTCGTTGTGGATCTCGCCGGCGGGGATCTAGCCGTGGATCTCCGACCTGGTGCGCAGGCCAAAAAAAACCGCCCCGGAGTGCGGGGCGGCGAAGTAGGGCGGTCGTGCTGTTATCCGATCTTGGCGGCCCGCCTCGGCCGCTGCTCCTGTTTCTGCTCGCGCTTCTGTTCCTGGTCGATCCTCTGCGCCTTCTCCTGCTGGCCAACATCGACCAGCACCTTGCCCACGGCCGTACTGACCTGACGCTGTACGCCTTCGCGCCCCAGCTCGCTCTTGTTGGCCAAGTCGTTGAAGTCGGTGAAGCCCTTGGGATCGCCGGCCTGCTCGCCCGGTGCAAAGATCGGGAAGATGGCCTTGCCACCTACTGCCTTTGCGGCTTCCTCGGCCTTGGCCCGGCCGGGGTTGTAGCCGCGTTCCAGCTCCTGGGCCTTGTCGTCGTCGCCGGCGATGATGATGGGCTTGTCCGGGTACTTCTCATGCAGTGCGCGGGCGACGTGGGGCAGGTTGCCCGAGTCGAACGCCGCGACCGTGGCAAAGCCCAGCGCCTCGGAATTGCTCGCCGCTGTGGCATAGCCCTCGGAAATGACCAGGGCCGGCGCTGCGGCCAAGGCATCCATGCCGCCGACCGGATGAAAGCATCCTTCCTTCTTGCTGTCCTTGGCGAACCGCTTGGTGCCGTCCTCCTGGATGTACTGCATCGCCCATTGCTTGCCGTCCGCATCGAACACCGGAATGTAGGTTTTCTGGCCTTCCTTGTCGGTCAGCACGCCCGCCTGCGGCTTGATGCCCTTGGCTTCCAGGTACGGCGTCGGCTGCTCGATGGGCGCAAGGGTGGCCATCTGACGGCCGACACGCTGGGCCGTGGCTTCGTGCGCCTGCTCCTGTGCGGCCTCGCGCTCGGCCAGCTTGGTCGCGGCCTCGGCTTGCAGCTTGGCCTTTTCCTCGTCGCTCAAGGCATAGCCCTTGCTCTTCCAGGTAATGTCCGTGCCGGTCTTGTTGTTGATGATCCGGCCGGCCGGGTGGCCGTCCAGGTGCCCGACATAGAAGCCGTCCAGGGTTCCAGACTTGCCGCCGTCCACCGGCACGCGATGTTTCTTGCCGTCCATGATTGGATGGTCGCCGTCCGGTCGCTGGCCGACGAATAGGCCGGCGCTGCGCATGGCTTGCGCGAACTCTTCCCTTGGCGTCATAGCCGGCCCTTGCTGGGCCGATACGTTGTCGGGGTTCCAGCGTTCCAGCTTGGCCATGTCGGCACGCGGGCCGGCATACCAGGACTTCGCCGCCTTATCCCAAAGCGCGCCGGCCGCTTTGGCCTCGCCACGCTCGGCATAGGGCACGGCAAGGTACTGGCGGGCCTGTGCGGGCTTCTGCGCCTGCTCCTGGCCCTGGGTGGCCTGCTGGGCCGCCTGTGGCTCTGCGGCCGCTGTAGCGGCTCCCTGCGCCCATTTGGCAAACGGTGCGGTATCGACGCCCGGCGGCACGTACCAGGACTGTTGCTGACGATCCCAGCGTGCCCCGAGTCCCTTGGCCTCGTCTTTTTCCTTGAAAGGCACGTTGATGTACTCGCGTTCGGCCTTCTGCTGCGCCGGCGCAGCCGTCGCGCCCTGGGCCTGCTCCTGCTGCTCGCGCTCATGCTCGGCAATGCGATTCTGCAAGTCCTGGTCGTTCAGCATCACGGTCATTTCAGCGTCTTTGCGTGCTTCTTTAGCGGCTGAAATGTCCTCGTCGGTGCTGTTCGGATCGCGGCGCACCCGCTCTTCATGGACGCGGGCCAGCTTCGCCGCTCGCTCAACATCGTTCACTTCGGCGTAGGCATCGACCGCCGCCAGGCGCTGGGCCAGCTCGTCGGCCTGCTGTTCGCCGTCGAAGTCAGCAAGCCATTGGTGCGTGCCATCTTCCCGGCGGGCATACACCCCATAGAACTGCGGTTCAACGCCAAGGGATGCGGCCGAAGTGACGTGCTGATCGTCGCCTTCGCCTTCCATGACGTTGCCCTGGACTTGCACCTGGCCGATCCAGTCAGCGGGCAGCGTGAAGCCAAATGCCTTTTCGCTGGCTTCGTTCAGCGCCTGAATGTCGATTGCCCTGGTCGCCTCGGTGCCAGTGTGCAAGTCGCGCAGCGCGCTTGTGACCTCGGCATCAGGCCGGGACATGATGCCGTTGTCGGCCAGCCGATCCACCAGGCGGCCGGGCAGGTTGTCGATGTTGGTTGGTTGCATGGCCAGCTCCTTTTCTTGCTGCTGGGCCTGGTCTTGCTCCTGCACCTGCACCTGCTCGAAGGCCAGCACGTAATCATGGATTTTCTCGGCGTCGGATGAGGCGCGGAAAATTTCCAGCGGATCGTCTTGCAGCGCCTTGATCCAGGAACCGACATAAGCGGCGTGCTGCTCGGGGTCGTGGCCAATGCCCAGCTCGTCGCCCACGATCATCGAAGAAATCTCGGCCCGCAATTCTTCCTTGGCGTACCCCTCCGATCCGAACGGATGGGCAAGGTCACGGTCGAGGCGCGAAGGGTGGCCAGTCCAATGTCCCAGCTCGTGCAAGGCCGTCGCGTAGTAGCGGTCGGCGCTCTCGAACTGGCTTTTTTCCGGCAGGGTGATGCTGTCGGTCGAAGGCCGATAGAAAGCCCGATCCCCGGCCGCGTGGGTGATCTTCGCCCCGGACGCTTGCAGGATGTGTTCGGCCCGCTCCACGGCATCCCACTGCTGTTCTGCCTTGGGCTTGATCTGCTGCGGCGGCAGGCCGTCGATCTGCTCGCCGTTGAAAACGGTAGCGAAGAACACGCGGGGCCGTTCGAGCTGGACGGTTTCCTTGATCTTCTCGCCGTTCGCATCGCGCACCGGCCGGCCCTGGTCATCCAGCTTGTCTTGCTCTTCGCTGAATTTCCAGTATTGAACGGGCGTGCCTTTCTCGCCCTTGCGCACCTGTGCGCCGGCGGCCGCCGCCTGCTTGTAGGTCATCCAGCGCGAGTCATCCCGGCCTTGGGCCATCAGGTGAATTGCGTTAATGCCTTTGTAGCGTTTGCCGGTGGTGGGGTTCATCGGCATCAGCGAATTAGGTTCGCCTGGTTGCCACGGTTTTTGCCACGGCGCGGTGCCAGCCTTGAGCTGTTCGATCAGCTTTTCGGCCACCACTTCATGAAACGGCTTCTTCGGTTCCATAGTGTTGTCCCTTCTGAATAGTTCGTTGATCTCCGGGAATGTCTGCTGTGTCCTGGTGCGGTCGTGCAGGCCCTGGGCGACCATGCACACGATGTTGTGCAGGTCGTCGGCCCCCATCGGCCGGACACGGGCGATGCAGGTTTCCTTGAAGGATTGCTGGCCTCGCTGTTGCACCTGGTCGTTGCCAACGTGGTGACGTGGTGCGATGCCTTCGGATTGCAGGGCAATGACTTCCTCGGCGCGCATGTCCAGCGATGTGCCGGCATAGCGTTCGTTGATGTCATCCCATAGCGGCTTGAGCGTTGGTTCTTCGCGGCCGGCGATCACGCCATCGAGCAAGGCCCGCTTCTCGGCCGGTGCGAAGGTGTTGGCCCCGTAGTGCCCTAGAACCTCATGGCGCAACGTAATGAGCAAGTCGCGGGCGTCCTGGACGTTTTCCAGGGGAATGTCCACGCGACCCCGATAGGTGCGTCCGTTGGGGGCTATCGTCTCTTTCGGCAGATAGCCGCCCTTCATGTCCTGGGGCACTTCCACGGCACGCGGCCCGTAAAGCTGGGCCGTGTTGTCGCGGAACTTGTAGGCCAGCTCAAGCGCGCCGGGGTAGTCGGTCAAGAACAACCGCGCTACCCCTTCGGCTTCAGCCTTGGTCATGGCCATCTATCAACCCTCCTTGGCGTTGTGCCTGGCGATGGCCTCGGGCACCGTCTCGCCCGGCTCCATGCCGAACCGCTCGCGGGCATTGGTGCGCGTGATGAAGGTCGGGATTTCCGCGCTGGGGCCTTCGTCGTCCAGGAAACCGGGCTGCTCTTCGCCCAGCACGTCCACCAGGTCGGCATTGCTGTCGGCGGCGTCCTCTTCGCTCAAGGCATCCTCCACGAAAGCGCCGGCGCGCTCGGCTTCCTCGGGGTCGAACTCGGCCTGGTAGCCGGGCGTCTGCGCATCGGTCAGCTTTTCGCGCAGCGCCTCGGTGGCGCTGGCGTAGTCATCGACCGGCGGCAGCTCGGCCGTGGTATCGGTGTTGGTTTGGTTCTTCGGGTCAGTCATGGCGTTACTCCTTGTCGGTGGTTGAATCTGCGGGGCCGCTGCGGCCCTTGCTGTAGTCGGGCCGGCCTTTCAGGTCGGGATAGGTCTGCTTGCAAGCGGGGTAGTTGCTGCATCCCCACCAGAAATGCCCCTTCTTCTTGCTCGGCCGGCGCGAAAGGCCGGTGCCGCACGCCATGCACTTGTGCAGGGTGGACACTGGCGCGGCTTCTTTACCGCCGGCGATGGACACGGCCCCGGTGTTGGCCTTGGCCACCTGGTCGCGGATGAAGGATTCTTGTTTCGTGATGAACGCGGCCAGCTCGGCGGTGCCCTGCTCGATGCCCTTCAACATGCGTTCGTAAAGCGCGGTGAGAACCGGACTTTTCACGACTTCGGGCAGCGCGTCGATCACGCTGCGGCCCAAGGTGGTGCTGATAATTTGCTTGCCCTTGGTTTCCAGGAACTCGCGCCGCTTCAACTCGGCAATGATCGAAGCGCGGGTTGCGGAAGTGCCGATGCCATCGCCTTCGCGCAGCATCTTCTTGTGCTCGGCGTCGGCCACGAACTTGTGGATGTTCTCCATTGCGCGGGTCAGCGTGCCCTCGGTGAACCGCTGCGGTGGCTTCGTCTTGGAATCCTTGCGGCTCGCATCCGTGCAAGTCACGCCGTCGCCTTGCTTCATCGTCGGCAGGCGCTGGCTATCGCTGTCGTCCTGCTCCTTGTCGGTGTCCTCGTCGGCCTGGTCGTACACGTCACGCCAGCCGTTTTTCGTGACTACCTTGCCGCTGGCAGCGAACGTCTCGCCGGCCACGTCCACGCCCACGGTGGTCTGCATGTATTCGTGCAGTGGGTAGAACTGCGCGATGTAGGCCCGCACGATCAATTCATAGATGTTGCGCTCGCGCTCGCTCAAGCCGGCCTTGTTGCCCTTGTGCATGGTCGGCACGATGCCGTGGTGCGCGGTGATCTTGGAATCGTTCCAGGTCTTTGACTTGATGCGCGGATCGGCGGCATCGACCAGGCCGGCCAGCTCCGGGTTCACATGCTTGACGGCATCGAGCACGTTGGCGGCGTCGGCGTGCTGCGACTCGGGCAGGTAGGCGCAGTCGGTTCGCGGGTAGCTGGTCAGCTTGTGCGTTTCATAAAGCGACTGGCAGGTATTCAGCACGTCCTCGGCGCTGTACCCGTACTTGTTTGACGCCAGTACCGTAATGTCGGACAGCGCGAACGCCAGCGGCTGGTTCTGCTTCTTCGCTTCCTGCTTGTACTCGGCAATGCTGCCTGGCTGGCCCTTGATGCTGGCCACCAGGGCATCGGCCACGGCGGTATCGACAAGGCGGCCTTCGCTGTCCAGGCCGGCTTGATCCTCCTTCGCCTTCCAGGCGGCCATAAACGTGCCGCCTTCATGCTGGATCGCGGCCCGGATCGTGTGGTACGGAACGGGCTTGAACGCCTCGATTTCGCGGTCACGATTCACAACCAGGGCCAGCGTCGGGGTCTGCACGCGGCCCACGGTCAGCAAGGCCCTGGAACCGCCGCGCTGCGCCCGCAGGGTGTAGGCGCGGGAAAGGTTCATGCCGATCAGCCAGTCAGCGCGTGCGCGCCCTCGGGCCGCATCAGCCCAGCCGCGATAGGTGTTGTTCTCTTTCAGCGCGGCCAAGCCACGCTTGACCGTTACGGTGTCTTGAGCCGACACCCAAAAACGGCGCGTCGGCTTGTTGGCCTTGAAGTGGTGCAGCACTTCATCGACCAGCAACTGACCTTCGCGGTCGGGGTCGCCGGCGTTGACGATTTCGCCCGCTTCCTTGATGAGTTTGCCGATTACGGCAAGCTGCTTCTTGGCATCGTCCTTTGGCCGCAGAATCCACGTTTCCGGGATGATGGGCAGCTCTTCGATGCGCCAGATTTTCTTGCCGGCCTTGTTGCGCGGCACGTCGTCCGGCGTGTACTCGTCCGGCTCGGCCTGTTCCAGCATGTGGCCAAAGCACCAGGTAATTTTGTCGGTGCCGCACTCGATGTAGCCGTCGCCTTTGCTTGTGACGCCCAGCGCCTCGGCAATGGCTTTTGCTACGGATGGTTTTTCAGCGATGAAAAGTCGCATGGTGATCCCCTTCCCTACCAGGTGATGACCGGACGAATCACGGTCTTGATTTGCGAAAGATTGATTGGCCCGAAGTAACGGCCATCGAAGGAAGTGCCGCTTACGTCCGACATAAGCAGCACCTCGGAATTGCCCAGCGTGTAGCGGTCGGCCTGGAAACGCGGCAATGGCCTGCCAGCGGAATCGGCCTTGATCGGCTTGCTCAAGGGCAGCAGCTCGCCATTCACCCGCACGCCGTCATCAGTGACGGTCACGGTGTCGCTTTTAGCGGCTAAAACGCGCTTCATCATGTAGCCGTACCCGCCCGCGCAGAAGCCGGCCCCGATGTAACCCCTTTCCTTGGCGTCATCGAACACGCCCGCTTTCGGCGGGCACCAAAGCACGTAAGCGCCCTTCTCCACCGGCGCGCTGGTTGTCCAGTACAGGCCGACTGGGATGCTCTTGGTCGTGTTGATGCGGGCACCGGCGGCATAGCAGGCCGCGCCCAGCACCAGGACGGCCGCGCCGGCGATGGCCACGCCTACGGTGATGCGTTTCGGGGTCTCCTCGTTTTCAGTGCAATAAGTGACGGTACGCAAAGCTAGCACTGGCGCGGGGGTGGTCTGGGTAGACCGTTGATTTCATTGACTTTCCTGTTCGCTTTGTAAACGGGTATGGTGGCCTCCCACTTTTGAGGTTCACGATGCAGGGTTGGCACACAACGTTTTTGGGGATGCGTGGGCTCCCCCGCGATATCAGCGACTTCGAGATGAAGGCATTTTTCACCTTCGATGGTGCCGAGCGCGACGCAATCAATGCACGCCGAGGTGATTCCCACAAGCTTGGTCTGGCGCTCCATATTGGTTTCCTGCGCATGAGTGGGCGTTTGCTCGGTGCCTTTCGGGTAATTCCAGTAGCCTTGTGGCGCCACCTTGGCAACGAGCTTGGCATTGCAGCACCAGAAGTCGCCTCGCTGAGAGCCATGTATGAACGCGGGCGCACGCTATTCGATCACCAACAAGTAGCCTGCACGGTCCTTGGATTCCAGTGGATGAGCGAGCACCAGCGCCGCTCACTGGTACGTGAACTGCGCGACGAAGTGGCGCGCTGCGCCGACCGCGATCAGCTACTCGTGCGGGCGCGTCAATGGCTGTACAAGAACAAGCTGGTGATCGTGCACGAGCGGGCAATTCGGACACTGATTGCGGCGGCACTTGCCCAGCTTGAAGTTGAAACAGGCACCGCCATCGCCGCCAGCGTTGATCCAGCAACACTTGATCGCTGGCGAGCCTCAGTTTCAGAGCTGCGCCCAGATGGACAAACCCAGCAGAGTTGGCTATGGGCTGCACCGGCGAAACACTCAACCCGCCAAATCAGCGAGGTACTGGAGCGCATCGACCTGCTTTACACGCTGGACGTTCATAAGCACCTGGCAGACATCCCCGATCTCATCTTGCGCCGCTACGCGCGCCGACTTGTCTCCAGGCCGCCCTCAGCCGGAGCCAAGATCAAAGAGCCAGCGCGCACCGTGGAGGTCGCATGCTTTCTTCGGTATTGCCTGTTCACCACCACAGACCAGTTGATCCTTATGGTGCAGCGCCGGATCGCCGATCTGTGGCGTCAGGCTG
>NZ_CCAE010000076.1 GCF_000723405.1 Hydrogenophaga intermedia | reverse complement strand
GTTGTGCTCGCCCGCCATGCAAGCCAGCCACGTCTTCCACCGCCAGTTGCTCCAGGACATGCCCGTCGCCGTCAGCGGCCAGGGCATCACGATCACCGACAGCCAGGGAAAAACCTACCTCGACGCCTCGGGCGGCGCGGCCGTCTCCTGCCTGGGCCATGGCCACCCGGATGTGATCGCGGCCATGCACCAGCAACTCGATCAACTGGCCTACGCGCACACCAGCTTCTTCACCACGGCGGTGGCCGAGGAACTGGCCGACACCCTGATCGACACGGCCCCCGCCGGCATGAGCAACGTGTACTTCGTCAGTGGCGGCTCCGAGGCCGTGGAGGCCGCGCTCAAGATGGCGCGCCAGTACTTCGTGGAGATCGGCCAACCGCAGCGTGAGCACTTCATCGCGCGCCGCCAGAGCTACCACGGCAACACCCTGGGCGCGCTGGCCGTGGGCGGCAACGCCTGGCGGCGCGAGCAGTTCAAGCCGCTGCTGATCGAGGTGGAGCACGTCTCGCCCTGCTATGAATACCGCGACAAGCACGCCGATGAAACCGCGGAGCAATATGGCCAGCGCCTGGTGGCGGAGCTGGAGGCCACCATCGAACGCCTGGGCGGCGACAAGGTCATCGCCTTCGTGGCCGAAACCGTGGGCGGTGCCACGGCGGGCGTGCTCACCCCCGTCCCTGGCTATTTCAAGGGCGTGCGCGAGCTCTGCGACCGCCACGGCATCCTGCTGATCCTGGACGAGGTGATGTGCGGCATGGGCCGCACCGGCACGCTGCACGCTTGCGAACAGGAGGGCGTGGTGCCCGACCTGCTCACCATCGCCAAGGGCCTGGGTGGCGGCTACCAGCCCATCGGCGCGGTGCTGGCGCAAAGCCGCATCGTGGAGACCTTCCGCAAGGGCAGTGGCCTGTTCCAGCACGGACACACCTACCTGGGCCACGCCGTGGCCTGCGCGGCGGCGCTCGCGGTGCAGCGGGTCATCCAGCGCGACGGCCTGCTCGCGCAGGTGCGCGAACGTGGTGCGCAATTGCAGGCACTGTTCCAGGAAAGCTTCGGCGATCACCCCCATGTGGGCGACGTGCGCGGCCGCGGTCTGTTCTGGGGCATCGAGCTGGTGGCCGACCGCGCCAGCAAGCAGTGGTTCGACCCGGAATTGAAGCTGCACGCGCGCATCAAGCGCGCCGCCATGGCGGAAGGGCTGATGTGCTATCCCGCTGGCGGTTCGGTGGACGGCCGCTGCGGCGACCACATCCTGCTGGCGCCCCCCTTCATTTCCACGCCGGGCGAACTGGCCCAGATCGTGCATCGTTTGCGCCAGGCCATCGACAAGACACTGGCCGGGGTACCCAGACCCGCCACCGTTTGACGCCATGCCGGCTCTGCATGGCAGCCCGGGGTAAACCCGGTGCCGTCGCGTCAGGGGCAACCCGGGCGATTGCATTAGCATCTCCGGCCTGCGCGCGACGGTTCCACAAGAGCCTCACGCCTTTCAACAACCACCAGTGAACCGCAGGAGAACCACCATGAAAAAACTCACCGCCTGTCTCAGCGCCGTGGCCGCATCGGTCGCGATGATGGCGCCCGCCGCGCCCGCCTTTGCCCAACAGAAGTTCATGACCATCGGCACCGGTGGCGTGACCGGCGTGTACTACGCCGCGGGTGGCGCCATCTGCCGCCTGGTCAACAAGGACCGCGCCAAGCACGGCATCCGCTGCTCGGTGGAATCCACCGGCGGTTCTGTGTTCAACGTGAACACCATCAAGGCCGGTGAACTCGACATGGGCTTCACCCAGTCCGACGTGCAGTTCAACGCGACCAAAGGCGTGGGCCAGTTCAAGGACAGCGGTGCCGTGGGCGACCTGCGTGCCGTCTTCGCCGTGCACCCCGAGCCCTTCACCGTCGTGGCCCGCAAGGAAGCCAACATCACCAAGTTCGAGGACTTCAAGGGCAAGCGATTCAACGTCGGCAACCCGGGTTCGGGCACGCGCTCTTCCATGGAAGAGCTGCTGGGCGCCATGGGCTGGAAAATGGGCGATTTCTCTCTCGCGTCTGAACTCAAGGCCGACGAGCACGGCCCCGCGCTGTGCGACGGCAAGATCGACGGCTTCTTCTACGCCGTGGGCCACCCGAGCGCCAACATCCAGGATCCGACCACCTCTTGCGGCGCCAAGCTGGTCTCGCTGACGGGCCCGGCCGTGGACAAGCTGGTGGCCGACAAGCCCTACTACGCCAAGGTGACCGTGCCGGGCGGCCTGTACCCCAACAATCCGCAGCCCACCAATACCTACGGCGTGATGGCCACGGTCGTCGCCTCCAGCAAGACCCCGGCCGACACGGTGTACGCCGTGGTCAAGGCAGTGTTCGACAACTTTGACGAGTTCAAGAAGCTGCACCCCGCGCTGGCCAACCTGAGTGCTGAAAACATGGTCAAGGACGGCCTGAGCGCGCCGCTGCACGAAGGCGCGGCCCGCTTCTACAAGGAAAAGGGCTGGATCAAGTAATGTGAGGGGCCCATTCCCGGGTGGAAACGGGCCCCGACCCTTCACACATGGCGAAGTTTGCTTCGCCATTTTTTTTTGACCGTCCCTGTTTCTTTTTTCATTCCCGGAGCGCGCACCATGAGCACCGACATCGAAAAAGCGCCCGAAGCCTTGCAGCAGCTCGTCGCCGACAGCGACACCGGCGGCCGCAAGCCCAGCGGTATCACCGCCGGCATCATCTTCACCGTGTCCCTGCTGTGGGCGCTGTTTCAGTTCTGGTATGCCTCGCCCCTGCCGTTCGAGCTGGGCTTCGGCATCCTCAACGACACCGAGGCGCGCGCCATCCACCTGGCCTTCGCACTGTTCCTGGCCTTCGCGGCCTGGCCGGCCTTCAAGCGCTCGCCACGCGCCTATGTGCCAATCGCCGACTGGGTGCTCGCGATCGCGGGCGCCTTCGCGGCGGCCTACCTCATGATCTTCTACGCCGAGCTGGCCACGCGCCCCGGCACACCCAACACCATGGACATCGTGGTGGCCACCATCGGCCTGGTGCTGCTGCTGGAGGCCACGCGCCGCGCGGTGGGCTGGCCCATGGCGGCGCTGGCGGTGATTTTCATCGCCTACAGCATGCTGGGCCCCTGGCTGCCCGAGGTGCTGGCGCACAAGGGCGCCTCGCTCAACCGCCTGCTCTCGCACATGTGGCTCACCACCGAAGGCGTGTTTGGCATCGCCCTGGGTGTGTCGGCCGGCACCATCTTCGTCTACGTGCTGTTCGGCGCGCTGCTGGACCGTGCGGGTGGTGGCAACTACATGATGCAGGTGAGCTTCGCGGCGCTGGGCCACCTGCGCGGCGGCCCGGCCAAGGTGGCCGTGGTGTCCTCGGCCCTCAACGGCATGATCTCGGGCAGCTCGGTGTCCAACGTGGTCTCGGGTGGCATCTTCACCATCCCCCTCATGAAGAAGGCGGGCTACGGTGGCGTCAAGGCCGGTGCCATCGAGACCATGAGTTCCGTCAACGGCCAGATCATGCCGCCCGTGATGGGCGCGGCCGCCTTCCTGATGGTCGAGTACGTGGGCATCCCCTACGCGGAGATCGTCAAGCACGCCTTCCTGCCGGCCACGCTGTCCTACATCGGCCTGCTCTACATCGTGCACCTGGAGGCACTGAAACTGGGCATGAACCCCATCGTTCAGGCCGTGCGACGTCCCTGGCGCATCCGCGTGCTGCGCAACCTCATCGGCATCAGCGGCAGCATCGCCGTGGTCTGTGCGATCTACTACCTCATCATGGGCATCAATGCGGTGCTCGGCGCGGCCGCTTCCTATGCCGTCTCGGCTGTGGTGCTGGCCCTGTACCTGTTCTCGGTGTACCAGGCCGCCAAGAGCGAGGACCTGCCCGAAGACATCGACATCGAGAACCCGAAACCGCTGCAGACCTGGCCCACGGTGCGCGCCGGCCTGCACTACATCCTGCCCATCGCGGTGCTGATCTGGTGCCTGATGGTCGAGGTCATGTCGCCCGCGCTGTCCGCCTTCTGGGCCGTGGTCACGCTGGTGGTGCTCATGCTCACGCAGAAGCCGCTGATCGCGCTGTTCCGCGGCGTGTCCGCGCCAGGTGCCTGGAAGGAGGGCTGGGACTCGGTCGTGCAGGGCTTCACCGACGGCTCGCGCAACATGATCGGCATCGGTGTGGCAACGGCCACGGCCGGCGTGATCGTGGGCGCCATCACGCTCACCGGGCTGGGCCTGCGCATGACCGAGTTCGTCGAATTCGTGGCGCAAGGCAACGTCATGGCCATGCTGCTGTTCATCGCCTTCGTCTGCCTGGTGCTGGGCCTGGGCGTGCCCACCACGGCCAACTACGTGCTGGTGGCCACGCTGATGGCGCCGGTGGTGGTGGAACTGGGCGCGCAGAGCGGCCTGATCATTCCCCTGATCGCGGTGCACCTGTTCGTCTTCTACTACGGGATCATGGGTGACATCACACCACCCGTGGGGCTAGCCACCTTCGCAGCGGCGGCCATCTCGGGCGAGGACTCCATCGCCACGGGTGTGCAAGGCGCCGTGTACGCGCTGCGCACGGTCATCCTGCCTTTCATCTGGATCTTCAACCCGCAACTGCTACTGATCGACGTGCACGGCTGGGGTGAACTGATCCGCGTAATCTTGGCTTGCACCATTGCCACCTTGATCTTCGCCGCCGTGACCATGCTCTGGTTCCGCGTGAAGAACCGGTGGTGGGAAACGGTGCTGCTGGCCATCGCCGTGGTGCTGCTGTTCCGCCCGGACGCCTTCATGGACCGCCTCTATGCGCCCAATCAGAGCGTCTCGCCGGCGAAGGTGTACGACGTGGCGCGCGACCGCCCGGCCCATGACCGCGTGGTCATGGTCATCCAGGGGCTGTCGCTGGAGGGCGACGACATCACCAAGACAGTGGCGGTGCAGCTCGGCGAGGCCGGTGAGGACGGCCGCAAGCGCCTGTCCGACGCGGGTCTGCAGCTCATGCCCCTGGGCGACCAGATGCAGATCGGCGCGATCAAGTTCGGCTCGCGCGCGGCCAAGTCCGGTTTCGAGCAGGGCTGGGACGTGAAAGAGGTGCTCGTGCCCAGCGATCGCCCGACGCCGCAGTGGTTCTACCTGCCGGCGCTGCTGCTCATCGCGCTGGTGTGGTGGAGCCAGGGCCGGCGCATGAAGCCGGGCCTCAAGCCCGCCGTCGCCTGATGGCTGTCCGCATCGCGCTGATCCACGCGCTGGCCCATTCGGTCGCGCCCATCAACGAAGCGATGGCGCACGACTGGCCCGAGGCCATTCGCATGAACCTGCTCGACGACAGCCTCTCGGCTGATCTGGCGCGCGAGGGCAGGGGGTTGGACGCTTCCATGTACGCGCGCTTCGAGACGCTCACGGCCTACGCCGAGTCCACGGGCGCACAGGGCATCCTGTTCACGTGCTCGGCCTTCGGGCCTTGCATCGAGGCCGCGGCGGCGCGCCGGCCGCACCTGCCGGTGCTCAAGCCCAACGAGGCCATGGTGGACGAGGCCGTGGCCGAAGCCGCCCGGCTGGGCGGGCCCATCGGGCTGCTGGCCACCTTCGGCCCTACGTTGCAGTCCATGCCGCCGGAGTTTCCGTCCGGCGTGCCGCTGCGCACCGCGCTGGCTGAGGGCGCGCTCGAGGCGCTGAACGCGGGTGACGCCGCGCGCCACGACGCGCTGGCGGTCGAGGCGGCGAAGCGGCTGCAGGCAGAGGGATGCGCGCTCATCGCGCTGGCGCAGTTCAGCCTGGCCCGTTCGGCGTCGGCCGTGCAGGCGGCCACCGGTCTGCCGGTGCTCACCACGCCGGGCAGCGCCATCCGCGCGCTGCGCCGTCGTCTGTCGGCCTGATCCAAGGCCTTTCGAGGTTCATCCAACCGCTACAATCGCGGGTTTCCGTGAGTGGGCTACCCGCCCCGCCGGGCCTCAATCCGGCGGCGCCAGACACCCTCCCGGCGCGCGGGTGGCGAAATTGGTAGACGCACCAGGTTTAGGTCCTGACGCCAGCAATGGTGTGGGGGTTCGAGTCCCCCCCCGCGCACCAGCCCCACGGAATCCCGATACGCCCCGCGTCGGCCCGAACGGCCGGCCTTCCCTTGGAGAACACCATGACCGTGACCGTTGAAACCCTGGAGAAGCTCGAGCGCAAGATCACGCTCACGTTGCCCGCCGACGTCATCCAGAACGAAGTCGCCGCGCGCCTCAAGCGCATCGCGCGCGACGTCAAGATGGACGGCTTCCGTCCCGGCAAGGTGCCGATGAACGTCGTGGCCCAGCGCTACGGCTACTCGGTGCACTACGAGGTCATGAACGACAAGGTGGGCGAGGCCTTCGCCAGCGCCGCCAACGAAGCGCAACTGCGCGTGGCCGGCCAGCCGCGCATCACCGAGAAGGAAGGCGCGCCTGAAGGCCAGTTGGCCTTCGACGCGGTGTTCGAGGTTTACCCCGAGGTCAAGATCGGCGACCTCGCCGGAGCCAAGGTCGAGAAGCTCTCCGCCGAGGTGGACGACGCGGCCATCGACCGCACGCTGGACATCCTGCGCAAGCAGCGCCGCACCTTCGCGCAGCGCGCGCAAGACCAGGCCGCCCAGGATGGCGACCGCGTCACCATCGACTTCGAAGGCAAGATCGACGGCGAGCCCTTCGAGGGCGGCAAGGCCGAGGCCTTCCAGTTCATCGTTGGCGATGGGCAGATGCTCAAGGAATTCGAAGACGCCGTGCGCGGCATGAAGAGCGGCGAGAGCAAGACCTTCCCCCTGGCCTTCCCGGAGGACTACCACGGCAAGGACGTGGCCGGTAAAACCGCCGACTTCCTGGTCACCGTGAAGAAGATCGAGCAGGCCAACCTGCCCGCCGTGGACGAAGCCCTGGCCAAGTCGCTGGGCGTGGCCGACGGCAGCGTCGATGGCCTGCGCGCCGACATCCGCAAGAACCTGGAGCGCGAGGTCAAGTTCCGCCTGCAGGGCCGCAACAAGGCGGCCGTGATGGACGCCCTGGTGGGCGTGGCGGAGCTGGACCTGCCCAAGTCCGTGGTGCAGGCCGAGTTGGACCGCCTGGTCGAAGGCGCCCGTGCCGACCTCAAGCAGCGCGGCATCAAGGACGCCGACAAGGCCCCCATCCCCGACGAGTTGTTCCGTCCGCAGGCCGAGCGTCGCGTGCGCCTGGGCCTGGTGGTGGCCGAACTGGTGAAGCTGAACGAACTGCACGCCAAGCCCGAGCAGATCAAGGCCCACATCGACGAACTCGCCGCCTCTTACGAGAAGCCCGCCGACGTGGTTCGCTGGTACCAGTCGGACAACCGCCGCCTGGCCGAGGTTGAAGCCATCGTGATCGAGAACAACGTCACCGACTTCGTGCTGTCCAAGGCTCAGGTCAGCGACAAGGCCGTGAGCTTCGACGAACTGATGGCCCAGGCCTGATCGGGTGCCACGCATCCTGAAGGAGGGGGCGGAGCGATCCGCCTCTTTTTTTTGCCATTCGACCCCCCATCTGGGCACTTGCGTCCAGCCGATCAACGCCATGGCCCCACCGTCAAAAGTGGCCTTCGGGGTTGGTTACAGTTGGGCCATTGTGTTTTGAACCCGTACGGACTCACTCGGAGACCCTCATGAGCGTCATGGATATCCAAGGCCTGGGCATGGTGCCCATGGTCATCGAACAATCGGGCCGTGGCGAGCGCGCCTACGACATCTACTCGCGCCTGCTGAAGGAGCGCGTGGTCTTCCTGGTCGGGCCGGTGAACGACCAGTCGGCCAACCTCATCGTTGCCCAGTTGCTGTTCCTGGAAAGCGAGAACCCCGACAAGGACATCTCGTTCTACATCAACTCGCCCGGTGGCTCGGTCAGCGCCGGCATGGCGATCTTCGACACCATGAATTTCATCAAGCCCGACGTGTCGACGCTGTGCGTGGGCATGGCCGCAAGCATGGGTGCCTTCCTGCTGGCCGCCGGTACCAAGGGCAAGCGCTTCAGCCTGCCCAACAGCAAGGTCATGATCCACCAGCCCCTGGGCGGCACCCAGGGCCAGGCCACGGAAATCGAGATCCACGCGCGCGAGATCCTCAAGACCCGCGAGCAGCTCAACAAGATCCTGGCCGAACGCACCGGCCAGCCGCTCGAGAAGATCGAGCGCGACACCGAGCGCGACTACTACCTCTCGGCCGCCGAATCAGCCGAATACGGGCTGATCGACAAGGTCATCGACAAGCGCCCCAGCGCAAGCTGAACCCGGCGGAAAGGGTGGCCAAACACGGTTTTTGCTGCCCTTTTCGCGGATTTGGCCCCGTCGGACCATGAACTATCATTGAACACCGTTTTTCCCTGACACCGAACCATGGCCGACAAGAAAGCCGCCTCCAGCGAAAAAGCGCTGTATTGCTCGTTCTGCGGCAAGAGTCAGCACGAGGTGAAGAAGCTCATCGCCGGGCCCTCGGTGTTCATCTGCGACGAGTGCATCGACCTCTGCAACGACATCATCCGTGACGAGTTGCCCGGCATCGAAGCGGTGAAGGCTTCGGGCGACGAACTGCCCACGCCGGCGCAGCTCAAGGGCAACCTCGACAACTACGTGATCGGCCAGGACGCCGCCAAGCGCGCGTTGGCCGTGGCCGTTTACAACCACTACAAGCGCCTGCGCCACAAGCAGGGCTCGCGCAAGGACGAGGTCGAACTCGCCAAGAGCAACATCCTGCTCATCGGCCCCACCGGTTCGGGCAAGACGCTGCTGGCCCAGACCATGGCGCGCATGCTCAATGTGCCCTTCGTGATGGCCGACGCCACCACGCTGACCGAGGCCGGCTACGTGGGCGAGGACGTCGAGAACATCGTCGCCAAGCTGCTGCAGAGCTGCAACTACGACATCGAGCGCGCCCAACAGGGCATCGTGTACATCGACGAGATCGACAAGATCACGCGCAAGTCGGACAACCCGTCCATCACCCGCGACGTGTCGGGCGAGGGCGTTCAGCAGGCTTTGCTCAAGCTCGTGGAAGGCACCATGGCCAGCGTGCCGCCGCAGGGTGGGCGCAAGCACCCCAATCAGGACTTCCTGCAGGTCGACACCACCAACATCCTGTTCATCTGCGGTGGCGCCTTCGCGGGTCTCGAGAAGATCATCGAGAACCGCACCGAGGCTTCAGGCATTGGTTTCTCGGCCGCGGTGCGCAGCAAGCAGCAACGCAGCCTCACCGAGGTGTTCCGCGAGGTCGAGCCCGAGGACCTGATCAAGTTCGGCCTGATTCCCGAACTGGTGGGCCGTGTGCCGGTCATCGCGACCTTGGCCGAGCTGAGCGAGGACGCGCTGGTCGACATCCTCACCCAACCGCGCAACGCCGTCGTCAAGCAGTTCTCCAAGCTGCTGTCGATGGAGGGCGCCGAACTGGAGGTGCGTCCCGCCGCGCTCAAGGCCATTGCCCGCAAGGCCCTGGCGCGCAAGACGGGCGCGCGCGGCCTGCGCTCCATCCTTGAAAACGCCCTCATCGACACCATGTTCGAGCTGCCTGGGCTGAGCAACGTGGAAAAGGTCGTGGTGGACGAATCCACCATCGATGAAAACAAGCCGCCTCTGCTGGTGTACCGCGAGGCCGCCAAACAGGCGTGAAAGGCCCCTATGTCCGGACAGACTCCATTGCCCAGTATCCCTGTCGAACTGCCGCTGCTGCCTCTGCGCGACGTGGTGGTGTTCCCCCACATGGTGATCCCGCTGTTCGTCGGCCGGCCCAAGAGCATCAAGGCGCTCGAGGCGGCGATGGAATCGGAGCGCCGCATCATGCTGGTGGCACAGAAGGCCGCTGCCAAGGACGAACCCTCGCCCGAGGACATGTTCGAGATGGGCTGCGTCGCCACCATCCTGCAGATGCTCAAGCTGCCCGACGGCACTGTGAAGGTGCTGGTGGAAGGCGTACAGCGCGCCAAGGTGTTGTCCATCAATGATGGCGAGACGCACTTCGTGGCCAACGTGTCGCCCATCGACCCGGCGAACGAGCGCGCGGAAGTGGCAGCCAACGAACTGGAGGCACTGCGTCGCGCGGTGATGCAGCAGTTCGACCAATACGTCAAGCTCAACAAGAAGATCCCGTCGGAGATCCTCACCTCCATCTCCAGCATCGACGACCCGGGCCGTCTCGCCGACACCATCGCGGCGCACCTCCCGCTCAAGCTCGAGTCCAAGCAGGTCGTGCTCGACCTCGACCCGGTCATCAAGCGCCTGGAAAACCTCTTCGAGCAACTCGAGCGCGAAGTCGACATCCTCAACGTCGACAAGAAGATCCGCGGGCGCGTGAAGCGCCAGATGGAGAAGAACCAGCGCGACTTCTACCTCAACGAGCAGGTCAAGGCGATCCAGAAGGAGCTTGGCGAGGGCGAAGAGGGAGCCGACGTCGAGGAGATCGAGAAGAAGATCAAGGCGGCGCGCATGCCCGCCGACGCGCGCAAGAAGGCCGAGGGCGAGCTCAAGAAGCTCAAGCTCATGTCGCCCATGTCGGCTGAGGCCACGGTGGTGCGCAACTACATCGACGTGCTGGTCGGCCTGCCCTGGAGCAAGAAGACCAAGATCAAACACGACCTGGCGCACGCCGAGGCCGTGCTGAACGAGGACCACTACGGCCTCGAACGCGTGAAAGACCGCATCCTCGAATATCTCGCGGTGCAGCAGCGCGTGGACAAGGTCAAGGCGCCCATCCTGTGCCTCGTGGGCCCGCCGGGCGTGGGCAAAACCTCGCTGGGCCAGTCCGTCGCCAAGGCCACGGGTCGCAAGTACGTGCGCATGGCCCTGGGTGGCATGCGCGACGAGGCCGAAATTCGCGGCCACCGCCGCACCTACATCGGCGCCATGCCGGGCAAGGTGCTGCAAAGCCTCACGAAGGTGGGCACGCGCAACCCGCTGTTCTTGCTCGACGAGATCGACAAGCTCGGCACCGACTTCCGTGGTGACCCGTCCAGCGCGCTGCTCGAGGTGCTCGACCCCGAGCAGAACCACACCTTCGGCGACCACTACGTCGAGGTCGACTACGACCTGTCCGACGTGATGTTCGTGGCGACTTCGAACTCGATGAACATCCCGCCGGCGCTGCTGGACCGCATGGAGGTCATCCGCCTCTCGGGCTACACCGAGGACGAGAAGACCAACATCGCCATGCGCTATCTGCTGCCCAAGCAGATCAAGAACAACGGCATCAAGGACGGCGAGGTCGAAGTGCGCGAGGACGCGGTGCGCGACATCGTGCGCTACTACACCCGCGAAGCCGGCGTGCGCTCGCTGGAGCGCGAGCTCTCCAAGATCTGCCGCAAGGTGGTCAAGGGCCTGCTGCTCAAGAAGTTCACGCCCACGGTGCTGGTGACAGCGGACAACCTCAGCGAGTTCCTGGGTGTGCGCAAGTACAGCTACGGCCGGGCCGAGCAGCAGAACCAGGTGGGCCAGGTGGTGGGCCTGGCGTGGACCGAGGTGGGGGGCGATCTGCTCACCATCGAAGTGGCCATCATGCCCGGCAAGGGTGTCACCACACGCACCGGTTCGCTGGGCGACGTGATGAAGGAGTCCGTGGAAGCTGCGCGCACCGTGGTGCGCAGCCGCGCCCGCGTGCTGGGCATCAAGGACGAGATGTTCGACAAGCGCGACATCCACATCCACGTGCCCGACGGCGCCACGCCCAAGGACGGCCCGAGTGCGGGCGCCGCGATGACGACCGCGCTGGTGTCCGCGCTCACGGGCATTCCGGTGCGCGCCGACGTGGCCATGACGGGTGAGATCACGCTGCGCGGCGAGGTCACGGCCATCGGTGGCCTGAAAGAGAAACTGCTGGCCGCGCTGCGCGGTGGCATCAAGACGGTGATCATCCCCGAAGAGAACGTCAAGGACCTCGCGGAGATCCCCGACAACGTCAAGGAAGGCCTGCAGATCGTGCCGGTGAAATGGATCGACAAGGTGTTGTCCATCGCGCTGGAGCGTCAGCCGGTGCCGCTCACGGACGAAGAAGTCGCGGCGCAGATCGCGGCGGCGTCGGTGCGCGCGGCCGCGGGCGAAACCGACGCGGTGAAGCACTGAAAAAATTGCGGGCCCTTGAAAAGGCCCCGATTTTTTCGCTATACTTCTAGCTTCTGCAGAACGCAAGAACTGCAGAAAACGCGGGAATAGCTCAGTTGGTAGAGCGCAACCTTGCCAAGGTTGAGGTCGCGAGTTCGAACCTCGTTTCCCGCTCCAATTTATGATCTACAGACTTCCACTGACGTCTGTAAGTCATTGAAAAGAGGAGCTTCGGCTCCTTTTTTCATTCCAGCGAAAGCCACGGAAGTCCACTGACAGCCACCATTTTTGAGGCCAAAAACAAGGCCAAAGAATGCGGGTCGTGCCGGTTCCGGGTTGTTGCTGGGGTTGGATCGGGATGACAAGCAGCATCGGGCCTAAGTCCAAGACTTAGGAGCTTGATGATGACACTCTCTGATCTGACCGTGCGGCAAGCCAAGGCCGCCGAGAAAACCTACAGCATCCCCGACACCGATGGCCTCGGCCTGGTGGTCGCCCGCACCGGCGGCAAGTCGTGGCATTTGCGCTATTACTGGCTCGGCAAGCAAAAGCGCATCTCCCTGGGGAACTACCCCGAGATCGGTTTGCGCGAAGCGCGCACCTTGCGCGACGAAGCCCGGGCGCTTCTGGCAAAGGGCGTCAACCCCCATACCGATCGGAAACAGAAGCGACACGCGGTCAAGCTTGCGGCCGACTACACCTTCAAGGCCGTCTTCGATGCGTGGGTCGAGCATCGCCGCAAGGAAATCAAGGAGGGCAGGAACAGCACGCTGTCGCAGATCCTGCGGATCTTCAACAAGGACGTGCTGCCTAGCCTCAAGCAGATGTCGATCTACGACATTCGCCGGCCCCAACTCCTGGGCGTCCTGGCGAGGATCGAGGAGCGCAAGGCGTTCACCACTGCCGAGAAGGTCCGCACCTGGCTGGGGCAGTTGTTCCGCTATGCCCTCGTCATCGTGGAGGGGCTGGAAGCCAATCCGGCCTCCGACCTGGACGTGGTGGCCGAGCCCAAGCCCCCGGTGAACCACAACCCCTACCTGCATCTTCCGGAGCTTCCCGAGTTCCTGCACAAGCTCAGGCTCTACAACCCTCGTGGTTGGCAGACCCAACTCGGCATCCGGCTGCTGTTCCTGACCGGCGTGCGTACCGGCGAGCTGCGGCTGGCGACCCCGGACCAGTTCGATCTCGACCGTGGCCTGTGGATCATCCCGCCGCAGATCGTCAAGCAACTCCAGGACGAGATGCGCAAGGCCGGCAAGCGCCCGCAGGACGTTCCGCCCTACATCGTGCCGTTGTCCGTGCAGGCCATCGAGATCGTGCGCTACCTGTTGGGTGTGATGAGGCCGGCTCAGGTCCATCTGCTCACGCACCGCAGCGAACTCAAGAAGCGCATCAGCGAGAACACCCTCAACGCGGCCTTGAAACGAATGGGCTACAAGGATCAACTGACCGGTCACGGCATCCGCGGAACCATCTCGACGGCGCTCAACGAGATCGGCTATCCCAAGATTTGGGTGGACGCGCAGCTTTCGCACTCGGACCCGAACAAGGTGAGTTCGGCCTACAACCACGCCAAGTATGTTGAGCCGCGCCGCCGGATGATGCAGGACTGGGCGGATCGTCTCGATCTGCTCGAACAGGGCCAAGTGGAAGCGGCCAGCGCGCATCTGACGATGCGTATCGACGGGGTGCCGGCGATGGCGGAAACTGAGGACGTGGTGGACGCGGTCCCCATGGTGGCCGAGCCCGCTTCCCCTGGCGTCCCGCCGATGGTGGCCACGCCCATCGTCGTGACCCCGAACAGTGGCGAGATCACGTTCCAGCGGCTGTCGCAGGTGCCGCCACCGCCGACGCATGCTCCGGAGCCGGAAGTCTCCGCAATCCAGCGGGAGCGCGAGGAAATGCTGGCCATGTACGAGTCGCCGAACAATCTGCCGGTGCCGCTGTTCGGCAAGCTGGCCGGAAAGTCCAAGGACCAGATCAACCGGGAGCTGAAAGCCGGCAAGCTACTGTCCATCAGCCTGGGCAATCGGGGGCAGCGGGTTCCCGACTGGCAACTGGTGCCGCTCAAGCACAAGCTGGCTCAGGTGCTCATGAATCAATGTCCGCGGGCGGACTCGTGGGATCTGTATCGCATGCTCACCCGGCCACATCCGGACCTGGGTGATCGTGCCGCCATCGACATCGTGACGCCAAGCAATCTGGGCATGGTCGTCCGGGTCATCGCGGCCACCCACCAGCAGACAGGTGCGTCTGAGGCTGGCTTGCCGCCGAGGCTCATCCCCGAGGACGTCCAGCAGAGCGTTCGTCGGCTGGTGGACAGCGCTGCGATGCTTGAGACGGCGTAATCCGAGGTTCGACGGTACCGTGGCCAGCGGCACCATTCCTGTCGCTGACCACTGCATTTCGCCTTATTGCAACGATGTGCCCGAGCGCACCACGACGGCGTACAGATCGGCAATCGTCGCCAACGCGCCCTCATGCAGCACCTCGGCCGACACATTCACCACGCCCCTTCGGATGGGCCGCGTCGCGCATGCATCGGCCACCACGGTGGGCTGGTTGCCGCGTAGAAACGCACCCTCGGCGGTGAACGTCACGCACATGTGAGTCATTAATCCCATGACGATGACCTGTTTGTTACCGGCCGCCTCAACGCGCTCGCCCAAATCGGTGCCGACGAATGCATTGGGCGCCGTCTTGACGACCACGGGCTCGTTGGACAGCGGCGCGACGGCGGGATGAATCTGCCGATCTTGGCGGCGAGGTCGTAGGGCGAGCCCTCTCCACCATCGTGAACGACATGGATGCTGTTGGTGCCGGCGGCGCGCGCCCGGGT
This sequence comes from Hydrogenophaga intermedia, assembly GCF_000723405.1. Taxonomy (GTDB): domain Bacteria; phylum Pseudomonadota; class Gammaproteobacteria; order Burkholderiales; family Burkholderiaceae_C; genus Hydrogenophaga; species Hydrogenophaga intermedia. The sequence goes on along the minus strand of NZ_CCAE010000076.1, from coordinate 3,165 downwards.
CAACAGTTCAGATGCCGAAGCCAGCGCCGGCTGCCAGCCGGCCAGTTCCATGACGCCGCGCGTGTAGGTGTTCTGGTAGTCCACGAGGATCAAGGTGGCACCGTCTAACGTGGCCGGTGTGGGGTCCAGTCCGTTGAGCTGGCGCAGCGTGGTCGAGGAGTTCATGGTTGTACTTCCTTGAATGGGAAATGGAGGATCCGGCCATCAGAAATGACCGCCTCGTCATGCTAGAAGCGCAGCGGAATGTCGGCAATGTCATCTAACATGTAGATTCAGACATTGCGGTGCGCGGGCACCCACGGAGCTTGCAGCATGGCAAACATCAAGCGCCTCATCGTCATGGTGCTGTTCGAGCACGTCTATCTGCTGGACGTGACCGGTCCGGCCGAGGTGTTCTCACTTCTTCAGCGCGAGATGGACGAGCCGACGGGCTACGAGGTGGTGTTGGCGGCTGCGACGCTTGCGCCCGTCATGACTTCGGCCGGTGTGCGTGTACTGCCCGATACGACATTCGCCGACCTCGCCCCCCGTAGGATCGACACCCTCGTGGTGCCGGGCGCGGTCGAGGTCGATGCGCAGCGACGCGTGCGCGCCGTCGTAGCGCCTTCGGTGGTGGTATCTGTGAGGGCGCTTGCAGGCCATACCCGACGCCTCGCGTCCGTGTGCGTGGGCGCGCATGTCCTGGCTGCGGCAGGCCTGCTCGAAGGCCGTCGTGTCACCACACATTGGTCCACCGCGCAACAACTCGCTGACGAGCACCCGGAGGTCAAGGTGGATGCCGACCCGATCTTCATCCGCGACCGTGATGTCTGGACCGGCGCCGGCCTGACCGCCTGTCTGGACCTGGCCTTGGCTTTGGTCGCCGATGACTTCGGCGAGCGGTTGGCGCTGCGCGTGGCGCGCCAACTGGTGATGTTCCTAAAGCGCCCGAGTGGGCAAAGCCAATTCAGTGCCTCGCTGGAACCGGCGTCCAAGACCCGGCGCATGGATGCGCTGCGCCACTACATCATGCGCTGCATCGGTAAGCCCATGAGCATCGCGGAACTGGCCGAACAGGCACATGTAAGCGATCGGCAACTGACCCGCATCTTCAAGACGGAATTGAACATGACGCCGGCCGCTTACATTGAATCGGTGCGCGTGGAGATGGCGCGCAATCGGTTGGAAACCACCGACGAACCGCTTGAACGGATTGCCACAACCTGCGGCTTCAATACCACTGACGCGCTCAACCGCGCATTCCGCAGGACCCTGGGCACCACGCCGGCCGAGTACCGCAGCCGGTTCAGGACAGTGTGCTGATCGCGCCCGCCTCGCCTGTCACTATCAGATCGTAACTGCAACCTGCAGCGCTCTGCGCTCGAACCGCTCGGTCGCCGGAGTGGCTTGTACGTAGGGCCGCTGGAGGTACGTCACGACCTCGTAGGGGCCGTCGGCGAGCGATCGCATACTGAGTCCCCATCCGTGAGCGCGCTCGATGCGCGATTGCGTAGAGATTCCCACGCCATAGCCTGCGGCGACCTTGAGCGCCAGCATCTCGAAGGAAGCCACGTACTGCGTGCTCTGCTGCCTCACCGCAGGAAGTGAAGACAACCGCTGATCCAGCAAAGGGCAACTCTCTGCCTGCCAGCGGAAGACAGGGTGATCCAGCAAATCGGCGATCGCGAGCTTGGCGTGATCCATCAAGGAGGATCGCAACGGCATAGCAACTGCCATGTGCTCGATCCACAAGGGTTGTGTATGGAGAGCCGAATCGGTCGCTCCTTGAAGCGACATCGCTGCGTCGTAATGGCCATCCTTCAGTCCCGCAAGAATCTCGTCACCTCTGACCTCAAGGAGCGCTATGGTGACCTCTGGCTCTTCGGCGCGTTGGAGCGCAAGCAGGTCCGAAAGCCTCGATGACGTTACGCCTGGCGCTATCGCAAGCCTGAGATGGGGAGGTTGGCTGATGACGGTGGGCATGTGAGCCTATAAAAGCGAAAAAGCAGATCAGGTTCAGCCAACATGAATTAATAGAGTGAAGTTTAACGTCTATAACTTTAACGTGGTTAATTTTTGCGGATTATTCGACGCTTCTGCTGATGCAGAAGCCCACTATTCAGCCAGGTCGTCCCGCTGGCACATCTACGTATGAGTCCGCTCCAGCAATGGCGTTTGGGCAGGCCGTACGCGCAGCGCGTGTCGCTCAAGCAATCGCTCAAGACGAGTTCGCAGCCCTGGCAGGCATTTCGCGCTCGCACATGGGCAAGATCGAGCGTGGCGAGCATGTACCCACGCTCCCCCTCATACTTAAAATTTCCATGGCGCTCAAGATCAGTGCGGCCGAATTGATCGCGGCAACGGAAAGCAATCTTCGCAATCCAACCGAGGCCTGAGATCGAGCGTTCCGAAGGGCAGCACCTTCCCTCAGTCACCCGAGTGTTCGCGCAGGCGCACGATAAATCGCTCCAGCGCCTCCGGCAAGTCGTCGCTATCGGGCCGAAGCAGATAGGTGGTGATCACCGCCGAATCAACGGCCAGGGGACGGACTACGACATCAGGACGCTGGCTGACTGCGATCCTGGCCGCGGTTGTGAAGCCGACACCATAGCCTGCGCCAACCAAGGTGAGCATCATGTCGAGCGAAGACACCTGCTCAGCGACGTTGGGTTCACGTTCCAGCGGCCGCAAGAGCCGGGCCAGTTCACGGCAGTAGCCTTCGCATACCTGTGGGTTGCACAGCACCAGAGGATGGCAGGCGAGTTCGTGCAGGGGAATCTTCTTGTGCGACAACAGCGGGTGCCTAGGAGGCATCGCGACCACCAATGGATCCTGCCAGATTGTTTCGGCCACGATGCCTTCGCCCACATCGGCAGCGTGCGCAAATCCGATGGTGAAGTCGCCTGATCGGAGTCCTCGCACTTGCTCGGCCAAGGGCACTTCGGACAGGCGAATCTCGATCTCCGGCTCTTCCTCGCGACAATGGGCCAGGAACGCCGACAGCCGAGGATCAATCGCGCCGTCGGATACGGCGATGCGCAGGCTCCCTTGTGAGCCCGCTGCTACCGCTTTGACGTTCTCCCGTGCTTGTTCCAATACGGTAAACAATCGGTTCTGTCGCGTTGCCAGTTGATAAACGAGTTTGGGGTAGGAACGGATGCCAGTTCTTCAAACGGGACGGATTTG
>NZ_CCAE010000075.1 GCF_000723405.1 Hydrogenophaga intermedia | reverse complement strand
TCCGTGGCTTGTCCCCTTTGAGGGGGATGGACGGGGATATGGCCAAGGCGCCCGCCCCGTGATCCAAAGAATGCGAGCAGTGCACGCCTCCTCAACCCAGCCAGCGCGCCAACCGCAGCCGATCCGCCGGCAACCCCGCCTCCGCCAGCTTCGCGTAGGCCCGCTTGCGCAAAGTCACCACCGTCGAAGGGGCGACATCAAGCTCCACCGCGATGCCGTCCGCGCTGAGCCCGTGCGCGATGCGCGCCACCACCTCGGCCTCGCGCGGCGAAAGCGTGGGCACCAGGCGCGCCAGGCGCTGGCGCGACTGCGCGACCTGCGCCTCGCGGTCCACGGCCACGCACTCGGCGTTCAGGGCCGCCTGGTGCGCCTGCCGCAGCAGCGGCGCCAGGCCCAGCAGGCGCTCGATCTCGTCTGGCCGGAACAGGCCCTGGCGTTCGTCGCGATAGAGGTGAATGGCCTGCACCGCGCCCGGCGTGGGCGCGTGCAGCAAGCTGAAGCGCTCGGTCAGGCGCTCGCGCTTGTAGATGTCGTTGCGCCAGCCCGCCACGGGCAACTCATCGGCGCGGCAGTGCAGCACCGCCACCTCGCGCGCGGGGCGCTGCGACACGCGGTCGGCCAGGCGCATCACAGAATCGGCGCGCCAGTAGCTGCGGCGGTAGATGGCGAAGCACTCGGCCACCACGTCGCGGCCGTGGCCTTCGTTGGGATGGCGCGAGCTGCCTTCGACGAGTTCGGGTGTGTCGCGCCGGAAGTTGACGAGCGAGAGGTACTCCACCGGCACCACGGCGTCGATGGCGCTGAGCAGGCGCGCGGCGCTGGGCGGCGCGCTCGCGCAGTCGAGCAGGGCCGAGACGGCGGTGGGGCTCAGCGCCTGGCCGGGCGCATGGGCATCGAGGGACCAGATGGCGGGCATGACTCCATTCTGGAAACACGCCCGCCCCGTGCGCCAGCGGGCTAACCCTGCTGCGGTTCCTCGGGGTACAGACCCAGGGTGCGCGCGCGCAGCCGCGCCAGGCCCAGCAGTGCCTCGGTGAAGGGCGTGGGCACCTGCGTCAGGCGGCCCAGTTCGGCCACCACGGCGACCAGCGCGTCCAGCTCCACGGGCCGGCCGGCTTCCACGTCCTGCAGCATGGAGGTCTTGAACGCGCCGAGCTTGAGCGTGACGGCGTGGCGGTCCTCGGGCTGCTGATCGATGGGGATGCCCAGCTTCGCGCCGATGGCCTTGGCCTCCAGCATCACGGCGCTGATGAAGCCGCGCACCTGCGGGTCGCCGAGGATGCGGTCGGTGGTGGCGCCGGTGATGGCGCTCACGGGGTTGACCGTCATGTTGCCCCAGAGCTTGTACCAGACGTCCTTCTGGATCTGCGGGGACAGCTTGCCTTCGATGCCGGCCTCGGTCAGCGCGTCAACGACGGCCTGCGCGCGCGGGCTCTGTTCGCCCGACGGCTCGCCCACGATGAGGCCATTGCCGAAGTGGTGGCGCACCACGCCCGGCGCGTCGAGCGCGCAACTGGCGTGCACCACGCCGCCCAGCACGTGGCGGCCGGGCACGGCGCGCGCCATGGCGCCGCCCGGGTCCACCACGGGCAGGGGCGTGCCTTGCAGCGCGCCGCCGAAGCCTTCGAAGAACCACCAGGGCACACCGTTCATGGCCGTGAGCACGGTGGTGTGGCGGCCGATCAAAGGCCCGATGGCGGGCGCAATGCCGGGCAGCGCGGGCGCCTTCACGGCGAGGATCACCAGGTCGTGCGGGCCGAGTTCGTGCGCCTGGTCGCTGGCGCGCACCGGAGCCTGCAGCAACTCGCCGCCCTGATGCAGGCGCAGGCCGTTCGCGCGCAGCGCGGCCAGCGTCTCGCCACGTGCGAGAGCACTCACCTCGCGGCCCGAGCGCGCCAGGCGCGTGCCCAGCCAGCCGCCGATGGCGCCGGCACCCACGATTGCGACGCTGCGGATGTCGGTGGCTCCGCTCATGCGCGGTAGCTCGAATCGATGCGATCGACCTGGCGCACCAGGGCGTCGAACACGTCGCGGCCGGCGCCGTGTCGGGGGTCGAACTGGAAGGAGTCGCGCGTGCATTTGGCGGCGACCGCCTCGCTCACGGGGATGGCGGCCTGCGGCCCGCCCATGCTGAAGGTGGCGAGCTGGATCTCGCAGGCGCGCTGCAGGGTCCAGAGGATGGCGAAGGTCTGCGGCAAGGTGCCGCCCCAGGCCAGCAGGCCGTGGTTGCGCAAGATCACCGCCTGGCGGTCGCCAATGCTCTTGAGCAGGCGCGGGCCCTCGTCGGCGTGGATGGTGATGCCCTCGAAGTCGTGGTACGCCACCATGCCGTGCAGTTGCGCGGTGTAGAAGTTGGTCTGCTGCAGGCCATCCTTCAGGCAGGCCACGGACACGCCAGCCGTGGTGTGCGTGTGCATCACGCAGTGCGCGCCGGGCAGGCCGTCGTGGATGGCGGCGTGCACCGTGAAGCCCGCCGGGTTGACGCGGTGCGTGGAACCGTCGAGGACATTGCCCTGCAGGTCGATCTTCACGAGGTTGCTGGCCGTCACCTCGCTGTAGTGCAGCCCGAAGGGGTTGATAAGGAAGTGCTTCTCACCCCCGGTCACGCTGTCGGGCAGGCGCAGCGTGATGTGGTTGTAGATCATCTCCGTCCAGCCGAGCATGGCGAAGACGCGGTAACAGGCGGCGAGCTCCAGGCGCGCGGCCCATTCGTCGGCGTGCATGCCGGGGGGCAGCACGGTGGTGGTTTGCAGGGCGGCGTTCATGACGTGTCTCCTCTGTTCTCGGGTGGGTCGATGGTCAGTAGGTGTTCGGGCCCTGTTGGATCGGGCCTTTGAACTTTGCGAGCAGTTGCGTGGCACCGGACGCGAGCAGCATGCTGTCGGCGCCCACGGCCACGAACAGCGCGCCAGCGTCCAGCCACTGGCGCGCACCGGCCTCGGTGGTGGCCAGGATGCCCGGGGCCTTGCCCGCCGCGCGGATGCGGCGCATGCCGTCGGCGATGGCGGCCTGCACCTCGGGGTGGGCGGCGTTGCCGCGGTGGCCCATGCTGGCGCTGAGGTCGGCGGGGCCGATGAACACACCGTCGACGCCCGGCGTGGCGGCGATGGCGTCGAGGTTCTTCATGGCGGTCACGGTCTCGGCCTGCACCAGCACGCAGACCTGTTCGTCGGCCTCGTGCACGTAGCGCGCGTGCGCCTGCCAGCGCGAGGCGCGCGCCAGTGCGCTGCCCATGCCGCGCACGCCCACCGGCGCGTAGCGCGTGGCGGCCACCACCTGGGCGGCCTGCTCGGGCGTGTCGATCATGGGCACCAGCAGGGTCTGCGCGCCGATGTCCAGGTACTGCTTGATGAGCGCGGTGCCGACGTCACCCGTGCCCACGGGCACGCGCACCACCGGGTGCGAGCGCGCGTCGCCGAAGCCCTGCTGGGCGCTGGCCACGGCCTGCAGTTGCGCGAGCGTGCTGCGCACGTCGTTGGGCGCGTGCTCGCCGTCGATGAGCAGCCAGTCGTAGCCGACGCCCGCGATGAGTTCGGTGCTGTAGGCACTGGCCAGCGCGGCCCACAGGCCGATCTGTGCGCGGCCCTCGGCCAGGGCCTGCTTGAACACGTTCGTGGGGATTTGCATGGTGGCGGTAGGCATCAAACGAAGCGGAAGCGCAGCACGCCCAGCGGGCCGTAGTCGGCTTCGAAGCGGTCGCCGGCCTGGGCGGGCACGGGGCGCGTGAAAGAGCCGGCCAGCACGATCTGCCCGGGCTGCAGGGTCTCGCCCCAGGGGGCGAGCTTCTCCGACAGCCAGGCGATGCCGATGGCCGGGTGGCCCTGCACACCGGCGGCCAGGCCGGTTTCTTCCACCACGCCGTTGAGCTTGAGCGCGGCGCCGCACCAGGGCAGGTCGGTGGTGAGCGGGTTGGCGCGGTAGCGGGCATCGCCCTCGCCGATAACGATAGCGGCGTTGGCCGCGTTGTCGCTGATGGTGTCGAACACCTTGCGCGGCTTCTTCGTGTCGCGGTCGAACTGCTCGATGCGCGCGTCGATGATCTCGATGGCGGGCGTGACGTAGTCGGTGGCGGCCAGCACCTGCTCCACCGTCACGGGGCCGCTCAGCGCGCTCTTGAGCACGAAGGCCAGCTCCACCTCCACGCGCGGCGAGAGGAAGCGGTTCACCGGAATCTCCAGTTCCTCGCCTGCCTTCGCCACCAGTTTCATCGAGCCCAGCAGGGTGCCGAAGTCGGGCTCGTCGATCTGGCTGGAGATCTGCATGGCGCGGCTGGTGAGGCCGATCTTGTGTCCGATGACCGGGTCACCGCGGCCGCGCTGCAGCGCCACCCAGGCGCGGCCCACGCGGTAGCCGTCGTCGATGGTCATGGCGGGGAAGCGCTGCGAGAAGTGGCGCAGCGGCTGGCGCTGGCGCGCGGACTCGTCGAGTTCGGTGGCGAGCTGCTGGAGGGTGGCGTCGTCGAGCATGGTCAGGTCGATCGCAGAGGCGTGAACAGGGGGTGGAGGGAGCTGATCTTGGCGTCGAAGACCTCGGGGCCTTCGTCCACCTGCACGGTGATGCCGATGGGCCGCCGGGTCAGTTGCTCGGCGAAGTGCTGGCGCGCCACGGCCTCCAGCGCGCCGCCCGAGCGCTTTTGCACGGCGGCGCTGCGCCCGCGCCCCATGCGCAGGTTGAGGTAGACGAAGGCGTAGTCGCGCCCCATGCCGACGGCCTCGCCCGCGTCGCCACCGTCGGCGATGGCCCAGTGGGCGGCCGGAAAGGCCAGCACGCGCGTGCCGCCGGTGGGAAAGACCTGGCGCCCGCCTTCGTCGTGGATGGTGAGCATGGCGTCGGCGAGCGAGCGGCACAGCGCGCGCATGTCGGTGCCGCCATCGGCTTCGGGCGCGTCCAGGTTGCCGCTGTAGAGGATGACGAGGTGGGGCATGGGTGCCGTCCTGCTCAGAGCCGCGAGACGGCCTGGAAGCCTTGCGCCGACGAGGCCTGGGGCTGCGGGATCGCCTTGCCCGTGACGGGCGTGACGGGGAAGACAATGTTGATCTGCCCCGTGCCCGAGGCACCGAAGTACGGCGTGATGACCTCGCCGTGGCCGTCGTACTCGCTCCAGCCGAGTGCGCCGAGCATCATGGCCGTGTCGTGCATGAAGCCTTCGCCGTGCCCTTTCACGGCGTACTCGGGCAGCATTTCGCAGAAGGCCTTCCACTCGCCGCTCTGCCACATGCGCACCACCTCGTGGTCCATGGTTTCCAGGAAGGGGCTCCAGAGCTTGAAGGCGTATTCGGGCGCCAGGCCGTTCTGCGCGAAGCGATGGCTGAGGGAGCCGCTGGCGAGGATGGCGACGGTGCCGTCGTACTCGTCTTCGATGGCGCGGCGCAGGGCCCAACCCAGGCGGGCGCTGTCGTTGAGGTAGTGGGCCATGCACAGGGCCGAGACGGACACGGCCTTGAAGTGCTGGTCGGGGTTCATGTAGCGCATGGGCACGAGGGTGCCGTACTCGGGCGCGAGGGTGGTGCCGTCGTGCGCCAGCGTGTCCACTTTCATCTGATTCGCGACCTTGGCCAGCAGCTTGCCCAGTTCGGGGTTGCCGGGGATGGCGTAGGGCATGTTGGCGATGAAGTGCGGCAGTTCGTTGCTGGTGTAGTTACCCTGCCAGTGTTTGGCGCAGTTGATGTGGTAGCTGGCGTTGACGAGCCAGTGGGTGTCGAACACGATGAAGGTGTCGACGCCCATGTCTCTGCAGCGCTGGCCGATTTCTTTCAGGCCGTCGATGGCATCCTGGCGGGTGCCTTTGCGGGGGCCTTCGTCGATCTCGCTGAGGACGATGGAGGGGACGTGGGTGATCTTGGCTACCAGTGCTAACTTGCCCATGGTTGGTCTCCTGTTTGGGCTCGGTGTGCGAGCGGCTGTTCGGCTGGCTTGGTGGGGGGCAGCGCCAATGGGTGCCCGCCTCCGCGAATGTCCCCCGCCAAGGGCTGCGCCCTTGGCTCCTCCTTTATTTCGCTGCGGCGGACACCCATCGTCGCTGCTGCGCTGCATCCGAGGTGAACCATCGGTTGGTGTGCGGTGCGCTTCTGCGGATCGAAGTGACAGGGCGCTCTGCGCAGCGAAATAAAGGAGGAGGGTCGGGCGCAGCCCGATCCGGGGGACATTCGCGGAGCAGAGCGCCCTGGCGCTTCGATCCTGCCCACCCGGATGCGTGAAACGCCCTGAAAACCCATCACACCCCCCAATGAGGAATGTGGTGCGACCCCAAAGAAACAGCAACGTTCTTGGGCTCCAGAAACACCTCGTAGCTCCAGGTACCGCCTTCGCGCCCGGTACCGGAAGCCTTGGTCCCCCCAAACGGTTGACGCAAATCGCGAACGTTCTGCGAGTTGACGAAACACATGCCCGCTTCGATGGAAGCCGCCACGCGGTGCGCCTTGCCCAGGTTCTCCGTCCACACGTAGCTGGACAGGCCGTACTGGATGTCGTTGGCCAACTCGATCGCGTGCGCCTCGTCCTTGAACGGAATCAGGCAGGCCACCGGGCCGAAGATCTCGTCCTGCGCGATCTTCATGCGGTTGTCCACATCGGCGAAGACCGTGGGCCAGACGTAGTTGCCCTTGGCCACACGCGCCGACAACTCCGGCGCATAACTCGGCCGGTCCAGCCCGCCGCACAGCATCGTCGCGCCCTCCTTCGGGCCCAGCTCGATGTAGCTCTTCACCTTCGCCAGGTGCGCTTTGCTGATCATGGGGCCGACGATGGTCTTGTCGTCCTGCGGGTCGCCCACCACGATCTTCTTCGCGCGCTCGGCGAACTTCTGCGCGAAGTCGGCGTAGATGCTCTGCTGCACCAGGATGCGGCTGCCCGCGGTGCAGCGCTCGCCGTTGTTGCTGAAGATCATGAACACGGCGGCGTCCAGCGCGCGGTCCAGGTCGGCGTCCTCGAAGATCACGAAGGGGCTCTTGCCGCCCAGCTCCATGCTGAACTTCTTCAGGCCCGCGCTCTGCACGATGCGGTTGCCGGTGGCGGTGGAGCCGGTGAAGCTGATGGCGCGCACGTCGGGGTGGCTGCAGAGCGGCTCGCCGGCTTCCTTGCCGAAGCCGTGCACGATGTTGAGCACGCCCGGCGGCACGCCGGCCTCCAGCGCCAATTCACCCAGGCGCGCGGCCGTCAAGGGGCTCAGCTCGCTCATCTTCAGCACGGCCGTGTTGCCGAAGGCCAGGCAGGGCGCGGTCTTCCAGGTGGCCGTCATGAAGGGCACGTTCCAGGGGCTGATGAGCGCGCACACGCCCACCGGGTGGAACAGGGTGTAGTTCAGGTGCGTGGGCGTGGGGTAGGTGTGGCCGTCCACGCGCGTGCACATCTCGGCGAAGTAGCTGAAGTTGTCGGCCGCGCGCGGCACGAGCTGCTTGCCCGTCTGGGAAATCGTCTGGCCGGTGTCGTCGGTCTCGGTGCGCGAGAGCTCGGGCACGTGCTTCGTGATCAGCTCGCCGAGCTTGCGCATGATGGCCGCGCGCTCGGTGGCGGGGCGGCCGGCCCAGGCGGGGAAGGCGTCCTTGGCGGCCTGCACGGCGGCGTTGATCTCGGCCTCGCCGCCGGCGGCGACCTCGGCCAGCGTGGCCTGCGTGGCGGGGTTGGTGGTTTCGAACGTGGCGGCGCTGCCGACGGCCTTGCCGTTGATGAGGTGCTGGATGGTCATGTGGAGGCTGGAGCGGTGATGGTGTTGTGCAGTTCGCCGATGCCCTCGATGGACGTGACGATCACGTCGCCGGGCTGGCAGTCGACCACGCCGTCTGGCGTGCCGGTGAGGATCAGGTCCCCGGGTTGCAGGGTCATGAAGGAGGTGAAGTACTCGATGAGCGTGGGCACGTCGAACACCATGTCGCTTGTGTTGCCGCGCTGCGTCACCTTGCCGTTCACCGTGGTCTGCAGGGCCAGGTTCGCGGGGTCGGGCACGTCTTGTGCGTCCACCAGCCAGGGGCCGATGGGCGTGCAGGTGTCGCGGTTCTTCACGCGCAGGTTGGGGCGGTACCAGTTTTCCAGGTAGTCGCGGATCGCGTAGTCGTTGGCCACGCTGTAGCCGGCGATGAAGTCCTGGGCGTCACCGCGCTTCACGTGTTTCGCGGTGCGGCCGATGACCACGGCGAGTTCGCACTCGTAGTGCATGAACTTCACATCGGCCGGGCGCACGGTGAAGGCGCGATGGCCGATGAGCGAGGCCTCGCCCTTGGCGAAGGCCAGGGGCTCGGTGGGCGGCTTGAACGCGAGTTCCTTGGCGTGGTCGGCGTAGTTCAGGCCCAGGGCCAGCACGGTGCGCGGGCGCGGCACGGGCGCCAGCGGCGGCAGCCAGACGACTTCGTCGAAGCCGACGCGGCGGCCCTTGAAGGCGGGCGTGAGCAGCTCGAGTTGGCCGTCGCGTTCGACGGCGTCGTGGACCGCGCCGGCCCAGGCGATGCGGGCTCTCTTCATTGCGCGTCTCCCTCTTGCACGAAGCGCTGCACCGCAGGCTTGAAGCCCGGCGCGCTGATTTCCACCGCGTCGCCGGCCACCACGCGCGGGCGCGTGCCGTTGGCCAGCACCTCGCTGCCGATGAGCAGCACGTCACCGGCGCGCAGCGTCATGAATTCGCCCACGTCTTTCAGCAGCGTGGGGATGTCGCGCACCAGGTCCTTGAGCGCGGTGCTCTGCTTGTGCACGCCGTGGATGCGCAGCTCCAGCTCGAGCGCGGCCAGGCCGTCGATGCCCCCGAGCGCCGTGAGCGGCGTGGGCTCCAGCGGCAGGCCCAGGAAGCCGTCGCGGTTGCGGAACTTCATCGGGGGGCGGTAGTAGCTGTCGTGCGCCAGGCTCACGTCATTGACCAGCAGGGCGTGCGTGGGCGCGCCGTGCTCGCCCATGAGCAATCCCAGGCTGGCCGAGACCTCGACCGTTTCGCCCGCCGGCAAGGCCACGCTGGCGCCGTGTGGCGCAAATGTGTTGGCCGTCTTCACGTACAGAACAGGCGCCTTGGGCGCGCCGCCATAGGGCTTGTCGTCCATGCGCGGCTGCCAGCGCGCGACTTCGCCGCGAAAGTTCAGCAGCGTGCCGTATACGGTGCCCGAGGGCACCCATCCATGGGCAGTCATGCCGCCTCCTCATCCAGGTTGTCGTCCACATCGCCCTCCAGGGCGATCACGTCGTCGAGCAAGGCATAAAGCTGCGCGAGCCGCGCCTTGCTCAATCGCTCCTCCAGCCAGGCGTAGTGCGCGTGGATGGTGGCGGACAGCTTGCGCACCAGCTTCAGCCCGGCGGGCGTGGCGCGCACCACGGTGCGGCGCGCGTCCTGGCTGCAGCGCTCGCGCGAGATCAGGCCGTCGCGCTCCATGCGCGCGAGCACGCCGGTGAGGCTGGGCCCGAGCAGGAAGGCCTCGCGCGCGATGCGCCCGGTCTCGATGCCGGCCGGGTCGCGCGCGTGTTCGCCCAGCACGCGCAGCACGCGCCATTGCTGGTCGCTCAGGCCGTGCTCGCGCAGGCTGGGCCGCGTGTGCTGCATCACCGCCTCCCGAGCCTGCAGCAGCAGGCGCGGGAGGTTGCGGTGGGTGAAGGTCTTGTCGTTGCTGTCCATGGCAATTTATTTAACATGTTAAATGAAATCGCCCGATCCGCCTACCCCGATCGATTCGGGGGTTTTCCCGCAGAAGGCGACCCGTTCGTCGCCGAACCTCAGTCGATGGTGGTGCCCGAGGCGCGCACCACCTTGCCCCAGCGCTCGGTCTCGCTGCGTTGATAGGCGCCGAGCTGCGCCGGGCTCATGGGCGCGCTCACCGGCTCGAAGCCATCGCCTTCCAGGCGCGCGCGCAGCGCGGGCTCCTTCATCACCTTGGCCAGGGCCTCGGCGTAGCGGTTGATGAGTTCGGGCGGCGTGCCGGCCGGTGCCACCACGCTCTGCCAGGCGACGGCCTCGAAGTCCTTGGTGCCGGCCTGGCCCGATTCGGCGATGGTGGGCACGTCGGCCACGGCCGGCTGGCGTTTGGCGGAGGTGACGGCGATGGCGCGCAGCTTGCCCGCCTTGACGTGGCCCAGCGCGGGCGGGATGTCACTGAACATGAGGTCGATCTGGCCGCCGAGCAGGTCGGTGATGGCCGGGCCGCTGCCGCGGTAGGGCACGTGCTTGAGGTTGGCGCCGGTGGCGGCCTTGAACATCTCGGCGCCCAGGTGGTGCGGGCTGCCGTTGCCGGCCGAGCCGTAGACCAGGCCGCCGGGGCGCGACTTGGACAGTGCCACCAGTTCGGCGATGGTCTTCACCGGCAACGAGGGGTTCACCACCACCAGCAGCGGCACCGCGCCGATCATGCCGATGGGCGCGAAGTCCTTGGCCGGGTCGTAGGCGAGCTGCTTGTAGAGCCAGGGGTTGATGGCCAGCGTGGTGCTGGTGGCCACGAGCAGGGTGTTGCCGTCGGCGGCCGCGCGCGCCACGTGGGCCGCGCCCACGCCGCTGCCGGCGCCGGGCTTGTTCTCCACGATCATGGTGCGGCCCAGCAAGGGCGACATGTGCTGCGCGAGCAGGCGGCCGAGCAGATCGGTGGTGCCGCCAGGCGCGTAGGGCACGACGATGGTGATCGCTTTGTCGGGCTGCGCGAAGGCAGCGGGCGAGGCGGTGGCGGCGCACAGCGCGGCGAGCTGAGTCAGGGCAAGGCGGCGGTTCATGGTGTGTCTCCTGTGGTGATGAATCGTGTCAGGCCGCGACGGCGGCGCCGCGAAGGCGGTCGATCAGCGCGAGCGGGTCGGCCGGCGGTGCGTCGCCGCGCCAGGCCACGTGCTGGTCGGGGCGCGAGAGCAGCAGCGCGGGCGTGTAGAGATCGCCGGCCTCGCTTGGGCTCAGGTCCAGCACGCGCAATGGCACGCCGCGTGTCCGGGCCGCGTCCTCGATCGGCCGCACATCGACCGTGGGATCGCGGCGCAGCAGCGTGTAGTCGGGGCCCAGCGCGTCGTAGAGCGAGCGCCCGTCGTCGAGCCAGACGTGCGGCGTGCGGCAGCCCGGCACGGTGGAGGGCGTGAAGCCGTCCATGGTGTAGCCGGGCGCGGCCTCGCCGTCGTAGGCGATCAGCGGCGAGTCGTCGTAGAAGTAGCCGAAGTTCAGGCCACCGCAGCAGTACTGGCGCACGTTGAGTTCGTACAGCGCGGCACCGGCCTTGGCGCGCGCGGCAGCGCCGGCCTCGCCCGCGTCCTCGATGCCCGCCGGCACGCCCTCTCGCTGCGCCTGCAGGGCCAGGGCGTGGTTCATGGCGAAGCGCGAAACCTGCTCGGTGATGGGCTGGCGCTCGCGCTCGTAGGCGGTGAGCGCGGCCTCGGTGGCCCAGCCGTTCAGGTGCGCGGCCAGCACCCACGACAGGTTCATGGCGTCGGCGATGCCGGCGTTCATGCCGTAACCAGCCATGGGAATCCACAGGTGCGAGGCGTCGCCGCAAATGAAGATGCGGCGGTCGCGGAAGCGGTCGGCCACGAGGCGGCGGCCGATCCAGTCTTCCTTGCTGATGATCTCGTACTGAAAGTCGGCGCCCACGCCCAGGATCTCGCGGATCGCCCAGTCGCGGTCGACGGACTCGAAGTCGGCTTCGTCGGCCTTGAGGTAGTTGTGCAGCAGCCAGGTCTCGCGCCCGTCGATGGCGTAGACGTTGCCGCAGCGGCGCGGGTTGAGCGAGAAGGTGGCCCAGGCCGGGCCATGCTTCGCCAGGCCCAGCAGGGAGGGCGCGCGGAAGTAGGTGGACTGCACGCGGCCCACCTCGTCGGTGCCCGAGAGCTTGGCGCCGATGTGCTTGCGCACCATCGAGCGGCCACCGTCGCAGCCGATCAGGTAGTCGGCCTGCAGCTCGATGGCCTCGTCGCTGTCCAGGTTCACGCCGCTGGCGCGCACGCCGGCGTCGTCCTGCGCCACCTCGTCGATGCGCGTGCGGTTGAGGATGCGCAGGCCCGGCTGGCGCTCGGCGTGCGCGAACAGCACGGGTTCCAGGTAGATCTGGTTGATGCGGTGCGGCGGCTCGGGCGTGGGCCACCAGGTGTCGGGCCCGCCGGTGGCGGTGTAGCGGCTCTGGCGCGCGGGGATGGGAATGCGGGAGAGTTCTTCGCCGGTGAAGCTGGTGCGGTAGGCGACGTCGTTCGGGTAGTCGCCGGGCAGGCCGGCCTCGCGCAGCGCACCGGCCACGCCCAGGCGGCGGAAGATCTCCATCGAGCGCGCCGACACGTGGTTGCACTTCACGTTGGGCGGCTCGCCGCGGTGGCGCGTCTCCGCCACCAGCACGGCGATGCCGCGCTGGGCGAGGTCCATGGCGAGCGTCAGGCCCACGGGCCCGGCGCCCACGATCAGCACCTGCGCACGCAGGGTCTGGGTCATGCATGTCTCCATTGATTGGGTGGGAACCGACAATTACAGGCGTTCGCGCGCCGCGTGAAAAATGAAACTTCCATGGCGATTCATAAAAATCCCGCTCACCTGGGCAGCCTGCCGTCGGTGCGCCAGTTGCGCGCCTTCGTGGCGGTGTACGACAGCGGCCAGCTCTCGGCCGCGGCCGAGGCCCTGTCGCTGACTCAGCCGGCCGTGACCGTGCTGCTGCGCGAGCTGGAGGCGCGCCTGGGCGTGCGCCTGTTCGACCGCAGCACGCGCAGCCTGCGCCGCACCGAGGCCGCGGCCGAGGCCATCGGCCACGCGCGCCGCGCCCTGGCCGAGATGCAGGCGTTGAGCGGCGGCATGGCCTCGCTCGCGCGCGGCGAGCGCGGGCGCCTGCGCATTGCGGCCACGTCCACGGTGGCGCAGACCCTGCTGCCCGCCGCCGTGCGCCGCTACCTCGACCGCCACCCCACGATCGAGCTGCAGATCGACGACTGCGCGCCCGGCGAATTCGCCGAGCGCGTGCTCGCGGGCCACGTGGACCTGGGGTTGGGCACGCTCGAAGGGCCGGTGCCGGGGCTGTCGCAGCGCGTGGTGCTGCGCGACCACCTGGCCGCGGTCGCGCCCGCCGGCCCGCGCTTCGCGGCGGACAAGCCGCTGACCTGGAAACAGCTCGCCGTTTGGCCGGTGATCACCGTGCGACCGGGCTACGGCGTGCGCCGGCGCATCGACGCGGCGGCGCGTGAGGCGGGCGTCGAACTGCGCGTGGCGCACGAGGTCTCGCTGCTCACCACGGCCGTGGCCCTGGCCGCTGCGGGCCTGGGCGTGGCGGTGGTGCCGGGCAGCGTGTTCGCACCGGCGCTGCACCCCGAACTGGTGGCGCGGCGCATGGTGCGGCCGGTGGTGGAGCGCGACACGGCGGTGGTGTTCAAGAGCGATCGATCGCTCTCGCCCGCCGCGCAGGTCTTCGCCGAGTTGATGGAGCGCGGCGAGGCCTGAGCCGGCGTCGCGAACTCAGGCCACCAGCGCGAGGAAACGGCGCGCCGCCGCGCCGAGCGTGTGGCCCTTCTTGCTCACCACGCTGATGTCGCGCGAGACCGTGGGCGCGATCAGGCGGCGCGCCACCAGGTCCGCGCCGCGCCGGGCCTCGGCCGCCATCGACGCCGGCACGATGGCCGCGCCCAGGCCTTCGCGCGCCATGGCCACGGCCGTGGCCAGCAGCGACACCTCATGCACGATCTGCAGCTCGATGCCGGCGACGGCGGCGGCGCGCTCGATGGCGCGGCGGCTGCCATAGCCCGGGCGCACCACGATGAGCGGCTGCCCCGCCAGGGCCTTCCAGCGCAGCGCCTTGCCCCCCGAGGCGAGCGAGTGCCCGGCGTGGCACAAGAGGCATAGCTGGTCGCGCAACAGCACCTCGGACACCAGTTCGGGGTGTTCGCTCTCCATCACACCGATGCCGAAGTCCGCGCGTTCGCCCACGATGGCGGCGACGAACTGGTCGGGCGCGCAGTCTTCCAACTGCACGCGCGTCTGCGGCTGCTCACGCTGGAAGCGCGCGAGCGCGCGCGGCATGAGGCTTTGCGCGACGGCGGGCGTGACGGCCACGCGGATCTTGCCGGCCTGGTGTTCTTCGAGCGCCTGCGCGTCGCGCGCCAGGCCGTCGAGTTCACCGAGCAGGCGCTCGGCGGTGGCGATGAGGTGGTCGGCCGCAGCGGTGCGGTGCAGGGCGCGCGTGGTGCGGTCGAACAAGGCCACGCCCAGCTTGCCTTCGAGCTGGCGCACGAGCGCGCTCACGGCCGACTGCGTGAGCGAGAGCTCGGCCGCGGCCGTGGCCACCTTGCCGCTGCGGTACACGGCAGCGAAGGCGCGCAACTGTTTGACGGTGGGCGTGTGGCGCATGGAAGCGGCGCATTGTCCATGCATGGGCAAGGTGCGAGAGACCACCCGCCCCAGGGACACCGCGGAACCGGCTTTGCCGGGCCGCAGGTGTCGCCCCCTTGAGGGGGACGCGCGAAGCGCGGCGGGGGTGATCCGTGTTACGCCACGGCGCTGCGGCCGCCGTCCAGGGCGATCTCGGCGCCCGTCATGTGGGCGGATTCATCGCTCGCGAGGTAGAGCGCCAGCGCGGCCACTTCCTCGGGTTGCGGCAGGCCCAAGAGGTGGCGGCTCACGGCCTGCTGCACGCGCGGATCGTCGCGGATGAAGCGCTCCATGCGCCCGCTGAGCACCGCACCCGGCGCGATGAGGTTGCTGCGAATGCCCTTCGCGGCGAACTCCACCGCGATGGAGCGGCTGAGCGCCGTGACGCCGCCCTTGGCCGCGGTGTAGGCGTCGCGCCCCACCAGACCACGCAGCGCGGCGATGGAGCCCATGTTGACGATGGCGCCGCCGCCACCCGCCGCCATGGCGGGAATGGCGTGGCGGCAGCACAGGAACATGCCGAACAGGTCGATGCGGATGGCGCGCCAGAACTCGTCCAGGTCGACCTCCACCACCGAACGGTCGTGCGTGGTGGAGCCGCCCGCGTTGTTCACCAGCACGTCGAGCCGGCCGAAAGACTCCGTGGCGGTGGCGACCGCGGCGCGCACGCTCTTCTCGTCGGTCACGTCGAGTTCGACGAAGCGCGCCGCCAGGCCGCCGGCCACCAGTTCGTCGGCCACGCCCTCGCCGCCCGCGCGGTCGATGTCGCCCAGCAGCACGCGCGCGCCCTCGGCAGCGAAGCGCCGCGCGGTCGCGCGGCCGATGCCCGTGGCCGCGCCGGTGATCAGCGCGACCTTGCCCTGCAATCGGTTGCCGGTCGCGCCCATCAGTCGAGCTTCACGTTCAGGTCACGCACGAGCTGCGTCCAGCGCGCGATCTCGGCGCCGATGAAGCGCTGGAATTCGGCCGGCGGCAGGGCCACGGGGTCGGCGCCCAGGCCTTCCATCTTCTGGCGCACCTCGGGTTTTTCCATGATGGCGCGCACGCGCTGGCTCAGCGCCTCCACCGTGGCCGGTGGCGTCTTCGCGGGCGCGAACACCCCGAACCAGGCGATGACCTCGAAGCCCGGCAGGCCCTGCTCGGCCACGGTGGGCACATCGGGCAGCGCGGGCGAGCGCTGCAGCGACGTGACGCCGATGGGGCGCAGGCGGCCCGAGCGGATGTGCTGGATGGAGGCCGGCATGTCCACGAACATGAGCTGGATGTTGCCGGCCATCAGGTCCGCCAGCGCGGGGCCGCTGCCACGGTAAGGCACGTGCGTGATGTGCACGCCGGCCTGCTTCATGAACATCTGGCCCGACATGTGTTGCGAGCTACCGTTGCCGGCCGAGCCGTAGTTGACCTTGCCGGGGTTGGCGCGGGCGTAGGCGATGAGCTCCTGCACGCTGCGGATGGGCAGCGAGGGGTTGACCAGGACCACGTTGCGCTGCGTGGCCACCATGGCCACGGGCGCGAAGTCTTTCACCGGGTCGTACGGCAGGCGCTGGCCATAGAGGCCCGGGTTGATGCCGTGCGTGGCGATGGTGCCCATGCCGATGGTGTAGCCGTCGGGCGTGGCGCGCGCGATGGCCTCGGTGCCGATGTTGCCGCTGGCGCCGGTGCGGTTCTCCACCACCACGGGCTGCTGCGTCTCACGCGTGATCTCCTGGCCGATGGTGCGCGCCAGCGTGTCGAGCACGCCGCCGGTGGTGAAGGGCACGATCAGGTGGATGGGGCGGCTGGGGTAGTCCTGCGCGCCGGCGCTTGCGGCGCCAAGGGCCAGCAGCAGCGTGGCCGCCAGGGTGCGGATGGGTGTCATGGCGTCTTGTCTCCTTGTGGTCGTCCGTCGCGGCGCCATTGAAGCGAGCGTGCCCGCAAAAAGCTATCGGCAATTTGTGAAGGGCTCGCCACTTTTTTTGCAGCAACCCCGATCGCCACGCGTGAATGCCCGCTGCCTACACTCGCGCCATGAACCGACTGAGCGAACTGCTGGGCATGCGCTGGCCCCTGATCCAGGCGCCAATGGCGGGCGCGCAGGGCGCGGCCCTGGCGCTGGCGGCGGGCGAAGCGGGCGCCCTGGGCTCCCTGCCCTGCGCCATGCTGGCGCCCGACGCGATGCAGCGCGAACTCACGCTGCTGGCCGCCAGCGGCCGCCCGTACAACGTCAACTTCTTCTGCCACACGCCGCCCGAACCCGACGCCGCGCGCGAGACGGCCTGGCGCGCCGCGCTGGCGCCCTACTTCGCCGAGATCGGCCTGGACCCGGCCGGCATCCCCGCCGGCCCGGGCCGCCTGCCCTTCAGCGCCGCGGCCGCCGACGCGCTGGAGCCGTTCAAACCGCACGTGGTGAGTTTTCACTTCGGCCTGCCCGCGCCCGATCTGCTGGCGCGCGTGAAGGCCTGGAGCGCGAAGGTGCTGAGCTCGGCCACCACGGTGGACGAGGCGATCTGGCTGGAGGCCCATGGTGTGGACGCGGTCATCGCGCAGGGCCTGGAGGCCGGCGGCCACCGGGGCCACTTCCTGAGTCACGACCTGTCGCGCCAGACCGGCACCTTCGCCCTGCTGCCGCAGGTGAAGGCTGCCGTGCGCGTGCCGGTGATCGCGGCTGGCGGCATCGCCGACGCGGCGGGCGTGCGCGCCGCCATGGCCTTGGGCGCCGATGGCGTGCAGGTGGGCACGGCCTACCTGTGCAGCCCCGAGGCCACCACCAGCGCCCTGCACCGCGCCGTCCTGCAGAGCGAGGCCGCGCGTCACACGCAGCTCACCACCCTGTTCACCGGCCGGCCCGCCCGCGGCGTGCCCAACCGCGTGATGCGCGAGTTGGGGCCGTTGAACGCGGCGGCGCCGGAGTTCCCGCTGGCCACCTCGGCCATCGCGCCGCTGCGCGCGCACTGGGAGAAGCAGGGCAAGGGCGACTTCACGCCGCTGTGGTCGGGCCAGAACGCCAGCGGCTGCCGCGCGGCGGGCGCGGCCGAGATCACGCGCGATCTCGTGGCCGGGTTCTCGCCGGCCGCCTGACGCGCGGCGCTCAGACGAGCTGGCCTGGGCCAGCCGCTTGGCGCAGGCCGTTGAGCCAGCGCTTGAGGCCGGCTTCGTCGGCGCCGCGCTCCAGGGTGTGCTCCAGCCCGACCAGTTCGCGCTCCAGCCGCTGCGCCTCGGCGATGCGGGCCTGTCGCAGGGTGTTGGCGTTGGCGCTCACGCCCTCGGGCAACTCGAAGCGCCGGGCCAACGCCTCCTGGGCAGCGGCGCGCTCGCGCTCCAGCGCCGCCACCTGGCGCTTGAGTAGCAGGCTCAGCGCGGCCAGGCGCTCCTCGCCCATGGACGCCCCGGGCCCCGTGTCGGCCAGCGCGGCCCGCTGCTGGATCTCCATCAGGGCCAGCAGGTCGCGCCGGTCGTAGGCCGCATTGGCTTCGCTCATGAGCGCGGTCTTGAGCTGCCGAGCCAAGGCTTCGGGCTCGCGGTCGGGGTGCAAGGCGCTGGCGAGCTGGCGGTACAGGCGGCGCAGCAGCGTGTCGGCCTCGACCTCGGCCGCTGGCGCGGGCAGCGCCTCCCCGGCCGGCGCCTGCCGGGCCCGCCGAGCGGCGCGCTTCTTCTGGCGCCCCTCCCGCTGGTCTTTCGCGGCCTCACGGAGGCGCTGCCAGCCCGCGTGCAGCACCGCCTCGGGCGAGGCGCCATCGAGGCTGTCCAGCGGAGTGCCCAGCGCGGCCTCGAATCGCCCGCGCAGTTCATCGGCCCGGGCCTGGCGCTTGTGCGCCAGCGCTTGCGGACTGTGGCGGTCGTGCAGCGCGGCCATGTCGGCGTGGCCATCCTCGGCCAGGTCCTGCGCCAGGGCGCACAACTGGGCCCGCGCCGTGGCGGCCTGGGTGCCGCTGAGCCAGCGCGTGCGGGCGGCAGACTCCAGCGCCTCGTGCAGCAGCCGCACCAGGTCTTTGCGCGCCTGCACATGGCGCGCCCGCAGCGGTGCGATCAGGGCCATGTGCTCGGCGCGGTGCGCCCGATCCAGCGCGTCGAGCTCGGCCAGTTGCGCGCGCAGGCGGGCCACGCGCGCCAGCTGCTGGCGGTGCGCACGGGCCGCGGGCGAGGCCGGCGGATCCTCCGCGGGCGGCTGGCGCGGGTCGGCGCCGGGCAGGGTCGGGATCACGGGCGGGGGTGGGTGG
>NZ_CCAE010000074.1 GCF_000723405.1 Hydrogenophaga intermedia | reverse complement strand
CCCCCCGGCCACCCGATGAACCGGCTCCTCACCCTGTGGATCACCGTGCGCGACAGCCTCTGGTTCACGCCGGCGGCGATGGTGTGCGCCAGCATCGTGCTGGCCCTCGCTCTGGTCGAATCGCAGGCGCTCGTCGGTGAGGGCCTGGCGCGGGAATGGCCGCGCCTGTTCGGGGCGGGTGCCGAGGGTGCGCGGGGCATGCTCAGTGCGATCGCCACCTCGATGATCACGGTGGCCGGCGTGGTGTTCTCCATCACCATCGTCGCGCTGTCGCTGGCGGCCAGCCAGTACTCCCCGCGTGTGCTGCGCAATTTCATGAGCGACCGCCCCACGCAGGTGGTGCTGGGTGCCTTCGTGTCGGTGTTCAGCTACTGCCTGATCGTCCTGCGCACCATCCGCGGCAGTGAGGAAGGCGACTTCGTGCCCTCGCTGGCCGTGCTCGGCGGCGTGTTGCTGGCGCTGGTGGCGGTGGCGCTGCTGATCTACTTCATCCACCACGTGGCCTCGGCGATCCAGGTGTCGGCCATCGTCGAGCGCATCGGCAGCGACACCGAGGCCGCGATCGAGCGCCTGTTCCCCGCCGACGTGGGCGAGCCGCCTGAGCAAGCGGACACGCCCGTTGACGCCGCGCCCACGCGCCCCACGGGGGCGGGGCGCGCCTGCCTGGTGCGTGCGCCGTACAGCGGCTACCTGGTGTCGATCGACGGCGATCAACTGGTGCGCGTGGCGCAAAGCGAGGATCGCTTCGTCGAGGTCTTGCACCCGGTGGGCCACTACTTCCTGCGCGGTGAGGCCCTGTGCGAGGTGCTTGCCCCGGATCAGGCGTCTCACGACGACGAGGGCGCGTTCGATGCGCTGCGCGGCGCCTTCGCCTTGCAGCCCGATCGCACGGTGCAACAGGACATTGCCCACGGATTGCAGCAACTGGTGGACGTGGCCCTCAAGGCCCTGTCGCCCAGCGTGCACGACCCGCGCACCGCCATCACCTGCATTCACCAGCTCGGGCACCTGATGGCCCTGCTGGCCGCCCGCGCGATGCCAGCATCGCGTCGGGTGGTGGACGGCAGGCTGCGGCTGGTGGTGCCCACGCCGGCGTTCGACCACTTGCTGGGCCTGGCCTTCGACGCGCTGTCGTGCCACATAGCGTCCCACGTGGAGGCCTATGCGGCGGTGGTGGACATGCAGGCGCGCATCGGCGGCTTCACCCGGGACAGTGCGCGCCGCGCGGCGCTGCGCCGGCAGCTCGACCGGGTGGCTTTGGCCATCGATGCCGCCCATCTGCACGCGCGTGACCGCGACGCCTTGCGCGCCGCGATCACCGAAGCCGGCCGAGGTCTGGCCTCCTAGTCGCCGCTACAGGCTTTTCAGCACGATCTGCGACCGCGCGTGCGCAATCAGCGCGCTCGCGCCGATCTGGTCGTTGAGCCGGCCGAGATCGGCCGCGCTGGCAACGTTGACCTGGGCGACCGCGTCGAACTCGCCTGCCAGCGAATGCACCGCCACCACCCCCGGCAGCGAGGCCAGCCATTCGAGCGCCTTGTCGCAGGGGCGCTCGGCGATGCCGATGAAGATCAGGGCCCTGAGCGTGCCGGCGCCCTGGGCGGACACGATCGCGCGATAGCCCTGGATCACGCCCTCAGCCTCCAGGCGCGCGATGCGGTCCTGCACCGCCGTGCGCGACAGGCCGATCTCGCGGCCGATCGCCGCGGCCGTCAGGCGCGCGTTCTTCTCCAGCAGCGCGAGGATGCGCTTGTCCGTCCTGTCCCGTTCCATCGGTGTCAAACCTCGAAGTGCAGGTGGGTTCCGCTGTTTCGCCAGCGGCCTCGAATGATCCCGTGCCTATCATGCCTGCAGACCTTTTCGGAGCACGACGGATGCGCACCATCACCCCCACCGACTTCACCGGCGCCCGCGCGTGGGACGCGCTGGACATCGAACGAATCGATGGCGCCACGGTGCGCCTTCACTGGACCGATCGGCCCTATCGGTGGCACGTCAACGACGGGCCCGAGGTGTTCGTGGTGCTCGACGGCGCCGTCGACATGCACATGCGCCAGAACGGTGTCGAGCGGGTCCATCGCCTCAAGGTGGGCGACATCTTTCATGCGCAAGACGGCGATGAGCACGTGGCGCATCCGGTGGGCGGCGCGCGCGTGCTCGTGATCGAGCGCGCAGGCAGCGTCTAGCCGGCATGCACAGCCTGAGCACCCAGGTCCTGATCGTCGGTGCCGGACCGGCCGGCCTGGCCACGGCCATCGGGCTGGCCGAGCGGGGTGTCGACTTCGTCATCGTCGACGCGCTGGACGAGGCGCAGAACACCTCGCGCGCCGCCGTCATTCACGCCGCCACGCTGGACAGCCTGCGCGCGCTGAGCCTCAGCGATCGGCTGGTGGCGCAGGGCATCGAGGTGCCGCGGTTCCGCATCCGCGAGCGCGACGCCGTGTTGTTTGACGCCAGTTTTGCCGGCCTGCCGACGCTCACGCCGTTCGCGCTGATGATCCCGCAGGACGAGACCGAGCGGATCTTCATCGACCGGCTGGCCGAGCTGGGCCACGTGGTGCGCCGGCCGGTGCGGCTGACGCGCTTCGACGCCTCGGCGGCGGGTGTTCGCGCCACTTGCGAAGGGGAGGACGGTGCCGTCACGATCGACGCGCGCTACATCGTTGGTGCCGACGGTGAGAAGAGCACCGTGCGCGCCGGCGCGGGCATTGCCTTTCCCGGCGACACCTACGGCTCCTTCCTGCTGGCCGATGTGAGGATGGACTGGCCGATCGAGCGCCAGGAGGTGTCCCTGTTCTTCGCGCAGGCGGGCACGGTGGTGGTGGCGCCGCTGTCGCGCGAGCGCTATCGGGTGGTGGCGCAACTGGCCGATGCACCCCCGGCGCCGGCGTTGGCAGACGTGCAGCGTCTGATGGACGCGCGGGGGCCGCGTAGCGGCGTGCGGGTGCGCGAGGTGCTGTGGGGATCCAGGTTCCAGGTGCACCACAAGCTGGCCGATCGCCTGCACCAGGGCCCGGTGCTGCTGGTTGGCGATGCCGCGCATGTGCACAGCCCGGCGGGCGGGCAGGGCATGAACCTGGGCCTGCGCGACGCGGTGGCTTTGAGCGGTGCCTTGCACGCCGCGCTGCGCGATGGCACGGAAAACCTGCTCGAGGCCTATGGCAGCGAGCGGCGGCTGGCGGCGGCCAGGGTGCTCGCGATGACCGACCGGCTGACCCGCGTGGCCACCCTGAGCGGCCCGGCCGCGCGCTGGGTGCGCAACCGATTGATCGCCGCGGCGTCCGCCGTGCCGGCCGTCAAGCGTGCGGTGGCGCGACGCCTGGCGGGCTACGGCTGATGCCGTGCGCCTGCAGCCAGCCCTGCAGCGCCCGCGTGCACGAGGCCA
This sequence comes from Hydrogenophaga intermedia, assembly GCF_000723405.1. Taxonomy (GTDB): domain Bacteria; phylum Pseudomonadota; class Gammaproteobacteria; order Burkholderiales; family Burkholderiaceae_C; genus Hydrogenophaga; species Hydrogenophaga intermedia. The sequence goes on along the minus strand of NZ_CCAE010000074.1, from coordinate 16,161 downwards.
TCGCCCCGGCTACATTTGCACGTCGTTGGAGGACGTGCAAATGTCGATCGAGTCCATGCCGCCTCAGCTTGGGGTGGTTGCGCGACGGGGAGAATCGCCCCAAAGCTTCCTGCTGGCGCTGAACGATGCGCTGCGCCCGCTGGCCAAGGCGGCGGACATTCTGGCCACCGCGAGCCGACTGCTGGGCCAGTACCTGGGCGCCAACCGCGTGGCGTACTTCGAAATGCGCGGACCTGACTACATCATCGAGCGGGACTTCACCGATGGCGTGCCCTCGCTCGAGGGGCGCTGCCCGGCCGTGTCCTTCGGGCAGCACATGTTGGCGCTGTACCGCGCGGGCCAGACCGTGGTCGTGAACGACGTGGCCAGCCACCCCTTGCTCTCGGCCGACGAGCGCGCCGTGCAAGCCGAGGCCTCGGTCGCTGCCTACATCGGCGTGCCGCTCATCAAGAACGGCGAGTTCGTGGTGGGCCTGGGCGTGCACAGCCAAGTGCCGCGCGATTGGACGCCCGAGGAGGTGACGCTGGTGGAAGACACCGCCGAACGCACCTGGGCCGCGGTGGAACGCTTGCGCGCTGAAGACGCCCTGAGCCGATCGGAGCAGCACTACCGCACGCTGTTCGATTCCATCGACCAGGGGCTGTGCATCATCGAGGTCTTGTTCGACGACGAGGGCCGGCCCAACGACTACCGCTTTCTGCAGACCAATGCGGCGTTCGAGCGCCACACCGGCCTGTTGAACGCCACCGGCCGGCGCATGCGCGAGATGGCGCCGGATCACGAGGCGTTCTGGTACGAGACGTACGGCCACATCGCCCTCACCGGCGAGGCGATGCGATTCGAACACGCCGCCGAAGCGCTGGAGCGACACTTCGACGTGTCCGCCTTTCGCATCGGCGGTCCGCTGGACTGCAAGGTGGCGGTGCTCTTCAGCGACATCACCGAGCGCAAGCGGCACGAGCAGGCGCTGCGCGACGCCGATCGGCGCAAGGACGAGTTCCTGGCCATCCTGGCGCACGAACTGCGCAACCCGCTGGCGCCCATCGTCAACAGCCTGCACATCCTGCGGGGAGGTGGCGGCTCGATGAACGTCGATCGCCTGCACGACATCCTGGAACGGCAGGTGTCGCATCTGGTCCGCCTCGTGGACGATCTGATGGAGGTCTCGCGCATCACCACCGGCAAGGTCGAGCTGCGCCGTGAGCCGGTGGATCTGGCCGAGGTGATGAAGAGCGCCATCGACACCAGCCGCCCGTTGATCGACGCCGCCGGTCACGAGCTGTCGGTGGCGCTGCCCGCCGAGCCGCTGAGGCTTCACGCGGATGCGGTACGCCTGACCCAGGTGTTGGCCAACCTGCTCAACAACGCGGCCAAGTACACCCCGGCGGGCGGGCGGATCTGGTTGAGCGCGCGCCGCGAAGGCGCGCAGGCCGTGGTGTCGGTGCGCGACAACGGCATGGGCATTCACGCGGACATGCTGGACCAGGTGTTCGAGCTCTTCGCGCAGGCCGATCAGGGCACCCACCGCGCCCAGGGCGGCCTGGGCATCGGCCTGACGCTGGTGCGCAGCCTGGTGCACCTGCACGGCGGCACCGTGCAGGCCTGCAGCGATGGCCCGGGGCGGGGCAGCGAATTCCTGGTGCGCCTGCCCCTGTCGCCCGAACCTGCCGGCCTCACTCCGTCTTGAGGCCCAGCCGCTTGACCACCGGCTCCCAGCGCTTCATCTCGGCGTTCATCACCTGCTGAGCCTGCGCGCTGCTGCTGCCCACGGCCGTCAGGTCGTAGTTCTTCAGGCGATCGCGCACTTCGGCCTGTTTCATGATCTCGGCCGCGTGCTTTTCGATCTCGGCCACGATGGGCGCAGGCGTGCCCTTGGCGGCTTGCAGCACCAGGCGGAAGCTCACGTCCAGGCCGGGCTGGTTGAGCGCCTTGGCCAGCGTGGGCACGTCCGGCGCCAACGCGGAGGGTGCCTCGGACGACACCGCCAGCGCCACCAGGCGCCCGCTCTTGACGTGCGGCAGCACCGTGGGCGTGGCCAGGAAGCCGCAGGCCACCTCGCCGGCCAGCACGGCCTGCGTGGCGGGCGCCGGGCCGCGGTAGGGCACGTGCTCCATGCGCACCTTGGTCTGCTCCAGCAGCATCTCGCTGGCCAGGTGGCCGGGCACGCCCGGGCCGCCCGAGGCGTACATCATGGGCGAGGTCTTGGCCTTGGCCACCAGCTCCGACACGCTGCGCACGCCCGCCGAGGGGTTGCACACCAGCATCTGCGAGAAGCTGGCGATGACGGAGATGTTCACCAGGTCGCGCGCGGCGTTGAAGTCGCCCGTGGTGTAGACCAGCGGGTTGACGGTGAGCACGGTGTCCGGGCTCAGCACGAGGGTGGTGCCGTCGGCGTCGGCGCGCGCGGCGGCGCCAGCCGCCAGGTTGTTGCCCGCGCCGGGGCGGTTCTCCACCACCACCGGCTGGCCGATGCGACGGCCCAACTGGTCGGCGAAGGTGCGGGCGGTGATGTCCGACGGACCACCGGGGGGCGAGCCCACCAGCAGGCGGATCGGCTTGGTCGGCCAGCTTTGCGCATGGACGGGGCCGGCGGCGAGGGCGATGATCACGGCGGAGCCGAGCGCGCTCAGCAGGCGGGGGAACTTCATCTGTCTGTCTCCAGGTCAAGGGTTCGTGATGCCCCGGGGTGGGGCCTGTGGCGAGCTTAGGCGGGTTAGAGGCATCCGTAAAATTGAAAATCGCTCGCCAAATATAAAAATTCCTATGGATCCAAGGCACCTGGTGCAGCTCGCGGCCATTCTGGAGAAGGGCTCCATCACCCAGGCCAGCCGCCACCTGCACCTCACCCAGCCCACGCTGACGCACAACATGCAGACGCTGGAGATGCAGGCCGGCGGCCGCCTGTTCGAGCGCAGCCGCTACGGGGTGCGCAGCACGCCGCTGGGCGAGATGCTGGCGCGCGAGGGCCGCGCCATCGCACGGCGCCTGAAGGACGCGGCCGAGGTGTCGGCGCGCCACCGCGGTGGCATCCGCCACCAGCTGCGCCTGGGTGCCGGGCCGGTGGTGGGCGCGGCGGTGCTGGGCGAGCTGGCGCCGCTGCTGCTGACGCACTTTCCGGATCTGGCCCTGGCGGTGCAGAGCGACCGGCCGCACCTGCTGCTGGAGCAGCTCATCGACGGCGGGCACGACGTGGTGATCGCGCCTTCGTGGCTGGAGCACCCGCCGCCGGGCATCGTGCGGCAGGTGCTGGCAGACGACGAACTGGGCGTGTTCTGCGGCCGACGCCACCCGCTGGCGGGCCAGCGCCCGCTGAGCGTGGCCGACGTGGACGACCGAGCGTGGATCAGCCTGGGCACGGCCTCGCCTTTCGACCAGGACGTACGCGGCAAGCTCGAGGCCGTGGGCGTGCAGCGCTTGCGCGCCGAGATCACGGTGCTGGGCGACGCGTCCATGCTGCTGGACATGTTGGCCCAGGGCCAGCACCTGGCGGTGCTGCCGCGGTTTCCGCTGCGCCGGCTGGCGACGCGCTTCGATCTGGTGGAGTTGCCGATGCCCGGCGCGCCCATGCCGCGGCCGATCTACCTGTGGTGTCGGGCCGACCTGCTGGAGGACCCGGTGATGGGCGAGGTGGCGGAACTGATCGTGGGCACGGTGCGGGGCTGGGCCCGGTAGTCAGGGCGCCGTTCGCGCCGCTGACAACTGGGTGGAGATGCCATGCGCTGCCTTGCGCAGGTGCGTCAGCACGGTGTCCTTCTGCGCGTCGAACTCTGCCGATGGCACGGCCAGCCCCAGGGACGCGATCATCCGTCCATGGGCGCTCACAACCGGAACCGAGGCGCCGACGATGCCGCGGGTGAATTCGTCCCTGGAATAGGCCACACCTTCCTCGCGCGCGAGCCGGATCTGGCGCCGCAGTTCGCTGGCGGATTTGAGCGAGCGGCTGGTAATGGGGCGCAGCTGCACCCGGTCCAGGTAGGACGTCATGTCCTCGCTCTTCATGTGTGCCAGGAACAACTTGCCGGACGAACTGGCGTACAGCGGCGCGCGCACGCCCTCATGCATGGCATAGCCGCTGGCCTCGTCTGCGGTGACGCCGAGGATGCGCTCGACGATGTCGCCGCGCAGGATGTTCAGCCCGGCGGAGTAGCGGGTGCCGAGCGCCAGCCGTTCCATGTGTGGCCGCGCGCTCGCCACCAGGCGCTGGATGTCTTGCCCATGGCGGATGAGGTTCACCGCTGAGGCGCCCAGGCGGTAGGGGCCGTTGGGCCCCATGGACTCGACGTAGTCGCGGGCCTGCAGCGTCCTCAGCAGTTGCGTCAGGCTGCTCTTGGGTACGGCGGCACGCGAGGCCAGTTCGGCGTGGGACAGCGCGCGCTCCGAATGCGCCAGGATTTCCAGGACATCCAGTGTCCGCTGCGCCGACTTCACGCCGTTGCCCGGGGGGGAATTCGTCGAATGGCGCGACACCACGGTTTCCTAACGGACGGAAGACCCATTCTCCGCGATGGTGCTGGCCGTCAGGTACGCCATCGCCATGTGCGGGCCGTGGTTGATGCCCGGCCCGGGGTAGGCCCCGCCCATCATGTTCACACGGTCCGCCCCGAGAACGTACAGGCCGCGGATCGCGGCGCCGTTGCGCCCGAGCACCCGCCCTTGCGGGTCGGCCAGCAGGCCGTCGAAGGTGCAGAGGTCGCCGATGCGCAGCTTCACACCGTAGAAGGGCGCGCGTTCGATCGGCGCCACGCAAGGGTTGGGCTGGTGATCGGGGTCGCCCAGAAAGCGGTTGAAGGCGCTCGACCCGCGACCGAACTGCGGGTCCGCTCCGGTTCGGGCGCCGCGGTTGAAATCGGCGACGGTCTTCTCCAGTGCTTCGCCGTCGATGCCCAGCTTGGCGCCCAGTTCCCGCAAGGTGTCGGCCCGGCACAGGTAGCCGCTGTTGAGGTGCCGGCGGTGCGGCAGGGGCGCCGGTTTAACCACGCCGAGGCCGTAGCGCGCCAGCGCGTGGCGATCACAGACGAGCCAGATCGCGGGCTCGGGTCCGTCGCCTGCCTCGCGCAGGGCCGCCGTGCATACGTCATGGTAGGAGTTGGCCTCGTTGGTGAAGCGCCGGCCCGTTCGCAGCACCGCGATGACACCTGGCTTGTAGCGGTCCAGCAGGTGGGGAAAGACCATCGTTCCCGAGCGGCCACCCGGCACGATGGACAAGGGCATCCAGGCGGCCGGCTGCGCCAGGGGTGCGGCCAGGCAGCCCCCGGCGGACAGGCCCAGGCGGATGCCGTCCCCCGCGATCGCGGGCGGGGTGGCGGACAAAGGCGTTCGGCGGGCCAGGGCCACTGGAAACCGCGAGGCCGTGAGCGTACGGTCGTGGGAAAAGCCTCCGCAGGCCAGCACCACGCCGCACGGCGCCTCCAGTCGGAACGCCTGGCCCGCGAGCGCCCCGGACACACCGCGCACGACGCCACCGTCCCGGATCAGTCCCGTCACCTCGGCGTGAGTGAGGACGGGAATCCCGAGGTCGATGGCCGCTGCCTTGAACAGCGCGGCGGCCAGAGCGTTGCCGCCGGTGACGTGCACGGCGCCCCCGTGGCGCAACCGCTCGACGAGGTGGCCGGCGAGTCGCCGAACGACATAGGCGAAGGAGGCGAACGAGCGGGTGGCCTTGAAGAAGTGCTTCAACTCGGCGTTCGAGGAGTTGAACATCATCCCCATGAAGGTGAGCGTCTTCAGTGGCGGCCGCAGGCGCCGGCGTTCATGTCCGAGCCGCCGGGTGTCGAACGGCGCGGCCACGAGGGCGCGACCGACCACGCTGCCGCCTGGAGCATCGGGGTGGTAGTCGGGGTACAGCGTCGAACAGAACCGCACCTCGGTCTCGCGCTCGAAGAAGTCCACCATTTCCGGCCCCTTGGCCAGCAGCAGCTCGACCGCTTCGTGCGGATAGCGGTCGCCCATTTCCTGGCGCAGGTAGTCGCGCACGGCCTGCGGCGAGTCGTGCGGGTTCTGCGCCAGTCCCCGGGCCGTGAGCGGCACCCAGAGCACGCCGCCGGACACCGCGGTGGTGCCGCCGACGAGGGCGTCCTTCTCCAGCACCACGACGCGCAGCCCCCGGCGCCGGGCGACGATGGCCGCCGTGAGCCCGGCCGCGCCCGAACCGACCACCACCAGGTCGGCTTGTGGAATGTCCATGCGTTGCCTCCCCATCGGGCGGGGCACCGCGGTGCCCCGGGTCCCGGTCATTCCGGCCGGATGTTCTTCTCGCGGATCACCTTGCCCCACAGCGCCGTGTCGCTCTCGATGACGGCCTGGAAGGAGCCGGCGGATCCACCGACCGCGACCGCACCCAGTTCAAGGGCGCGCGCGGAAAACCGGCTGTCTTGAACGATGCGGTTCAGCGCCTGGCTCAGCCGCTGGATGACCGGCTCGGGCGTGCCCGACTTGGCCACCACGCCGAACCAGGAGTACAGCTCCAGGCCGGGGATGCCCTGCTCGGCGAACGTGGGAATGGCAGGAAACTGCGGCAAGCGCTCGGCGCTCGACACCGCCAGCGATTTGAGCCGCCCGCTGGCGAGCAGGGCCTTGGACGACATCAGGATGTCGAAGTACACGGTGACCTCCCCGCTGAGTACGGCGGCGAGGGCGGGGGCCGATCCCCGGTACGGCACGCTCACCATGGAGGTCTGGGTCTGGCGCTGGAACATCTCGCCGAACAGGTGCGGGCCGGTTCCGCTTCCGGCGGTGGCGTAGTTCAGCGCACCGGCTTGCTCCTTGACCATGCGCGCCAGATCGTGGATGCCGTTGCCGCGGAACTTGTCCGACACCACGGCCATGTAGGGGCTCTTCATCACCATCCCGATGCCGCGGAAATCCCTCAGCGCATCGAACGAGATGTTCGGGTACAGCCATTTGCTGGTGGTGATGGAATTCGATGCGAGCAGCAGGGTGTGCCCGTCGGCGGGGCGCGCCATCATGGCCTCGGCGCCGATGGTGCCGCTGGCGCCCGGCTTGTTGTCCACCACCACCGGCTGGCCCAGCACCTCGCTCAATCCCTGGGAAATCGCCCGGGCGGTGATGTCCGCTGCCCCACCGGCCGCAAAGGGCACGATCAGCGTGATGGGCCTGGACGGATAGCTTTGCGCCCGGGCGAGGTCCGCGGCCGCGAGGGCGCTGGCCGAGATCAACAATTCGCGTCTGCTGAGCATGGGGTCTCCTGCTGTTCTGGTGTGTCAATGGCTGGCAAAGGTCTCGGTGGCGTCGTCGGTGCTGACGAGGCCGCCTCGGGCGCGCAGGGCGCCGCGCACGGCGTCCGCGCCCGGGCTTTGGCCGCTGGCCGCTTCCAATGCGGCCATGACGCCGGCCGCCTCTCCCAGCGCCATGGCCGTGGCCATGTGCCGCGCGCCGCCATTGGCGTGGCGGGTCGCGGAAATGGCCCGCCCCGTGACCACCAGGCCCGCGACCGACGCCGGCTGCAGGCAGCGCATGGGGATTTCGAAGGGCTGCGCCGGCACGTGGAGCGAGATGCCGGTGCCTCCCGTTTCGTGGATGTCCATGGGCCCGGCGCCCAAGGCGATCGAATCCGGAAAGCGCTTGAAGGAGAGGATGTCCTCTTCGGTCAGCGTGTACCGGCCCGCGATGCGGCGCGTCTCGCGCACCCCGATGTGGCCGGCGATGGCGGCGAGCGTCGCTTTCTCGAAGCCCGGCACGGCTTCCTGGAGGAAGGCCAGGATCGAAGCGATCTGCTGGCGCCCTTCGACCTCGGCGCGGCTGAGGTCCGCGGCATGGGTGGCGTCCACTCCGGAGACCCGGCTCATCAGGCAGATCGCGTCGGTGTTCCCCGGCGTGCTGCAGAACGAAAGGCTTTCCCAGAAGATCCGTCCCTCCCGGATACCCTGTAAGGCCAAAGCCCGTTTCGTCTCGCGCGGAATGGCCCGGAAGCGGGCCACGTCCACGTTCGACAAGCGGAACATCAAGGTGCATGGCTGCACATGCGCGGCGGTCGTCAATTCGGACGGTGCCATGGCCGCGCCCGCGCCCCAGGCCACCGCCGCATCGCCGGTGGCATCGACCACCACCCGGGCGCGGATGGCGCTTCGCCCGGCGATGTCCTCGACCACCACGCCAGTAACGCGCTGCCCGCCCACCACGGGGGCGACGACCCGCGTATGAAACCGCACCGCCAATCCTGCGGAGGCGGCGAGCGCGTCGGCGGCGATCTTGACGATTTCCGGATTGAAGGCGAAGTGGACGATGGGAATGGGTTGCTCGCTGGCCTCGGCCATCAGGTATTGCCTGAATCCTTCGCTGCCATTGAGCGCCACCACGCGATCGGCCAATTCCCCGGCCATACCGCCCACCACGCGGGTCGCGCGGTTGTAGAAGCCGATCCACTGGGCCACCATGCCATAGGTGCCGGTGCCGCCCAGGCAATTGGCGTGTTCGATCAATAGCGTTCTGGCGCCCATTCGGCTGGCCGATACCGCCGCCATCAGGCCGGAAGCGCCGCCGCCCGCCACCACCACATCGAATTCATCGGTATAGGGCGTCTCCAATACTTCGTTCAACACGGGCCGCGTCATTGGGGTTTCTGTCTGGTTGGATGGCATTCGGCGCATGGTAGGGACGCCCCCGCGAGCCAGCCAGCGGCCGTTCACATGCGTGAACACTATTCGTTGGGCCGGCTTGGCGCGGGCCTCGGTGTTGCGCCTATAGAATGCGAAACATTCTCATTCACAGCGGCCCATGAACGCACCGGGCCGATCAGGAGCCCAGCGTGTCCGCCGCCGACCTCAGCCTGCGCGAGGCAGTCCAGACGCTCTACAGCCACCACCACGGTTGGCTGTACGGCTGGCTGCGGCGCAAGCTCGGCTGCCCGCACCGCGCAGCCGACGTGGCGCACGACACCTTCGAGCGCGTGCTGGCCGCGCGCGACGCGCTGTGCGGCGTGGAGCAGCCACGCGCCTGGCTCACCACGACGGCGAGCCGGCTGATCATCGACGAGGCCCGGCGCGAGCGCCTGCGCCAGGCCTACCTGGCCGAGCTGGCGCCGCTGATGGACGCGCACGAAGGCCATCCTTCGCCCGAGCAGATCCTGACCGCGCTTCAGGCGCTGGAGCAGTTGAGCGCCGTGCTGGAAGCGGTATCGCCCAAGGCCCGCGAGGCCTTCGTGCGCCACTACCTGGATGGCGAGACCATCGCCACCGTGGCGGCCGGGCTGGGGGTGTCCACGCGCATGGTCGGCAAGTACCTGGCGCAGGTGCTGGTGCGCTGCGCGCACCTGGGCGCCCCATGAACCACGCACGCGCAGCCGCACCCGCGAACCCGGACGAGGAACGCATCGCCCAGGCAGCGGCGCAGTGGATCGTGCGGCTGTCCGCCGACGACCCGGCCGAGCGCCGCGCCGCCGGCGCCGGCTTCGAGGCCTGGAAGCGCGTCGACCCGCGCCACGCGGCGGTGGCCGCTCGCATGGAGGGCTTCATCGACCAGACGCGCAGCCTGAGCGGGGACGGCACGTCCAGCCCGGCCCGTGCGGCACTGGCCAGCGCGCTGGACGCCCGCGCCCCGGGCCGCGGGAAGCCCGGCAGCCCCGGCCGGCGCGCGGCCGGCCTGCTGGTACTGGCGGCGGCGCTGGCACTGCCCGCCGCGTTGGCGCTGCGAGGCCCGCCGTCTCAGTGGGGCGCTGACCTGCGCACCGCCACCGGCGAGCAGCGCGAGCAGGTGCTGGACGACGGCTCGCGCCTGACCCTGGGTTCGGGCACCGCGGTCAACACACGCTGGTCCAGCGATCTGCGCGAGCTCGAGCTGCTCGACGGCGAGATCCTGGTGGACGTGGCCAGGGACGCCGCGCGCCCCTTCGTGGTGGAGACGGCGCACGGCCGCATCCGCGCGCTGGGCACGCGCTTCATCGTGCGGCGCGAGGAACACGCCACGCTGCTGACCATGATCGAGTCGCGCACGGCCGTGCAGGCGGGCGCCGATACGAACGAACTCACGGTGGAAGCGGGCGAGCGCGTCCGCCTGTCCGCGCGGGGCGTGGAGCGCCTGGGCGAGGTGGAGCCCCGCGCCACGCAGAACGCCTTCCAGGCCCGCCGTCTGATGGTGCAGGACCGCCCGCTGCCGGAGGTGCTCGACGAGATCGCGCGCCACCGGCGCGGCCTCGTCCGCTACGAACCCGCGGACCTCGAGAGCATCCGCGTGTCCGCCGTGCTGCCGCTGGACGACACCGACCGCGCGCTGCAACTGCTGGTCGACAACTTCCCCGGCCTGCGTGTGCGCACCCTCACGCCCTGGGTGGTGCTGGTGGACGCAGCGCCCTGAGCGCCTGGCTCACCGCCCTAGAACACCGACAGGCCGGTCTTTGCGACGAACAGCTCCAGCGCCTGGCGCCCCAGCCAGGAGTTGCCCGTCTCGTCCAGCGCGGGCGACCACACGCACAGCGTGAGCTGGTCCGGCACCACGGCCACGATGCCGCCACCCACGCCGCTCTTGCACGGCAGCCCGATGCGAAAGGCGAACTCGCCGGCCGCGTCGTAGGTGCCGCAGGTCAGCATCAGCGCGTTCACGCGGCGCGTCTGCGCTTCGCTGAGCACCGGCGCGCCGGCCAGCGGGTGGCGCCCGTCGCGGCACAGGTAGCCGGCCGCGCAGGCCATCTGCTCGCAGCTCATGGCGATGGCGCACTGGTTGAAGTACACGTCGAGCACGGTGGCCACGTCGTTGTCCAGCGTGCCAAAGCCCTTCATGAAGTTGGCCAACGCGGTGTTGCGAAACCCCGTCTCGGCCTCGGAGCGCGCCACCTCGTCGTCGATGCCGATGGTCTCGCCGCACAGCCGGGCCAGCAGCGCCAGCAGCTCGGCCTTGCCGTCGCCCAGCGAGACCAGACGGTCCGCCACCGCGATGGCGCCGGCGTTGATGAAGGGGTTGCGCGGGATGCCGCGCTCGGTCTCCAGTTGCACCAGCGAGTTGAAGGGGCTGCCCGAGGGCTCGCGACCGATGCGTTGCCACAGCGCTTCGCCCTGCGCGCGGATCGCCAGCGTCAGCGAAAACACCTTGGACATGCTCTGGATGGAGAAGGGAACCGCGCTGTCGCCGGCCTGCGCCACCTCGCCGGCGCAGGTGCGCAGGGCGATGCCGAACTGGTGCGGCGACACGCGCGCCAGCGCCGGGATGTAGCGGGCCACCTGGCCGCCCTGGCCCAGGCGCGGGCGCAGTTCGGCGTGGATCTCGTCGAGGATGGACTGGAAATTCATGGCGCCCATTCTGGCCGCACGACATGGCGCGGAGGCATCGCCCGCAGAATGCCGGCCCATGCAAGCCCTGTTCGACGCCATCGCCACGATGGTCTTTCCCACCGATGCGCAACGGATCTTCCATGGCCGCGGCGGCCTTCATCCCGGCTGCGAGCACCTGGCGCTGGACGCCTTTGCGCCCGCGCTGCTGCTCACGTCCTTCCAGCCGCTGGACGAGGCCGCGCTGGGCGCCATCGGCGACGCGCTCGCCGCGCGCTGGCGCGAGGTCTCGGACGCGCCGCTGTGCTGGGTCTACCAGTGCCGCGGCGAAGGCGCCGAGACGCGCCTGATGGCCGGGGCACTGCCCGAGCCGCACGTCGTGACCGAATCCGGCGCGCGCTACCTCGTGCACCTGCTGCGCGGCCAGAACCACGGCCTGTTCCTGGACATGGCCGAGGGCCGGCGCTGGGTGCGCGACAACGTCCAACGCGGGGACACGGTGCTCAACCTGTTCGCCTACAGCTGCGCCTTCTCCGTCGTCGCGCTGCAGGCCGGGGCGCGCGAGGTGGTCAACGTGGACATGGCGGCCGGCGCACTGGCCACGGGGCGCACCAACCACGAACTCAACGGCCTGAAAGCCGGCGCGCGCTTCCTGGCACACGACATCTTCAAGTCCTGGGGCAAGCTCACGCGCGGCGGGCCGTACGAGCTCGTCATTTGCGACCCGCCCAGTTTCCAGAAGGGCAGCTTCGTCGCCACCAAGGACTACGCCCGGCTGGCCCGGCGCCTGCCAGCGCTGCTGGCCCCGGACGGCCACGCGCTGGTGTGCCTGAACGCACCCGAGCTGGGGGTGGCGTTCCTGCGCGAGGCCATCGAGGCGAATGCGCCGGAGCTGACGTTCGTGGAGCGCGTGGCCAACCCGGCGGTGTTCCAGGACGTGTCGCCGGACCGCGGGCTCAAGGTGCTGGTCTATCGACGGGCCTGAGCACCGGGGCGCGATTTTTTCGGGTGAACGGTTCCGCTTTCGCGTGGCCGTTCGTCAATGGGGGTGAAGGCGGCAACCGGCCACCCGCGCCGCCGCCCACCGACCACCCGAGGAACCCCGACATGCAAGACCCCCAAACCCCGCGCCAACTGCGCCGACCGCGCGCTTTCTCCGCGCTCCAGCCCGCCCGCCCGCTGGCGCTGGCCGTCCACCTGGCCTGCGCCGCCATGCTGGCCGCCAACGGCTTCGCGGCGCAGGCCCAGACGGCGCCGTCCGCCGCCACCGTGCGGGCCGACGTGCCCGCCGGCCCGTTGGGTGAGGCCTTGAACCGCTTCGCGCTGCAGGCCGGTGCCGCCCTGGTGGTGGACGCGGCCCAGGTGCGCGGCAAGACCAGCCCCGGCCTGCAAGGCACGGTGACGGTGGAGGAGGGCTTCCAGCGCCTGCTGCAGGGCAGCGGCCTGCAACTGGGCCGCACGGCGGCAGGCTATGTGCTGGTGGCGCAGGCGCCCGCCGCGCCAGCCCAGGCGCCGCGCCCGGCCACCACCGGCCAGGCCACGCTGCCCACGGTCACCGTCACTGGCGCCGCCTTCAGCGAACAGGCCAAGGGCCCGGTGGCGGGCTACGTGGCGCGCCGCTCGGCCACGGCCACCAAGACCGACACGCCGCTGATCGAGACGCCACAGTCGGTCTCGGTCATCACCGCCGAAGAGATCGGCGACCGCAAGGCCACCACGCTGGACGAGACCTTGCGCTACACCGCCGGCGTCACCTCCAACGCCAAGCCCTGGGCCTCGGACCAGATGTCGCTGGTGCGCGGCTTCGCGCTGGAAAGCGCCAGCGTTTTCCTCGACGGCCTGCAGAACCCCAGCACGGCGGCCATGGGCTCGATCGAGCCCTACGGCATGGAGCGCATCGAGGTGCTGCGCGGCCCGGCCTCGGTGCTCTATGGCCAGGTGGCGCCCGGTGGCGTCATCAACGCCGTGAGCAAGCGGCCCACCACGGAGCCGGTGCGCGAGATCGGCGTCGAATACGGCACCTACGACCGCAAGACCCTCAAGGCCGACATCGGCGGCGCGATCGGTGAATCCGGCACGCTGAGCTACCGCCTCGTCGGCCTGGTGCGCCGCGCCGACACGCGCCTGGACGAGGACCACGACGACCGCGTCTACCTCGCGCCCTCGCTCACCTGGCAGCCCAGTGCGGCCACCCGATTCACGCTGCTGGCCAGCTACCAGGAAGACGACCAGTCCTACGCCTGGGGCAACCAGTTGCGCAACCCCGGCGCGCTGGGCCAGCCCGATCCGTCCGTGAACATCGGCGGCCTGGACAACCGCTGGAAGCGCACCAACACCACCGTCGGCTACGAGCTCGAGCACCGCTTGAGCGACACCTGGCAACTGCGCCAGAACCTGCGCTACGGCGACCTCGACCGCGAGGGGACGGACGTGTTCAACCTGGGCCTGCGCGCCGATGGCCGCCACATCGGCCGGGCCGTCTCGCCGCGCGTGGCCGAGTGGCGCGGCATCACCCTGGACACCCACGCCCAGGCCAACTTCAGCACCGGCGCCGTGGCCCACACCGCGCTGCTGGGCGTGGACTACTCGCGCTCCAAGCTGAGCTTCACGCGCCGCAACGCCAATGCGGTCATGCCCGACCTGGACCTGTTCAACCCCGTGTACGCGCCCCAGCCCCTGGCGCCGCACGCCGCGCCCTTCGAGGACGAATCGCCCAGCAAGCAACTCGGTTTCTATCTGCAGGACCAACTCAAGTGGAACCGCTGGGTGCTCACCGCCGGCGTGCGCCACGACAAGGCCGACCAGTCCAGCCGCCGCATCAACCTGCTCAACGGCGTGGTCACACCCACCGCCGACCTGTCCACCAGCGACACCACCGGCCGCGTCGGCGTGGTGCACCTGTTCGACAACGGCTGGGCGCCGTACGTGAGCTACGCCACCTCGTTCGCCCCGGAAACCGGGCTGGACGTGGCCGGCCGCTCGCTCGAGCCCTCGCGCGGCAAGCAACTGGAGGCCGGCGTGCGCTACCAGCCCGCGGGCGAGGCCTTCAGCTTCATTGCGTCCGTGTTCGACCTGACGCGCGAAAACGTGAAAACCTCGGTGCCCGGCATGGCCGGGGTGTTCCAGCAGACCGGCGAGGTGGAGGCCCGCGGCCTGGAGCTGGAACTGCGCGCGCGCGTGGCCAAGGGCCTGAGCGTGATCGGCCAGTACACCAACCTGGAGTCGCGCATCACGCGCAGCAACAACGGTGACCAGGGCCTCACGCCCATGGCCGTGCCGCGCCACAACGCCAGCGTGTGGGGCAAGTACGAGTTCACCGCCTTCGGCGACCAGCCCGCCTTCGCGGCGCTGGGCGTGCGCTACGTGGGCAAGGCGCGTTCGGGCCAGGACTTCGGCAACGCCAACCTGCGCAACCCGAGCCTCACGCTGGTGGACGCGGCCCTGGGGCTGGACGTGGGCGCCTGGCGCTACTCCTTCAACGTCGACAACCTGTTCGACACGCAGAAGCTGGTCGACTGCGACACCACGTTCTGCTACCGCAGCCCCGAGCGCACGCTGCGCCTGGGCGCCAGCTACCGCTTCTGAGCGCGGGCCCGGAACGTGGGCCGTGAACGTGCTCCGTAAGGTGCGGCGCGCCTGGACCGTCCGCGTGGCCCTGGCCGCGCTGGGCGGCTACGGCCTGGCTGCGCTGGCCAGCGTGGCGGGCCTGGCCTTCCCCTGGCGCGCCATCGACGGCGTGGTGGCGGGCATGCTGGCCAGCTTCGTCGTGGCCACGGCCGTGGCGGTGGGGGTGTTCGCGGCCCGGGCGGGCGCGCGCGGCGGCGTGCGCCCGCGCGTGACCTGGCTGCACACCTGGGCGGGCTTGCTGGCCGCCTGGGTGCTCTACGCCGTGTTCTGGACGGGCAGCCTGGCCTTCTACCGCGAAGAGCTCACGGCCTGGATGCAGCCCGAGGCGCCGCCGCAGGCCCGCGAGATGGACGTGGCCGCGCTGAGCGATCGCATCGCCGCGCACCTGGCCAGCGCCGCGCCCGGCGCCACGCGCTGGAGCATCGAACTGCCGGATGCGCGCCGCCTCACGCCGACCGCCTACTGGAGCGGCCCGGCCGGCGCGGGGCAACAGGCCTACGACAGCACCACGGCCGCGCCGCGCACCGCTCGCGCCACGGCGGGCGGCGAGTTCTTCTACCGCTTCCACTACCAGTTGCACCACATGCCCTACCAATGGGGCCGCTGGATCGTGGGCTTCGCCTCGCTGCTGGGTATGGTGGCCATGGTCAGCGGCGTGGTGGTGCACAAGAAGCTGTTCGCCGACTTCTTCACCTTCCGCGCCGGCAAGGGGCGGCGCAGTTGGCTGGACGCGCACAACGCGCTGTCGGTGCTGCCGCTGCCCTTTCATTTCATGATCGTCTACAGCGGCCTGGTGATCCTGGGCTTTCAGTACATGCCGTGGGGCGCGCTGGCCGCTTTCGACGGCGCGGGCGAGCGGCGCGTGGCCATCGCCGCCGAAACCGTGGCCGCCTGGCCTGTGGGCGCACCCAGCGGCCAGGCCGCGCCGCTGGCGGCTCTGGCACCTTCGATTCAGCAGGCGCAAGCGCGCTGGGGCGCGCAGGGCATCGACCGCGTGGTGGTGCACCACCCGGGTGACGCGGCCGCGCGCGTGCTGGTGGTGCGCGGGCCTGCCGGGCGGGTCACGCACAGCCGCGAGTTCCTGGTGTTCCACGGTGGTTCCGGCGCGCTGCTGCACGCGAGCGAGCCGGTGGGTGCGCCCGCGGCGGTGCTGGGCGGGTTGTACGCGCTGCACCTGGGGCGCTTTGCCGATCCCGTACTGCAGGGCATTTACTTCCTGCTCGGCCTGGCGGGCACGGCCATGGTGGGCACTGGCCTGGTGTTGTGGACGGCGGCACGCGGGCAGGGGGGCACGGGTGGCGCGGCGGGGGGGGGGGGG
>NZ_CCAE010000073.1 GCF_000723405.1 Hydrogenophaga intermedia | reverse complement strand
CACCACCACCCCCACCACATTCACCACCACCGTCCCCCAGAACACCCCCCGAAACTCCGCCTTGCTGGTCTTGTGCCGCAGTACCTGTTGCGCCAGCAGCGCCCCGGGCCATCCACCCACCAGCGCCAGCAGATGCAGGCTGTTTTCCCGGATTCGCCAGCCACCGCCCACCGCGGCCGATTTGTCCAGGGCATAGGCCATGAAGGCCAACAGGCTGGCCCCCACGTACCAGCCCGCCACCCACAGCGGCGGCCGCCACAGCCAGGCCACGGTGGCGTACACCAGCAGAAAAATGGGAATGGCCAGCCGCGTGGCCAGGCCCCAGGGCGCTGAGCCGGGCCGCTCGCTTCGCCTGGGCGCTTGGCGCACGCGCTGCGTTGTTTGCACGCGCCGCAACTGCACCTGGGTGGCGCGCTTGCCCTTGGGCCCCTGCTCCACCGCAAAGCTCAGCGCCTGATTGACCTGTGGCCGCCCCGCCCCCTTGGGCCAGGCGGATACGTGCACGAACACGCGCTCGCCGCCCTTCGTGGGCTCGATGTAGCCAAAGCCACGGTCGTCGTTCCAGGTGACGAGGGTGCCGTCGAAGCGCATGCGGGTGAAACGCAAAAGGCCCCGGATGGGGCCGGCGCCGCGACTGTACCGGGGATGGCGAAGCCGGTGCCCGCGATCAGCGCGTGCCCAGGGGTCTCATGGCGCCTCCAGTTCGAAGGGCGGCACTACGCGGCCATCGATGTCGGTGAAACCATAGATCCGCGCCAGGTCGCCCACGCGCAGCACCTGTCCGCTGCGCTCCAGCACCTCGGGGTCGCTGGCCAGGGCCACGACGGCGCGGCCGAGGTAGCGGGGCGACTCGGTGCGGGCCAGGGCCGGGCGCTCGCGCCAGTGCGCCTCGTCGGTCTGGTGGCCGGCCAGGACGAACTCGGTGCGCATCCAGCCCGGCGACACGGCCAGCGAGGCGACCCCATGGGGCCTCAGCTCTTGCGCCATGCCGAAGGCCAGGCGCGTCATCGATGCCTTGGCCAGGTCGTAGAACAGGTTGCCGTGCATGTACCGGTCGCGGTCCCAGAAGGTGGTGGTCACGATCAGCCCGCGGCCTTGGCGCACCAGCATCGGCGCGGCCAGCCGGCTGGAGAGGACGTGATGGCGAACGCCGCGATCGAACATCGCATCCCATTGCACCATCGGGCGTTCCCAGAACGGCGCCTGAAACACGCCATCGAAGGCCTCGTGCCCGCCCCAGGCGTTGTTGACGAGCAGGTCGAGGCGGCCCTGTTCGCGCTGCACGCGCTCGAAGAGGGCCCTGACCTGCGCTTCATCGGCGTGGTCGCAGGCGACAGCGATGCCGCGTCCACCGGCGCGCGTCACTTCTTCGGCCGTTTCGTCGATGCTGCCCGGCACGCGGTCGAGGTTCGACAAGGCGGTGATCTGGTCGTAGCCCGGTGCGGCCTGATCGCGCCGGCTGCGCCCGGTGACGTAGACGGTGGCGCCGGCCGCGCCCAGTTCTGTCGCGCAGCCGCGGCCAGCGCCTCGGCTGGCGCCGGTGACGACGGCGATGCAATCGGCAAGTTTCTTCATGGTCTGCAGTGGTGGTGGAGGCTGATGGACCACGACCTTAGGTGAAGCGACCGTTCCCCGTATTGGAAGAATCCGAAACGGCGCGCTGCAGAAGCTGCTGCGGTGTCAGGCCGCAGAGAGAGCGAAACTCGTTGATCAGGTGCGACTGGTCGTAGTACCCGGCGTCCAGCGCCATCTCGGCCCAGCGGGGCGACGCGGCCGTTCGGGCCGTTCGGGCCGTTCGCAACAGGCGCAGCGTGCCGTGAAGGCGTTGCAGGCGGCGCCAGACACCGGGTGTCAGGCCGATGTTCGCGGCGAACAACTGTTGCACCCGCCGTTCGCCGATGTGCAACTCGGCCGCCAGTTCGCGCACGGAGAGGCCGCCCCCCGTGTCGCTCAGACGTCTCGCCGCGTGCTCCACCAGATGGCGCGAGGGATCCGAAGGGCGCTGCAAGGCCTGCAGCGACGCCAACAGGTGCCGTACGCGCGCCGCGTCGTCGTCTGAGGCGGCCAGTTGCTCGGCCAGGTGGCGATGCGCCCTGGGCACGATGTCTTCCCAGGGCACGGTGAGGCCCGCCAGCTCCTTGGCCGGCAGGCCGAAGAGCGCGGGCAATGCCCCGAGGTTCAGCGTGACGGAAAGCCCGTGCACATGCCCGCCCATGGCGAGCAGCACGGCATCGGCCCTGGCCCCGGCGACGTGTACGGTCGCCGCGCCGCGTTGCAACACGATGAGGAGGCGGGACGCCCCGTCGGGCAGCACACGCTCGACGGTTTCATCGCCCTGGGCAAAGCGCTCCTCGTAGGCCATCACGTGGGCGACGGCCGATCGCAGGCGGGCCGGCACGGCGAACGCCGTCAGGGTGTTGGCCGGAACGGTGGTCTCCGGCGCGCACGACGGGTCTTCCGGCAGCCGAATGAACAGGCGTTCGGGCATCCGGGGGCGGACGGTCGGACGGCACGCGCCGGGCTTCAGCGCGCGGGGCGGCTGTCGCCGCGCCAAGCCTTCTCGATGGTGGCCACGTCGATCTTGCGCATGGTCATCATCGCGTCGAAGGCGCGTTTGGCGGCGGCGCGGTCGGGGTCGTTGATGGCATCGGTGAGCACGCGCGGCGTGATCTGCCACGACACGCCCCATTTGTCCTTGCACCAGCCGCATTCGCTTTCCTGGCCGCCGTTGTTGACGATGGCGTTCCACAGGCGGTCGGTCTCGGCCTGATCGTCCGTCGCGATCTGGAAGGAGAAGGCCTCGGACTGTTTGAAGGCGGTGCCGCCGTTGAGGCCGAGGCAGGGGATGCCCATGACGGTGAATTCGACGGTGAGGACGTTGCCTTCCTTGCCCGAGGGGTAGTCGCCGGGCGCGTGCATCACGCGGCCCACGGCGCTGTCGGGGAAGGTCTGGGCGTAGAAGCGCGCGGCGTCGAGCGCGTCGCTGTCGTACCAGAGGCAGATGGTGTTCTTGCTGACCATGGGGGCTCTCCTGGGTGGGTCGATGGACCGGACCATTGTCCGGGCAATCGACGTTCCGCAAAGCCCCCGCGCCAGGGGTTCAGCGCAGGCCGACGCGGTACTTCTCGGCCTGGCGGGCCTGCAGTCGGCCCAGTTCGCTGTCGATGGCGGCGGGGGTGGCCGCCGGCCCGGCGTCCGGGGCGGCGGCGGGCGCGGCCACCACCTGCCGTGGCCCGCCCAGCATGCGCTGCAGGTAGGCGGCCTGTTCGCGCAGCGCCGTGTTGCTGCTGGAGAGCGCCACCTCGAACACCTCGTGGGCGTACTGGGGGTCGGCCAGCATGGTCTGCACGTTGACGTTGCGCCCGAACTCGCGGCGCATGGGCACGACCATCTTGAGGGCGTGCGTGATGAAGTCCGACTGGTGGAAAGTCGTGGTCATGACGGGCTCCGTGGATGATGTGGCCGACGGTCGCTCAGGTGGCGCTTTCGCCGTGTTGCGCCAGATCCAGGCCCACGGCTTCCTGCTTGGCCGTCACGCGCAGGCCGATGAGCAGTTGAACGAGTTTGAGCAGCAAGAAGCTCATCAAGCCCGCGTAGACCATGACCGCCACGGCGCCCGTGAGGTTGACCCACACCGTGGCGGTGACCGGCGCGATGCCGGGCAAGGCGAACACCGGCGTGAGCACGGTGCCCACCAGGCCGCCCACGCCGTGCAGGGCGAACACGTCGAGCGAGTCGTCCACGCCGGTGAGTCGCTTGAAATGGCTCACGGCGAAGAAGCAGCCCACGGCACCGGCCGCGCCGATGCACAGGCCACCGAACACGCCCACGAAGCCCGACGCGGGCGTGATGGCGATGAGCCCCGCGATGGCGCCAGTGGCCATGCCCAGCACGCTCATCTGCTGGCGGCGCAAGATCTCGGCCATGCCCCAGGTGAGCGCGCCGCCCCCCGCCGCCACCTGCGTGACCAGCAGCGCCCCCGAGGCGCGCGTGCCGGCCTCGAAGGCCGAACCCGCGTTGAAGCCGAACCAGCCGGCCCACATCAGGCCCGCGCCCATCACCGTGAGCGTGAGGCTGTGCGGCACCATGGGTTCTTTGCCGAAGCCGCGCCGCGCGCCGCAGGCCAGGGCCGCCGCCAGCCCACTGGCGCCGGCCACCACGTGCACCACGGTGCCGCCCGCAAAGTCCATGTGGCCCATGCTGGCCAGCCAACCGGTGGGGTGCCACACCCAGTGCGCGATGGGCGCGTACACGGCCAGCAGCCACAGCGCGGCAAACAGCATGGTGGCGCCGATGCGCATGCGCTCGGCCGTGGCGCCCAGCACGATGGCGAAGGCAATGATGGCGAAGGCCATCTGGAACAGGAAGAACACCGACTCGGGCACCGTGGGTGCCAGCGGGTGCGCGCCGGCCAGAGGGCCCACCAGGCCTTCGGCCCAGAGCTTGCTCAGGCCACCGATCCAGCCGTTGCCGGCGGTGAAGGCCAGCGAGTAGCCGACGGCGGCCCACAGGAAGGTGACGACACCGATGGCGGCGATGGTCTGCGCCATGATGGACAGCGCGTTTCGTTTGCGCAGCATGCCGCTGTAGAACAGCATGATGCCGGGCATGGTCATCAGGAACACCAGGACGGTGGACACCAGCATCCAGGCGGTGTCGGCGCCCTGGATGGCGGGCATGGCGTTTGTACTCATGGATCGCTCCTCGCGGTTGGGTGGAGGCGGTCAATGTGGAAGCACGTCCTGCCGCGCCAGTCAATCGGCCGATCAATGGGGCGCCACTCGCCGCCGAGCCGGCGCGTCTACTGCGGACGCAGGTGGGCGGAAGTCACACCGCGACAAGGCTTGGCCATTTGCATGATGAACCCGCGGGTGCCCGCGCCTTGACGCGGATCAAGCGGCGCTCTCGGAACCCGCTGGCCCGTGCGCCACCGCCCGACAAGTTGATGCGCATCAGACGCACGCGGACCAGGCTTTTTAAAGTGAATTGCAGCAGGCGCGATTGGCCTGTTCACCCACCACAGGAGACCCCATGCCCACCCGACGCACCACGACCCTGACGCTGCTGGCCACCGCCGCGGCGGCCACCGCCCTCCTCACCACCGGCTGCGCCAGCGCCCCGCCGAGGGCCGAGAAGATGGTGGCCGACCCGATGGGCACCGTCACCACCTACCACCGCAAAAGCTCGGGTAGCCTGGGCAACTTCGACGGCAAGGTGGTGTGGACGCACGCGCCCGCCACCTGGCAGGGCAAACCGGCGATTGCCTTCGGCGCGCCGCAAGCCGGCGTCGCGCTGCACGACCCCACCACCTTCGACGTGGTGGCCTACCTGCGGCCCGACGGCTCGCCGTTCTCGGCCTTCGAGCCGCCCATGGGTTACCGCTGGCCGCTGGAGGTGGGCAAGACCTGGACCTCGCGCCACGACGTGACCAACTTCGTCACCGGAAACAAGCAGACGATCACGATCCAGTGGAAAGTGGTCTCGTACGGTGACGTGACGGTGCCGGCCGGCACTTTCAAGGCCTGGAAGCTGCAATGGACCGACAGCCTGGGCGAGGCGGAAACGCGCTGGGCCGCCCCGGCCGAGGGGCTGGCCACCATCAAGCGCCACGTCGAGCGACCAGCTTCGCATCCGCAAGGCGCGGGTGTGCTGGACGCGGAGTTGCTGTCGCGCGTGCGGCCCACCAAGTGACGCGCACACGGGCCTGCACAACTGCGCTCTCGGGTCGCTGACAACAAAAAGGCCGGCGCCTTGCGGAGCCGGCCGGTGCGCCAGGGCACAGCGCCTTACTTGCCGCCGCGCGCCTTCGCCACCGCGGCCTGCGTTTCCTTCCACAGGTCCTCGCCCACGTTGGCGGCGATGCCGGCGTTCACGCTGGTCAGCTTCTCGCGCATGCGGTTGGCCTCGGCGGGGCTCAGCTGGTTGATCTGCATGCCCTTGCCCTTGAGGTCGGCCAGCGCCTTGTCGGCTTCGGCGCGGGTGTCCTTGCGCTCGAAGTCGCGGCTCTTCACGGCGGCGTCCATCAGCACCTTCTGCTCGTCCTTGCTGAGCTGGTCCCACCACTTCTTGCTCACGGTGACGATCCACGGGCTGTAGACGTGGTTGGTCACCGTGAGGTACTTCTGCACCTCGTAGAACTTGCTGGAGAGGATGGTGTTGTACGGGTTCTCCTGGCCGTCCACCGTCTTGGTCTCCAGCGCGGTGAAGAGCTCGGAGAACGGCAGCGGCACGGCGTTGGCGCCCAGGGTCTTGAAGCTGTCGATGAAGACGTTGTTCTGCATCACGCGCAGCTTGATGCCGTCCAGGTCTTCCAGCTTGGCCACGGCGCGCTTGTTGTTGGTGAGGTTGCGGAAACCGTTCTCCCAGTACACCAGGCCCACCAGGCCTTTGTCCTGCAGCTTGTCCATCACCTTCTGGCCCACGGGGCCGTCGAGCACGACGTCGGCCTCTTGCGCGTTGTTGAAGAGGAAGGGCGTGTCCCAGATGGCCATTTCCTTGGTGATGCCCACCAGCGTGGCGGTGGAGCCGACCATCATTTCCTGCGCGCCGCCGATGAGGGCCTGCTGCATCTGCACGTCGGAGCCGAGCGCGGCGGCGCCGATGGCGCGCACCTTCATCTTGCCGCCCGAGGCCTTCTCCACCTCTTGCGCGAACAGCTTGGTGGCGCGGCCCTGGTTGGAGTCTTCGTTGAGGCCGTAGCCGAAGCGGATGAGGCGCGGCTTGATGTCTTGCGCGTGCGCAAGGCCGCCGGCCACGGTGGCCAGGGCCACCGACAGCGTGATGGCGAGTTGCTTGAGTTTCATGGTCATCTCCTGGGTTGTTGGCGGCCGATCCGGAAAGTGTGGCCGCCGGGTGAAATCGGAACGGGTGTCAGGAACGGGTGTCAGAACATCCACTTGAGCGGCTGCAGCACGATGGCCGGGAAGGCGATCAGCAGGGCCAGCATGGCGATGTAGACGAGCAGGAAGGGCGTGACGCCGCGGATCACCGGCTCCATGCGCAGCCCGCCCACGCCGGCCACCACGTTGAGCACGGTGCCCACGGGCGGCGTGAGCAGGCCCAGGCAGCCGACGAAGATGAAGACGAAGCCGAAGTACACCGGGTCGATGCCGGCCTTGGCGGCCAGCGGCGCGAGCACGGGCCCCAGGATCAGGATGGTGGGCGTGAGGTCCATCACCATGCCCACGGCCAGCAGGAACACCGCCACCACGGCCATGAACAGCATGGGGTTCTGCAGCAAGGGGCCCATGACGCCAGCCAGTTCGTTGGGCAGGTCGGCCAGGGTGATCATGTAGCTGGCGGCCGTGGCCGCGCCGCACAGGAACATCACCACGCCGGTGGTGCGGCCCGCGTCCACGAACACGCGGTACAGGCCGGCCACCGTGAGTTCGCGGTACACGAACATGGCCACGATGAGCGCGTACACGGCCGCCACCACGGCGGCTTCGGTGGGCGTGAAGATGCCCAGCCGCAGGCCTCCGATGATGATGACCGGCATGAACAGCGCCCAGATGCTGGAGGCCAGCACGCTGCGGCGGTGCGGCCAGTCGGTCTTCTCGGCCACGGGCAGGTGTTCCTTGCCCGCGATGCGGCGCCACACCAGCACCAGGCTCACGGCCATCAACAGGCCGGGCACGATGCCGGCGAGGAAGAGCTTGCTGATGGAGGTGTTGGTGGTCACCCCGTAGATGACCATGGGCATGGACGGCGGGATGATGGGCGCGATGATGCCGCCCGAGGCGATGAGGCCGGCGCTGGTGCCTTCGGGGTAGCCCTGCCGGCGCATCATGGGCAGCAGCAGTGTGGCCAGCGCGGCGGTGTCGGCGATGGCCGAGCCGCTCATGGACGCGAGCATGACGGAGGCCGCGATGGCCACGTAGCCCAGGCCACCGGGGATGTGGCCCACGAAGGCGCGCGCCAGGTCAATGATGCGGCGGCTGAGGCCGCCGGCGTTCATGAGCTCGCCGGCCAGGATGAAGAAGGGCACGGCCAGCAGCGGGAAGCTGTCGAAGCCGGCCTGCACGTTCTGCGCGAGCAGTTGGGCGTCGAAGAAGTCGAGGTGCACCATCAGCGCCAGCGCGGTCAGCATGAGCGCGAAGGCGATGGGCACGCCCACCGTCATGGCGGCGAAGAGCACCAGCAGGAAGAGCGCGATGGTCATGGTGCGACCTCCGCGCCGCGCAACTCTGCCACGGCCTGCACCACCAGCAGCAGCGCCATGCAGATGCCCATGACGAAGATGGCGCCCGCCGCCAGCGACAGCGGGTAGTTCATCACCGGGCTGTGGCTGTTCATGCCCACCAGCACCTGCGTCCAGGCGCCGCTGATGAGGTAGTACAGCGCCAGGGCGATGAGCGCGCGCGTGAGCCAGCGCATGGCCGCCGCGGGCTTGCCGCTCAGGCGCGCGGTGACCAGGTCGAAGCCGAGGTGCTTGCCCTCGGCGAAGGTGAGCGTGGCGGCGATGGAGACCAGCCACACGAACAGCAGGCGTGAGAGTTCTTCCGACACCACCCAGCCCGTGCCCCACACGTAGCGCAGCACCACGTTGCCGAACACCGCCACCACCATGCCCAGCAGGCACAGGGCCAGCAGGCCTTCGGCCAGGTGTTTGATCGCGTTCAGGGCCTTCATGCGCGCGCCTCCTCGCCCGGGGCGGGCACGGAACGCACCCAATGCGCCACGGCGTGCACGAGTTCGGGCAGCGGGCGCGTGGCGTCCAGCGCCAGCACGCCGGGCTCGGCACTGGGGTCTTCCAGTGCCTCGAACTGGCTGTCGACCAGGCTCACCGGGAACAGGTGGCCGGGGCGCGCGGCCACGCGATCGCGCGCCTGTTCGCGGCTGAGCTGCAGGAACACGAAGCGCAGGCCCGGCGCGGCGGCGCGCAGACGGTCGCGGTAGCGGCGCTTGAGCGAGGAGCAGGTGAGCACCACGCCGTCGGTGCGTGCGGCGAGTTGCACGGCCAGGGTGTCGAGCCAGGCGGCGCGGTCGTCGTCGCTGAGCGCCATGCCGCCGCGCATCTTGGCGACGTTGGCGGCCGGGTGGAAATCGTCACCCTCCAGCAGCGGCAAGCCCAGGGCGGCCGCGCTCTGCTGGCCAAGGCTGGATTTGCCGCAACCGGCCACGCCCATGACGACGAGGCGGGTGGGAACGGGGGTCAAGGTCATTTGGTAGCGCTGTCCAATGAATCCGAAAGAAACGGCCCTGGGGTCAGGACCGTTTGCGGGCTTCGTTTTGCCTCTGAATGCGGGCTGATCTGTGTGATGATCAGGGCGAATCCGGATGCGAAGTCCGCTATGGTAGCGCTATCCTATCCCTCACTTTGTCACCCCCTGGACAGGGAAAACCCTTGCCTCCGACCACCGCCAACCCCGAACGCCGCCGCCGCCCCAGCGGGCGCATCACCCTGCAGGACGTGGCCCGCGAGGCCGAGGTGAGCCCCATCACCGCCTCGCGCGCGCTGCGCGGCGAACGCGGCGTGGCCGCCGAGCTGGTGGCGCGCGTGAAGGCCGCCGCCGATCGCCTGGGCTACGTGCCCGACCCCGCCGCGCGCGCCCTGGCCTCGGCGCGCGGCACGCAGGTGCCGGTGCTGGTGCCACTGCTGTCCAACGCGCTGTTCGTGGACGTGATCGAGGCGGTGCACCGCGTGTTGCTGCCGCACGGCTACCAGCCCCTCATCGGCGTGACGCACTACGACCCGATGGAGGAAGAGCAGTTGCTGCGCGCCTACCTCGCGCAGCGCCCGGCGGGCGTGCTGCTCACCGGCTTCGACCGCACCGAGGCGGCGCGCCAGATGGTGGCGGCCAGCGGCATGCCCTGCGTGTACCTGATGGAGTTGACCGACGCGCCGGGCGTGCACTGCGTGGGCTTTTCGCAGCAGGACGCGGGGCACGCCATCACGCAACACCTGCTGGACCGCGGGCGGCGGCGCATCGCCTTCGTGGCCGCGCAACTGGACCCGCGCGTGCTGCAGCGCGCCGAGGGCTACCGCCGCTGCCTGCGCGCCGCCGGCCTGTACGACGCGCGACTGGAGCTGCTGAGCCCGCAGCCTTCGTCCATGCGCCTGGGCGGCGAGCTGTTGGAGGACCTGCTGCGCACGCGGCCCGAGGTGGACGCGGTGTTCTTCTGCAACGACGACCTGGCGCAGGGCGGCCTGCTCACCGCGCTGCGCCTGGGCGTGAAGGTGCCGGACCGGCTGGCGGTGGCCGGCTTCAACGACCTGTCGGGCAGCGAGCAGATGCTGCCGCCACTGACCACGGTGCGCACGCCGCGCCGCGCGATTGGCGAGACGGGGGCGCGCATGCTGCTGTCGTTGCTGCGCGGGGAGGCGGTGGCGTCGAACAGCGCGGACCTGGGGTTCGAGCTGGTGGTGCGCGGCAGCAGTTGAGCGGCCGCGCGGACCGCGCCGCGGCGGCCGGCTCGCCCACTGGTCGACGGGCTACGAGCGCAGCGCCGCGACGGCCAGGCGCAGGGCCTTGTCCTGAAGCAGATCGGCGCAGGAGGACAAGGACCGGGCGCTGAGCGCACTCAAGCCACTCGAGGCGTCATCGAGTCGCATCGAACGAAAATTATCGAGCGTGGCGGACACAGCCCACAGAGCGGTGGTGTCCTTGATCGCGCTGTTCAAGCGGTCGTCGAGCTGACCAAACAAGGCACTTCGCAGCGCGGAACCGCCTTTGATCAGACAGTCTTTCGAACGCGCCAGGGCCTCACGCAATTCGTTCGGGAAGGGGCCCTTCTCGCTGCCATCGACCCGAAACCGCACCGACTGCAATTCGGGATGTTTGTGCAGAGTGGCCAGCAGCGCGCTCAGTTGGAGGGGGTCGGTGCCGCTCGACAGATTCAGATCCAGCGTGTTCAGTTGCACATCCTCGCGCGCCAGCAACGTGGTCAACGACGCGATGTCGGTTGTGTCGACCAGCCCCGTCATTTGCAGTTGAAGTGGGCAGGCACCGAGATCCTTGTCGAGCGAGAGGGCGAGTACGTCCGAGCTGTTCCGCACGCAGCGCTCGGACCGCACTTCGCTTGGCGCGCTTGCCGCCCCTTGTGACGCAGCCTCAGGCTGCTGCTGGATGCCGATTGACCGACAACCGCTGGTACGTGGCGAGTTCACGGGGGAGGATTTCGTTGAAGACAGCATGTGTTGGGCTCCTGATGGGGGCTGAAATACAAGGACAAAGGCCGGCGTGAGTGGGCAACCCGGACCGTTCAAATCCAGTGCAGACACACAAGTCATGGAAACTTGAGCGACCTGCACACGTCAGCCTTCCTGCTTACTCGCTCGGGTACCAAGTCCCACGCTGTTACAGCTGGCAACCACACTGGCAAGGCTTCGCTACAGAGGCCCGCGCCCGGGGACCGACAATCCACCCCCATGCCCATTTCCCTTGCCCGACGCCCCGTGCTAGTCCTGGCACTGGTCGCCCCCCTGCTGGCGGTGCCACCACTCGCTGCCGCGCCCTTCGAGCTCCCCTCGCTCGACCCCATCGTCCACTACCAGCCCAAGCTGCCGCTGCAGGTGCTGACGGCCGATGGCGAAGAGATCGCGCAGTTCGGCGCCGAGCGGCGCGAGTACGTGCCGCTCAAGCAGATCCCGCTGCAGTTGCAGCAGGCCGTGCTGGCCGTGGAGGACGCCCGCTTTCGCGAGCACTCGGGCGTGGACCCGAAGGGCATGGCGCGCGCGCTGGTGGCGGCCATCACGGGCGGGCGCAAGCAGGGCGCGTCCACCATCACGCAGCAACTGGTGCGCACGATGCTGCTGACGCGCCAGTTCTCGGCCGAGCGCAAGGCCAAGGAGATCTGGCTGGCGCTGAAGCTGGAGAACGAGCTCTCCAAGGACCGCATCCTGGAGATCTACCTGAACGAGATCTTCCTGGGCCAGCGCGCCTACGGCTTCGCCGCCGCCGCGCACACCTACTTCGGCAAGCCGCTGGACAAGCTCACGCTGGCCGAGAACGCCATGTTGGCCGGCCTGCCGCAGAACCCGTACTACGCCAACCCGGTGGCCAACTTCCAGCGCGCCACGCAGCGCCAGCGCGTGGTGCTGGAGCGCATGCGCGCCACTGAGGTCATCACCGAACAGCAACTCGCCCAGGCCAAGGCCGAGAAGCTGCAACTTCGCACACCGGGCCAGCGCAGCGTGCACGCCGCGCACGTGGCCGAGATGGCGCGCCAGGCGGTGGTGGAGCGCTTCGGCACCGAGGCGTATTCCAAAGGCCTGCGCGTGACCACCTCGCTGCTGGCGGCCGATCAGCGCGCCGCGCACGCGGCGGTACAGCGCGGCGTGCTGGCCTTCGACCGGCGCGGCGTCTGGCGCGGGCCGGAGGACACCGAATCGCTGCCCGCCGGCAACGGCGCCGAACTGGAACGCGCGGCCGCCGAGGCGCTGAAGGACCACCGCGACGACGAGACCCTTCGCGTGGGCATCGTGCTGGACGCCAGCCCGAAGGCGCTGCAGGTGCAGCTCGCCAGCGGTGACCGCATCACCGTGCAGGGCGAAGGCCTGCGCTGGGCGCAGCGCGCGCTGGGCCCCCAGGCCAAGGCGCCGCTCAAGATCGAGCGTGGCGCCATCGTGCGCGTGGTGAGCACGGGCAAGACCAAGGACAGGAAGCGCAATGTCTGGGCCATCTCGCAATGGCCCGAGGCGGAGGCGGCGCTGGTCGCCATGGACCCACGCACCGGCCGCATCCGCGCGCTGGTGGGTGGGTTCGACTTCACGCGCCAGCCCTTCAACCACGTGACGCAGGGCTGGCGCCAGCCGGGCTCGGCGATCAAGCCGCTGCTGTTCTCGGCGGCGCTGGAATCGCGGGTGATGCCGGCCACCGTGGTGGACGACCTGCCCTTCACCGCCGCCAATGGCTGGAGCCCGACCAACAGCAACGGCCAGCACCAGGGGCCCATCAGCGTGCGCGAGGCGCTGGCGCGATCGAGCAACCTGGCCAGTGTGCGCGTGCTGCAGCACACGGGCACCGCGAACGCGCGCGACTGGCTCGGCCGCTTCGGCCTGGACCCGGCGCGCCAGCCCGACGACCTGACGCTGGCCCTGGGCACTGGCAGCGCCACGCCGCTGCAGATGGCACAGGCCTATGCGGTGCTGGCCAATGGCGGCTGGCGCGTCTCGCCCGTGGTGATCGAGAAGATCACCGACGCGCAGGGCAAGGTGCTGTTCGAGGCGCCGCCACCGGTCGAGCTGAGCGATGACACGCGCGCCATTCCCGCGCGCAACGCCTACGTGATGGGCAGCCTGCTCAACGAGGTGACGCGCAGTGGCACCGCCGCGCGCGCCCAGGCCGTGCTCAAGCGCACCGACATCTACGGCAAGACCGGCACCACCAACGACGCGGTCGACGCCTGGTTCGCGGGCTACCAGCCCACGCTGGCGGCCACCGTGTGGGTGGGTTACGACCAGCCGCGCAGCCTGGGCCGCAGCGAATCGGGCGGGCGGGCCGCGCTGCCGATCTGGATCGACTACATGGGCGCGGCGCTCAAGGGCCAGCCGGTGGTGCCGCCGGCGGCACCGCCCGCTGGCCTGGTGCGCGAGGGCGAGGACTGGCTCTATGCCGAGTGGCGCGACGGCGGCTGGGTCTCGCAGATATCGGACACCGCGGGCACGCAGTACAAGACCACCCTGGGCGGCGAGATCGGCAAGCTGTTCGACTCCATTGGCAACTGGCTGCGCAGCGGCGCACCCGCAACCCAGCCGACGCCGCCGACGGATTGAGGCGCTTCAGGCCTTGTAGCGAACCAGCATGGACGGCGTGGCCGGTACCTCTGGCACCGCCGACCGCGCACGCAAACGGTTCACCTGGTCCATCGGCGCCGGGCCTGCCTGCCTCGCCTCCAGCTCCCTGTTCAAGTCGTTGATCAGTTCAAGGTCCGCCGCAGCCCGCAGGCGTGAGCGCGTGTAGCGCGTCAGCTCGTCGTCGGTCAGTTGGCCCTTGGCCATGAACCGGCCCAACTCGGCCAACTGGGCTTCACGACGCGCCGCATCGGCCTTGCGGTGCGTCCGCCGAGACACCTGGGCCAGGTGCGCGGCATCGCGCACGGACAACCACTGGTTCCTGGCCATGCAGTGCCACACATCGTCCACCAGCTTCAGCTCCAGGCTGAAGAACGCCTTGGCGCCGTTCGAGTGAAACGCTTCCCACCACGCGTCTTCCCGCCACGCGTCTTCCAAAGACCAATTCAGCGTGCGCGAGTCGTCCAGCTGCCATTGAACGCGCAACTCGATCGAGAGCGCTTTCAACGGCCAACGAACCGGCCTGGAGAGGCTGGAGACCCAGTCGCCCCACCCGCCGGACGACAGGGACTCGTTGCTGTCAAAGGTGATGTGCAGCGTCTGCGTCTCGTGCCCGGGTTCCAACCATTGGTTCAACTGGTTCTGCAGCGCGGAGGACACCTCCGCTGTGGACCTTTTTTCCTCATGGAAGTGGAGGATCACCCGTTGGGTCCGGCGCAAGGCAGACACGCAACCGTCGCGGCCCAGCACCTTCCATTCGCCAGAGCGGGGCATCAGCAGATGCAAGGCGTGGGATGACCAGGTCTGCAGACACGCAATGGCGACAGGCAGTTGCCTGGCAAAGGCGTGGACGTTGAGGCGCAAGTGCTCCAGCGGGTGGGCAAACGGCAATGGAAGAACGCCGTTCCTTGGCCACGTGACCGACGTGGCCGTCCAGTTGCTGATGCTCAGATCCCTCAGGTAGCGCGCTTTCGAGAGGGCGCTGAGCAGACGGCCCGTGGCACGGGCGTCAACATCGACGCACATGACCACATGGAATTTGGCCACCTGCACGCGGCGATCGCGCAGCAGTCGGCACGCCGCGCCGAGCCGCTTGATCGGCTTCACGTCGACGTGAACCCACACGGCGATTCCGATCCGCCTCAGCAGATGAATCTCGCGTTGGGACGGAAAGTGATTGACGAATGACAGGTACACGTCCGGGCACACCGTCTTCAATGCCTGGAGCAGGTGGCACTCCCCATGCCTGAACGCGCCCCATGCCATCCGCTCCAAGGGGTCCACCAGCGTCTGGTGAATCCCCATCGTGCCGTGGCTCCAGCTGTCCTGCCAATCGACCTTCTCGAAGAACGCGCGCCACCAACGGTCCTGCTCGGGTTGCCAGTCGGCATCCCGCACCAGGTAGCGACGGACCTGGAGCGACAGCCTCACGCAAACGGGCGACTGGGCGAAGAGTTGGCGCTTGACCGCCGACAAGCGCCCCGACGGCAACTGGGACACCTCGATCTCCAGTGACGCGAGATGCGGCAAGCCATCCAGCACGGCCAACAGTTCAGCCAGTGCCGCGACCGGCATGTCCTCGAGCAAGGTGAACCGCAAGGCGTGAACCTGCCGGGGTGCCAGGCGCAAGGCGTCGATGAAGTCCTGAATATTGCTGGCGCCAACGCCCTCTTGCAGCAAACGGGTGATGACGGCCGGCGCCTCGGTCGGCTCACTCGGCGGCACGGGGTCCGCCGTGTGAAGGCCACGCGAAACAGGGACGTGACGGGACGACAGAAAACGACAGCGATTCATGCGTGGGTCGGCAGGTGGAGCGGATCGCGCCCGGGCACCCCTGGGTCAAGCCTCGGTGCACCCGGTTCCGGGTCGGCACCAGAATTGAGCCAACGCAAACAAGTACAAGCGCCCCACGCGAAAGAGGGTTCACGCCCCCTCCGCTCGCCCCACGCTGGCGCTGGCTCAGCCCGCCAACCGCCGCGCGTACTCCGCTTCCAGGCGCGTGTGGTGCTCCCAGTAACGGGGGCGCACCTCGCCCTTGACCCGCGTGACCAGCAGGTCCAGGTGCGCGTGCCAGCCGGCCGAGACGCTGAGCATGTCTTCCATGCCGGCCAGGCGCTGGTGGGTGATGACCAGGCGCACGCCACCGTGCGATTCACTCAGCTCGTAGCGCACCTCGCCCTGCCCGCCCCAGGTGTGGGCCAGCAGGCGCGGCGGCTCGCAGGCCGTCACCACACCTTGCAGTTGAGCGCTCTCGGCCATGTCGGCGTATTTGGGCGGCGCGGGGTCGTCGGCGTAGGTCAGTTCCTTGTGGCGGAACTCCAGGCGCACCTGGCCGCCCACGCGCTGCTCCAGCGTGCCGCGCGCCATCCATTGCTCGCGCTTGTCGTTCTCGGTGATCCAGGCCCAGATGTCCTGCAGCGTGCCCGGCAGTTGGCGTTCGATGCGCACGGTGTCGTTCGACACGCGCTCGCCGTAGGGGTTGTTCGTCGTCATGGTTTTCTCCGCTTCGTTGGGGAATGCGCGGCGCGCACCAGGCGCTCGAGGGCATCGACGCGCTCGGTCCAGAACCGCTCGTAATGGCGCAACCACTCCATGCCCGCGTGCAGCGGCTGGGCGTCCAGGCTGCACGTGTGCGTGCGGCCCTGCACCGTGCGCTTCACCAGGCCCGCGCGCTCCAGCACCTGGATGTGCTTGGAGGCCGCCGCCAGCGACATGTCCAGCGGCGCGGCCAGCTCGCTCACCGACAGTTCCTCGCTGGCCAGGCGCTGCAGCATGTCGCGGCGGGTGGGGTCGGCGAGGGCCTTGAAGACGGCGTCGAGATCGGGGGAATATTGCTCAACCATGAAGTTGAATATATCCAGGCATCGCCGGATATTCAACTACATGGTTTAGCTTCCTGACGAACGGTCGCGGCCATGAAAAAAGCCGGCGCAAGGCCGGCTTCGTCACGAGGCGCTGCGCGCTCAGGCGGCGCAGAGCCGCGCCTTCGCCTCCGCGTACTCGCGCTTGAAGCGCGCCACCAGGTCGCCCGCGCCCATGACCTCGCGGATCGCGCCGATGCCCTGGCCGCAACCCCAGATGTCGCGCCAGGCCTTGGCCGCGTTGGCGCCTTCGCCGGTGGAGAAGTTCATCTTGCTCGGGTCGCTCTGCGGCAGGTTCTCCGGGTCCATGCCGGCGTTGCGGATGGAGCCCTTGAGGTAGTTGCCGTGGATGCCCGTGTAGAAGTTGCTGTAGACGATGTCGTCGGAGTTGCTCTCCACGATCATCTGCTTGTAGCCCTCCACCGCGCGCGCCTCGTGCGTGGCGATGAAGGCCGAGCCGATGTAGGCGAGGTCGGCGCCCATGGCCTGCGCGGCCAGGATGGCGCCGCCCGAAGAGATGGCGCCCGACAGGGCCACCGGGCCGCCGAACCACTCGCGGATCTCCTGGACCATGGCGAAGGGGCTCTTCACGCTGGCGTGGCCACCCGCGCCCGCCGCCACGGGGATCAGGCCGTCGGCGCCCTTCTCGATCGCCTTGTGCGCGAACACGTTGTTGATGACGTCGTGCAGCACGATACCGCCCCAGGCGTGCACGGCCTGGTTCACGTCCTCGCGCGCGCCCAGGCTGGTGATGACGATGGGCACCTGGTACTTGGCGCACAGCGCCATGTCCTGCTCGAGCCGGTCGTTGCTCTTGTGCACGATCTGGTTGATGGCGAAGGGCGCGGCCGGGCTGTCGGGGTGGGCCTTGTTGTGCGCGGCGATGCCCTCGGTGATCTCGGCCAGCCACTCGTCGAGCTGCGAGGCGGGGCGCGCGTTGAGCGCGGGCATGGCGCCCACCACGCCGGCCTTGCACTGCGCCAGCACGAGCTTGGGGTTGCTGATGATGAACAGCGGCGAGCCGATCACCGGGAACTTGAGGTTCTTGAGGACCGGGGGCAGGTAACGCTCGGGTGCGGGCATGGTGTCTCCGTGGGGGTGGATCGGTGGCAACGGATCAGAAGGCTTCGATGGCCATCGCCGTCACGCCCTCGGCGCCGTCGACGATGGAGGCCGCCACGCCAGGCGCGCGGCTGAGGATGTGGTCGGCGTAGAAGCGCGCGGTGGTGATCTTCGCGTCCATGAAGGCCTTGTCCTGTCCCTTGGCCGACAGGCCTTCCGCCACCAGCAGCGCGCGCGCCAGTTGCCAGCCCGCCATCAGGTTGCCCGCCAGCATGAGGTAGGGCACGCTGCCCGCGAAGGCGGCGTTGGGGTTGCCCCTGGTGTTGGCGGCAATGAAGTCCACCGCCTGCTCGAAGGCCTCGCGCGCGGCCGTGAGGCGCTTGCCCACGGCCTGGGCGTTGGCGCTGCCTTTCGCCAGCTCGCCCTCGGTCTGGCGGATCTGCGCGGCGATGGCCTTGGCCACGGTGCCGCCGTCGCGCGCGGTCTTGCGGCCGACGAGGTCGTTGGCCTGGATGGCGGTGGTGCCTTCGTAGATGGTGAGGATCTTGGCGTCGCGGTAGTGCTGGGCCGCGCCGGTTTCTTCGATGAAGCCCATGCCGCCGTGCACCTGCACGCCCAGGCTGGTCACCTCCAGGCTCATCTCGGTGCTGTAGCCCTTCACCAACGGCACCAGGAATTCGTAGAAGGCCTGGTTCTGCTTTCGCACCTCGGCGTCGGCATGGTGGTGCGCGGCGTCGTAGGCGGCGGCGGCCACGCTGGCCATGGCGCGGCAGCCCTCGGTGGCGGCGCGCATGGTCATCAGCATGCGCTTCACGTCGGGGTGGTGAATGATGGGCGCGGCGGTGTTCATGCTGCCGTCCACCGGGCGGCTCTGCACGCGGTCGCGCGCGTACCCCACGGCCTGCTGGTAGGCGCGTTCGCTGATGGCGATGCCCTGCACGCCGACAGCGTAGCGCGCGGCGTTCATCATGATGAACATGTACTCGAGGCCGCGGTTCTCCTGGCCCACCAGCGTGCCGATCGCGCCGCCGTGGTCGCCGTACTGAAGCACGGCCGTGGGGCTGGCCTTGATGCCCAGCTTGTGTTCGATGCTCACGCAGTGCACGTCGTTGCGCGCGCCGAGGCTGCCGTCCTTGTTGACCAGGAACTTGGGCACGGTGAACAGGCTGATGCCCTTGACGCCTTCGGGCGCGCCCGTCACGCGCGCCAGCACCAGGTGCACGATGTTGTCGGCCATGTCGTGCTCACCGTAGGTGATGAAGATCTTGGTGCCGAAGATCTTGTACGTGCCGTCGGGCTGCGGCTCGGCGCGCGAGCGCACGGCGGCCAGGTCCGAGCCGGCCTGCGGCTCGGTGAGGTTCATGGTGCCGGTCCACTCGCCGCTGATGAGCTTGTGCAGGTAGGTGGCCTTTTGCTCGTCGCTGCCGGCGGTCAGCAGGGCCTCGATGGCGCCGTCGGTGAGCAGCGGGCACAGCGCGAAGCTCAGGTTGGCGCTGTTGAGCATTTCGCCGCAGGCCGAACCGATGGTCTTGGGCAAGCCCTGGCCGCCGAAGTCCACCGGGTGCTGCAGACCCTGCCAGCCGCCTTCGGTGTACTGGCGGTAGGCGTCCTTGAAGCCGGGCGTGGTGGTGACCACGCCGTCCTTGATGGACGAGGGCTTGAGGTCGCCCTCGCGGTTGAGCGGCGCCACCACGCCCTCGTTGAGCTTGGCGCATTCCTCGAGCACGGCCTGCGCCGTCTCCAGGCCCGCGTCCTCGAAGCCGGGCAGTTGGGCCACCTGGTCGATGCGCGCCAGGTGCTCGATGTTGAACAGCATGTCCTTGAGGGGGGCGGTGTAGCTCATGGCTCAGTGTCTCCAGGGGTGCGCGAATGCAGAAAAAAGGGCATCGCGCGCGATGCCCTTGGGGGTGCTCTTCAAATCAGAGCGCCTTGACCAGCTCAGGCACGGCCTCGAACAGATCGGCCTCCAGCCCGTAGTCGGCCACCGAGAAGATCGGCGCCTCCGGGTCCTTGTTGATCGCCACGATCACCTTGGAGTCCTTCATGCCCGCCAGGTGCTGGATGGCGCCCGAGATGCCCGCGGCGATGTAGAGCTGCGGCGCCACGATCTTGCCCGTCTGGCCCACCTGCAGGTCGTTGGGCGCGTAACCCGCGTCCACCGCCGCGCGGCTCGCGCCAATGGCCGCGCCCAGCTTGTCCGCCAGCGGCGTGATCACTTCCGTGAACTTCTCGCTGCTGCCCAGCGCCCGCCCGCCCGAGACGATGATCTTGGCCGCCGTGAGCTCGGGCCGGTCGCTCTTGGCGATCTCGCTGCCCACGAAGCGGCTCTTGCCCGAGTCGGCCACCGCGTTGGTGGTCTCCACCGCCGCGCTGCCACCCGTGGCCGCTGCCGCATCGAAGCCCGTCGTGCGCACCGTGATCACCTTCTTCTCGTCCGTGCTCTGCACGGTGGCGATCGCGTTGCCCGCGTAGATCGGGCGCTCGAAGGTGTCCGGGCTCACCACCTTGGTGGCGTCGCTGATCTGCGCCACGTCCAGCAGCGCGGCCACGCGCGGCGCCACGTTCTTGCCGGCGGCCGTGGCGGGGAAGAGCAGGTGGCTGTAGGCCGGGGCCAGTTCGACCACCTGCGCGGCCACGTTCTCGGCCAGGCCGTGGTTGAGCCCTTCGGCGTCGGCGTGGATCACCTTGGCGACGCCCGCGATCTGCGCGGCGGCCTTGGCCGCTTCGCCCGCGTTGTGGCCTGCGACGAGCACGTGCACGTCGCCGCCGCACGCCAGTGCGGCGGTCACGGTGTTGAGGGTGGCGCCCTTGATGGTGGCGTTGTCGTGTTCGGCAATAACCAGTGCAGTCATGTCAGTTCTTCCTCAGATCACCTTGGCTTCGGTCTTCAACTTGGAGACGAGGGTGGCCACGTCGGGCACCTTCACCCCGGCGCCGCGCTTGGGCGGCTCGCTCACCTTCAGGGTCTTGATGCGCGGCTTCACGTCCACGCCCAGGTCTTCGGGCTTGAGCGTCTCCAGCGGCTTCTTCTTGGCCTTCATGATGTTGGGCAGCGTCACGTAGCGCGGCTCGTTCAGGCGCAAATCCGTGGTGATGACGGCGGGGGTGCTGATCGACAGGGTTTCAAGACCACCGTCCACTTCACGGGTGACCTTGGCCTTGTCACCGTCGATCTCGACCTTGCTGGCGAAGGTGGCCTGCGGCAGGCCGGCGAGTGCGGCCAGCATCTGGCCCGTCTGGTTGCAGTCGTCGTCGATGGCCTGCTTGCCCAGGATCACCAGACCCGGCTGTTCCTTGTCGACCAGGGCCTTGAGCAGCTTGGCCACGGCCAGGGGCTGCAGCTCCTCGGACGTCTCCACCAGGATGGCGCGGTCCGCGCCGATGGCCATGGCCGTGCGCAGGGTCTCCTGGCACTGGGTGACGCCGCAGGAGACGGCGATCACCTCGGTGGCTGCACCTTTTTCTTTCAGGCGCACCGCCTCTTCCACCGCGATCTCGTCGAACGGGTTCATCGACATCTTCACGTTGGCGATGTCGACGCCGCTGCCATCGCTCTTCACGCGGACTTTGACGTTGTAGTCGAC
>NZ_CCAE010000072.1 GCF_000723405.1 Hydrogenophaga intermedia | reverse complement strand
CCGGCGGCGTCGTCCTTGGCGGAGTTGACGCGCAGGCCCGAGGACAGGCGCTGCATGGAGGTGGCCAGGGAGTTGGCAGAGCCGCTCAGGTTGCGCTGAGCCGTCATCGACATGACGTTGGTATTGATGGTGGTCATCGCTGATTCCTTTGAAAGGTTGAACCGTCTGAACGATCCGGCGCGTGTCCATGTCGAAGGCCGTGTGCCGGGCACGAACCTCATCAAGATTCGTTGGTTTCTATTTCGGTGCGCCGCGCCCCTTCTTTAGTCCTATTCATCGCGGCCGACGCCCGGTGGTCAACAGAGAAAAGGGGGGTGTTTGCCCCCCAAATGAAAAAGCGGCGGTGGCCTGGAAGCCACCGCCGCGAAACGACGTGTGTCGTACGAGAAAACGGGTCGATCAGCGCAGCAGCGACAGCACGTTCTGCGGTGCCTGGTTGGCCTGCGCCACCATGGCGGTGCCGGCCTGCTGCAGGATCTGGGCACGCGACAGGTTGGAGGTCTCCTTCGCGAAGTCGGCGTCGACGATGCGGCCGCGCGCGGCGGAGAGGTTCTCGCCCGTGATGTTGATGTTGGCCACGGCGTTCTCGAAGCGGCTCTGCAAGGCGCCGAGGTCGGCGCGCGAGCTGTTGATCGAGTCGATCGAGGTGTCGATCACCTTCATCGCGAGCTGGGCGGCGCCGAAGCTGTTGATGTCGATGTCTTCCAGCGAGAAGTCGGCGTCGGCGTAGGTGGCGCCACCGACGTCACCGGTGGGGTCGGCCGCGAAGGAGCCGCCGAACTCGCTGCCATCCAGCGTGCGGGAGGACGAGAACACCGAGTAGCCGGTCACGGCGCCCGCGGCGTCGTATTCGATCTTGGCGAAGATGTCCGTGTCGGACGACTTGGCGTTGATCGCGTCGACGATCTGCGAGGTGCGCTGTTCGTTGGTGGTGGCGGCAGCAATGGGGCCGAGGTCGATGGCGGTGCCCGAAGCGTCTTCGATGGTGAGGTCGCCGGCGGCCATGGCCACGCCGTCGGTGGCGTTGTCGGTTTCCACGTCCACCGCGATCACGTCGGACGAGCTCACCGTGGTGGTGCCCAGCGTGTCGGACTTGGCCGAGACGATGGATTCGATGGCAATGCCTTCACCGGCGTTGGCGCCGACCTGGAAGGTGGCGTTGGCGAAGGAACCGTCAAGCAGCTTGGTGCCGTTGAAGCTGGTGGTCTTGGCCACGCGGTCGATCTCCTGGCGCAGCTGCGTCACTTCGGACTGAAGCGCCTTGCGGTCGTCGGCGTTGTTGGAGGCGTTGGCCGATTGCACGGCCAGTTCGCGCATGCGCTGCAGCATGTCGCCCACCTTGCCCAGTGCGCCTTCGGCGGTCTGTGCGAGGGAGATGCCGTCGTTGGCGTTGCGGGCGGCGACGTTGAGGCCGCGCACCTGGCTGTTCATGCGCTCGGAAATCGCCAGGCCGGCGGCGTCGTCCTTGGCGGAGTTGACGCGCAGGCCCGAGGACAGGCGCTGCATGGAGGTGGCGAGCGAATTGGCCGAGCCACTCAGGTTGCGCTGAGCGGTCATCGACATCACGTTGGTGTTGATGGTGGTCATGACAGACTCCTGTGAAAGGTTTGAAGGCAACCGGCGCTTGTTGCCGGATCACGAACCGCGATTCGTGGCCCGTTGCCTGGGTGTTTCGGCCAGGACGTCGATTACTTGAGTCGTGTGGGCCTTAAAACAAAACGGGCGGTGGATGTCCACCGCCCGTCGCGCTTGTCATGCCGCGCTTCGCCTCATCACCCGGTGTTCTTGTTCCACATCGTGATCTGCTGCGTGATGTACGCGTTGAGCGAGTTCAGGCGCGCCACGTTGGCGTCCATCGCGTTGTAGTAGGCCAGGTAGCGCGTCTCGGCGCGCGCGGCGCGGTCCACCACCTTGTCCATTTCCTTGTTGGTGCGCTTGATGCTGGCGTTCAATGACTCGGTGCGGTTGCTGAGCGTGCCGCCCGATTCCACCAGACCGTCGGCGAAGGCGTCGAGCTTGAGGCCGAAGCCGCGCTGCGTGGGGTCGTCGCTGGTGGCGCCGAAGAGCTTGCCCAGCTCGGCCGGCTTGTCCAGCGCGGCGTCGAGTTTGGTGCTGTTGATGCTCATCTTGCCGTCGGACTTGATCTCGATGCCGATGTCCAGCAACTGCGTGAACTCGCCGCCCGGCGTGCTGGAGCGCATCATGCCGCGGATGGCGTTGCGCAGGCCCGTGGCGGTGCTGTCGCCCTGCAGCGAGCCGGCGACCTTGGTTTCCGGGTCGTACTTGGTGGTCGTGGCCAGCAAGTCCATGACGGCGTTGTACGCGTCGACGAAGCCCTGAACGGTCTTCTTCATCGCGTCCTTGTCGTTGGCCACGGTCACGTTCACTGGCGTGGTGGTGAGTTGCTTGAGCTCGAATGTCAGGCCGTCGATGGTGTCCGCGACGGTGTTGCTGGCCGATTCGATGGCCACGCCGTTGATGGTGGCTTGCGCGTTCAGCCCGGCCTGCGTGAGGGTGCTGGGCGACCCCGCACCCATGTAGGCCAGGCGCCCGAGGTCCTTGCCATCGCCCGCGTCGGCGTCCGTGGCTTCCACCTGGAAGCCCATCTCGGCGCCGGTTGACTTGGAGCGCAGCAGCAGGCGCTCGCCATTGGCGTCCTTGAGCACGGTGGCGGTGACGCCCGCGTCGGAGTCGTTGATCTGCTGGGCGATGTCCTTGAGCGTGTCCTTGCCTTCCTCGACGGTGATCAAGACCGGCTCTTCCTCGGCGTTGGCGACGAAGCTGCCGCTGCCCCAGTTGCCCAGACTGATGGTGAGCGTTCCCGCGCCCATGCCGCTGCCGGCCGGCACCACGGCGCTGGACGTGTTCTGCGCCGTCGCCAGGCGCTGCACCTCCAGGGAGAAGCCGGTGGGCGGCGTGCCCGCTTTCACCGTCACGCCCACCACATCGGGCAGCGAGGACGTGGCCTTGACGGCCTTGAACGCGTTGGCTTCGGCCAGCTTCGCGCCTGCGTCGCCCAGCGTGGTGACGAGCGAGCTGATGGTGCCGTAGATGGACAGCTTGCTCTGGGCCTTGGTGACCTGTGTCTGCAGCCCCGTGAGCGGCGCGCGCTCCAATGCCACGAGCTGCGCGACCATTTCCTTGATGGGCAGGCCGGAGGCCATGCCGGGTGAAGTGATGGTCGCCATGCGGTTCCTTCGGGGTCAGTGGTGGGTCAGCGTCCCAGCAGCGACAAGACGTTCTGCGGGATCTGGTTGGCCTGCGCGACCATGGCGGTGCCGGCCTGCTGCAGGATCTGGGCGCGCGAGAGATTGGAGGTCTCTTTCGCGAAGTCGGCGTCGACGATGCGGCCGCGCGCGGCGGAGAGGTTCTCGCCGGTGATGTTGATGTTGGCCACGGCGCTTTCGAAGCGGCTCTGCAAGGCACCGAGGTCGGCGCGCGAGCTGTTGATGGCGTCGATGGCGTTGTCGATCACCTTCATCGCGAGCTGGCTGTCGCCGAAGTTCTCGATGTTGATGTCTTCCAGCGTGAAAGGCGCGGCGGTGGGTGCGGTGGCGACCACGGTGCCGACGTCGGCGGCCGCGCCGGCCAGGCTTTCCAGGGCTTCACCCGCGGCGGTGTCCAGCGCGCGGTCCGAGAAGATCTCGTAGCCGGTGACGGCGCCGGTGGCGTCGAGCACGGGGCGCGCGAACACGCCGGTGTCGGAGGACTTGGCGTTGATCGCGTCGACGACCTGTGTGGTGCGTTGCGCGCCGGTGGTGGCTTCACCGATGGGGCCCAGCGGCACGGCGTTGCCGTCGGCGTCCAGGATTTCCAGCGTGCCAGCGGCCACGGCGGCCAGCACGGCGGGGGCCACGGGGTCGGCCAGGTTGTTGATGGCCGGGGTGATGTTGAAGTCGGTGGCGCCGATGTCGTCGACGCGGGCGCTGACGATGGACTCGATGGAGATGCCTTCGCCGGCGTTGGCGCCGACCTGGAAGGTGACGTTGGCGAAGGTGCCGTCGAGCAGCTTGGTGCCGTTGAAGGCGGTGGTCTTGGCCACGCGCTCCACTTCCTGGCGCAGCTGGGTCACCTCGGCCTGCAGGGCCTTGCGGTCGTCGGCGTTGTTGGAGGCGTTGGCCGACTGCACGGCCAGTTCGCGCATGCGCTGCAGCATGTCGCCGACCTTGCCGAGGGCGCCTTCGGCGACCTGGGCGAGGGAGATGCCGTCGTTGGCGTTGCGTGCGGCGACGCTGAGGCCGCGCACCTGGGTGTTCATGCGCTCGGAGATGGCCAGGCCGGCGGCGTCATCCTTGGCGGAGTTGACGCGCAGGCCCGACGAGAGGCGTTGCATGGAGGTCGCGAGCGACCCCGCCGACGTCGCCAGGTTGCGCTGGGCGGTCATCGACATCATGTTGGTGTTGATGGTGGTCATAACTCACTCCTGTGATGGACTGGAAGGGTTGACCCGGGACACTCCGGGTCTCACCGTCACTGATCGCCGCCCTGGCTGGCCTGGCGACGAACTCCATCGGGAAGCTCGCTCCGTCAATTTCGGTGATGGGCGTGAATTCTTTAGGTTTGTCCGACGGTGAACGGTCGGATAAGCACTGCCGAACATCGGCTGTTCTTGGCTTTGGGCTTTGTTGCGGCTGGGTTTGCAGGGGGAGGTTTCGCTCGCTGCACCTCGCGTCGCTCGCGGCCGCTGGGTGCACTGCTCCGCGAATGTCCTCCGGACGGCTGCGCCGTCCTCCCCCTTTATTTCGCTACGCAGTGCACCCAGCGTCCGCGAGCCGAAGAAGCGGTGGCGCGCCCACAGACCGAGTGCCAACGAGGTCGTCGGTGATCGGGTGTCCGGCGTAGCGACATAAAGGAGGAGGAACGGAGCGCGCCAGCGCTCCGTTCCGGGGGACAGTCGCGGAGCCGGACACCCGAGCGCCGACGACCGCCTTAGCCGGAAAAAGCCCCCCGAAAGCAGCCAAGAAAAACCTGGCATCAGACTTGCATCACATCTTGTATCCAAGATGGGATGTTTCAACATGGTGCAAGTCGAATCCAACACCAACGCCTGGCTCCACCGGCCAGACCAACCGCTGCGAACCAGGGAAGAAGGCCCCCTGAAAGGCCTGCGCTTCGCCGTCAAGGACAACATCGACGTCCAGACTTGGCCCACCACCGCCGCCTGCCCCGCCTTCGAACGCACCGCCCCCGCACACGCCACCGTGGTGCAACGCCTGCTCGATGCTGGTGCCACCCTCGACGGTAAAACCAACCTCGACCAGTTTGCCTGCGGCCTCAACGGCACCCGCTCCCCCTACGGCCCCGTCCCCAACGCCTTCGACCCTACCCTCGTCAGCGGCGGCTCCAGCTCCGGCTCCGCCGTCGTCGTCGCCCGCGGCGAAGTCGACTTCTCCCTCGGCACCGACACCGCCGGCTCCGGCCGCGTGCCCGCCGGCCTCAACAACATCGTCGGCCTCAAGCCCTCACGCGGCCTCATCAGCGCCCACGGCGTGCTGCCCGCCGCCCAGAGCCTGGACTGCGTCTCCATCTTCGCCCGCACCGTGGGCTTGGCCGCGCGGGTCTTCGCGCAGGCCGTCGCCCACGACCCGCAAGACCCTTACTCGCGTGAACTGCCCCTCGTCACCACGCCCTGGCCGGCCGGCTTTCGCTTCGGCGTACCCGACGACCTGAGCGCCTGCGACGCGCCCAGCCGCGCTGCGTTCGAACGGGCCATCGAACAGCTCAAGGCGCAGGGCGGCACGCCCATCACTTTCGACTACCAGCCCTTCGCCGAGATCGCCGACCTGCTCTACGAAAGCGCGCTCGTGGCGGAGCGCTACGCCGCCATCCGGCGCTTCTTCGACGAACACGAGGCCGACGTCATCGAACCCGTGCACGGCATCGTCGGGCGCGGGCGCGCCTATTCCGCCGCCGACTGGTGCGAGGCCCAGGTCAGGTTGCAGGCCCTGTCGCAACGCGCGCGCGCCGCCTGGAAAGGCATGGACGTGATGGTCGTGCCCACGATGCCGATTCACGCGTCCATCGCCGACATGCAGGCCGACCCCGTGGCCCTCAACCGGCGCCTGGGCGCCTACACCAACTTCGTCAACCTGCTCGACTACGCGGCCCTGTCCGTGCCCACCGGGCTGCGCTCGGACGCCCTGCCCTTCGGTGTCACGCTGATCGCTGCGGCCGGCATGGACTGGCCGCTGATCGAACTCGGCCAGCGCCTGCACCACGCCAGCGGCCTCACGCAAGGCGCCACGGGTGAGGCGTTGCCCCCACCCGAGCCGTTGCCGCTGCACGAGGAGCCGCGCGTGCGCGTGGCCGTGGTGGGCGCCCACCTGAGCGGCATGCCACTCAACGGCCAACTCACGGAGCGCGACGCCCGCCTGCTGCAGACCACCACCACCAGCGCCGACTACCGCTTCTTCGCCCTGCCCGGCACCACACCGGCCAAGCCCGGCCTGCTGCGCGTCGCACCCGGCCAGGGCGCGGCCATCGCCGTGGAGGTGTGGGACATGCCGCTGCGCCATTACGGCGGCTTCGTCGCGCTCATTCCCGCGCCGCTGGGCATCGGCAGTCTGGAACTCGCCAGTGGCGAGCGCGTGCAGGGCTTCGTCTGCGAACACGCGGCCACGCTCGGCGCGCTCGACATCACGCACCACGGCGGCTGGCGTGCCTACATGGCACAGGCCAGCCGGCCAGCCTCTGCGCTCAGCACCTGAACCCTCTATCCGTTTCACCCTTCCTTCATCCAACCGCAGGAGTTCTCCATGACCACCCTCCCACGCGCCATCGCTCCCCGCCGCCGCCAACTGCTCCAGTGGGGCACCGCCGCCGCCGTGCTCGGCGCGCTCGGTGCCCCTTCCGTGCGCGCGCAAAGTGGCCCGAAGATC
Organism: Hydrogenophaga intermedia; assembly: GCF_000723405.1. Lineage (GTDB taxonomy): Bacteria > Pseudomonadota > Gammaproteobacteria > Burkholderiales > Burkholderiaceae_C > Hydrogenophaga > Hydrogenophaga intermedia. The sequence continues at coordinate 13,003 of NZ_CCAE010000072.1, read as the reverse complement.
CGCGTCGGCTACTGGCCCATCGCGGCAGGCCTGCCCTTCTATTCGGCGGTGGAGCTGGGCTACTTCAAGGAGGCCGGCCTCGACGTGGAGGCGCTCAAGTTCGCCGGCGCGCAGCAGGTGATGGAGGCCGTGCTCTCCGGCCGCGCCGACGCCACCGCCAACGGCACCGGCTCGGCCAACATCGCCATCGGCGAGCTGGCCCAACCCGGCACCTTCAAGATCTTCTGCTCCAACCCGAGCAACGTGAAGAACGTGCTCGACGAAGTCATCGTGCCGGTGGCCAGCCCGGCCAAGGTGATGGCCGACCTCAAGGGCAAGCGCGTCGCCAGCGGCCCCGGCATCCAGAACGTGACGCTGGCCAAGACCGTGCTCGAGCGCGGTGGCGCCACCGGCGCCACCGTGGTGGAACTGCCGATTGGCCAGCACGTGGCCGCGCTCGCCGCCGGCCAGGTCGACGGCGCCTACACGCTGGAGCCCACGGGCACCATCGGGCGCATGAACGGCACCACCCGCGTGCTGGAGCCGGGCGTGATCGCGAAGTACGTGCTCGGCGACCCGATGGCGCCCTGGTTCGGCGGCTCGGCCGCGCTGTCGTCGGAGTTCATCAAGAAGAACCCGGAAGCTGCGAAGAAATTCGTCGCCGCGTACGGCAAAGGCGTGAACTACGTACGCACCAAGGCTGTCGAGGCGCGCCAGTACCTCAAGGGCTACACGCCCATCGAAGGCGCGCTCACCGGCGAGGTGCCGCTGGCCGCGTACACCCTGTACAACGAGTTCACGCCGACCGACGTGGCGCACTTCCAGAAGTTCTTCGACCTGTTCAGCGAGAAGGGCATCTTCAGCTCGCGCCTGATGGTCGACAGCATGCTCTACAAGGGCTGAACGCGATGGAAGCCGCCAAGCCCTGGAGCCCGCCCGCCGCGAGCGGCGCGCCCACCACGCCAAAGAAGACCGACTGGGGCAAGGCCTTGCCCTTCGTGGGCCCCATCGTGCTCTTCATCGTCTGGGACCTGGTGGTGCGCCTGGGCTTCATCAAGCCCATCCTGCTGCCGCCACCCCTGGACGCCCTGGGCGCGCTGTTGGGGGGCCTGGCCGGCGGCCCGCTGCTCGGCGACTTCGCGGTCACCGTGTGGCGCACCGTGCAGGCCTTCCTCATCGCCGCCGTGGTGGGCATGCCGCTGGGCGTGCTGCTCGGCAGCAACGAGAAGGCCTACCGCAGCGTGGAGTTCCTGATCGACTTCTTCCGCTCCACGCCCTCCTCGGCGCTGATCCCGCTGTTCCTCATGATCTTCGGCGTGTCCGACATCAACAAGGTCGCCATCGCGGCCTTCGGCGCCCTGCTCATCGTGGTGTTCAACAGCGCCTACGGCGTCATCAACGCACGCAAGCAGCGGGTGATGGCGGCCAAGGTGATGGGCGCCACGCGCTGGCAGGTGTTTCGAGACGTGCTGGTGTGGGAAAGCCTGCAACCCAGCTTCGTCGGCCTGCGCTCGGCCGTGTCCATGGCGCTGGTCATCGTGATCGTGGCCGAGATGTTCATCGGCGCCGACAGCGGCCTGGGCAACCGCATCATCAACTCGCAGCAGGTGATGAACGTGAAGGACATGTACGCGTCCATCCTCGCCGCGGGGGCGCTGGGCTATGCGCTCAACGTGTTGTTCCTGGTCATCGAACGCAAGATCGTTCACTGGAGCGGAAGATGAACGCTGTCCTCAATGCCCCCGTGTACGACGCCGATGTGCCGGAGCCCGAATTCAAACCCGGTCCGGCCGGCACGCACATCACCATCCGAGGCCTCACCAAGTACTTCGCCGGCTGGCCGCTGTACGAGAACTTCGACCTCGACATCCCCAAGCACCGCATCGTCTCGGTCTTCGGCCCCAACGGCTGTGGCAAGAGCACGCTGATCAACATGATCGCGGGACTCATTCCGATCGGCAGCGGCGAGATCCTGTTCGACGGCAAGTCGCTCAAGGACACCAAGATCGGCTACGTGTTCCAGAACTACCGCGAAGCGATGTTCCCGTGGATGCGCACCATCGACAACATCGCCTACCCGCTCAAGCTCGAAGGCAGAAGCAAGGCCGAGGTGGATCGGCGCATGGCCGAGCTGGTGGCGTCCTTCGACGTCAAGTTCGACCTCAACCGCTACCCCTACGAACTCTCGGGCGGGCAGCAGCAGACGGCGTCCATCATGCGTGCGCTCGCGCCCAACCCCGAGGTGCTGTTCCTGGACGAACCCTTCTCCGCGCTGGACTTCGAGATGACGCTGTTCATCCGCGAGAAGTTGCAGGAAGTCTTCATGCAGACCGGCACGACCATGATGCTGGTCTCGCACGACCTCGAAGAGGCCGTTTACCTGGCCGACGAGGTGCTTCTGCTCACCAAGCGGCCGACCAAGGTGGCCGAGATCCTGCGCTATGAGGACCCGCGCCCGCGCACCACGGCCACGCTGTCCGAGGCCAGCTTCATCGCTGCCAAGAAGCGCAGCCTGGAGATCTTCCAGCGCGAGGTGCGGCGGTGACGCCGCTCACCCGCGCTCGGGCGCGAGGTAGGCGGCCAGCATCTGGCGGGCCAGCTTTAGGTGCGCCTTCTGCCAGGACGGTTTGTGCAGATCCTTCTGGAAGATGCGCGAGAGGGTGAAGGCATGCGCACGGCCGTAGTAGGAGAGACTGACCATCGCCACATACAGGTGCAGCGCGTCCACGCCGGTGCGCACGGCACCGCTGGCCGCGCCGCGCGCGAGCAGCTTGCGGATGCGGCTGAGCACCGGCGTGGCCATCTCGGGAATGCGCGTGGAGTTCGCCAGGTGGCGCGCCTCGTTGAGGTTCTCGAATGCCAGCAGCTTTCGCAGGCGCGGATGGGCGGCGAAGTGGTTCTCCACGAAATCGAAGATGCACAGCAGGCCCTCCAGCGGCTCCATGGCATCGACGTCGAGTTGCAGTTCGTCGTGGCGCAGATCGGCCAGCACCGCTTCGAGCACGGCCACATAGAGCTCGTCCTTGCTGCCGAAGTAGTGGTAGAGCATGCGGATGTTGGAGCCCGCCTGGCGCGCGATGCGGTCGGTGCGCGCACCGCTGAAGCCGTGGTCGCCGAACTCGGCCACTGCTGCTTGCAGCAGGCGGGCGCGCGTGCGGGCCGGGTCGCGGCGCGCGGGCGCATGGGCGTCCGGCGTCACCCGGCGGGAAGATGATTCCAATGTCACTGCACGCTCCCGGTGGCCGACAGGGCCAGCGCAAGCTCGAGCAGGCGCTCGTCCTGGCCCGGTGCCGCGATGAAGGATACGCCCACGGGCAAGCCCCGGGCGGCGGCGAAAGGCAGCACGATCTGTGGCAGCGCGGCGTGGCCGGCGAGCGACCCCAGGGCAAGCGCACGCGCGTAGAAGTTCGATCGCTCACCGCTGCCAGCGAAGCGGTGCAATGCAACGCAGGGCGCAGCCGGCACCAGCCAGGCCTCGTCCGGGCCGAGGCGGTTGACGAGGGCGCGCGCCGCTTCGTCGCGCCAGGCTTGCCAACGGGGCCGCGTGTCGGGGTCGAGTGCCAACGCCTGCCCGAATCGCGGGGCGATGGACTCACCCATGCGGGGACGCCGCTGCCGGATCCAGGGCCCGAGCTGTTCCCTGATGTCGAGGCCCTGCAGGGCCGCGTAGGCATCGCCCCAGGCCTGCCAGGCTCCGGCGAATGCTTCACGTGGCGCGTCGATGCCCGCCTGCCGGGACCAGGCCAGCAGCGCCTGCTGCACGTCCGCGTCGGCGAGCGCGAGAGCGTCGAGGGCGATGCAGGGGCGCAACGGGACGCGCGCCGGGCCGCAAGCGCCGCCGAACAACACCTGGCCGACCGCGTGCAAGGTGTTCACATCGCGTGCGAACCAGCCCACCGTGTCGAAGCCGGGTGCAAACGGCAGCACCCCCGCCAGCGGTACGCGGCCATGGCTGGGCCGCATGGCCGCCACGCCGCAGAAAGAGGCCGGCACGCGCACCGAGCCACCGGTGTCGGTGCCCAGGGCGATGTCGGCCTCGCCCCAGGCCACGGCCGCGGCGGAACCGCTGGACGAACCACCGGGCAGGCGATCGGGCTGCAGTGGGTGGCGTGGCGTGCCGAAGAAGGCGTTCTCGCCTTCGAGGCTGAAGGCCAGTTCGTCGGTGATGGTCTTGCCGATCACGCGCGCGCCCGCGGCGCGCAGCATGGCCACGCAGGCGGCGTCCGCATCGGGGACCGGATGGCTGTCGGCCCAATCCGGGTTGCCACCGCCCGTGGGCGCGCCTGCCACGTCGATCAGGTCCTTCACCGCGAGCCGAAGGCCATCGAGCACACCGATCGCCGTGGGCTCGCGCACACATTCCAGGCCGGGGACAAAGCCCCGGGACGCCCATGACTCCGTCATCGCGCGGGCAAGGCGTCGAGCACCTGCTGCGAGCCGGTGACGAAGCCGAAGCACTTCTTCACGTTCCACACCGTGGCCTCGGTGCAGAAGGCGGGCGAGCTGGTGGCGCAACAGTCCTCCAGCATCACGCAGCCGTAGCCCAGAAAGTTGGCATCCGTCAGGGTGTGCAGCACGCACTGGTCGGTGTTGCAGCCGGCGAACAGGATGCTCTTGATGCCCAGGTTCTTCAGGATGCTGTCCAGCGGCGTGTCCCAGAAGCCGCTGATGCGGTACTTGTCGACCAGGATGTCACCGGGCACGGGCGCGAGCTCGTCGACGATGGCCGCGGCCCAGGAGTCCTTCTCCAGCACATTGCCTTTGCCGCTGGGCAAAGGGTAGCCCAGGCCGACACCTTGCCCTCCGTTGTCGTACAGGTGGATCTGGTTGGGCGGCATGTTGGCCAGATCGGGGCGATTGCCCCAGTTGACCCAGATCACCGGCACGCCCGCGCCGCGCAGCGCGGGCAGCAGCCGGCGCAGGGGCTCGATGGGCGCGCGGTCGGCGGTGTAGTCGGCGCCGAGCGAGTCGACCCAGCCGTCCTGGGTGCAAAAGTCGTTCTGCAGATCGATCACGACGATCGCGGTGCGCCGCAAGTCGAGCACCACGTTCTGCGGCGCGGCGTCGATGCGCGCGCGCACGGGCGCGGGCGGCGCCATGGCCATGTCCACTTCCTCGGGCGTGGCGATCCAGTGGTACTGGTGGCCCAGGCCAAGGGCGCCCCGAGGGCGGGCATCGGGCAGGTACGGATGGCGTTTCATGAAGGCTCCGGCTGGGTGCAGCGGTTGAAGTGCGTCGCCGCAGGCTGGTGCGCCAGGCGCTCTGGCGCACCCATGTGGGGCACACATCCGGCCGCGGGACTGGCACTGTTATTGCAGGACATGGTGATAAGTAATCGTTTATTTACTTCCCCTTCCACCCAAGCGAAAGGCATGCCATGAAACCCACCTTCTCCGTTGCTTCATCTTCCCGCCGCGGGTTCGCGCTCGGCGGCATCGCGTTTGCGCTGATGCTGTCGGCCGGCACCCTCGCGCCGCTGGCGCAGGCGGCCGACCCGCTCGCCGTCGGCATCCTCATCCCGGGCTCCAAGTCCGACAAGGGCTGGATGGAGTCCGGCTACGACGGCCTGGTGGCGGCGCAGAAGGCGCACGGCGACAAGATCAAGGTGCAGATGATCGAGAACATCAACTACGCCGACATGGAACAGGCGCTGACCAACCTGGCCAGCAAGAACAAACTGGTGATCGGCGTGGGCGGACAGACGCAGGCGGCGGTGATGAAGGTGGCCAAGCGCTTTCCGAATACGCGCTTCTCCATCGTGGGCGGCAACAAGGCCGAAGACATGCCCAACGTCGCCGGCTACGACGTGAAGCAGGCCGAGATCGCGTTCGTGGCGGGGGCGGCGGCGGCCATGCTGTCGAAGAACGGCGCGGTGAGCTACGTTGGTGGGATGGAGATTCCGTCCATCGTGAACGCCGGCAAGGAGTTCGGCAACGGCGCGAAATACGTGAACCCGAAGATCAAGTACTTCGAGAACTACACAGGGGACTTCGACAACGTGGCCAAGGCCAAGGAGGCCACGCTGGCGGCCATCGCACAGGGCGCCGATGTCCACTATCACATCCTGAACCTGGGTCTGCGCGGCATGGAGCAGGCGGCGAAGGAGAAGGGCACGAAAGTGGTGGGCAGCTACACCGACCGCTGTGGCACCGACGCCCTGTACCCCGCCTACAGCATCACCGGCGTGGGCTACCAGGTGCAATACGCGATCGATGAAGCGGTCAAAGGCAGCTGGAAGGCGGGCTACAAGCCCTTCGGCCTCGCCATGGGCCCCAAGGCCTCGGACATGGTGGTGTGCGGCGCCTCGCCGGAGGTGACGAAGAAGCTCGAGGAGATCAAGAAGGACATCCTCGGCGGCAAGATCAAGGTGCTGGAGGGCTGAGCCCCATGCGCGAGAAGCCGCACGCGGGTGAGGGCACGGCTGGCGCGCTGGCGCCGGTCGGTGAACCGCTGCTGCGCATCGAAGGGCTGTCCAAGCGCTTCGGCTCGCTGCAGGCGCTGCAGGAAGTGTCGCTCGATCTCTGGCCCGGCGAGGTGCACTGCCTGCTGGGCGAGAACGGCGCGGGCAAGTCCACCTTGTGCAACCTGGTGTTCGGCGTGCACGCCAGCGACGCCGGCAGCATGCGCTTCGATGGCCAGCCGTGGCACCCGCGCTCCCCGGCCGAGGCGCTGTCGCGCGGCATCGCCATGGTGCACCAGCACTTCAGCCTGGTGCCCGACCTCAGCGTGGTCGACAACCTGCTGCTCGGCCAGGCCCGCGGCGTGCTCGATCGCAAGGCCTGGGCCGCGCGCCTGGACCGCATGCGCGAGCGCTACGGGCTGGCTTTGGACCCGTGGGCGCTCATCCAGGATCTGTCGGTCGGCGAGCGCCAGCGGGTGGAAATCGTGAAGTGCCTGATCCGCGAGCCGCGCCTGCTGGTGCTCGATGAGCCCACGGCGGTGCTGCTGCCAGCCGAGATCGCGGCCCTTCTCGACGTGTGCGAACGCGTGGCCGCGCAAGGCTGTGGTGTGGTGCTGGTCACGCACAAGCTGGCCGAGATCCGCCAGGTGGCCCGTCGGGCCACGGTGCTGCGCGGCGGGCGCGTCGCGGCGCGCTCGGACGCACCGGCGCGCGAGATCGACCTGCTGGTGCGCGCCATGATCCAACGTGATCTGGCAGACCCCGGGGCCGCGGCTGCGGCATCGGACGGCCCGGCGGCTGAAGCGCCCGCGGCCCAAGGCAGTCCCGACGGCGAGCCGGCACTCATGGCCGACGGCCTGAGCGTGCGCGACGCCGACGGCGTGCTGCGGCTGGACCGGTTCACGCTGATGGTCGCGCCCGGCGAGATCGTGGCGGTGGCGGGCGTCGAGGGCAACGGCCAGAGCGAACTGGGCGCCGTGCTCTGCGGCATGCTGGCGCCCACGGAAGGGCGCTTCTTCCTGAACGGGCAGGAGATGACGGGCCAGCCCCCCCGTGTGCTGACCGAAGCCGGTTGCGGCGTGGTGCCCGAAGACCGCCACGCGCTGGCCTGCGTGACGGGCATGAGCGTGGCCGAGAACGTGATGCTGGACCGGTTGAACCGCTTTCGCCGCTTCGGCCTGCTCGACAGCGCGGCCTTGCGCAGCGCTGCGCAGGAATTGATGACGCGATTCGACGTGCGTGCGGCGAGCCCTGACGTGGCCTTCGGCGGCCTCTCGGGCGGCAACCAGCAAAAGGCCGTGCTTGCGCGCGAGCTCACGCTCGAACCCCTGCGATTCCTGCTCGCGGCGCAACCCACGCGCGGGCTGGACGTGGGCGCGGTCGAGGCCGTCTACAAGCACATCCGCTCGGCCGCGGCGCGCGGTGTCGGCGTGCTGCTCATCTCCTCCGAACTCGACGAACTGCTCTCGGTGGCGCACCGCGTGGTCGTGCTGTACCGGGGCCGCATCATGGGCATCTGCCGCGCCGAGCGCGCCGAGCGCGAGCGCATCGGCGCCTGGATGGCGGGCCAACAGGAGCAAGCCGCATGAACAGGCAGACACTGGCCGCGAAACCCTGGCGGCCCGCCCCGGCCCTGTGGGTGTCGCTGGCGGCCGTGGCCGGCTCGATGCTGGCGGGCATGGGCCTGGTGGCCCTGATGGGTGTTCCTGTGACCGAGGCGGTGGCGGCCTTCGCCGACGGCGCCTGGGGCTCGCCCTACGCACTGGCGGCATCGATCAACCGCGCGCTGGTGCTGATGCTGGTCGGCCTGGGCTTCGTGCTCGCCGAGCGCGCCAGCCTCACCAACGTCGGCGGTGAAGGCCAGATCGCCGTGGGCGGCATCGCCGCCACCGCGCTGTGCCTGTGGCCGCCGGTGGCGGGGCTGCCGTTCGGCCTGGCTTTCATCGTGCCCATGCTCGGGGCCTGTCTGGCTGGCGCGTTCTGGGGCGGCATCGCCGGTGTGCTCAAGGTCAAGGCCGGCACGAACGAAGTCATCGCCACGCTGATGCTCTCGTTCATCGCGATCTGGATGGTCTACGGCAGCGTGCAGTCGGAGCAGTTGCTGCGCCGACCGATGACCACCTCGGCCACCCTGCCGGAATCGCTGGAAATTCCTGCCGCCACGCAGTTGCCGCTGCTGCTGGGCGATGCCTCCGTGCCGCTGCATGCGGGTCTGCCGATCGGCCTGGTGCTGGCGGTGGTGGTCGCCGCGGTGCTGGGCTTCACGGTGCTCGGCCTCAAGCTGCGCGCGGCCGGGCTCAACCCGCGCGCCGCGCGCCGCGCGGGCATGGCCATCGACCGCCTGAGCATCGGCGTGTTGTGCGCGGCGGGCGCGCTGGGCGGCCTGGCCGGCGCATGCATGTTGCAGGGCGAGCAGTACACGCTCAAGGCCGGGTTCTCGTCGGGCTACGGCTTCGATGGACTGGTGGTGGGGCTGCTGGCGCGTGGCTCGGTGCCCGGCGTGATCGCCGGCTCGCTGCTGTTCGGCTTTCTGCGCTCGGGCGGCATCAACATGGAGATGGTCGCGCAGGTGCCCACCGCCCTGGTGGTGGTGATCCAGGGCCTGATCATCGTCACGCTGGCCGGCGCGGCCCTGGCCATCCAGCGCATGGAAGGACGCACCGCATGATCGAACCCGAACTCGCCGCCGTGTTCGTCGGCTCCACCGTCCGGCTGGCGGCACCCTTGCTGCTGGCCGCCACCGGCGAGCTGGTGAGCGAGCGCGCGGGCGTGCTCAACATGAGCGTGGAGGGCATGATGCTCACCGGCGCGTTCGCCGGTGCCGTGGGCTCGTGGGCCACGGGTTCGCCGGCCATGGGCCTGGCGCTGGGCGTGCTGTGCGTCCTGCCGGTGGCCTGGCTCCAGGCCTTCCTCAGCATCACCCTGCGCGCCAACCAGATCGTCACCGGCATCGGCATCAACATCCTGGTGCTGGGCGCCACCACGCTGGGCTACCGCGCGATCTTCGGCAGCCGCTCGCGCGCGGAGATTCCCGGGCTGGACAAGTGGGCACCGCCAGGCCTGGCCGATCTGCCCGTGCTGGGGGAGCACGTGTTCCGGCAGACGTGGTTGCTGTACGCGGCCATCGTGCTGATCCTCGGCGTGGCCTGGGTCATGCGCTCGACCTCGCTGGGCCTGGCCATCCATTCGGCCGGCACCGCGCCGCAGGCGGCCGCCAACTCGGGCCTGGCGGTCAACCGCATCCGCTACGGCGCGGTGCTGTTCACCGGTTTCATGTCGGCGCTGGCCGGCTGTTTCCTCTCGATCGGCGACATCCACACCTTCACCGAAGGCATGACCAGTGGCGCCGGCTACCTGGCCATCGCGGCGGTGATTTTCGGCAACTGGCGCCTGGGCCGCACCTTGCTGGCCTGTGTGCTGTTCGGCGGCGCCACCGCACTGCAGTTCCAGTTGCCGGCGATGGGCGTGGACATCCCCAATGCGCTGCTCATCATGCTGCCGTACGTGCTGGCCCTGCTGGCCGTGGGTGGCCTGGTCGGTCGCCAGGTGGCGCCGGCCGCACTCACCCTTCCCTACAAAGGTCACTGATGGAAGAACAGGATGTGCTCGCCTACGTGAAAGCCTGCGCCCGTGTGCTCGGGCTCCCGCTGGACGAGGAGCAGACCGCGCGCGTGGCCACCCACCTTCAGCGCACCGCCGCCATGGCCGAGCTGCTGGACGCCTTTGCGCTGCGCGACGAGGACGAAATCGCCGAAGTCTTCTGCCCCGCCCCGTTCCGGCCCACGCCCCACTGACATGGCCATGACCCTGAATCTCAGCCAGACCGCGCAGGCCGTGGCCAGTGGGCAGCGCAGCGCCGCCGAGGTGCTGCAGGACTGCATTGCGCGAATCGAATCGACCGACGCGCGCATCAACGCCTTCACCGGCACGCGATTCGAGGCCGCGCGGGCCCAGGCCGCGCGGGTGGACGCGCAGCGCGCGCGGGGCGAACCGCTGGGCCCGCTGGCGGGCGTGCCGTTCGCGGTGAAGAACCTGTTCGACATTGCGGGCGAGGTGACGCTGGCCGGCTCCAAGGTGAACCGCACCAACCCGCCCGCCACGGCCGACGCGGTGCTGGTGCAGCGTCTGCAGGACAGCGGCGCGGTGCTGGTCGGCTCGCTCAACATGGACGAATACGCCTACGGCTTCACCACCGAGAACACGCACTACGGGCCCACACACAACCCGCACAGGCCCGGCCACGTGGCCGGGGGCTCGTCGGGCGGCTCGGGCGCGGCGGTGGCCGCTGGCCAGGTGCCGCTCACGCTGGGTTCGGACACCAACGGCTCGATTCGTGTCCCCTCATCGTTCTGCGGTGTATGGGGCCTCAAGCCCACCTTCGGCCGGCTCTCGCGCCGGGGCACCTATCCCTTCGTTGCCAGCATCGACCACCTTGGCCCGTTCGCCGACGATGTGGACGGCCTGGCGCTGGCCTACGACGCGATGCAGGGCCCCGACCCGCTGGACCCGGGCTGCTTCGCCACCTCGGCGCAGCCGGTCAGGGGTTTGCTCGGCCTGGGCGTGCAAGGCCTGCGGGTGGGCCGGCTGGGTGGCTACTTCGACGAACACGCTGGCGCCGCCGCGCGCGAGGCGGCAGCATTGGCGGCCGCCTCGCTGGGTGCCAGCGCCACGGTGGAGTGGCCCGATGCGGCACAAGCCCGTGCAGCGGCCTTCATCACCAGCGCCAGCGAGGGCGGCGCCTTGCACTTGCAGCGCCTGCGCACGCAGGCCGGCGATTTCGAGCCACTGTCGGTGGACCGCTTCATCTCCGGCGCACTGCAACCCGCCGCCTGGTACGTGCGCGCGCAGCGCTTTCGCCGCGCCTACCGCGACAAAGTCAACGCCTTGTTCCGCGACTGGGATGTGCTGATCGCGCCGGCCACGCCGGTGGCCGCGCCCGCCATCGGCACCGAGTGGATCGACATCAACGGCCAGCGCTTCCCCTGCCGCCCCTCCATCGGCCTCTTGACACAGCCCATCTCGTTCGCCGGTTGCCCGGTGGTGGCCGCGCCGCTGTGGCCCGAGGCGGCCACCGGTTTACCGATCGGCGTGCAGCTCATCGCCGCGCCCTGGCGCGAGGACCTGGCGCTGCGGGCCGGCTGGGCGCTGGCCCGCAACGGCGTGGCGAAGGTAAGAGAGGCGACGTTGTGACCTCGAACCCCATGACCATCGCGGCGCAACCGTTCGCCTTCGAGCTTGATCTGGCGCACGCGGCGCTGGTGATCATCGACATGCAGCGCGACTTCGTCGAGCCCGGTGGTTTTGGCGAAACGTTGGGCAACGACGTCTCGCTGCTGCAAGCCATCGTGCCCGCCTGCCAGGCCGTGCTGCACGCCTGGCGCCGCGCGGGTGGCCTGGTGGTGCACACGCGCGAGGCGCACCGGCCCGACCTGTCGGACTGCCCACCAGCCAAGCGCCTGCGCGGCCAGCCGAGCCTGCGCATCGGCGACGAAGGACCGATGGGACGCATCCTGATCGCGGGCGAGCCGGGCAACCAGATCATCGACGCGCTCGCGCCGCGACCGGGCGAGATCGTGCTCGACAAACCCGGCAAGGGCGCCTTCTACGCCACGCCGCTGCACAACCTGTTGCAGCAGGCCGGCGTCGTGCAACTCGTCTTCATGGGCGTGACGACAGAGGTCTGCGTGCAGACCTCCATGCGCGAGGCCAACGACCGTGGCTACGACGCCCTGCTGCTGGAGGACTGCACCGAGAGCTACTTCCCGCAGTTCAAGCGCGCCACGCTGGAGATGGTCCGCGCGCAAGGCGCCATCGTGGGCTGGACAGCCTCCAGCGCCGCGCTACTGACCGCGCTGCCCCCGCGCTGACCCCACACTGCTAGAGTGCCTTCGTGCCCACCACCGCCAAACGACGCTCCCCCGGCCACGCCAAGCGCGCCGCGACACCGCCCTCGCGCGCCGACGAGGTGTACGAGCAGCTCAAGCGCGACATCGCCGACTTTCACCTGCTGCCGGGCGACCGCTTCACCGAGAACGAGCTCTGCGAGCGCCTGAACGTGTCGCGCACGCCGGTGCGCCAGGCACTGATCCGCTTGCAGCAGGAGGGCTTCGTGGAGGTGCTGTTCCGCGCCGGCTGGCGCGTGCTGCCTTTCGACTTCAACCGCTTCGACCAGCTCTACGACCTGCGCATGCTGCTGGAAACGGCGGCGGTGCAGCGCCTGTGCGCGCACGAGGGACCGCCTGGCCCGCTGCTGCAGGGACTGAAGGAGTTGTGGCTGGTGCCGGCCGCCGACCGCGAAAGCGACGCGGCCGCGGTGGCGGCCATGGACGAGGCGTTTCACCAGACGCTGGTGCGCGCGGCCGGCAACGACGAGCTGGCGCGTGTGCACCAGGACGTGACGGAGCGCATCCGCATCATCCGCCGGCTGGATTTTCTGAAGCAGATGCGCATCGACGCGACCTACGACGAGCACGCGAAGATCTTGCGTGCCGTGTTGGCGCGCAACGCGGACCGCGCCAGCCTGCTGCTGCGCACGCACATCCAGACCAGCCAGGTCGAGGTGCGCAAGATCACCTTGCACCAGGTGTTTCTGGCGCGGCAGACGGGGGCGGGCTGAATTTCCGT
>NZ_CCAE010000071.1 GCF_000723405.1 Hydrogenophaga intermedia | reverse complement strand
CCCGGCCTCGCCGCTGAGGCAGCCCACCACCAGCGAGCCGAGCAGCAGCAGCTGCGCACCCCCGGTGAAGGACTCCCGCAGGATGCCACCCAGCGGCGGGCCACCGGCGGCGGGCGGGCCCGACAGCGCGGCCTGCCCGCCGCCCACCACCAGCACCGCCCGCGAGGCCTGGCGCGCCGCGTTGGCCAGCAGCACGGCCATCAGGATGGCCGGGGTCTCCATCAGCACCATGGCCACCGTCATGTGGGCGCCAGGCACCAGGCCCTGGTTCTCCAGGTACTGCGTGGCCGCGACGAAGCTCACCGCGCTGACCGAGCCATAGGCGGCGGCGACGGCCGCGGCGTCGAAGCGCGAGACGTGCCGCCGCAGGAAGGCGTAGCCCAGCGCGGGCACCAGGAAGGCCATGAACAGGGCCGCGCCCAGGCCGCTGAGCATGGCCGGCGAGAGCCCGGACTCTGCCAGCGCGAAGCCCCCCTTGAGGCCCAGCGCCATCAGCAGGTAGAGCGACAGGAATTTGCCGATGGCGGGCGGGATCTCCAGATCAGAGCGCAGCGCGCCGGCGAGCACACCGAAGACGAAGAAGAGGATGGCGGGGTCGAGCAGGCTGGTCATGGGCAACTCCAGGTTCGGCCCGATGCTAGGCACGACGAGGTGTTCCGTAAAATCGATTTATTCACAAAGATATATAGAGAAAACTCTATGAACGTGAGCTTTCGGCAGCTGCGCTTGTTCCTTGCGCTGCAGGAGAGCGGCAGCGTGAGCGGTGCCGCGCGGTCCCTGCACGTGACCCAGCCCACCGCGTCCATGCAGCTGCGCGAGATCGCCGACAGCGTGGGCCTGCCGCTGTACGAGGTGATCGGCCGCAAGGTGCACCTCACGCCCGCCGGGCTCGATCTGGCACAGACCGCGCGCGCCATGGTGCGCGAGTGGGAAAACTTCGAGCAGCAGGTGGCCGCCGCCAAGGGCCTGGCGCGCGGCCACCTGAAGGTCTCGGTGGTGAGCACCGCCAAGTACTTCGTGCCGCGCCAGCTCGGCCGCTTCTGCCACAAGCACCCGGCCATCGACGTCGCGCTGGAGGTGCTCAATCGCGACGGCGTGGTGCAGCGCATGCGCGAGAACCTCGACGACCTCTACATCATGTCCATGCCGCCCGCCGACCTTGCGGTCGAGGGTGAGGTGTTCATGGCCAACCCCCTGGTCGTCATCGCGGCGTCGCGCCACCCGCTCGCCCGCACCCGGGGGCTCGCGCTGCGCGGGCTGGCCGATCAGCGCTTCATCCTGCGCGAGCGCGGCTCGGGCACGCGCATGGCGGTGGACCGGTACCTGCGCGCCCAGCGTTTCGCGCCGGACGTGCGCATGGAGCTGGGCAGCAACGAGGCCATCAAGGAGGCGGTGGCCGGCGGGCTCGGCCTGGGCGTGATCTCGCAGCACGCGCTGCATGGCCAGGCGCGCGAGCACGGCGTGGTGGTGCTCGACGTGCAGGGCTTTCCCATTGCGTCGCAGTGGAGCATCGTCCACCTCGCAGGCAAGCGCCTGTCGCCGATCGCCCTGGCCTTTCGCGATCACCTGCTCAGTCAGCCGCGCTGAGGCCGCTGGTGCGGCGGGCGCGGCCGCGGGTCTTTCATGCGGCCGTAGTTGCGAGTGGCTATCATTTGCCGAGACATCCCCAGCGCGCCCGCGGCGCCTTGCGTGCACCGCGCGGTGCGCGCCCTCCAAGCACCCTCCCATGCCCGACCCCGATCGATCGCCCGCGTCCCCGTCTCACCGTCCCTGGGCGCGCGGCCTGCTGTGGCTGGGCCTGCTGCTCATCGTGGGCGTGGCGGCCTGGTGGTTCCTGCTGCGCCCGCCGCAGACGCCGCCGCCCATGCCCAACCAGTGGCGCGGCCCGGTGGCCGTGCGCGTGGAGGCGGCCCGCACCGAGGACTTCACCGTGCAGGCCCGCGCCGTCGGCACCGTGGCGCCCTACAACACGGTCGTCGTGCGCAGCCGCGTCGCCGGGCAGCTGGCGCGCGTGCTGGTGCGCGAGGGCCAGCGTGTCACGCGCGGCCAATTGCTCGCCGAGATCGACCCCGAACCCCTGCGCGTGGCGCTGGCGCAGGCCCAGGGCCAGCAACAGCAGAACCTGGCCCAGTTGCGCAACGCCGAGAGTGAGCTCGCGCGCTACGAACAGCTCTTCACGCGCGACGCCATCGCCCGCCAGCAGCTCGACCGCCAGGCCGCGCTGGTGCAGCAGTTGCGCGGCACGCTCAAGGCCGACCAGGCGCAGGTGGACAACGCGAAGCTGCAGCTCTCGTACACGCGCATCGAGGCGCCCATCGCCGGCCGCGTGGGCCTGCGCCGGGTGGACGCCGGCAACCTCATCGGCGCCAACGACGCCGAGGGCCTGTTCACGCTGACGCAGACGCAGCCCGTGGCGGTGCTCTTCAGCGTGCCCGAGCCGCAGGTGGCCGACGTGCGCGCCGCGCACGCGGAGAAGACGCCGCCCGTGGTCGAGGCCTGGGACCGCGACAACCGCACGCGCCTGGCCACCGGCCGGCTCGACACGCTGGACAACCAGATCGACGCCGCCACCGCCACCCTGCGCCTGAAGGCCCGCTTCGAGAACGCCGACGACGCGCTCTTTCCCAACCAGTTCGTCAACGTGCGACTGGCGCTGCGCCAGTTGCCCGGTGCCGTCACCATCCCCACCGACGCGGTGCAGCACGGCTCGCGCGGCAGCTACGTGTACGTGATCGTCGACAACAAGGCGCGCGTGCGCGACCTGACGCTGGGCCCGGCCAGTGGCGGTCGCACCGTGGTGCTCAAGGGCTTGGCGGCCGGCGAGCCCGTGGTGCTCGAAGGCCTGGACCGCCTGGAGGACGGCCGCGCGGTGAACGTGGTGCAGGCCACCGAGCTGCCGGCGAATTCGCCGCTCGCCCCGGACGCCGCCGCGCCCCGCTGAGGACGCCATGTCCGCCGCGCCCTCGCTCTCGCGCCCCTTCATCCTGCGGCCGGTGGCCACCTCGCTGCTGATGCTGGCGGTGCTGATCGCCGGCTTGCTGGCCTGGCGCCAGTTGCCCGTGTCCGCGCTGCCGCAGGTGGATTACCCGGTCATCCAGGTCTTCACCTTCCAGCCCGGGGCCAGCCCCGACGTCACTGCGCGCACCGTCACCGCGCCGCTGGAGCGCAGGCTTGGCCAGATCCCCGGCCTGGCGCAGATGTCGTCCACCAGCTCGGGCGGCGCCTCCGTCATCACCATGAAGTTCGCGCTGGAGGTGGACCTGGGCGTGGCCGAGCAGGACGTGCAGGCCGCGCTGCAGAGCGCCAACAGCCTGCTGCCGTCCGACCTGCCGGCCCCGCCCATCTACCGCAAGGTGAACCCGGCC
Organism: Hydrogenophaga intermedia; assembly: GCF_000723405.1. Lineage (GTDB taxonomy): Bacteria > Pseudomonadota > Gammaproteobacteria > Burkholderiales > Burkholderiaceae_C > Hydrogenophaga > Hydrogenophaga intermedia. The sequence goes on along the minus strand of NZ_CCAE010000071.1, from coordinate 17,737 downwards.
GACGTGCCCATCCTCACGCTGGCCATCAGCTCCGGGACCCTGCCGCTGCCGCGCGTGGTCGATCTGGTGGACACGCGCATGGCGGGCCAGCTCTCGCGCCTGCCCGGCGTGGGCCTGGTCAGCCTGGCGGGCGGGCAGCGCCCGGCCATCCGCGTGCAGGCCAACAGCCGCGCGCTCGCCGCCAACGGCCTCACGCTGGAAGAGCTGCGCACGGCGATTGCCGCCGCCAACAACAACCAGCCCAAGGGCAGCTTCGACGGCGAGCTGCGCAGCACCATGCTGGACGCCAACGACCAGTTGCGTTCGGTGGCCGAATACCGCCGTCTCATCGTGGCCTGGCGCAACGGCGCGCCGCTGCGCCTGGGCGACGTGGCGAAGGTGGAAGAGGGCGCGGAGGACCGCTTCCTCGCCGCCTGGGCCGGCATGGCCTGCGCCGACGGGCAGAACGCCAACTGCGGCCTCGCGCCCGCCGTGCTGCTCAACATCCAGCGTCAGCCTGGCGCCAACGTCATCGCCGTGGCCGATCAGGTGCGCGCGCTGCTGCCGCAGCTCACGGCCACGCTGCCGGCCACGGTGAAGGTGCAGGTGGTGTCCGACCGCACCGAGAGCATCCGCGCCTCGGTGCGCGACGTGCAGAAAGAGCTGCTGTTCGCCATCGCCCTGGTGGTGCTGGTCACCTTCGTCTTCCTGCGCACGCCGGCGGCCACGCTCATTCCCAGCGTGGCCGTGCCGCTGTCGCTGGTCGGCACCTTCGCGGCCATGCTGTTGCTGGGCTACTCGCTCAACAACCTCAGCCTCATGGCGCTCACCATCGCCACCGGCTTCGTGGTGGACGACGCCATCGTCATGCTGGAGAACATCGCGCGCCACCGCGAGGAAGGCGCGGGCCCGATGGAGGCCGCGCTCAAGGGCGCCAGCGAGATCGGCTTCACCCTGGTCTCGCTCACCGTCTCGCTGGTGGCGGTGCTCATCCCGCTGCTCTTCATGGCCGACGTGGTGGGTCGCCTGTTCCACGAGTTCGCGGTCACGCTGGCCGTGGCCATCTCCATCTCGCTCGTCGTCTCGCTCACGCTCACGCCCATGATGGCCGCGCGCATGCTGCCGCGGCCGCTCACGCATGGCGAGCAGAGGGACTGGCTGAGTGGAACGATCGAGCGCTACGGCCGCTGGCTCGACTGGGTGCTGGCGCGCCAGCCGCTCGCGCTGCTGGCCATGGCCGCCACGCTGCTGCTCACGGGCCTGCTCTACCTGGCCGTGCCCAAGGGCTTCTTCCCCGTGCAGGACGCGGGCGCCATCCAGGTCGTCACCGAGGCGCCGCAGAGCGTGTCCTTCGGCGCCATGGCCGAGCGCCAGCGCGCGCTGGCCGACGCCCTGTTGAACGAAGCGCCCGTGCACAGCATCGCTTCCTACATCGGCGTGGACGGCAGCAACGCCACGCTCAACAGCGGGCGCATGCTGATCACGCTGGCGCCGCACGCGCAGCGCAGCGTGTCGGCGGGCGATCTCATCGAACGCCTTCGCGAGAAAGCGCGCGGCGTGGACGGCATCCAGGCCTGGTTCCAGCCCGTGCAGGAGCTGAGCCTGGAAGACCGCATCAGCCGCACGCAATACCAGTTCACGCTCAGCTCGCCCGACAGCGCCCTGCTGGCCGAGTGGAGCGAGCGCCTGCTGCAGGCCTTGCAGCAACGCCCCGAGCTGGCCGACGTGGCCGGCAACCTGCAGCGCGAGGGCCTGCAGGCCTACCTGGAGGTGGACCGCGACGCCGCCGCGCGCCTGGGCCTGCGCATGAGTGACATCGCCTCCGCGCTGCAGAGCGCCTTTGGCCAGCGCCAGGTCAGCACCCTGTTCACGCACGCCAGCCAGTACCGTGTGGTGCTGGAAAGCGACGACGCCGCGCGCGGCGGCCTGCAGGCGCTGGAGGGCGTGTTCGTGCGCCCTGCCAACGCAGGCGCCGACGCCGCCCCCGTGCCGCTGTCGGCCGTGGCGCGCGCGGTGGAGCGGCGCGCGCCGCTGGCCATCGAGCACCAGGGCCAGTTCCCCGCCGCCACGCTGTCGTTCAACCTCGCGCCCGGGCATTCGCTGGGCGAGGCCGTGGCCGCCATCGAAGAAGTGCAAGAGCAGATCGAACTGCCCCTGGCGGTGGAGCTGGCGTTCCAGGGCGCGGCCGAGGGCTTTCGCAGCTCGCTGGCGAACACGCTGTGGCTCATCCTGGCCGCTGTGGTGGTGATGTACCTGGTGCTCGGCATGCTCTACGAGAGCGCGGTGCACCCGCTCACCATCCTGTCCACGCTGCCCTCGGCCACGGTGGGCGCGCTGGCCGCGCTGCTGCTGGCGGGCCGCCCGCTGGACCTGATCGCGGTGATCGGCATCGTGCTGCTCATCGGCCTGGTGAAGAAGAACGGGATCATGATGGTCGACTTCGCGCTGGACGCGCAGCGCCGCCTCGGCATGAGCCCACGCGAGGCCATCCACCGCGCCGCGCTGCTGCGCTTTCGCCCCATCCTCATGACCACGCTGGCCGCGCTGTTCGGCGCCGTGCCGCTGATGCTGGCCAGCGGATCGGGCGCCGAGCTGCGCCAGCCCCTGGGCATCGTCATGGTGGGTGGGCTGATCCTGAGCCAGGTGCTCACGCTGTTCACCACGCCGGTGGTCTACCTGGCCTTCGACCGGCTGGGCCGCCGCCGCGCCGCACCTTCAACGGGCGCCTGAACGCCATGCACGCCCTGGCCCGCTTCTTCATCCGCCGCCCCGTGGGCTGCGTGATGCTGGCCGTCGCTGTGCTGCTCACCGGCCTGCTGGCGCTGCGGTTGCTGCCGGTGGCGCCGCTGCCGCGCGTGGACTTTCCCGTCATCGTGGTGCGCGCCAGCCTGCCCGGTGCCAGCCCCGAGAGCATGGCGTCCACCGTGGCCGCGCCGCTGGAGCGCTCGCTCGGCAGCATCGCCGGCGTCACCAGCATCCGCTCCAGCAGCAACCAGGGCAGCACCAACGTCACCCTGCAATTCGACCTGAACCGCAACATCGACGAGGCCGCGCGCGAAGTGCAGGCCGCCATCAACGCCGTGCGCGGGCAACTGCCCTCGGGCATGACGGGCAACCCCACGTTCGTGAAGGTGAACCCATCGCAGGCGCCCATCATGGCGCTGGCCCTGTCCTCCCCGCGCCTGCCGTCCTCGGCGCTGTACGACAACGCGTCCACCGTGCTGGCGCAGAAGCTCGCGCAGGTGGCGGGCGTGGGCGAGGTCACGGTGGACGGCTCGTCGCTGCCGGCGGTGCGCGTGCAACTGCAGCCGCAGGCCCTGGCGCACCGCGGCATGTCGCTCGACGACGTGCGCCGCGCCATCGCAGACGCCAACGCCTGGCGGCCCGTGGGCCTGGTGGAGCGCGACGCGCAGCGCTGGCAGATCGCGCTGCCCGATCCGCTGCGCACGGCGGCGGATTTTTCGACGCTGGTGGTGCGCAACGAGGGCGGCGCCCTGGTGCGCCTGGCCGACGTGGCCGAGGTGACCGATTCCGTGGAGAACCGCTACACCGCCGGTTACCACAACCACCGCCCGGCCGTGGTGCTGCTGGTGAGCCGCCGCCCCGGCGCCAACATCGTGCAGACCATCGACGCCATCCACGCGCAACTGCCGCAGTTGCGTGCACTGCTGCCGGCCGACACCGAACTCAGCGTGGTGATGGACCGCTCGCCCGGCATCCGCGCCACGCTGCGCGAGGGGCGCTTCACCCTCATGCTGAGTTGCGTTCTGGTGATGGCCGTGGTCTGGGCCTTCCTCGGCAGCCTGCGCACCGCGCTCATCCCCGCGCTGGCGCTGCCGGTGTCGCTGGTGGGCGCGCTGGCGGCCATGTGGTGGCTGGGCTTCTCGCTCAACAACCTGTCGGTGATGGCGCTGATCGTGGCCGCCGGCCTGGTGGTGGACGACGCCATCGTGGTGCTGGAGAACATCCAGCGGCACATCGAGCGCGCGCGCGCCGCCATGGCCGCGGCGGGCCAGCGCGAGGTCGGCCGGCGCACCGTGTGGCGCGCCGCCTTCGCGGGCGCGGGTGAGGTGGGCTTCACCCTGCTCGCCATGAACCTGGCGCTCATCGTCGTCTTCGTCTCCACGCTCTTCATGGGCGGCGTGGTCGAACGCCTGTTCCGCGAGTTCTCGCTCACGCTGGTGGCGGCCATGCTCATCTCGCTGGCGGTGTCCGTCACGCTCACACCCGCGCTGTGCGCGCACGGCCTGCCGGCCGGCCCGCGCACGCGCGCGCCGGGGCCGCTGGCGCGCCTCATCGCCACCGCGCTGGCCGACGTGCAGGCCGGCTACGCGCGCAGCCTGGCCTTCGCGCTGCGCCACCACTGGCTCACGCTGCTGGTGCTGATCGGCACCGTGGCGCTCAACGTCTGGCTCTACGTCGCCATCCCCAAGGGCATGCTGCCGCAGCAGGACACCGGGCAGCTCAGCGGCTTCGTGCGCGGCGACGATGGCTTCTCCTTCCAGGGCATGCAGCCCAAGGTGGAGGCCTACCGCCGCCTGCTGGTGGCCGACCCGGCCGTGGCCGACGTCACCGGCGTGAGCGGCGGCCGCACCGGCACCAGCAACTCCTGGTTCCGCATCCGCTTGAAGCCCCTGGCCGAGCGCGGCGAGTCCGCCGACGCGGTGGTCGCGCGCCTGCGCCGCGCCGCACCACCCATCGCGGGCGGCATCCTGTTCGTCTCGGTCGATCAGGACATCCGCCTCTCCGCTGGCGGCGGTGACGGCGAGTACGTCTTCGTCATGCGCTCCGATTCGCTGGCCGACCTGCGCCAGTGGACCAAACCCGTGGGCGAGGCGCTGCGCGCGCTGCCCGAACTGGCGGACGTGGACTTCGGCGTCGGCGAGGACGCGCAGCAGGTGGTGCTGCAGGTGGACCGCGAGGCCGCGCGTCGCCTCGGTGTCGACATGGACACCGTGACCAGTGCGCTCAACAACGCCTTCTCGCAGCGCCAGGTGGCCACGCTGTACGACGCCCTGAACCAGTACCGCGTGGTGATGGAGGCCGACCCGCGCGGCAATAGCGAACCGAGCGCGCTGGAAACCGTGCAACTGCTCAACAACGCGGGCGAGCGGGTGCCGCTCACGGCCATCGCCACGTGGACGTACGGCCTCACGCGCGACCGTGTGCAGCACGACGCGCAGTTCGCCTCCGCCAACATCAGCTACGGCCTGGCGCCCGGCGTGAGCCTGCAGCAGGCTCAAGCGGCCATCGAGCGCGCCGTCAACGGCCTGCTCTTGCCCACCAGCATCTCCACCGGCGACCGAGCGGGCGACCCGAACAGCCTGCAGGCTACGCTCAAGCGCCAACCCTGGCTCATCCTGGCGGTGCTGGTCACGGTGTACCTGGTGCTGGGCATGTTGTACGAGAGCCTGCTGCACCCGCTCACCATCCTGTCCACGCTGCCCTCGGCCGGCGTGGGCGCGCTGCTGGCGCTGCGTGTGTCCAACACCGAGTTCAGCCTCATCGCGCTGCTGGGCCTGTTCCTGCTGATCGGCGTGGTGATGAAGAACGCCATCCTGATGATCGACTTCGCCCTGGTCGCACAGCGCCAGCGCGGCCTCGTGCCGCGCGAGGCCATCCACGAGGCCGCGCTGCGCCGCCTCCGTCCCATCCTCATGACCAACCTGGCCGCGCTGCTGGGCGCCGTGCCCCTGGTGCTGGGCCTGGGCGAAGGCTCGGAGCTGCGGCGTCCGCTGGGCATCGCCATCATCGGCGGGCTGGCGGTGAGCCAGTTGTTGACGCTCTACACCACGCCCGTGGTCTATCTGATGCTGGAACGTTTGCGTGGGCGGCTGAATCCGCCACCTCGCGAACCCGTCGCCACGCCTGCTTGACGCCATGCCACCTTCGTTCCCATTCACGCCCTTGTCGCCCCGCCTCGCGCTCGCGGCTCTGCCGCTGGTGCTGGCCGCCTGCGCCGGCACGCGTGAGCCGCCCGCGCCGCGCATCGAATTGCCCGCCGGCTTCCAGTACGCCAACACCGAGGCCAACGCGCCCGCCGTGCCCATCGACCCCGAGTGGTGGCGCGCCTACGGCGACCCCGAACTCGACGCCCTGCTGCGACGCGTCGCCGAGGCCAACCCCGAACTCGCGCAGGCCGAGGCGCGCTGGCGCCAGGCGCTGTCGCAGGTGGACGCGGCGCGCGCGCTGGCACTGCCCAGCCTCGGTGCGGGCGTCGGCGTCACGCGCAGCGGCGGCGGCACCACCAGCAGCGGTGCCAGTGCCGGCACGCGCCGCCTCTACGACGCAGGGCTCGACCTGTCGTGGACGCCCGACCTCTGGGGCCGCGCCGCGCGCGAGCGCGAGGCCGCCGCGGCCGGCGCCGACGCCCAGGCCGCGCTGCTGGACGCCGGGCGCCTGGCCTTGCAACTGGCCGCCGCGCAAGGCTACGTGCGCCTGCGCGCGCTCGACGCCCACCTGGCGCTGCAGGCCGAGGCCGACGTCGCCTTCGCGCGCTCGCTGCAGATCACGCGCCTGCAGTACGAGGCCGGCCTGGTCGCGCGCGCCGACGTCATCCAGGCCGAGACGCAACTGCAGTCCCTGCGCACGCAGGCCTTCACCATCACGCGCCAGCGCGCGCTGGAGGCCAATGCGCTCGCGCTGCTGGCCGGCGCCACGCCTTCGGACTTGCCCATCGCCGTGCGCGAAGGCGCCTTGCCCGGTGTGCCGCCCGTGCCCGCCGCGCTGCCCGCCGATCTGCTGCGCCGCCGCCCCGACCTGGCCGCCGCCGAACGCCAACTCGCCGCCGCGCACGCGCGCCTCGGCATCGCGCAAACCGCCTGGTTGCCGGACCTCTCCCTCTCCGCCAGCGTCGGCTGGCAGGCGTCCAGCTTCGCGCGCCTGTTCGACACACCCTCGCGCGTGTGGTCGCTGGGCCCGCAACTCGCCGCCACGCTGTTCGATGGCGGCGCGCGCCGCGCCAACGAGGCCCTGTTCACCGCCGCGTACGACGAGCAGGCCGCGGCCTGGCGCGCGGGTGTGCTCGCCGCCGTGCGCGAGACCGAAGACGCGCTCGCGCAACTGGGCACCCTGGCCGAGCAGGAGCGCCAGCAAGCGCGCCTGGTGGAACTCGCCAACGAGAACGAGCGCGTGGTCGGCTACCGCTACGAGGCCGGCGAGATCAGCTTCCTGGAAGTGGCCACCGCGCAGAACCTCGCGCTGTCGGCGCGCCGCGCCGCGCTCGATGTGCGCGCAGAGCGGCTGGCGGCGAGCATGGCCCTGGTGGCGGCATTGGGCGGCGGCTGGCAGCCGCGGCCTTGAGGTTCAAGGCACTGCCGCCAGGCCGCGTCAAGCCAGCCGTCACCGGCCAGGCGGGTGTGCCGACTCCCAGGACAATACGCACAGCTTGACCGACATCTGCGGGTCGTACCAGGGGATGGGTCCACCGGGTGCCTTGATCGAAAAGCCGACGACACGGTCCTCGGGGCGGCTCGCCGCCTTGAAAAAATCCGCGGCTGCTGCGGTGGTGACCAGCGCGGGCGACAACAGGAAACCGGTCTGGCCCGCTTCGCGCAGGTATCGGAAATCGGCACTCCCCGTCGGTGTGGCCATCGTCATGCTAAGCACGGGGGGACCGGACAAGACACTCACGATCCGTCCGAGCCAGGTGGGCGTGATGTCGATTTCGGCCCAGACCGCTTGGTCAGGGCCCACCCAGGGAATCAGTACCGGCAAATCGAACGCCACCTCGGACGTGCGGCACAACTCGGACTGGGCCACTGGCGCAGCGCGGCGAGTCAACAGCAGTGCATTCGGCGTCTGCCGGTCAAGCTGGTAATGCCTTCGGTAAGCGCTCAGGGTAAGCGGATCTTCCAGCGCTGCGTATCGGCCATCGATGGGCTCGACGCTGAACACCACCGACCGCGGCGCGCGTGGGCCGGCGAGGAAATCCGCGTTGTGCCCCGACATGTAGCGGCTGGTGGTGAAGTAGGACTGGAACGCGGGCCGCGTGGCGATTGGCAAGCCGGACGCGTAAGCCAGACCGAACTCGAAAGGGAACACATCGATAGGGCCCTGGACATCGGCAAACGGAATGGCCGAGCGCGCCTGCGTGAGCGCCATGGCTTGGCGACGGCCCAATTCGGCATTCAGGGCGGCCCCGTATCCGGGGTCCAGAACGTATCGGATGCGATCCCTCACCGTGTGGACATACCCCTTGATGAACTCGCCCTGCGACAGGGGAACCGTGATCCAGGTGACCAGCGACGCCGCTGCAACCGCCACGGCAACGACCAAGCGCCGTTGGTGGCGGCCCAGCGCGTCGACGCTGGGGCTCCAGAGCTGGACGAGGCACACGAACGCCAGCGCAAGAAACGAGGCGCCGGGGTTCGCGCCATGCCGCACGAAGCCCATCTTGTAGGCCACCAGCAGATACCCGATCGTGAGGAGGCCGAGCACGGCGCCGGCCGGGTTGGTCATGCGCACAGTCGTCGCGACAAGGACGGTCGAGCCAACGATGAAGGCGCCCTGCAGCGCGACTGGCGCGGGCAGTCCCATGTCCGCGTTGTAGGCCAGCGAGACATCGACATAGCCGAGGACAAAGTCGACGAAGCCGGAGACGTGCTGGCCAGAGAGCCAGAACAGCAGGACGACGGACAACACGAAGCACACGGGGACGATGGGCCTGTAGTCCCGCACGCTGAAGCGGTAGACGCTCGCCAAGGCAATGGCGGGCAAGGTGAAGAACATGGCATTTGCCTTGACCAGGCAGGCAAACGCCGCGCCGAACGCCAGCAGAAGTGAAAGCGCGAGCTGTGCCGCATTGCCGCGCTGTCTTCGGCATTCCAGGTGACACAGCAGCAAGGCCGGCAGCAGCAAGTACACATCCCGCCATACCAGCAGGTGCAAGGTGAGGCCACACCAGGCCAGTAGGGCCCAGGCACTCCGGATGCGCAGCACCGAGAAACAACCGATGCCCAGGATCAGCAGGTAGGTGGCCCTGTAGAGGAGCTTTTCCTGATGGGTTTGCTCGAAGTAAATGGCCGATTCGATGAAGGACAAAGGTCCGTAGTTGAATATGATCTGGCTTCCGTGTTGGAGCCCGTTCTCATGGGCGTACGCCAACATCGCATGCCAGGACAGATCGAGCCCGCGCATGGACGGTGCGTAGACCACGTCGAGCAAGTAAACCAGAACGAACAGCGTCCCAAGCAGCGGCACTGCGAAAGAGAACAGTCGGGCCTTCATTTCATGGTTATGTCGAGCGAGCGAGGAATCGGGCACGGGTGCATTTTCCCTGGCATTCGCGAAAGCGTTGCCGCCGGGGCGGCCTGATGGAATTGCATGGCTGGGGGCGCTACCCGAGGCAGGACGCCCAGGTGGTCGAGCCGGTGTCGCGGCAGCAGTGCGTGCGTGCGGTGCCCAACGCCGGGCCACTGATTGCTCGCGGACGGGGCCGCAGCTACGGTGACAGTGCACTGGGCCCACAGGTTCTTTCCACACGCCATCTGGATCAGTTTCACGACTTCGATCCGCTCACGGGCCTGCTGTCTTGCGCGGCAGGCACGTCGCTGGATGACATCCTGAAAACCTTTGTGCCGCGTGGCTGGTTCCTGCCCGTCCTGCCCGGCACACGCTTCATCACCGTGGGTGGTGCCATTGCCAGTGACGTTCACGGAAAGAACCACCACCGCGATGGCACGTTCAGCGCGTATGTCTCGTCGATCCAGATACTTCTGGGCAATGGGGAGTGCGTCGTTGCGTCCCCGACGGACAAGGCAGAGCTTTTCCACGCCACCTGTGGCGGGATGGGGCTGACCGGCGTCATCGTGTCCGCCGTGTTGCGGCTCAAGGCGATCACCGCCAGCGACATCCTGGAGACTCGGATGAAGGCACCCAGCCTCGACGCCGTGCTCGAGGCCTTTGATGCGAATGCCGCCAGCGCCTATTCGGTCGCCTGGATGGACTGCATGGCGCGTGGCGCCAGCCTGGGCCGCTCCATTCTGGTGATGGGGGAGCCGTGCGTTGAGGGCCCGCTGGTCGCACGGCGGGCCAAGGCCTTTGGCGTACCTGCCGACATGCCGTCGGGCTTGCTCAATCGTGCGGTGGCCAGGGTGTTCAATGCCACGTATTACCGTCGGGCACGCTCAGGTGCGCCAACCACGCGAAAGCCGTTCGAATCATTCTTTGCGCCGCTGGATGCGATTGCCGGGTGGAGCAGCCTGTATGGCCGGCCGGGATTTCTGCAGTACCAGTTTGTTCTGCCCAAGGAAGCCGGCGTGACGGGATTGCGGGACATACTCAAACGCATTGGCCAGTCCGAACAGGGAGCCTTCCTCGCCGTCCTGAAACTGTTTGGTGACGCGAACGACAACCCCTTGAGTTTCCCCATGAAGGGGTACTCGTTGGCGGTGGATTTCAAGGCGGAAGCGGGAGTCTTCGAATTGCTCGATGTGCTGGATGGCATCGTTGCCGCGCACGGCGGGCGACTGTATCTCGCCAAAGATGCCCGGATGAGCGAAGCCACGTTCAAGGCGGGTTACCCCCGGTGGCAGGAGTTCGAGGAGGTGCGTGCACGCTGGCATGCCCACGGCAAATTCATGTCGACCCAGTCCCGCCGACTGGGTTTGGCCTAAGCGATGAACAACATTCTCATCATTGGCGCGACTTCCGCCATAGCGAAGGCGACTGCGCGTCGCTGGGCGTGCGAGGGGCACGCGCTCTGTCTGGTCGGGCGCGATATGGACCATCTGCGCGAGATCGCAGACGATCTGAGGGTTCGCGGCGCTCAGTCGGTCGAGTGCGCTGCTCTGGACGTGAACGACCTGGCGCGGCATGCTGAAGTGATCGACGCCGCCATCGGCGCGCTCGGGCGGCTCGACGTAGCCCTCATTGGCCACGGCACGTTGGGAGATCAGAAAGCCTGCGAGCAGGATGTCCAGATCGCACTGCAGGAACTGAACACCAACGCCATCAGCGTCATCTCGTTGCTCACCCATCTGGCCAACCGGTTCGAAGCGCAACAGCATGGCTCCATCGTGGTCCTCGGCTCGGTGGCTGGCGATCGCGGCAGGCAGTCCAACTATGTGTACGGCACCGCAAAAGGCGCGGTGGCGACTTTCCTGCAAGGCATGCGCAACCGGTTGCACAAGTCAGGCGTGCAGGTATTGACAGTCAAGCCGGGGTTTGTGGACACACCGATGACGGCTGCATTCGACAAGAAGGGGCCGCTGTGGAGTTCTCCCGATGTCATCGCCCAGGGAATCCTCCGGGGCATCGCCAAGCGACGTGATGTCGTTTACGCACCCTGGTATTGGTGGGGCGTGATGCTCGTCATCCGGTCGATTCCAGAGCGCATCTTCAAAAAGCTGTCGCTCTGACCCCATGGAACTGAGACAACTGCGCTACTTCGTCCGAATCGTCGAACTCGGCTCCATGAGCCGCGCCGCCGCCGAGCTCGACATGGTCCAGTCCGCGCTGAGTCAGCAGATCAGCCGGCTGGAGGGCGAGCTCAGCACGCGCCTGTTGCAGCGCACGCCGCGCGGCGTGCTGCCCACCGAGGCCGGCATGGCCTTCTTCCGCGAGGCCAAGCTCACCCTGCGCCACGCCGAGCAGGCCGCGCGCGCCGCGCAGGCCGCGCGCCTCTCGGGTTCCGTCAGCGTGGGCCTGGCGCCCACCACGGCCGCCGTGCTGGGCCTGCCACTCATGCAGGCCATGCGCGAGCGCTACCCCGACGTGCGCCTGCACCTGGTGGAAGGCATGTCCGGCCACCTCGCGGCGCAACTCAAGGCGCGCGAGCTCGATCTCGCCGTGCTGTTCGACCCGCACGCCGGGCAGGGCGCGCCCGCCCCCGGTGATCGCCTGATGGACCGTCAGCCGCTCTTTACCGAGGACATCTTCCTCATCACGCAGGCCAGCCGGCGCCAACGCAAACGCCTGAGGCTCGCCGACCTGGGCGACGAGCCCCTGATCCTGCCCACGCACCCGCACGGCCTGCGCCTCACGCTGGACGCGGCCTTCCAGCGCGCGGGCATCCGCCCCCAGGTGGTGATGGAGGTGGACTCGCTCTCCATGGTGATGGCCGCCGTGGACGCCGGCCTGGGCAGCAGCCTGCAGCCCTATGCGGCCGTGCACGGCTTCCCCGATGCGCAGCAGCGCTTTCGCCTCTCCCTCATCGACGACGCCCAGGTGCGCCGCACCAACCTGCTGTGCAGCCTGAGCGAGGACGAGCTCTCGCCCGCCGCCCTGGCCACGCGCGTGGTGGTGGTGGACTGCGCCAAGCGCCTCATCGAAGGCGGTGCGTGGCCCGGCACTCGGCTCTGGTCGCCGAACAGGGTTCACGAAAACTGATACCCCCATGCCTTGAGCCCGCTTCCCGGCGAAGCGGCGGCTGCCTAGAGTGCGGCCATCGCCGGTGGAAGGCCACCGGCCGTCCCTGAACGATTCCCACGAGGCTGGTTTGGAACCCGATGTCCTGGTCATCGGCGGCGGCAACGCCGCCCTGTGCGCCGCGCTCATGGCGCGCGAAGCCGGCGCGAACGTGCTGCTGCTCGAAGCCGCGCCGCGCGCCTGGCGCGGCGGCAACTCCGCCCACACCCGCAACCTGCGCTGCATGCACGACGCCCCGCAGGATGTACTGGTCGACGCCTACCCCGAAGAGGAGTACTGGCAGGACCTGCTCAAGGTCACGGGCGGCATCACCAACGAACACCTCGCGCGCCTGACCATCCGCGCCTCTTCCACCTGCCGCGACTGGATGCGTAGCCACGGCGTGCACTTCCAGCCGCCGCTCTCTGGCGCCTTGCATGTGGCACGCACCAACGCCTTCTTCATGGGCGGCGGCAAGGCGCTCGTCAACGCCTACTACCGCAGCGCCGAACGCCTGGGTGTGCGGGTGCGCTACGAAGCGCCGGTGGACCGCATCGAGGTGAAGAACGGCCGCTTCGTCGCGGCGCTGTTGCGCAACGGTGAACGCATCAGCGCGCGCGCCTGCGTGCTGGCGGCCGGTGGTTTCGAATCCAATCGCGACTGGCTGCGCGAGGCCTGGGGCCAGAACGAGCGCGGCGAATGGCCGGCCGACAACTTCCTCATTCGCGGAACCGCCTTCAACCAGGGCGTGCTGCTCAAGCACCTCATCGACGACCACCACGCCGATCGCGTCGGCGACCCGACGCAAGCGCACATGGTGGCCATCGACGCGCGCGCGCCGCTCTACGACGGCGGCATCTGCACGCGCATCGACTGCGTGTCGCTGGGCGTGGTGGTGAACCGCGAGGCGCGCCGCTTCTACGACGAGGGCGAGGACTTCTGGCCCAAGCGCTACGCCATCTGGGGCCGCCTCGTGGCCCAGCAGCCGGGGCAGATCGCCTGGTCGATCATCGACAGCAAGGCCATCGGCCGCTTCATGCCGCCCGTGTTCCCCGGCGTGAAAGCGCACAGCTTGCCCGAACTCGCGCGCCAGATCGGCCTGGACGAAGCCACCTTCATGCAGACCCTGAACGACTACAACGCTGCTTGCCGCGTGGGCCGCTTCGACCACACCGCGCTCGACGACTGCCACACCGAGGGCGTGGCGCCCGCCAAGACGCACTGGGCCCGCCCCATCGACACGGGGCCCTTCTTCTCCTACGCGCTGCGCCCCGGCGTCACCTTCACCTACCTGGGCCTCAAGACCGACGACACCGCCGCCGTGCGCTTCAACGACCAGCCCAGCGACAACCTCTTCGTGGCCGGCGAAATGATGGCCGGCAACGTGCTCGGCAAGGGCTACACGGCCGGCGTGGGCATGTCCATCGGCACCGCCTTCGGGCGCATCGCGGGCACCCAGGCCGCTGCCGCTGCGTTGAAGAAGGGAGCGCAACATGCAAGCGCTTGAAGCCCTCACGCGCGACGCGCGCGCCCTGGCCCAGGGCGACCCGGTGCCGGTGACGGACGCCGAGGCCGAGGTCGCACGCCAACTGCAGATCTGCAACGCCTGCCGCTACTGCGAAGGCTTCTGCGCCGTCTTCCCCGCCATGACGCGCCGGCTGGAGTTCCCCAAGGCCGACGTGCACTTCCTGGCCAACCTGTGCCACAACTGCGGCGCCTGCCTGCACGCCTGCCAGTACGCGCCGCCGCACGACTTCGCCGTCAACATCCCCAAGGCCATGGCCCAGGTGCGCGGCCAGACATACGCCGACTACGCCTGGCCACCCGCGCTGGGCAAGCTCTACCAGCGCAACGGCCTGGTGCTGTCGGTGGCGCTGGCGCTGGGCCTGGCGCTGTTCCTGCTGCTGGCCGCGGCCACGCAGGGCTCGCTCTGGGCCGACGCGCCGCGCGGCGACTTCTACCGCGTGTTCCCGCACAACCTGCTGGTCTCCATCTTTCTGCCGGTGTTCGCCTTCGTGGTGCTGGCGCTGGGCATGGGCGTGCGCCGCTTCTGGCGCGACATCAAACCCGCGACCGGCGGCGTGAATGTGCAGCCCCCCGCCGCCGCCGAGGCCGCGCACGACGTGCTGCGCCTGAAGTACCTGGACGGCGGCCACGGCGAGGGCTGCCACAACGAGGACGACGCCTACACCCTCTCGCGCCGGCGCTTTCACCACCTCACCTTCTACGGCTTCCTGCTCTGCTTCGCGGCCACCAGCGTGGGTACGCTGTACCACTACCTCTTCGGCTGGGTCGCGCCGTACGACTTTCCGAGCCTGCCCAAGCTGCTGGGCGGCACGGGTGGGCTCATGCTGCTGGCGGGCACGGCCGGCCTGTGGCACCTGAACCGGCGGCGCCATCCCGCGCACGGCGACCTGGCGCAGAAACCCATGGACCTGGGCTTCATCGCGCTGCTCTTCCTCACCAGCCTGACGGGCCTGCTGCTGTGGTGGGGGCGTGGCACGCCGGCGATGACGGTGCTGCTGTGCGCGCACCTGGGCGCGGTGATGGCGCTGTTCGCGACGCTGCCTTACGGCAAGTTCGCGCATGGGGTGTTCCGTACCGCTTCGCTGCTGCGGCACGCCGTGGAAAAGCGCTTGCCGAATCCGGTGGGGTTGGGGGCGGACTGAACACTCAGGCCTTGCGGGCCTTGGTGATGAGATTGATGGCCCTCGCCACGAAGTAGCCGCTGAGCAGCCCATAGACGGCAGACAAGGCGATGACGAACAGCGCCGACGCGATGACCTCGGCCTTCATGGCGAGCATCACGGCGTACGCGTACTTGGCCAGGAAGATCGCCATGATCACGGCGAGTGGGGCCCAACTGCCGGGAATGAAGAACGTCGCTGTGGCGGCGTCGTACTTCACGCGGTCATCGCGAAACCATCGGTAGCCAAGCAGGGCCGCCACGGCCAACGCAGCAGCCCAGGCCAGCAGCGGCAAGGGTCGAAGCCCGAAGCTGGACTGCACGCCCGCCAGCGAGAGGGCCACCATGCCGGCCGGCAGCAGCAGTGCGGGCAGCTTTCGCACGCGGCGCGTTCGGGTCTGCATGAGGCCGAACGCCAGCAACACGACGAACAGCGCGAAGACCCAGGCAGGCGTGTGGGACAGGATCTGGACCATGGGGGGTTACTTCACGGCTGGTTGGCGGTGAGCCGGGCCACGGCACGGCGCGTCAGCGGCGCCACGACCAGCACCACCGGAAAGGCCACGAGCCATGCGCTCAGCCAGGCGCTGATCCACAGGCCGGCAAACCCGTCGACGAGGCCGACAGCCCGCAGGGTGGAAATGCCCGACACCAGCAGCGACATCAGGCCAGAGAGGATCAGGCCAAAGAGGGCCGGTGCGTATTTGGCGGGAAACATTCGAGATCTCCTTCAAGGGGGGTAGTGTGGTTCAAGCCTGAACCGCCGCCAGAGCGGCGGCGGCCAGGTACAGCCCGCCACCGAACACGGTGTGGTTGGCCAGGTTGCGCAGGCAGTTCTTCATCGGGGCCGGCGTCTTCAGCGCCAGAAAGCCCGCACCCATGGCCGGTTGCATCACCAACCACGGCGCGGTCACGGTGGCGAGGCCGAACAGCAGGGCGGGCAGGGCCGTCGGTTGCACCAGCCACCCCCTGCCCACCGCGGCAACGAGCAATGCGGCGTAGGCGATGCCGACGAGGTAGTGGGTGAGCCAGCCCAGGCCGTGCTCGAACGGCAGGGGCGCCGCTTTCGCGATGGCGGCGTGGGCGAAACGGCCTTGGGCGAAGTGCCCCACCCAGCGCCCGACCATGGCGAAGCCGGCGGTGGGCACGCCCAGGCGGGCGAGGATCAGCAGCCACACGTCCATCACGGCCGTGGCGCCGATGCCGACCAGAACGATGGAGACAACGAGAGAGAAGGAAGGCATGAGGAATCTCCGGCAACCGGTTGACTTTCGAGAGCGATGGAGAAAGCATAGAAGTTGAAGTCAACTTCAAGTCAAGCGGTTTTTATGGACATCTCCGAAGTCGCCAAAAAGTCTGGCGTGGCCGCCTCGGCGCTGCGCTACTACGAACGCAAAGGCCTCATCCGTTCATTGACGTCGGTGGGGGCGCGGCGCCGCTTCTCGCCCGCGGTGCTGGACCAACTCGCACTCATCGCCCTGGGGCAGGCGGCAGGGTTCTCGCTGGATCAGATCCGGGAGATGTTCACGCCCGGCGGCGCGCCGCAGATCGATCGGGCCTTGTTGTCGTCCAAGGCCGACGAGCTGGAACGCATGGTCAAGCGGCTCAAGGCCATGGCCGACGGCTTGCGGCACGCCGCCGCGTGCCCCGCGCCCAGCCACGCGGAATGCCCGTCATTCCAGCGGCTGCTGAAAGCCGCGTCCGCCGGCGCGTTGGAGAACCGGCAGCGGTACAGGCCGCTGCGTCACGGCGAATGAGCGGAGCGCGAATGCGATGCATCGCCTGTGTGAAGGCTTCGCATCCGGCGCCATCGGCGCGTCTGACCTTGTGGCAATGCACAAGAAGCGGTCGGCTCACCCACCGCCAGACCGACTCGAAGACGCCTCAAACAGCAGGCGCCGGCCTGGGGCCTCGGCCACGGGCAACAGGTCGGTGTTGCGCACTTGCGGGTCGTCACCCAGCTTGAACAGCAAGGGGCCCAGGGCGGGAGGCTCGCATGGCCCTGGCGCCCACAGCGCGCCGATCCACTCCAGGGCCCAGTTCGGGCCCGCATCGTGGCGCCGGTCCAGGCGCGCGATGCCGCTGAGGTCCCCCACGGGAATCTGGGCCAACAGGTCCAGCAGCGTGTGGTCCCAGGCCACCAGGGAGGTCTGCGAGACCTTCTTGCCGTTGAAGGACACCTGATGGACGAGCAGGTACCAGGGCCGCTCCAGTGCGAGCGTGATGGCGGGCCAGTGCGTCTGACGCGGGGCGACTTTTGAGGGGTGGAGGAACTGGACGAGGCCGGGGGCGGTGATGAACACGTACTTACTCCCTGTGAAAGGGAGTGAATTGTGCCCAATATTGCGGTGACTGATATTGCGGCGTCACTTTGGAGAGGTCGTCAACACTTTTCGGGTGTCCGACCTTGCACCTGACCCTTCGTATTCGCTCAATCTGGCTCGCAACCTCACTGCTCTGCGCACAACGGGTGAATGGAGCATGCGAGCCTTGGCAGACCAGGCGCATGTCAGCGAGCGGATGCTGCTGTACCTGGAGAAGGGGCGCTCGAATCCGTCGTTGAGCACCGTCGAGAAGCTGGCACAGGCGCTAGGGGTCCAGGCGGGCTCGTTGTTTGGGAAGCGGCCTGTCGCGCGACAGGGGCCCGAGGTCTTCATCGAGGCGGTGGTTGCACAGAACCTCGTGGCGGCAAGGAAGCGGCTGATGCTGAGCCAGGACGGGTTG
>NZ_CCAE010000070.1 GCF_000723405.1 Hydrogenophaga intermedia | reverse complement strand
CTGGCGCCGCGGGGGTGGGCGGTGGTGGCGGCGCGGTGGCGCGCGGCGCGGCCTGCTGGGGCAGGCGCGACCAGAGTTCGGCCTCCACGGCCGGCGTGTCGGCGTCGCGGCGCCAGCTCACGCCCCAGGTGAGCGCGAGGATGAGCAGGGCGTGTACGCCCACGGCCTTGCCCAGGGCGCCGCCCCAGCGGCCTGGCGGCGGCGGGGCGAGGTCGAGGTGGTCGGCGGTGGAGCGCATCGGGGTCGGTTCGGGCACGGGTTCAGCGGGTGGTCTGCACCGACAGGCCCACGCGCTGCACGCCGGCCTTCTGCAGCTCGTTCATGGTGCGGACCACGGCGTCGTATTGCACGGTCTTGTCGGCGCTGATGATCACGGGCACGCCGGCCTGATCGGCCCCCGTGCCCTGCAGTTCGAGCACGCGGGCGGCCAGAAGGTTCAGCGGAACCAGCGCGCCTTCACCGCTGGCGCTGCCTTCGCGCACGCGCAATTGCTCGGATTTGTCGATGACGACCTGCACGAAGCGGTCGGGCTGGCGCTGGGCCTGGCCCACGGTGGGCAGGGCGATCTGGCTGGGCGTGATGAGCGGGGCGGTGACCATGAAGATGATCAGCAGCACCAGCATGACGTCGATGAACGGGACCATGTTGATCTCGTTCATCGTGCGGCGGCCCCGGCCGCGGGCGGCGAGCTTGGCCATGTGTTCAGTGCCTCAGAAGGTGGACGCGGTGGCGGGCTGCGGATGGTGCGAACCGAGGTTGCGCTGCAGGATGTTGGAGAACTCTTCCATGAAGGTCTCCAGGCCGTTCGCCACGCGGTCGATGTCGTGCGCGAAACGGTTGTAGCCCACCACGGCGGGTATGGCGGCGAAGAGCCCGATGGCCGTGGCCACCAGGGCTTCGGCGATGCCGGGCGCCACCGTGGCCAGCGTGACCTGCGCCAGCGAGGCCAGGCCGGTGAAGGCGTGCATGATGCCCCAGACCGTGCCGAACAGGCCCACGTACGGGGCGACGGAGGCGACGGTGCCGAGGAAGGAGAGGTTGGACTCCATCATGTCGAGCTCGCGCTGGAAGCTGGCGCGCATGGCGCGGCGCGCGCCGTCGAGCAGGGCACCGCTGTCGGTGATGCGGCGCTCGCGCAGCTTGTTGAATTCGCGCATGCCGCTGGCGAAGATGCGTTCCATGGGGCCGGCGCTGCGCGCGTTCTGCGCGGCGGCGGCGTAGAGCTCGTTCAGGTTGGTGCCCGACCAGAACTCACGTTCGAAGGCCTCGTTGCGCGAGCGCACGCGCTTGAGCGTGCCCATCTTGCGGAAGATGGCGGCCCAGCTGATGAGCGACATCAGCACGAGCAGCAGCACGACGGCCTGGACCACCCAGGTCGCGTGGAGCATGAGCTGGACGATGGAGAGTTCTGGGGTCATGGTGCAGGGATCGGAACGGATGGAAAAGGTTTCGGTCTGTCACCGGGCGCGGCTCAGCCCAGGCCCAGGGCCTGGCGCAGGGAAGGCGGCATGCGCCGGGGTGTCAGGGTACTGCCGTCCACCCAGCCAATGCGGATGGTGCCTTCGCACAGCAAGTCCCCCGCCGGGGAGTCCCGGCGTGCCGACTGCGCGATTGTGAGCGAGGCGCGACCCGCTTCCGTCACCTGCGCGGTAACCAGAAGCAAATCATCCAGGCGGGCGGGGCGCAGGTAGCGCACGTCGGTGGCGCTCACCACGAACATGGCGCCTTCGGCATCGCGCAGGCGCTGCTGCTCCACGCCGAGGGCGCGCAGCCATTCGGTGCGGGCGCGCTCGAAGAACTTGAGGTAGTTGGCGTAGAAGACGATGCCGCCGGCGTCGGTGTCTTCCCAGTAGACGCGCACGCGCCACTCGAAGGGTGTCATGAGCGAGTGGTCGCTCACCAGGCGGCCTCCAGGCGGGCCACGGCTTCCTGCAGTTGCTCCATGGCGTTGGCTGTGGAGAAGCGCAGGTAGCGCCCGGGTTCGGCCTGGGCGAAGTCGCGCCCGGGCGTGGCGGCGAGCTGGCAGCGGCGCATGAGTTCGAAGGCCAGGGGCCAGCTGCCGCCGGCCTCGGGCTCGCTCGCCTCGGGTGGGATGCCCCAGCGCTGGCACAGGGCGCGCACGTCGGCCCAGGCGTAGAAGGCGCCGTCGGGCATGACGGGCACCGTGAGGCCCAGGCGGTTGAGTTGCGGGATGAAGTAGTCGCGCCGGGCCTTGAAGGCGGCGCGGCGGCGCTCGTACTCGGCCAGGCTGTCGGGCTCGAAGCAGGCGAGGGCGGCGTGCTGCGAGATGGCGCTGGGGCAGATGAAGAGGTTCTGCGCCAGGCGCTCCACCGCGGGCACCAGGGCCGGCGGCAGCACCAGCCAGCCCAGGCGCCAGCCCGTCATGTTGAAGTACTTGCTGAAGCTGTTGACGCTGATGACCGTGCCGCCCAGGCCATCGGGCAGGGTGAGCGCGGTCTGGCCGTAGGCGGCGTCGTGGCTCAGGCCAAGGTAGATCTCGTCGATCAGCGTGATGCCGTCACGCTCGCGCACGGTGGTGGCGATGCGTTGGAGCTCGTCGCGTGCGATGGAGGTGCCCGTGGGGTTGGACGGCGAGGCCAGCAGCACGCCGCGCGTGCGTTCGCCCCAGTGCGCACGCACCTGCTCGGCGCTGAGCTGGAAGCGCTGGTCGGGCCCGCAAGGGATCATGCGGGCTTCGCCCTCGGCCGCCTGCACGAACTGGCGGTTGCAGGGGTAGCTCGGGTCGGGCATGAGGATTTCATCGCCCGCGTCGATGAGGGCCAGGCAGGCCAACTGCAGTGCGGCCGAGGCGCCGGCCGTGACGACGATGCGCGCCGGATCGACCGTGGCGCCGAAGTGCGTGCCGTACCAGCCGGCGATGGCCTCGCGCAGCGCCGGCAGACCCAGGGCCTGGGTGTACTGGCTGCGACCGTCGCGGATGGCGCGCTCGGCGGCCTGCTGCACCAGCGGCGGGGCGGTGAAGTCGGGCTCGCCGATGTTGAGGTAGATCATCGGCCGCTGGCCGGCGCTCTCGGTGGCGAGGCGGGTGGCGGCCTTGGCCAGCTCCATCACGTAGAAGGGCTCGATGCGCTCGGCCCGGCGCGACACCCTCATCGGCGGGCACCGCCGGCGCGCGGCGAGGCGGCCACTTCGGCGGGGCGCAACTGTTCGGCCAGCGGGTGCAGCACGCCGTTGACGAATTTGTGGCCGTCGGTGCCGCCGAAGGACTTGGCGAGTTCGATGCACTCGTTGAGAACCACGCGCCAGGGCACGTCCAGGCACTGGCGGAACTCGAAAGTGCCGATCCATAGCACCCCGTGCTCGATGGGGGAGAGCTCGGCCAGCGGGCGGTCCAGGCGCGGGGCGATCAGCGCGTCGAGTTCAGCGGCCTGCTCGATGCAGCCACGCACGAGGGCGTCGAAGTGCAGGCTGTCGCACTTGTGGAAGCCCGAGAGGTCGCGGGTGAAGGCGTCGATGTCGTCGACCGGGTTGCGGCCGACGAGGTGCTGGTAGAGCGCTTGCAGGGCGAATTCGCGCGCTCGGGTACGGGCCGATTTGTCGGCGGCCTTGCGCGGTTTGTTGGCGGAGGAATCGGGGGAAGTGCTCATGGAATCAGCCAATGCGGTCCAGCACCAGGGCCATTTCCACGGCCACGCGCGCGGCGTCGCGGCCCTTGTCGATCTGGCGTGCGAGGGCCTGGGCCTCGTTCTCGGTGGTGAGGATGGCGTTGGCCACGGGGATCTGATGGTCCAGGGCGACGCGGGTGACGCCGGCGCCGGACTCGTTGGCGACCAATTCGAAGTGGTAGGTCTCGCCGCGGATGATGCAGCCCAGCGCGATCAGGGCGTCGTACTCGTCGAGCTCGGCCATGGCCTGCAGGGCCACGGGCACTTCCAGGGCGCCGGGCACCTTGACGTGGGCGATGTTCTTCTCCTGCACGCCGAGGGCGAGCAGTTCGGCCTGGCAGGCGCTGAACAGGGTGTCGGTGATGGCTTCGTTGAAGCGCGCCTGCACGATACCGATGTGCAGGCGTTTGCCGTCGAGCAGGTCGGCCGTGCCTTTGTCTGCGCCAAACATGGGGGGCGTCCGTTTCCGTGGGGTGTTGTGTGGGTCAGTTGGGGTGGCCGATGAAGCCGGTGATTTCGAGGCCGTAGCCCTGCATGCTAGGCATGCGGCGCGGCGTGCCCATGAGTTCCATGCGGGTGACGCCGCACTCGCGCAGGATCTGCGCGCCCACGCCGTAGGTGCGCAGGTCCATGCGGCCGCGCTCGGGCGCCTGGGCGGAGCGCGCGGTGCCGTCGAACTGGGCCAGCAACTGGTCGGCGGATTCGCCGCAGTTGAGCAGCACGGCCACGCCGCGCCCGGCCTTGGCCAGGTGGCGCAGGCTGGATTCCAGGCTCCAGCTGTGCATGGCGCGGCCGACCTCCAGCGCGTCGAGCACCGACAGGGGCTCGTGCACGCGCACGGGCACGGATTCGTCGGCCTGCCACTGACCCATCACCAGGGCCATGTGCACGGCGCCGCTGGGCTGGTCGCGGAAGGCGTGGGCTGTGAAGTCGCCGAAGGCCGTCTTGAGGGGGCGGCTGCCCACCCGCTGAACCAGGCATTCGGTGCGGCTGCGGTACTCGATGAGATCGGCGATGGTGCCGATCTTGATGCCGTGCTCGGCCGCGAACTGCTGCAGGTCGGGCAGGCGGGCCATGGTGCCGTCGTCCTTCATCACCTCGCAGATGACGGCGGCGGGCGAGCAGCCGGCCATGGCGGCAAGGTCGCAGCCGGCTTCGGTGTGGCCGGCGCGCATGAGCACGCCGCCTTCGACCGCCTGCAACGGGAAGATGTGGCCGGGCTGCACCAGATCGCTGGCCTTGGCGTTGGGCGCCACGGCGGCCTGCACAGTGCGTGCGCGGTCGGCGGCGGAGATGCCGGTTGTCACGCCCTCGGCGGCTTCGATGGAGGCGGTGAAGGCCGTGCCCATCTTGGTGCCGTTGCGCGGCACCATGGGCGGCAGGTTCAGGCGCTCGCAGCGCTCCTTGGTGAGGGTGAGGCAGATCAGGCCGCGGCCGAAGCGGGCCATGAAGTTGATGGCTTCGGCCGTGACGTGGTCGGCCGCGAGCACGAGGTCGCCCTCGTTCTCGCGGTCTTCCTCGTCCACGAGGATGACCATGCGGCCGGCGCGCATGTCGGCGACGATGGCTTCGACGGGGGAGATGGCCACGGGGGCCAGGGTTTCCGGGGCGTTCATGGCGTGGCCTCCTTGGCCGGATGCGGGCCCGTGCCGAGCATGCGCTCGACGTAGCGGGCCACGGTGTCGATCTCGAGGTTCACGGTGCTGCCGGCGACGAGGTCGCCGAGGGTGGTGTGCTGCACCGTGTGGGGAATGAGGTTGATGCTGAACTCGCAGCCGTCGGGGCGGTCGGCGACGTGGTTGACGGTGAGGCTCACGCCGTTGATGGTGATGGATCCCTTGTAGGCGAGGTACTTGCCGAGTTCGGGCGGTGCCAGCACGGCGAGTTCGTGGCTTTCGCCGACGGGGGCGAAGCGCAGGACCTTGCCTGTGCCGTCCACGTGTCCGGACACGATGTGGCCGCCCAGGCGGTCGTGGGCGCGCAGGGCTTTTTCGAGGTTCAGGCGGGCGCCGACGGCGTCGAGCCCGGCGGTGCGGGCCAGCGATTCGGCGGAGATGTCGATGGTGAAGCGATTTCGAGAGGCGTCGAGGGTGGTGACTGTCATGCAGGCGCCGTTGAGCGCGACGCTGTCGCCCAGGCCGACGTCGGCCAGATACCCGGCCGGGGCCTCGATGGTGAGGCGCCGCCCGTGCTGCAAAGAACCGCCCAGCGCATGGGAGTCGGCGATGCGCCCCACGCCGGTGATGATGCCGGTGAACATCCGGGTATTTTCGCAGGGTTTGGCGGGGTGGCCGTCGCGGGGGTGTCGCCCGCCCCGCAGAGCGCGGGGTCAGCCGCCGCGGAAACAGTCCGCGAGCACCGCGGTCGTGGCGGCGTCGTGCAGCGCTCGCGCCCCGGTGTGAGCGAGATCAAGGTCGCCGCAGCGGTCGTCGGCCATGGCGCCCGTGCGCACGGCGCGCAGCGTGTAGCTGTGCGCCAGGGTGGCGGTGGTCACGGCCTTGCCGTCCTCGATAAGGGTGATCGTATAGGCCGCGGCGCCTTCGCGAGGACTCCGGCTCAGGGGCGATGGCAGGGCCGCGTCCACGTGGGTGTCCATGCTGCTGTAGCGGCGGCGCAGAAACTGGCTGGCCTCTTCGAGGGCGCGTTGGGCGTCGGCGCGTCGCCCTTTGCGCACGTGCTCCGCGTAGCTCGGGTAGGCGACGCTGGCGAGGATGGCGATGATGGCGCAGGTGATCATCAGTTCGATCAGGGTGAAGCCCGATCGGCGCCGACGGCGAGCGTGCAACCGCCTCATTGCGGCACCTGCGACAGTTGATACTGCTGGCGGCTCCAGAGCCGGCCCTTGCTGCATTTCAACTCGATGTCGAACTTGCCCTCCTGGATGCCATAGACCGTGAGCTTCGTGTCCTTGCAAGCGGGCGGGGTCTCTGGCTTGTTCTGGTCGATCTGGGAGCCGCCCTGGGTGCCCAGATTGAGCCGGTAGACCGACTCCTTGGCTGTTGCATTGGCCGAGGGGCTGGCAAGGTGGTAGGACAAGCCTCTCGAATAGCCTCCCGAGAGCACCTGCACCATGGCGACAGGTTCAAGCTTGCCGTCGCCGTCAATGTCGAAGGCGGGCTTCCCCTGCCCATCGAGCGCGTTGAGCACGTAGTTCTGGGTGGGCGGCGCGCTGTCTGCTGCACAAGACTCGGTCGAATGCTGAGCCCGGTCGATGGCGACGACAGGAATACTCACGCTGGTGCTGATGTTGACGATTTGATCGATGACGCGCTCGCCAGGCGCAGCTTTGCCCAGTGCAAGCGTCCAGCCCCGGTGGTGCGTCCAGTTGATCGCCCGCCGCGTGACGCTGAAGTAGTTCTTCTGCCCATCGGGTGTGACCTGGGATTCCACAGCTTGTTCAAGCAGTTGCGAGGGCAGAATGGGCTCGAAGCCCAATCCGTCCGAGGACTTGTCCCGTGGAGTGGGGTCCCAGATGCCGTAGACGCTGTCGGGGTCGTTGCCCGCGGCGAGGTCGCTGTCGTCGAGCAGCATGCCCGTGCCGACGATCACGATGTAGCCGCCGCGCGGATGGGCTTGCCACGACGGTCCCCCGTAGACGGGTCGGCGGTGTTTCGTGACGAACAAGGGTTTGCCGTACGCCACGCGCCATTGCGCGGGGTCGCCTCGCAGATCGAAGCGCCACACTTGCCCGTTGGCATCGCCAGCGTAGGCGGCCACGATGCGTTGGTGTTGGTCCCTCACCAAACTGACGGCGCCCATGCCTCGGCCGGCGCTGTAGTCGTCAGGCAACGGGAGCCTGCGCAGTACCGCGCCACTGGCGGCGTCCAGCACCAGCAAGCCATGGTTTTTCCCATCCGCCACCCCGTTGTGGTGGCCGGTCGTCGTGACCATTACCCAAGCGCCGCTGTCGGTCTGACCGCTGCGGACAGGCGTGGTCATGTGTCCCAGCGTGAACATCTCCGTGTTGACGAGCTCAGGTCCGGTTTCCCAGAGAAAGTCATTCGCAGCCGGTGTACGTGACTGAGGGCCATTGAGCGGAATGTTCAAGCCGTAGATGAGCCGTTCGCCACGCCCGCCGGTGCCCACGGCGATCTGTCTCCAGACGCCTTCGTGGTAGACGTCATGCAAGGTGATGGGCCCGTCGAGCACGTAGCGAAACGGCGCGTCCGGATCGGCCTTGCCGATCAACCAGGCCATGCTGCGCCGAGGCATGAAGGCGCCGAGTTCCTTGCCATTGCTGGCGTCGAACAGGTGCACCAGGCCGGCGTTGGTGGCCGCCACCAAGGTGTCGGGCGCGTTGTCCACCCGTTCTCGGAAGGCAGCGTAGGTGTTTTTGCCGTCGACCTGGCCGTATAAGTCGTACCCCATGTAGCCGGCGGCATTGTCGGCAAGCAATGGAGGGCTGTTGACGATGGCGCCCAGGCCGGACAGGCGCAGTCTCAGGGGCTGGCCTTTGGCGTCCAGTACGGGATCAACGCCACGAAGGTAGTCGACGAACCGGCCGTCATCGGGCACGCGCTGGCCATGGTCGTCGCGTTTGAGGGCTTCACGTGTCGCGAGCGGTAGTGAATCAAGGGTGCCTTTGAACTCGAAGCCGGTGTTGTCGGGGCGGATGCTGTAGATCCGGCGATTGGCCGGTGCAGGCAACTGCTTGCTGGCCGACCAATAGGTTTTGTTGTCGGGTGCCTTGAGCGGCCGACCATCGGCGTCCATGGCGAGGGTTTGTGCGTGCCCCGTTTCGTCAATGACCGAAGCCTTGATGTCGCCCTCGCCGTCGGCGGTGCTGTATTCGACGTGGTACTTGAGTTGTCCCTGCAGCCCTGGCGACACCTCACCCGCACCCCCAACCGCCACACCCGCGTCTTTGCCCATGGCCGACAGGATGGCCGACACGATGTTGTTGATCACCGCCTTGATGTCATCGGCGCTTCGCACGCTGAAGCCCCGTCCACCGCCGGTGTATCCCGCGTGGATGAAATCATCAATGCGCCTGGAAGATATTCCCGAGTCGGTGTCGTGGGCGAGGTCTCCGCCGGGCCATGTGGGCTTCGCGCTGTTGTCGAAACCCTTGAACAGGTAGTCGAACCGGTACTGGTCGATCTGCTGGAAGGTGAGGCCGCCGGCCCCGTTGCTACCTGAAGGGCTGATGAGGTATCCCACCGTGTAGGTGGTCATGTTCTGCCAGAACACGGGTTGACCGGCGCGCGTAGCCACCTGATTGTTCAACTCGGGTCGCAGGTCCAGGTGCCAGTGGTACTTTGCTGTCAGGTCGGCGAGGCCTCTAGTGCCGGTGCTGGGAAACGGCGTGTACCACTTGCGCCTGGTGTCGATCCCCTTGGGCTCGTACTTGAGTTTTCCCGGCTCATTGTCGTCGCCAGTTGTCTGAGGGAAACGGCTGAACTCGGGTCCCGTGCTGTTGTCGTCATCCGTGGCGGCCTGCGTCTTTATCGCATCGTCGCTCGACCAGGCGCCATCTGAAAACAGCACGTGATAGGAGCGGCGGCAAGCCAGTTCGAGGTTGTCGGCGTCTGCGGGCAGAGCGGGATTGCTCGCCCAGGGATTCTCCTTGGCGCCAGCGGGCACACGCAGGTAGTTGGCTACCTGGTTCACGCTGTTGTGCAGCGGCGTGCCACCCATGGGAACGGTACCGTACAGCCAGTCGTAAAACTGCTGATTGGCCGTTGATCCCGGAGTCCAAAGTCGAACACCGCGCAGCACGCGTTCGCGTTTCACATCGGTGCCAGGCGACAAGGCGATGGCCACGTCCGGGAAATTGATGCGCATGTAGCCAATGCGCAAGGTGTTGTCCAGGCGCTTGTCGGTGAATGCCAAGCCCAAGGCTGTCTGTGTGGCTGCCATGCGGGTGAGGTAGTAGCGGTACCAGTTCATGATGTTGGTCCGCTCGGCGTCCGCCGTGCACTGCTCTTTGGTGCAACCTGGATCGGTTCGCTGGCTATCGGTTGGCAACGTTATTGCGCCGGTGGTTGTCCTGTCGATGGTCACCAGTCGGGCGCTCTTGCATCCTGCAAGGCCTGAGTGGGGCGCGCAAATCGCGTAGGTGAAGGGTTCGGCGGGTTCGTCCGACAGGGTCGGCTGGTCTTGGCGGTAGACGCGGTGATACGGGACGTAGTCGATGCCAGGATATTGAGGTTCCCACGGGTACGAGTAGGCCAATTGGTGTCCGGCGGGCGTCTGCGCCGTCACCTTTTCGAAACTGCTGTGTTTGATGATCAGCGGTGTCGATTCATCCAGCGTCTCGTTGACCGGAGCGAAGACGGCGTAGTTGAACTTGGCGCTGCTTTGGTTGGAAATGAATTCGATGCCATCAGTCGGCACCAGGTCTTTTCCTTGGGCGTCCACGCGAGGGCGATACGTGATGCGGGGGTTGTAATACAGCGAATTGAACTCTGCCGAACGCTGTGCCGCAAAGGCGTCCGTTCCCTTTCCTCCGTTGTTGTACATGGAGTAGCCGTCGGCATACGGAAACGCCATCGAGCCCGAGTTGTCCAGCGTGACCATGAGATTGGGCCGGGCACCCGAGGTGTTCACCAGCAGCGGCTGCTGCGAAGGTTGCGAGTGGCTTTCCATGGCGAGGGCGGCCAGGGCGGCCGTCAGAGCCAAGGCAACACGCATCGAGGATGCGCGTGCCGGGGGCGCTGGAGATCGGTGAGCGTCGATCATTGCATGCCTCCTTCCGAGGATTGGACTGGGACCTTGGGTGAGATCACCGACTGAAGCCAGACCTCGGATCCGCCTTCGAGCTGACCATTGGCATCGAAGCGCGCACCGGCTGACATGCCTTGAGCGGTGATGAGGTAGCGCTCGTCTTGCATCGGCTCAATCAGGCAATGGGCGTGCGGCAAGCGCGTCGTGTCGTTGCTGACTTCTTTGTTGGATGGCGTAAGCTGAATTCGGAAGCTGGACTTGTCCGTCCAGTTGTTCCGGTCACTCCAGAGCGCTGTCGGGTCATCAGGCCTCGTGAGTGCGGCGGTACCAAAGTGTTTCTGGAGTTCGCCATGGACTGCGCCGTCGTTGTCGACCACGTCGATCACGATGGCTTCGCATTCGCGGAGTGCCGACTGGGCAGAGAACTCGGCGGCCTGCCGAATCCTCGCGTTGGTGCTGATCTCCTGCAAACCAGCGCTTCGCCGTGCCGCGAGCAGGCCGGCGAAGGCCAGTACCACCAACATGATGAGAACGATCGGAAGCGCCACGCCATGGTGCCGACGTAAACCGAGGCCGTGTTTCATGGCGCCTCCAGACTGCGGTACGGATTGCTGACGACGGTGCCATCCGTCTCGAAAGGCATCGGCAGAACGGGGCGCAGGTTTGCCAGGTGCACTGTGGTGCGGTACGCACGGCGCAGGCGCCTGTCGTTGGCCGTTGCTGCGGTGCCGCTGCAATCGAGGTAGCGGGTGAGCTCGTCGACATCCACGCCGTCCTGTGGAGCAGGGTGCTGCGAGCGGACCACGACGCACAGCTCCACGGCGGCGACGCGGCTCCAGTTGCCCAACGGCGGGGCTAGGGACGCATGGCCAGCCGGCACGAGGGCCGTGACCTGATGAGGAGGTACCACCCCGTCCACGGGCACGTGCGTCACCGCATATCGCAGTTGCAATGACTCGACGTTGGGGACCAGGGCAGCCGTGTCGCTGAAGCCCGCGCCATTGCTGCCCCGGCAAAAAAGCGTGGGCACGTTGTCGTTGGTGGAGTCGTCCTGAACGTAGAAGCGGTTGTCGGCGATGAAGACGTCGCTGCCGCCCACAGGTTCGATGCTCTCGTTCACGCAGTTTGCCGGTCGCATCTCTTCATCGCTGTTCTCCACGACCGGACTGTTGAGCAGCGTGGCGTGGTACCGAATGGCCACGGCGTCGTTGCCCGCACCACCCGCGCAATCCAGCAAATCGAAAGCCGCTTTGCTGGTGGCGGCCGTGAAGCCCCCATCGCAGCCGCGGATCGCCAAGCCTTTGAAGATTCGGGTGCCATCAGCCCCCGTTTCGGCATAACCGCTCAGTCGCAAGTGGTGGACCAGGAGATCGAGGGCGATCGCACCGTCTTCGTTCATCTGAGCCTGCAGGATGGCGTGTCTCGTTCCGCTGGCTGTCTGCAGGTAGGTCAGGGTAACGGCCAGCACCACCACGAGTCCGATGACCATGGCCACCATCAGCTCGATCAGGCTCAGCCCGCGCGCGCGATGGAGCCGGCCATGTGGTTGCCGCTTCACAAGCTGCTCCGGAAGTGCAGGCAGGCCATGCCGGCGAGCGCATCCTCGTCCAGGTGCGCCGGGCAAGCGTCCTGGACGGCGGCTCGCAGATCGCCGTCATTGGCCGCGGCTTCCGGCCACAGGATCCAGACGTCGATCTCCCGCACGGCTGCACCCGCTCGCGTGATCACCACCGCCTGACCACCTGGCAGGGCGCCGCCGACGGCTGTCAGCCACTCACGCCGGGCCTCGCTGGCCATCTGCTCGGCGGCCGTCTTCGTGTCGGTTTCGTCGGCATTCAAGGCGAGTGCTTCAGGCGGTTTGTCCGATAGCCCGATGTCGTAGGCACCCAGGTCGAACCCGTAGAGATTGATGCGGGCCAGATCGACATACCGTTGCGTCAGCGCCTGTGCCGTCAGCCGGACCTGTGCCGACTTCTGGTGTGCAACGGCCGCGCTGCTCAACCGCGCCATCGCCAGTAGCCCGATGCACAAAAGAAGGATGGCGATGAGCACCTCGATGAGGGATGAGCCATGGGCGTATGGCCGGGCAGCCAGGCGCAGGCGGTCAGTTGATGGTCTGTACACGGGTGCGTCCCATGGCGTTGATGACGACGGACGCGACAGTCTTCGCCGAGTCCTTGGGGCGAATGCCCACCGAGGTTTTCCCGCTTTCCAAGGTGCCGTTGGCCCTGAAGGTCAGCCTGGCCTGGCTGGTCTTGTCGGGCATGGAGGCCATGCCCGATTGGTTTGGGCGTTCCGCGATCAGCGGTTCACCCACATCGAGCGCCGAATCACCATTCAGGTCGGAGAACACCACCCAGCCTGTTGACCAGTCATTTCCTGCGCTGCAATTGCCGTCAGCTGCCCTGGCACACATCACCACTGCGCGGGATGTTCGGGTGGCGGTGGAGCGGGCCAGGCGGATGTCGGCGACCAGACTCTCGATGGTGGCGTCGACGCGCCAGCGCTGCATCAAGGATGCGAACGAGGGAATCCCGACCGCCAGCAAGACGGCCAGAACCGACATCGTCACCAGCAGTTCGATGAGCGTGAGACCGCTGACACGGCGGGGGTGGTTGCCGTGAAGACCGGGCGTGAGGCTGCGCATGGCGCGCGATGGTCCTGCCGCCGTGGAGCACTGCATCCCATCGGCCGATGGGATGCACAGCCAAAGGGACGCGGAACTAAGTTCTACTCAGTCCGCAGTACGTGGACTCAAGCGGTAGGCCGGCGACGATCAGCGGTTCGTGAGAAATGCGTCGCGGCCATCGATCCTCGCGCGCAGTCGAAGGTCGGTGCCCAGTGCTTGGGTGTCCAGCCAGCGCAAGGGCGTGCCATCGGCGAGCCGCTCCAGCGGGCCGAAGGGCGCCATACCAGCCCCCTGCCCAAGCAGGCGGGGCGCCAAATACACCAGCAACTCGTCGACCCAGCCTTCGCGCAGCAGCGAAGCGTTGAGTTTGGCTCCGGCCTCGACATGCAACTCGTTCACTTCGCGGCGGCCCAGCTCGCGCATGGTTGCGCCGAGGTCGACCTTGCCGTTCGCGCCGGGCATGAGGATGGTGTCGGCGCCGCGCTGTCGCAGCTTGTCTGCCTGAGGGCTGCCCGCTTCGGCGTGAAAGAACCAGAGGCGGCGCGGCAGGCCTCCGTAGGGCGGTTCGAAGAGCCGCGCGGTGGGCGGGGTATCCAGGCGACTGTCGATGACAGCCAGGTGCGGTTGCCGCGCCAGGCCAGGCAGGCGTGCATCGAGGCGGGGGTCGTCTTCCAATACGGTGCCCGCTCCCGTCAGAACGGCGCAGGCCCGCGCGCGCCACAGGTGCCCGTCTTCGCGGGCGGCTTCGCCCGTGATCCACTGGCTCTGCCCGTTGGGCAAGGCGGTAATGCCATCAAGCGAAGCGGCGATCTTCATGCGGACCCAAGGCGTGCCGCGGATCATTCGGCTGAAGAAGCCGATGTTGAGTTCGCGGCTGCGGATGGCGGCGGGGTGATCGGTGGGAAGGAGATCGACCTGGATGCCTGCAGCGCGCAGGCGCTCGAGGCCCTGGCCAGCGACGCGGGGATTGGGGTCTGTGGTTGCCACGACGACGCGGGCCACCCGGGCGGCGATCAGGGCGTCGCAGCAGGGTGGGGTGCGGCCATGATGCGAGCAGGGTTCGAGGGTGACGTGGGCGGTTGCGCCGATCAGGCTCTCGCCACGCGACTGGGCATCGCGCAAGGCTATGACCTCCGCGTGCGGGCCACCGACTTGCTGGGTATGACCGCGGGCGATCACTCGCCCGTTGGGGGTGGTGATGACGCAGCCGACTCGGGGGTTGGGGTTGGAGAGACGGAGAGCTTGCTCGGCCAGCGCCAGCGCTGCGACTGGAAAGTCAGCATCCACCTAGCGGTTCCAGCAGTCGAGCGTCAGCTGGGCCCGGTTTCCGAGGACGCCACCTGCGCCGCGAATGCCTTGCTGGTTGAGCAGCAGGGTGCCGCACGGGTCGCCAGCCTGCCCTCCGGCCGGGACGGCCTGTAGCTGGTAAGTGCCTTGGCCCAGCGTGCCCGCGACAAAGCTGATGTTGTAGCGCGCACCGCCACCTGGAGGCACGCTTGCGAAGCCCGTGGCCGCGATGAATGCCGCATCGATCGCGCCGCCAGCCTGATTCTGGTCGTATCGACCCGATAGCGCGTAGTTCTGCTCCATCCGCTGCGCCACCGCCATCAGTGCGTTCTTGGCGTCGGCCCGGTGGCCGCGCTGGATGTATGCGGAGTAGCTGGGGTATGCGATCGCGGCGAGCACGGCCACCACGACCACCACGATCATGACTTCGATCAGGGTGAAGCCGGTCTGGGAATGACTTGGGGATTTCATGGTTGTCACTTGGTGATCAGCTCACGCCAAGAGTAGCGGCCGCGTGGCGCGACGGTGGGGTTGAAGTAGCCGCCGCCACCAGGCTCCTTGCAATCTGCCTGGTTGCATACGACGCGCTGCTTGTTTTCGGGGTCGGTGTAGGTGTTGCTGACCTTGATCACGCCATCCGATTCCACCGAAACCCCGCCCACGACTTGGTCACCGTAGATCAGGTTGCCGATTCCACCGGTGCAGATGTCGGCGGCCATGATAAAACCAGTATTTCCGGGTGTGCAGAGGTCGCCGGTGGGTTGTGTCGAGGGGAACTCTACGGCTCCGGTGTCCGGAGGAAGCACGGAGTTGCCTAATACGCGTTCGCCTGCCGGCAGGACGATCTTCCAACCGCGCTTGGTCGCCAGATTGGGTGCGTCCCAGATGCGACCCACCTTGCCACCCTCCAGAGCAACGAGAGTGAACTCAGTGATCACTCCCAGATCCGTCGCGGGCACTGTGAGTGTCGACGATGGCGACTGGTCGACCACGTTGTAGTAGCTGTTCACTGAAGTGCGGTCAAAGTAGTCGTCCTGCTCGTTGAGCTTGCCTGTACCGAACATGACGCTCCAGCCGTTGCCGCTACAAGCCGGAATCACGGAGGGCGCCGTCGTGATGGGCTCTCCGGCCGCGTGGACCACCCCGAGGTAGCGCCAGGCGGCGCCAGCGTCGCCGTGGCGGGCCAGCACGAAGTTGACGCCGGACTCCTTGGAGAACTGGAACTTATGCATGTTGCCCAGAAGGTCTCCCGCATAGACCGTGTCGATCAGGCCATCGCGGTCGACGTCGACCGGCGTGGGCGCCGAGAGGCCCGAGCGCGGTGCTGCAGCATTGGCCGGCGTATGGGCGGTGAGCTTGGTCGACACCGCCCCAGTGTTGGCGTTGAGCATGAACAGTACGGCCTTGCCATCATTCGAGCCGTAACCGTTGCCCACGATCACGCGCCACACGCCGGTGCTCACGCTGGCGTCAGCCACCTTGGCGATCTGGCGGTAGGCGCCGTTGGAACTGATGGAGGGTTCGTTGAAGGTATAGCCGAGGTCGCTGTCTTGCGCCGAGGTGAACTCCCACATCGGCAAGGAACTCGCCAGCGTGGCCTCAGTGCTGGTCGCGAAATTGCTTTGGCTACTGATATTGAGCGCGTAATAGCCCCGCCCACCAGCACCTAGGCCGCCCACGAGCATCGTCCCCCAACTGGGGGCGGCTGGCGTGGAGGCGGTGAGCTCGAAATCACCCACCATGGGGGATCCATCGACCAGGTAGCGGTGCTGGAAGTTGAACGCGGACAAGTTGTTGAGGCCTGGTAGCACGCTGCCCGGTATGTAGCCAAAGAGTTCCTTGCCGTTGGTGCCGGAGAACGCGTGCAGCATGCCGTCGTTGGCACCCGCATAAACAACCGCTGGGCGACTGCGGCTAGCGGTGCGGTAGGCTGCGTGACCGGGGAAGTTGGGGCCGAGGAATGCGGGACCCGCACCGGCCAGGTAGGCGATGCCAGAGTTCACGACGTCGCCGAGCAGGTTGTGAGGGCGGTTGCGGAATAGGACGCCTTCGTTGGAGCGATCACCGCGAAGGAAGGAAACGCGTTGTTCTCCGTAGGTGTCGGCATTGAGCACGTCTTTCTGAGCGGTAACCAGGCTGTCCCAGAGGAACGGCATGGATGCGAAGCTTGAATCGGTGCGCAGCGAGGTGAAGATCTTGCGGGTGCCGGGCGTGAGCTTGTCGGCCGCGGGCACCACGGTGGAGGCGCGATTGAGCCAGTTGGAGGCGTCCCAGCGGGGTGAGTTTTCGCACGCTTCCTTGTTTTGCGAGGGCCGGCAGGAGCGCACACTACCTGTCCATTCACGGGGGTTGTAGCTGCCGTAGATGGTCTCACTGTCGCTGGTCTGCCGATTGGAGGAGACTGCTGCGCTGGAGGCCGCACCCACCAAGGCGTCCTGGTTGATCTTGCTGAAAGCTGCCGAAAGGCCGGCCTTCAACTGCGTGGGCGTACTGCCTGCAAACCAGGAGTCGGGAATACCGTCGGTGTTCTTATCCCAGGGTAGATCGTTCGTGGGCAGGGCGCGCTCGTTGGGGTTGTTTCCCTCCGCCAGCGACTTGTCGAAGCCGCCGTACTTGGTGGCCAGCCAGTATTGGGTCTTAAGCTGGCTCGCCGCAAGCACGCTGCTTTGGCCGTTGGTGTTCTCCAGCACGTCGACCCAGTAGGTGGCCATGGTCTGCGTGCCATCGAGGTCGCCACGGATGTCATTGGTGTGGGCCCAATGGGCAAAGCCAGCGATGTATTGCGTGCCGCCGCTGGACCCGCCGGTCCAGGAGGAGCTGCCTTCCAGTCCGGTTAGCGTGCTCCAAAGGGTATTGGCGTTGAGGCTGTCGGGGTCGGTAGGGCCGCCCGTGCGTCCCGGCAAGTTGCCGTCCTCATGGGTGTAGATGTCACCGATGCCGAGCAGGAAGTTGCGCTGGCAGGTGTTGATCATGGGATCGCGCGCGCCGCCACGTTGGTGGGCAGCGCCGGTGATGACCGGAAAGCCATCCTTGCGCGAGGCGTCGGTCAAGTCGTTGGTGTATTCGTTGGGCAGCGCATAGCCCCGCATATAGCGCAGCGCCGCGTAGTACAGCTCGCTCACCGGGTCGTTGCTCTTGTAGCCCGCAGCATAGCCGAACTTGTTGAGGTAGTTCATGAGCCCCGAGTTGCTCACGCCACTGGCCGTGGCGTCTATGGGGTCCGGATTGGCCAGGATTGCGCCGGTGGTGGTGTTCCATTCGACGTTGGGGTTGTCCTGCACGCCCGTGCTGGTGGCAGCCAAGGGGCCTACGCTTTTCATGGCGGAGCGCAGCACGCCGCCATTGCGGGTGTTGCCGTCTTGCTTGAGGTAGCCAAAGGCCGCGAAGCGCAAGGAAGACGAATACTCTTGGATCAGGCCCTCGGGTTTTGCGACGCCGGAATATTTGGCTTGGCAGTTGGCTTCCCGTACGTTACCTGTGACGCCTTGGGCTGCCGACGGGACGCAGGCCGCCACGCGGATGTTGAAACACGAGCCCGAACCCGAGGAAGTGGGAAATGGCGTGGTGCCCGCGCAGCTGGCCGCGCGCAGCGCGTGCGTGCCCAGGTCGCTGAAGTTGTTGCTGGTGGAGACGATGAACTTGGAGCCGTAGCCGCCGGAGCGCACATAGCGCGCGGTGCTGCTGCGCAGGGCGGTTGGGATGGGGTCGGTGGTGCGAATGCGCTTGATTGGGTTGTAGCTGTTGCGGTCGCTAAACGAGCGGATGAGCACCGTCCGGGTGGTGGTGTCACCCGCGTGCGAGGCATTCATCGGCGAAAAGTTGTCGCGCGTGCCGCCTGTCATGACCGAACGGAACTGGTCCAGGTTGGTCATCGTGAGCCAGTTGAGCAGGTTGCCGCTCCACTCGGTGTCCTCGCAAGCCCCTGCGGCGGTAATGGCCGAACCCGGCTCGAAAACCTCGTTTGTCGTGTTGTAGGCGTAGCACTTACGGTTGTCGAAATAGCCCTCGTACTTGACGTCGTTGCCACCGTAGTTGGTACTGCCATACGACACCTGCAAGCCGGTCGGAAATTCCACCGACAGCGCCAGCATCACGTTGCCGGGCACTGCGCTGGTGGAGGGCGGTTGCTGGCTGGGTGTGAAGGCCAGGGCGCTGGCGGTCGCCAGGCCGGCTGCGAAGCCGGCAAAGATCCGAAGTTGGCGCGAGGGTTTCATCGTGTGCTCCCGGAGCAGGATCAAAGCGGTGAAAACACCGACTGGAGGGTGATCGAAGTGGGGCGGTTAGCGTCGACGTTGCTGCGCCCGAAGCCGACCGCTGTGATGCGGAAGAAAAGCTTGTTTGAGGGCGGCGTGATGCCCAGGTCATCGGCACGGAACATTTCGATCATGTAGCGGGGCGGGTTGACGCCCGGGGCGTTGAAGGGAGCATCGGTGAACGTGCCGTAGGCGACGGTGGGCACCGCTTCGTTGATCGTGCCCCCGCAGCTACGCGCTACGCCGTCGACCCAATCGGCGCCACTCCACACCGGACCGTTGCAGGCGATTGAGGACCGGGCGTTGTAGACGCCCTGTAGTTCCAGATCCTGATTCAGGCCGCCGTCCTCGAGCGCGATGTCGTCGATCGCAGGATTGGACGCGCTCCAGAAGTTGCCCGCGTCGGCCGCACTGACGGGGCGAGTGCCCGCCGGGCGCACGTTGGTGCAATCGCTTAGCGCGGCTGCACAGAAGCTTACGCCGTCGAAGTGCAGGCCCAGAATGTCACGCTCCGCATCGCGCAGCGCCATTTCGGCGAACTCGCGTGCCATGTTCATGTCGCGGTCGTTGGCAGCCATGCGTTGCTCGAACAGCGAGCCGCGCATGGCCATGACGCCCAGCACGGACAGCACGATCAGGAAGATCAGACTGGTAACGAGGACGAAACCTCGAGAGCGTTTGCGGTTCATTGGGCCAGGCTCACAAGGGGGAGGCGTAGACGGCATTTCGTACCGACACCAGCGACACAAAACGCTTCCACAATCGCGCGTCACCCGCAGCTCGCGCTACGTTGGCGTTGAAGGTGCCATTGGCGTCGCGAGTGCAGGTTGGGCGCGTGGTCTGTAGGGTCACCGTGCCTTGCGCTGCAGGGCCCGCGCTCTGAGGCGTGGCTGCCACCATGCAGATCTCAACTGCAGTTACGCCGGACCAGCCCTGGTCGCTGGCAGTCACCTGACTGGCGCTGAGATAACGCGCCTGGCCGCCGCCGGCGGCGGTGTGCGATGCCGCCGTACCTGGTGCCGACATTTGATAGCGCAGAACGAACTCTTCAACGCCCTCGGCGATGGGTTGCGCGCCGGCCGCTCCGGAGCCTTCGCACTGGAGCTGCGAAATGGCGCCTGCGGCGGGCGCAGGGGCGGAGAAACGGTTGATCACCATGGCCACGCCGGCTGGTGGGGTGCGCTGCAGACAGTCTAGTCCGCTGCCTGTCGCAGCATCGGCCGGGATAAGACTGTTGCTCTGGTTTGCGGGGGTGTTGGGCACAGCTTGGTAAGCGAGCTGCAGTGTGTGGCGGGTGGCGCTGGCGGCACCGCAGGCCATGGCAGCGGGTGGGGCGGTGGTGACGATCGCGTTGGGGGAAGTCGTCATTGCCCCGTCACAGCCGAAGACTGGCCGCAGGCCGGCAAAGAACTGACTGATCGGAGCCGGAATGGGCGTGGCCGAAGGGACGCGCACATACATGTTGGCGCGCACCGGGTTGCCAGGTGTGAACACTGAGACTGCCTGGGTTCGGTTCAGGGCGTCCAGGTCGAAGATGTCGACGTAGCCCGCCATGTTGAGGTTGAACTTGAGCATGCGCAGCGCCGCGCGCGCTGGCTCATTGAGCATCGCCTGGTCTTCGCGCTGACGCGTCGTCTGCGTGGTGTTGAGGTAGACGACGCCGATGGCGGCCAAGATGACCAAGCCGATGATGAGGCTGACGAGCAGCTCGATCAAAGTCATGCCGCGCTGGCGGGCGAGGGAAGTTCTTGGCTTCATGGGCTCACCCACAGGTTGAGGCAGCGGATACCTGGTGGCGGATCATCGCCAGGGCAGGTTTCGTCCACCACTTCATCGGCGTCGGCTCCTGCGGCGTTGTCCGTCACCAACTCGGCTTTTTCGCGCCACATCACGACCACCAGGCGGGCGTTGGGTTGGACAGTGGCACCGTCAGCCACACGGAAGATCGAGCCGCGACCGCCGGGCAGTTCACGTTCCAGCGTCTGGCGCCATTCGCGCAAGTCGCGCTGGGCAGCCTGCGCCGGTGTGCAGGCTGCTTGGGCGGCTAGGCCGCAGGAGGGGTCGTCTGGCAGCGTGTTGGCGTCCTCATACTCGTCTTCGGCCAAGTAGGCGGTCTCTGGTGCTGCCAGCGCGGCCGCCAGATTGGAACTCAGCAGGTTGCTGTTGTTGACGCGAATCTTCTCGATGAGGAAATCGGCATGCTGCAGCGCCTGGGTGCGCAGTGTGGAGGTTTGCTGGTACCGAACTGAAGCGAGTTGCAGGCCGGCCACGCCCAACAGGCCGATGGCCACAACTAACGTAAGCGTTCCGGGAACCCATCTTTTGTTTTGCCGGTGAATCTGCGAATCTCGTGCCTCGGCAATCAACGAACGA
>NZ_CCAE010000069.1 GCF_000723405.1 Hydrogenophaga intermedia | reverse complement strand
GGGCCGGGGGTGCGGGGGGGGGGGTTTCCCGGGGGGGGCCCCCCGCGCAGGGGGGACCACCGCAGTGAAGCCGCCACGGCCCTGTGCCCGCCCCTGACGCGCCAACCAAGCCTGCAACAAGAAAAACCTTCCGTCCGACCAACAGGGGAAACCCCAGGTAACACGGTCAATCAAACCCTTCTCATATACCGTCCCGTCGGACTATTATTAAAGCCGTGCAGCGCAGGCGCGTTCTGCGCGGTCCGTCAGCCCCGTCAGCCCCCGCAACCCTAGGAGACAAGACATGATTTCCCGCACCCGCCGCCTCGTCGGCGCCCTGGCGCTGATCGGTGCCTTCGCGGCCACCGCACCCGCGTCCGCACAGACCACCACCCTGAAGTACTCCAACTGGCTGCCCGCCGGCCAGGCCATGCGCGTCGAGGTCATCGAGCCCTGGATCGCCGAGGTGGAGAAGGTCACCGCCGGCCGCGTGAAGATCGACACCCTGCCCAAGGTGGTGGGCACGCTGCCCGCGCAGTTCGACGTGGCGCGCGACGGCCAGGCCGACCTGGTGGTCTTCATCCCCGGCTACACGCCCAACCGCTTCGACGTGCTCGAGGCGCTGCAGATGCCCTTCGTCAGCGACAACCCCGAGGTGCTCGCGCCCATCGCCGACCGCTTCTTCCGCAAGCACCTCGCGCAGTACGGCGAGTTCAAGGGTGTGCACCCGCTGTCGGTCTACGTGGTCTCGCCCGGGCAGCTCTTCAACAACAAGCGCGCCCTGCGCAGCATCGCCGACTTCAAGGGCCTGAAGTTCCGCAGTCCGCAGCCCAGCGCCACGCAGGCACTCACGCTACTGGGTGCCGTGCCGGTGAACAAGCCCGTGAGCGAGACCTACGAGCTGATGTCCTCCGGCGTGCTCGACGGTACCCTGATGCCGCCCGAATCCATCCCGGCCTTCAAGCTCAACGACCTGGTCTCGCACGCCACCATCGTGCCAGGCGCCATCTACAACACCGTGCTGGTGCTGGGCATCAATGAGGACAAGTGGAAGTCCATCAGCGCCGCGGACCGCGACGCCATCACGAAGATCAGCGGCGACGCCTTCGCCGCGAAGATCGGCGCCGCCTACGCCAAGGGTGACCGCGCGGCCTTCGACGGCCTGCGCAAGGCCGGCAAGAGCGTGGAGACCGCGTCCGCACCCCTGGTCGAGGAAATGAAGAAGGTGCTCGCGCCGGTCGAGAAGGACTGGATCGAAAAAGCGAAGAAGAAGGGTGTGGCCGATCCGCAGAAGCTGCTGGACGAGCTGCGCGCCGAGGTGGCCACCGCCACGCGCGGGAAGTAAGGCATGGCGCACGCACGGGAAGGCAGGGTCGAACGCGCGCTGAAGGCCGTCGGCACGCTGAGCCTGCTGGCCCTCATGCTCATCGTGTTCGTCGACGTGGCCGGCCGCAACCTCTTCAACAGCCCGCTGTTGTGGGGCACGGAGGTGATGGAGGTGCTGCTGGGCCTGATGGTGTTCGTGTTCTATCCCGTGCTGGCGCGCCGCCACGGCCACATCGTGGTGGACCTGGTGCCGGTGCCACGCGCGCTGCGCGGCTTCCAGCGCCTGCTGGCGGGCGCAGTCGGCGCGGCGCTGTTCGGCGTCATCGCCTGGACCTGCGGCCGCCAGGCCATCCGCTCCGCCGGTTATGGCGACGCCTCCGCCATCCTGGGCATTCCCACGGCCTGGGTGCTGTGGGGCATGGCCTTGCTCTCGTGCCTGAGCGCGATGATCTTCCTGGCGCAGGCGCTGGGCGCCTGGCGCCGGGAGGCCGTGCTCGCAGAGGAGGCGAACTGACATGCTCGCGCTCTCCATCGGATTCCTCGTCGCCTTCGCGCTGATCTTCCTGCAGGTGCCCATTGCCACCGCCCTCGGGCTCGTGGGCTTTGGTGGTGTGGTGCTGCTCAACGGCTGGACGCCCGCACTCAGCATGGCGGCCACCATCACGCGCGACAGCACCCTGGTGTACACGCTGATCGTCCTGCCGCTGTTCGTGCTCATGGGCAACCTGGTCGCGGGCGCCGGCATCTCGGGCGATCTGTTCCGCGCCGCGCAGGCCATGATCGGCCGCCGCCGCGGTGGCGTGGCCATGGCCACCGTCGCGGCCTGCGGCGCATTCGGCGCCATCTGCGGCTCCAGCGTGGCCACGGCGGCCACCATGGGCAAGGTAGCCATCCCCGAAATGCGCCGCCTGGGCTACGGCGACCGGCTCGCTTCCGCCGCGGTGGCGGCCGGTGGCACCCTGGGCATCCTGATCCCGCCCTCGGTGATCATGGTGGTCTATGGCGTGGCCACGCAGACGCACATCGGCAAGCTGTTCGCAGCCGGCATCGTGCCGGGGCTGATCGCCATGGTGGGCTACCTGCTGGCCGTGCGCTACGTGGTCTGGCGCGACCCGTCCCAGGCGCCCGTGCACACCGAGGGCGTGAAGATGGACGTGCGCCACCTGGTGCGCACGCTGTGGCCCGTGGTCGCCATCTTCGCCATCGTCATGGGCGGCATCTACGGCGGCCTGTTCACCTCGGTCGAGGCCTCGGGCATCGGCGCGGTGGCCGCGCTGCTGTTCGCGCTCACGCGTCACAACCTCACGCTGGCGCAGATCCGCCAGATCTTCGCGGACAGCGCCAGCACCTCGGCCATGATGTTCGCGATCATCCTGGGCGCGGCCCTGTTCGGTGAGTTTGTCAACATCACCGGCGTGCACGAAGGCCTGCTGGCCATGGTGCAGGGCAGTGGCCTCTCGCCCTTCGGCGTCATCCTGGTCATGGTGGCGGTCTACCTGGTGCTCGGCTGCGTGCTCGAGAGCCTGTCCATGATCCTGCTCACCGTGCCGATCTTCTTTCCCATCGTCACCGCGCTCGGCTACGACCCCGTGTGGTTCGGCATCCTCATCGTGGTGGTGGTGGAGATCGGCCTCATCACGCCCCCCATTGGGGTCAACCTCTTCGTGATTCGGTCCGTAACGCCGGACATGGCCATGGGTTCGGTGGTGCGCGGCGTGCTGCCCTTCATCACCGCCGACCTGCTGCGCGTGCTGCTCATCGCCAGTGTGCCCGCGCTGAGCCTGTGGCTGCCCAACCTTCTCTTCAAGAGCACCGGCGGATGAACGCACCCAGCCTGGACCTGTCGGCGGACACCCTGAGCCGCCGGCTCGGTCCCTTTCTCTCCCGGGCGCTGCAGCGCCCGCTGCGCCTGGACGGCTGGCGCCGTTTTCCCGCGGGTTTCTCGTGGATCACCCTGGGCGTACGCGCCACGCCCGATGGTGGCGGCGAGGCGATTGATCTGATCCTGCGCATCGGCGACCCGCGCGGCCTGCTCGCGCCCTACCGCGCCGAGCCCGAGTTCCGCGCGCTGGAGGCCCTGCAGGGCCTGGCCGCCTTGCCGGTGCCGCGCGTCTTCGCCTTCAGCGACGACCCCTCGGTGATCGGCGCGCCGTTCCTCGTCACCGGCCGCGTGGACGGCGACACGCCCATGCCCTGGAAGGGCGCGGCCGAGGCGCGCGGCGAAGCACGCAACGCGAGCCTTGCGCAGGACTTCACCGACGGCCTGGCCGCGCTGCACGGCGTGGACTGGCGAGCCACGCCGCTCCAACGGCTGTGGGGCGAGGTCGACGCCGCCAGCGTGGCGCGCGAGCAGACCCTGTACTGGTGGCGCCACGCCGGCTTCGCCGACGACGCCACGAAGGCGCCGCCGCAGATGCACCACGCCATGCGCTGGCTGTTGCGCCACGCGCCCACCGCGCCGCGCGTGGTCATCGTGCACGGCGACTACCGCGTGGGCAACTTCCTGCAGCAGGACGGGCGCATCACCGCCGTGCTTGATTGGGAGCTGGTGCACGCGGGCGACCCGCACGAGGACCTGGCCTGGGCCGCGCTGCGCGTGTTCTCCGGCGGCACCGGCCGCGTCGGCGGCATCATGGACCGCGCGGCCTTCACCGAGCGCTACGCGCACCAGGCCGGCTTCACGCCCGACCCGGTGGCCTGGCGCTACTACGAGGTGCTGGGCCTGTACAAGAGCGCGTCCATGCTGCTGAGCGCCGCGCAGCGCGTGGAGAGCGGGCGCGCGCAGGACGTGCGCATGGCCTCCATGGGCTTTCAGGTCGCGTCCACCCTGCTTGAACTCAACCGCCTGATGGCCGAGGCCGCCAGCGAGGCGCGCGGCGTGGAGTTGGCTTCATGAACACGGACCTTGCCCGATTGATCGAGGCCCTGCGCCGAACGCTCAATGACGCGGTGGCACCCGAGCTCAGCAGCGACTTCGCGCG
Source organism: Hydrogenophaga intermedia (assembly GCF_000723405.1). GTDB lineage: Bacteria > Pseudomonadota > Gammaproteobacteria > Burkholderiales > Burkholderiaceae_C > Hydrogenophaga > Hydrogenophaga intermedia. The sequence continues at coordinate 17,608 of NZ_CCAE010000069.1, read as the reverse complement.
CGGCCAGCTCGCCGCCGTGCACGACATCCTCGGCAAGCTCGCCGGCATGACCGTCTGGGACCCGGGCGCCTTGCAGGCACAGGCCCGTGCGCTGATCGACGGCAACCAGCGCTTCGCCGAGCGCGCCGCGCGAGCCGGTGTGGCGCTGCCGGCGGGCGACGACGCCACTGACCTGGACGCCGCCCAGGCGCGCACGCGCGCCCTCACCGACTGGCTCGACGAACAAGGCCCTTCGCTGTCGCCCGAGCTCGCGGCCGAGCTCGACGCCATCCTGCGCCAGGCCCTGCGCGAGCAACTGCGCGTGGAACGCCAGCGCATCCCCCTCACCGACTTCAGCGCCATGACGGCCGCTGCCCCCAAGGACTGATCTTCATGCTAACCCCCCAGGACGACCTGCCCGGCCACCAGACGCCCGGCACCTTCGCGCAGGCCGGCAACGGCGACCCGCGCTTCACCGAGCGCTGGTGGTACACCGCGCACCCCATCGACGGCCGGCCGCTGCTGCTGGACATCGGCTTCGGCTACTACCCCAACCGCGGTGTCATGGACGCCTTTGCGGGCGTGACCGTGGGACGCACGCAATACAACTTCCGCGCCTCGCGCCAACTGGGCACCAACCCGCTGGAGATGGCGGTCGGTCCGCTGCGCCTGGACATCTCGCCTGCCGAGGGCGTGCACCGCCTGCGACTGAAGGACAACGCATCGGGCCTGGCCTTCGAACTTCAGTTCGAGGCCTGTCTGCCCGCCGCGCAGGAAAAGCAGAGCCGGCGCGAGCGCGATGGCGTGGTGGAAGAGGACCTCGCGCGCGTCACGCAGTTCGGCCGTTGGCGCGGGTGGTTGCAGGTCAACGGCGAGCGGCATGCGCTCGAGCCCGCCACCTGGTGGGGCCAGCGCGACCGGTCCTGGGGCGTGCGCTCCGAGATGCGCACCGACTGGGCCTCGCCGCCCATGCAGACGCACAAGAAGTTCTTCTGGACCTGGTCCATGCTGCAGACCGAGTCCCTGGGTGTGTGCCTGTTCCTCAAGGAACGGGAGCCGGGCCAGCCGTTCTACCTGTCGGGCGCGGAGTTCCAGCGCCAGGCCGATGGGCGCGTGGTGGAGCGCGAGATCACCGGCGTCGAGCACGAGCTGCAGTGGGCCGACGACCCCCTGGGACAGACCCTGGCCGGTGGCGAACTGCGCCTGCGCTTTGAGCACGGCGCGCCGCGCGTGCTGCGCCTGGAGCCGCTGCCCACGCGCTTCTACCTCAAGGGCGGGCTCTACGGTGGCTACGACGGCTGGAACCACGGCGACGACAAGGGCGCCTACGCCGAAGGGCACGACGCCTGGAACCTGGACGACCCGCTCACGCGCGAACGCGCCCGCACCTTGGGCGACCATGTGCTGCGCGTGCACACCGACGGTGAAAGCGGCATCGGCATCAGCGAATACGGCGTGGCCGCCGGGTACCCGAAGTACCCACTGCCGCAGAAGCATCCGGCGCTATAAAGCCAGGAGCAGGAGACAGGAACATGCAACTCACACAGGCGCTCACGCGGGCGGTGCAGACGCGCCACCGCTTCCCCGCGACCATCTACCAGAACCGCCAGCGCAGCTGGGCCGAGGTGGGTGAGCGCGTGCCCCGCCTGGCCGCCGGCCTGCGCGCGCTGGGCCTGCAGCCGGGCGAGCGCCTGGCCGTGCTCGCCTTCAACAGCGACAACTACATCGAGCTCTTCTTCGCCGCCGCCTGGGCCAATCTGGTCATCGTGCCGCTGAACACGCGCTGGGCCATCCCCGAAAACGTCTACAGCCTGAAGGATGCCGGTTGCGCGGGCCTGGTGGTGGACGACGGCTTCGCGGCGCAGGTGCCGCAGCTGCTCGAGGGACACCCCATGGCCCACGTGGTGCACATGGGCGACCAGCCCACGCCGGCCGGCATGCACGGCCACGAGGCGCTGATCGCGCACACACCGCCCATGGCCGACGAGTGCGGTCGCGACGACGACCTGTGCGGCATCTACTACACGGGTGGCACCACCGGCCACCCCAAGGGCGTGATGCTCTCGCACAAGAACTTCATCGCCGCGTCCATCAACTGGATCGCGACGCTGCACTTCTCGGACCAGACACGCTACATGCACTCGGCGGGCCTGTTCCACCTGGCCGGCGCGTCCCCGGCCTTCGCGCTCACGCTGGCCGGCGGCACGCACGTGTGCCTGCCCAAGTTCGACGCGGTGCTGGCCTTCGAGGCCATCCAGACGCACCAGGTCAACTACGTGCTGTTCGTGCCGACCATGATCAACATGATGTTGAACCACCCGGACTTCGACCGCTACGACCTCACCAGCGTGCGCTACTGCGAGTACGGCGCCTCGCCGATCCCCGACGCGGTGCTGGCCGCCGCGATCGACAAGTTGCCGAGCTGGGAGTTCATCCAGGGCTACGGCATGACAGAGACCGCCGCGCTGACGGTGAGCCTGCCCTGGCGTTACCACTTCGACGGCGAGCACGGCCCGCACAAGCGCCACGCCGCCGGCCGCGCGGCCTATGGCGTGGACGTGAGGATCGTGGACCCCGACGGGAAGGAACTGCCGCGCGGCACGCCGGGCGAGATCGCCGTGCGTGGCGCGCAGGTGATGCTGGGCTACTGGAACAAGCCGGAGGCCACGGCCGCCGCCATCCGCGATGGCTGGATGCACACCGGCGATGGCGCCTGGATGGACGAGGACGGTTTCATCACCATCGTCGACCGGGTGAAGGACATGATCATCAGCGGGGGAGAGAACATCTACTCGCGCGAGGTGGAGAACGCGGTGCACGCGCACCCGGCGGTGCGGGAGTGCGCGGTGATCGGCGTGCCGGACGAGAAGTGGGGGGAGGCGGTGATGGCGGTCGTCGCGCTGAAGGACGGGCAGTCGGTGAGTGAGCAGGAGATCATCGACCACTGCCGCCGGCTCATCGCCAACTACAAGTGTCCGCGCCGGGTGGAGTTCCGCGAAGCACTGCCGCTGTCGGGGGCGGGGAAGATCATGAAGAACGTGTTGCGGGAGCCTTACTGGAAGGGGAAGGGGCGGTCGGTGAACTGATGTGGGGTGGGTGGGCGTTGCATTTCATGCCCTTGCTTCGCGAGGGCCGCTGGTGTGTGTGCCCGTTCTCCGGCCCACGCTCGCGCAGAAGCGCCCAGGTTCACCACCGGGCCTGCGTCACCACCGCTGTTGGCACGCCCCCTCTGAGGCAAGCGCGAATGGGGCCTGCGCCCGGGCACCCACACCATCGACCCCAGTGGCGGACTGGCCGGCCAAAGAAGACCGGATTCCCTTCGTGACCCCGAATTTCTCGTGGCGTGCCTGTGCGTCACTCTCGACGGATGGTGGGGTTCGCGGGCGCAGGCCCCATTCGCGCTTGCCTCAGAGGGGGCGCGCAAACCACGGGGGTGACGCAAGCCGTGTTCGAGCGCCTGTACACCTCTGCGCGAGCGTGGGCCGGAGAACGCGGACCACGCCAGCCGTCAGCGCGAGGTCTCAACGAGAAGTCAGCACGACGACGCAGAACGAAATGCGCCCAGTTCTTCCGCCTTGAAGCCGTGAACGAACAGGTGCGAGATGCGCGCCGCCAGTTCCTTCGGCCCGATGTCCCCCGAAGGCCGGTACCAGCTGAAGGTCCAGATCATCATGCCGAAGAGCAGCAGCGCGTAGGGCTTGCGCACACGCGCCGTGTTCATCAGGCCGGGGTTGATCTCCTCCAGCAGGCCGTTGAGCAACTCCGTCATGCTGCTCTCCAGCGAACGGATCGTCTTCAGCTCCGCGCGCGGCAGGTACTTCAGGTCGTTCATCAGGATGATGTGCTCGTCACGCTCGCGCGCCGCGCCTTGCATGAAGCTCTCCACGAACTGCTGGAACCGCGCCTCCGCCGGCAGCGGCTGCTCCACGATGCGGACCAGATCCGCCGCCTGCCGCGTGATGTGGTCGTGCACGATGGCGTAGAGCAGCTCTTCCTTGCTGGGGAAGTAGTGGTAGATGTGCGACTTGGAGGTGCCGCAGGCCTTGGCCACGTCCTGCATAGTCGCCTGGTCGAAGCCCTTGCGCGCGATCAGCGCGGCCGCCTTGTCCAGGATCGTGGCCTTCTTGTCCTCGTAGTCGTCCGCCCTGGTTCTCGTCATCGATTTCTCCTTGCGTTCAGGTTCGAAGCTGTTTATATTTAGACCGACGAGTCGGACTATATATTGACCTGGATCAAACTTTGTCAGGGTAAGCATGGAGACTTCGGACCAACACCTGCTGATCGTCGGCGCGGGCCACGCGGGCAGCGAGCTCGCCGTGTCGGCGCGCCAGAACGGCTGGGCCGGGCGCATCACGCTGCTGGGCGACGAGCCCGCGCTGCCTTACCACCGGCCACCCTTGTCCAAGGCCTGGCTGGCCGGCCAGGTCGATGAGGACGGCCTGCTGCTGCGTCCGCGCAGCGCCTACGAAACGGCCCGCGTGGAACTGGTGAGCGGCGCGCGCATGGAAGCCATCGACCGCGCGAACCGGCGCATCGCGCTGGCGGACGGCACGTCGATGGCCTACGACAAGCTCGCGCTGTGCACCGGCGGTCGGCCCCGTCCCCTGTCCTGCGCTGGACTGGTGCCGGGCGCGCGTCCGCGCAATCTGCACTACCTGCGCACCATGGCCGACGCCGAGGGAATACGCGCGCAGCTGACCCCCGGCGCGCGCGTGCTCATCATCGGCGGCGGCTACGTGGGCCTGGAGGTGGCGGCCTCCGCGCGCGGCCTGGGCGCCGAAGTGACGCTGCTGGAGTTGCAGGACCGCGTGCTCGCGCGCGTCGCGGGTCCCGAGGTCTCGGCCTTCTACGAACGCGTGCACCGCGCGGCCGGCGTGGACCTGCGCACGGGCACTCAGGTGGCCTCGGTGGAGGTGGACGGCGACGCGATCCGTGCCGTGGTCTGCCGCGACGGCACGCGCCTGCCGGTGGACCTGGTGGTCGCTGGCCTGGGCATGCTGGTCAACGTCGAAGCCGCGCGCGTGGCGGGCATCGCAGAAGAGGGCGGCATTCCAGTGGATGAACTCTCGCGCACGCGCGATCCGCACATCGTGGCCGCGGGCGACTGCACGCTGCAGTTCAACAGCCTCTATGGCCGCGAGCTGCGCATCGAATCGGTGCCCAATGCGCTGGAGCAGGCGCGCGCGGCGGGCTCGTGGCTGGGCGGCAAACCCAAGCCCCACCGCGCCGTGCCCTGGTTCTGGTCCGACCAGTACGGGCTCAAGCTGCAGATGGCGGGCCTGTCGCAGGGGTACGAGCGCTGCGTGCTGCGCGGCGATCCGGACACGCGCTCGTTCAGCGCCTTCTATGTGGACGGCGAGCGCCTGCTCGCCATGGACGCCGTCAACCGCCCCGCCGACTTCATGCTGGCCAAGCGCGCGCTGGCGCAGGTGTGCACGGTGGACGTGGAGCGCCTGGCCGACGAGGCCGTGCCGCTGAAAGAGCTGCTGCACAGCGCGCCGGTGGTGGCCCCGGCCATTTAGGGAAATCCCCAGGGATTCGAACGGAACGAAGCACCATAATCCGCCTCAATTAAAGACCGACGCGACGGACTAATTATTAAGGAGTGGCCGCCGAAGCGCTGCGATGCGCGAGGGCGGAACAGTGACATTCATGACACCCACCATCGCCACCAGCGCGGCGCCACCGCCCGCGCTGGCCATCCACAACATCCAGGTCGTCTACGGCGGCGCCATCGAGGCCGTGCGCGACGTCTCGCTCGAGGTGCGCCCGGGCCAGATCGTGGCCCTGCTGGGCTCCAACGGCGCGGGCAAGTCCACCGTGCTCAAGGCCGTCTCGGGCGTGCTCGACGCCGAAGACGGCGTGATCGAGAAGGGCAGCATCCTGCTCAACGGCCGCGCGGTCGAGAAGGACCCGGCGCCCGCCATCGTGCGCCAGGGCATGGTGCAGGTGCCCGAGGGCCGGCGCCTGTTCCAGACGCTCACGGTGGACGAGAACCTCATCACCGGCGCGCACCTGCAGAGCGCCGCGAAGCTGGCGCAGGCGCGCGACTTCGTCTTCAGCCTGTTCCCGCGCCTGGCCGAGATGCGCCAGACCACGGCGGGTTACCTCTCGGGTGGCGAGCAGCAGATGGTGGCCATCGGCCGCGCGCTGATGAGCCAGCCGAAGATCCTCGCGCTCGACGAGCCCTCGCTGGGCCTGGCGCCGCTGGTGGTGAGCGAGATCTTCCGCTGCATCCAGACCCTGCGCGAGACCACGGGCCTGACCATCCTGCTGGTCGAGCAGAACGCCAGCCGCGCGCTGGCCATCGCCGACTACGCCTACATCATGGAGAACGGCCGCGTGGTGATGGACGGCACCAGCGAGCAACTGCGCCGCAACGCCGACGTGCGCGAGTTCTACCTGGGCTTGAGCTCGCAGCCCGGCCGCACCAGCATGAAAGACGTGAAGCACTACAAGCGCCGCAAGAGGTGGCTGTCATGAGCGCTGTGCAGCAGACCCCCGTGCTCGAGGCCACGCGCATCTCCAAGCGCTTCGGCGGCGTGAAGGCCGTCAACGACGTGAGCCTGAAGGTGATGCCGGGCGAGATCGTGAGCCTGATCGGCCCCAACGGCGCAGGCAAGACGACCACCTTCAACCTGGTGAGCGGCGTGCTGCCGCCCAGTGACGGCCAGATCCGCTTCCAGGGCCGCGACACCGCGGGCTTGAAGTCCCATCAGTTCGCGCGTCTGGGCATCGGCCGCACCTTCCAGAACCTGGCGCTGTTCCGCCACGGCACGGTGGTGGAGAACCTGCTCGTGGGCCGCCACATCCACTTCCGCTACCCGGTGTGGGAATCGCTGGTGTACTGGGGCCGTTCGCGCCGCGAGGAGATCGCCGCGCGCGAGAAGGTCGAGCAGGTCATCGAGTTTTTGGAGATCGAGGAACTGCGCGACAAACCCGTGAGCCAGCTCGCCTACGGCCAGCAGAAGCGCGTGGAACTGGGCCGCGCCCTGGCCTGCGAGCCCAGCCTGTTGCTGCTCGACGAGATCGTGGCGGGCATGAACCGGGAAGAGAAGGAAGACATCGCGCGCTTCACGCTCGACATCCGCGACGAGTTCGGTATCGCGGTGCTCATGATCGAACACGACATGCAGGTGGTGATGGACCTGTCCGACCGCGTCTACGTGCTGGACTTCGGCTGCCTGATCGCCGAAGGCACGCCGGCCGAGGTGGCCGCCAACCCCGCCGTGCTGGCGGCGTACCTGGGTGAGGAGGGTGCCCATGCTTGAGCACGACACCCTGCTGCGCGGTGAAGGCACGCTGCCCGGCCTGTTGCGCCACCGCGCCAAGGAGCGCGGCGACCAGGTGGCCCTGCGCGAAAAGGTGCAAGGCATCTGGCGCGGGCGCACCTGGGCCGACTACTACCGCGACGCGCGCCGCACCGCGCTGGGCCTCATGAAGCTCGGCCTGCAGCGTGGCGACCGCATCGTCATCGCGGCCGAGGACATCCCCGAGTGGTTCTACGCCGACCTGGGCGCCCAGATGCTGGGCGTGCAGGTGGTGGGCATCTACCCCACCAACCCCTGGGCCGAGGTGCTCTACATCGCGGGCCACTGCCAGGCCAAGGTGGCCATCACCGGTGACCAGGAGCAGACCGACAAGGTGCTCGACGCGATGAAGGAGGGCGCGGGCCTGCCGCACCTGCAGCACCTCTTCTGCGTCGACATGAAGGGCTTGCGCCGCTACGCACCGGGGCAGCCGCACAGCTTCGAGCACCTGATGGCGCTGGGCGACCAGCTCGCGCAGGAAGACCCGCTGGCCGAGCAGCGCCTGGACCAGAGCATCGATGCGCTGGTGCCCGACGACGTGAACATCCTGGTCTACACCTCGGGCACCACCGGGCCGCCCAAGGGCGCGATGCTCACGCACCGCAACTTCATCTTCGCCGCCTACTCCTACGCCGCCGCGCGCGACATGGTGGGCAAGCGATTCGAGTCGGTCTGCTACCTGCCGCTGTGCCACGTGGCCGAGCGCGGCTACTCCACGGTGCTGCACCTGCTCACCGGTGGCACGGTGAACTTCGCGGAATCCATTGACACGGTCTCGGCCAACATCCGCGAGATCGCGCCCACCTTCTTCCTCGGCGTGCCGCGCATCTGGGAAAAGCTGCAGCAGCACTTCGAGTTCCGCATGAAGGACAGCGGGCGCGTGCAGCGCTGGCTCTACCGCGTGGGCATGAAGCGCGGGCGCGCGCTGTCGGACCGGCGGGCCGAGCACGGGCGCCTGGTGAAGCTTGGCGACCGGATCGAGTTCGGCGTCTGGTACGCCTTGCTGTTTCGCAACATGCAGCGCCACATGGGCCTGAACCGCACGCACACCCGCATGTGCGGCGGTGCTTCGGTCTCGCCCGAGACGCTGAAGTTCTTCGACATCATCGGCCTGCCGGTGGGCCAGGGCTACGGCCTCACCGAGGCGGGCGGCCTGGCCTTCGTGCAGGTGCCGGGCCGGCCCTTCGTGTCCGGCAGTTGCGGGCCTGCGATGCCGGGCGTGGAGTGGAAGCTCGGCGAGGACGGCGAGGTCTTCGTGCGTTCCCCCGGCGTGTTCCGGGGTTACCTGTTCGACGACAAGGGCACGCAGGACATCCTGGCCGCCGACGGCTGGCTGGCCAGCGGCGACATCGTCGAGGTGCGCGCGCAGGACGAGATCGCCGTGGTCGACCGCAAGAAGGCCATCATCATCACCAGTGGCGGCAAGAACATCGCGCCGTCCGAGATCGAGAACGCGCTCAAGGACAGCCCGTTCGTGCGCGAGGCCATCGTCGTCGGCGAGGGCCGCAAGTTCCTCGGTGGCCTGATCCAGATCGATTTCGACAGCGTGGGCCGCTGGGCCGCCGAGCGAGACCTGCAATACACCACCTTCAAGTCGCTCACTCAGATGGGCGAGGTGATGGAACTCATCCAGCAGGTGGTGGACGAGGTGAACGCGAAGTTCGCCCGCGTCGAGAACATCCGCAAGTTCGTGCTCCTGGAAAAGGAGCTGGACCACGACGACGGCGAGCTTACGGCCACGCAGAAGGTGCGCCGCGGCCTCATCAACAAGAAGTTCGCGCGCGAGCTCGAACAGATCTACGGCGCGTCATGAACTACTTCATCGAACTGGTCGTCTCCGGGCTGGCCATCGGCGCGATCTATGGCCTGGTGGCCATGAGCTTCGCGGTCATCTTCAAGGCCACCGGCATCGTCAACTTCGCGCAGGGCGAAATGGGCATGCTCACCGCTTACACCTCCTGGTCCATCGCCACCGCGCTGGGCACCGACGCGGTCTCCACCATCCTGGTGTCGGTGGCCGTGGGCGCGGCCCTGGGCCTCATCTGCGAGCGCCTGATCATGCGCCCCATGCTCGGCGAGCCGGTGCTGTCGGTGGTGCTGGTGACCGTGGGCCTGGCCGTGGTGCTGCGCGCCCTGGTCACGCTGATCTGGGGCGCCGCGCCGCACAAGTTCGCCGTCGAGGGCGCCGACACCATCGTGGACCTGGGGGGCATCGGCCTGCGCGCGGGGCAGATCACGGTGATCGTGGTGCTGCTCATCGCCATCGCGGGCTTCTGGTTCTTCCTGCGCCACAGCCGCTTCGGCGTGGCCATGCGCGCCGTGGCGTCCGACGAGAAGACCGCGCGCCTGATGGGCGTGTCCACCGCGCGCGTGCAGGCCGTGGCCTGGGCTTCGGCGTCGGGTCTGGCCGGCCTGGCCGGTGCCTTCTTCGCGGTCATCTACGGCCTGGCGCCCACCATCTACGAGATCGGCCTCAAGGCCTTCCCCGCCACCGTGCTGGGCGGCTTCGACTCGGTGCTGGGCTCGGCCTTCAGCGGCCTGTTCATCGGCGTGCTGGAGAACCTGGTGGGCGGCTACCTGCCCAGCACGCTCAAGGAGATCGCGGGCTTCGTGCTGATCCTGGTGGTGCTCATGGTGCGGCCCTTCGGGCTGTTCGGCGAAAAGCGGATCGAGAGGGTCTGAGATGCGCAGCGGTTTCTTCAAGCAAGGCTATGGCGAGCTGGTCGTCCTGACGGACTCACCCGCGGTGAAATGGTGGACGGCGGCGCTGCTGGTCGTGATGGCGCTGGCGCCCTTCGTGCTCGGCAACTTCCTGCTCTCACACCTCACCATCATCCTGTTCACCACCGTGGGCGCGCTGGGCTTGATGGTGCTGACGGGTTTCACCGGGCTCATTTCGCTCGGCCACGTGGGCTTCCTCATGCTCGGTGGCTACGCGTATGCCATCGCGGTCACGCGCTGGGGCCTGCCGCCGGAGATCGCGCTGGTGCTGTCTGCCGTGCTGCCCGCGCTGTTCGGGCTCATCGTGGGCATCCCCTCGCTGCGCCTGCACGGCCTGTACCTGGCCATCACCACGCTGGCCTTCGCGCACATCGTGAGCGCGGCCATCCTGGCCGGCGGAGAACTCACCGGCGGTGGCAGCGGCATCATGGTCGAGCGGCCCGTGGTGCTGGGCATGGACCTCTCCAGCGACCGCGCCTTCTACTGGTTCTGCCTGGGCGTGTGCGCGCTGGCCGTGCTGCTGGTGCTGAACCTGCGGCGCTCCTACGTGGGCCGCGCCCTGGTGGCCGTGCGCGACAACGACATCGCCGCGCGCACCATGGGCATCAGCCTGGTGCACTACAAGCTGCTGGCCTTCCTCATCAGCGCCGCGCTCACCGGCCTGGCGGGTGGGCTCATGGCCATCTACATGAGCTTCGTCTCGGTCGAGGGCTACCCCTTCCTGCTCAGCATCGAAGCCCTGGCCATCGTCATCGTGGGCGGCATCGGCTCGGTGCTGGGCGCGGTGCTCGGCACGGTGTTCATCGTGACGCTGCCCGAGGTCTTCGCCAGCCTCATGTCCTTCCTCGGCGGGCGCCTGGCCGAGACCATGACCACCAGCGCGCACGAGGTCAAAACCATCCTCTACGGCATCGCGATCATCGCCTTCCTGCGCTTCGACCCGCGCGGCCTGCGCGGCATCTGGCACGACCTGCGCCACACCTGGGTGCACTGGCCTCTTCGTTATTGATTCCCCCCCGACGGCTTCGGCCACAGACCATCCACAGGAGACAGACAGCATGAACAAGAGACTCACCGCCCTTGCCCTCGGCCTGCTGGCCGCCGGCGTCACCTTCCAGGCCGCTGCGCAGCAGGGCGTCACCGACACGGAGATCGTGATCGGCGACATCCTGCCGCTGACCGGCCCGCCCGCGCTGCTGGGCGTGGCGCACAACCTCGGCGTGAAGGCCGCCGTGGCCGAGGCCAACGCGGCCGGCGGCATCAACGGCCGCAAGCTGCGCCTCATCTCGGAAGACGACGGCTACGTGCCCTCGCGCACCATTCAGGGTGTGCGCAAGCTGATCAACAGCGACAAGATCTTTGCCTTCACCTCCATCTCGGGCACCGCGCAGGCCCAGGCCGCCATGCCGCTGATCAAGCAGACCGGCATCCCGGCGATGGCGCCCATCACCACCTACGAAGGCCTGTACCAGCCCACGATCAAGAACGTGTTCGCCGTGGGTTACGACATGCGCCAGGCGGTGTATGAGCTGGTGTCGCAGATGGCGGACCGCTACCCGAACAAGAAGTGGGCCGTGATCTCGCAGGACGACGACTACGGCCAGAACGTGCGCGACGGTTTCGAGCGCGCGGCCAAGGAGAAGAAGCTGCAGGTCGTCTCCAGCCAGATCTTCAAGAAGGGTCAGTCCGACTTTTCCTCGGAGATCCTCAAGGTGAAGCAGGCGGGTGCGGAGGCGCTGATGGCCGGTGGCGTGCTGGGTGAGAACGTCACCATGACGAAGGAGCTGGAGCGCATCGGCCACAAGATCCCCGTGGGCGTGACCTACGTGTCGCGCGTGCCCGCCAGCGCCAAGATGATGGGCTCGGCCGGCGAGAACGTGTACACGGTGGACTACGTGTATCTGGAGAGCTCACCCGAGGCCAAGGGCTTCATGGGCAAGCTGGAGCAGCACCTCTCGGCCGAGGAGCGCGCGCGGGTGAACCGCTACACCTTCACGGGGTATTCGGCGGCGCGGGCGCTGTTCGCGGCGATGGACAAGTGCGGCAAGGCGCTGACCTGGGACTGCACGAACGCCGAGCTGGCGAAGCTGAAGAACCTGGAGACGGGGGCGATGACGCCGATCAGCTTTGCTGCGGATGACCACCTGGCGGCGCCGAAGCTGTTTTTGCTGAAGGCGGATCCGGCGGCTACGACCTACAAGCTGGTGCAGTGAGGCTTGGGTATTTGTTTCAAGGGGACTTCGGGTCCCCTTTTTTTCGCCGGCTGAAGCGGTTGGCGGCGACCGGTGTCCGGCTCCGCGACTGTCCCCCGGATCGGAGCGCTGGCGCGCTCCGATCCTCCTCCTTTATGTCGCTGCGCCGGACACCGGTCACCACCAACCTGTCGGCACGCGAACGACTGTCTGCTCGACCGCTACTTCAGCTTGCGGGTGATGGGTGCTCCACGCAGGGACATAAAGGAGGAGGATCGGCGTAGCCGGTCCGGGGGACAGTCCCGGAGTGGAGCACCCATCGGCCGCGAGCGTGCGCGAGGTGCAACGAGAGAAATCCCCAACTCAAGCCTTCTCAGCCAGAAACCCCTTGAGGAACAACCGCGCAAGCCGGTCGCAGAGTTCCTGAGGCTTCACTTCGCCGGAGGGCTTGTACCAGAAGTCCGTCCAGTTCAGCATGCCCAGCAGCATCATGGTGTAGGGCTTGTACACCGGCTCCGGCAGATCGGGGTTGAGGTCGTGCAACAGCCGCGCCACCAGCTCGGTGAGTTGGCGCTGCAGGTTGATCAGCGGCGTCTGCTTGGCCTTGGGCAGAAACTTCACGTCGTTCATGGCCACCATGTGCCGCCGCCGCGACTGCGCCGACTTCTGCGTGTACGCCTCCACCACCATCTGCAGCCGCTCGCGCCCGCTGGCCTTGCTCGCCAGCGCCTCCTCCATCGCGCCGATCAGCCGCTGCAGGTGCTCCTGCAACATCGCGAACAGCAGGTCGTCCTTCGTCGGGAAGTAGTGGTACAGCATCGACTTCGTCGCGCCGCAGGCCTTGGCCACGTCCTGCATCTTGGCGGCCGGGTAGCCTTCCTTGGCGAAGATGGCCGCTGCCGCGTCCATGATGGCCTGGGCCTTGGTTTCGTAATCGTCGGAACGGATGCGCGGCATGTGTCCTCTCCTCAAGGCGGGCTTCTCAGGGCGGCGGAAGTGTAGCAAGGCGCCTTGCAGGCCTCGGCTTCCGCCCATAAAATAAACCGACACGCCGGACTATGAATAAGAAAAGTCCCGCATCCCTTGACCCGCATCAACGCCGCTTCACATGACCGAATTCGAATTCCTCGAACCCGACTTCCTCGACGAAGACCTGCGCATGGTGCGCGACCAGGTGCGCCGCTTCTCGAAGGAACGCATCGTGCCTTTCGCCGACGCCTGGGAGGCCTCGGGCGAGATCCCGCGCTCACTGTTCCGTGAGTTGGGCGAGCTCGGCTTCCTCGGCATGCGCCACCCGGTGGAATACGGCGGCGGCGGTCTGGGGGCGCTGTCCTCGGTGGTGCTGGGCGAGGAGCTCGCGCGCTCGGGCTACGGCGGCGTGGCCTCGGCGCTCACGGTGCACAGCGACATGTCGATCAGCCACATCGCGCACCGCGGCTCGCACGAACAGAAGCAGAAGTACCTGCCCGACGCCTGCGCCGGCCGCAAGGTGGGCGCGGTCTGCGTGACCGAGCCCGGCGCCGGCTCCGACGTGGCCGGCCTGCGCACGCGCGCGGTGCGCACGGCCGACGGCGGCTGGCTCCTCAGCGGCTCCAAGACCTTCATCACCAATGGCGTGCACGGCGACATCTACATCGTGGCCGCGCGCACCGACCCCGAGGCCAAGGGCAGCCGCGGCATCTCGATGTTCATCGTGGACAAGGACAACCCCGGCCTGAAAATCACGCGCCAGTTCGAGAAGCACGGCTGGCGTTCGTCCGACACGGCCGAGCTGTTCTTCGACGACCTGAAGCTGCCCGCCGATGCGCTGCTCGGCGAGGAGGGCAAGGGCTTCTATTACATCGTCAGCACCTTCCAGAACGAGCGCCTGGTGGTGGGCGCGCTGGTGTCGGGCACCTGCGCGCGCGCCATCGAACTCACGGTGGACTACGTGCGCCAGCGCCAGGCCTTCGGCAAGTCGCTGTGGGACCAGCAGGTGGTGCGCAACAAGCTGGCGTGGATGGCGTCCAAGGCGGCGGCCGTGCGCGCACTCACCTACCAGTGCGCGCAGATGATCGACGAGGGCAAGGACACGGTGCGCGAGGTCTCCATGCTCAAGGCCTTCGGCGCCGAGACCCTGCAGGAGGTGGTGCACACCTGCCTGCAGTTGCACGGCGGCACGGGTTTCATCATCGGCACGCCGGTGGAGCGCATGGCGCGCGACGCGCGCATCCTCACCATCGGCGGCGGCGCCACCGAGGTGATGCTGGAAGAAGTCGCCAAGCGCATGTGATCGCCATGCCCGGACCGCTCGCCCATCTCACCGTCATCGAACTCGCGGGCATCGGCCCCGGGCCCTTCGCCTGCATGCTGCTGGCCGACCTGGGCGCCACCGTCATTCGCGTGGACCGCCTGCCGGGGCCGCCGTCGCGTGGTGGCCTGGAAGACCTGATGCGCAACGACGGCATCGTGGACCGCGGACGCCGCTCGATCGCGGTGAACATGAAGGACCCGCGCGGCGTCGAGGCCGTGCTCAGGCTGGTGGACAGTGCCGACGTGCTGATCGAGGGCTTTCGCCCCGGCGTGGCCGAGAAGCTGGGCCTGGGGCCCGAGGTCTGCCGCGCGCGCAACGCCCGCCTGGTCTACGGCCGCATGACGGGTTGGGGCCAGCGCGGTCCCTTGTCGCAGGCGGCGGGACACGACCTCAACTACATCGCGCTCAGCGGCGCGCTGCACGCCATGGGCCCGGCCGACCGGCCGCCCGCGCCACCCCTGAACCTGGTGGGTGACTACGGCGGTGGCGGCATGCTGCTGGCGGTGGGCGTGCTGGCCGCGCACGCCGAGGCGCAGCGGTCTGGCCAGGGCCAGGTGGTGGACGCCGCCATGACCGATGGCGCCGCGCTGCTGATGGCCGCGCAGTACGGGTTGATGGCCAAGGGCTTCTGGCAGGACCGGCGCGAGAGCAACTTCCTCGATGGCGCGGCGCATTTCTACGGCACCTACGAATGCGCCGACGGGCGCTTCGTCTCCATCGGCGCCATCGAGCCGCAGTTCTACCAACAGCTGCTGGCGCTGTGCGGCATCGACGACCCGGGTTTCCAGAAGCAGTGGGACAGCGGCGAATGGCCGATGCTGCGCAGCCAGCTCGAGGCGCTGTTTCGCACCCGCACGCGCGACGACTGGTGCGCGCTGCTCGAAGGCACCGACGTGTGCTTCGCGCCGGTGTTGTCGATGAAGGAGGCGCCTGCGCACCCGCACAACGCCGCGCGCGGCACCTTCGTGCAGGCCGATGGCGTGGTGCAGCCTGCGCCGGCGCCACGCTTCGACCGCACGCCGGCGCAACTGCCGCCGCGAGCGCCCCTGGTGGGCGCCGACACGCGCGCGCTGCTCGCTCGGGCGGGTTATGCCGTCGCGGACATCGAGGCCTTGTGCGCCGCCGGCGTGGTGCACGCGGGAGAAGCTGCGTGAGCGAGCGCCGCGCGTTGCACCTGCGCCGCATCCAGTGCGAGGCCTTCGAGCGCCCCGACGGCCTCATCGACCTCGACGGACTGCTCATCGACACCAAGCCCGTGCCGCTGCAACTCGTCAACCGCGAGGTGCCGGCCGGCGAGGCCATCCACCAGATGCGCGTGCGCCTGACCATCGACCGCGAACGTTTCATCGTCGATGCCCGCGCATCCAGCGACCACACGCCCTACCCGGACTGCCGCGAGGTCGAGGCCGCCTACCGCCAGCTCGTGGGCCTGCGCATCGAACCGGGCTTCACCATGGCCGTCAAGCGCCTGTTCCGCGGCACGGCCGGCTGCACCCACATGACCGAGCTGCTGCCGACCCTGGCCAGCACCGCCTTTCAGGTGCTGTGGGCCGACGGCGATTTCGGTGGCGCGGACGAAGCGGGCCACCCCGCCCGCACCACGCCCCTGGGTGGCTGCCACGCGCTGCGCCTCGACGGCCGCGTGGTGCGCACCTACTTCAGCGATCCCGGCAAGGCCCCATCGACATGAACGACCCGGTTCTCTTCACCGTGCGCGATGGCATCGCCACGCTCACGCTCAACGAAGGCGACCGCCTCAACCCGCTGACGCCCGCGCTGCAGCAGGGCGTGCTGGACGCCTTGCGCCGCGTGCGCGAAGACAAGGCCATCCGCGCGCTCATCCTCACCGCCACCGGCCGCGCCTTCTGCGTCGGTGCCGACCTGGCCGACTTCAGCGAGCGCGCCAGGGACCCCGCGCGCGGGTCCCTGGGCACGCAGGTGGGCCACATGCTGGACGAGACCGGCAACCCCATGGTCGCGGAGCTGCGCTCGCTGCCGGTGCCCGTGGTGTGCGCGGTCAATGGCGTGGCCGCGGGCGGCGGCGTGGGCCTGGCCCTGGCGGCCGATGTGGTGGTCGCGGCGCGCTCGGCCTACTTCTACCTGCCCTTCGTGCCGGCGCTGGGCGCCGTGCCCGACATGGGCGCGAGCTGGGCCCTGCCGCGCGCCGTGGGCCGCGCCCGCGCCCTGGGCCTGGCCCTGCTGGGCGACAAGCTGGACGCGCCGCGCGCCGCCGACTGGGGCCTGGTCTGGGCCTGCGTGGACGACGGCGCCTTGATGGAAGAAGCGTGGACCCTGGCCACGCGCCTGGCCGCCATGCCCGCGCACGCCGTCGCCGAGGCGCGCGCGCTGTTCGCCGCCAGTGAACGCAACAACCTCGCGCAGCAGCTCGCGCTGGAGCGCGAGCGCCAGGCCGAACTGATCGATGGCGAGGCCTTCGCCGAGGGCATGCGCGCCTTCATCGAACGGCGGCCACCGGTGTTCCGCGGGCGCGGCTGAGCGCCACGCGTCGCGCGTCGCACGGCCACACCGGCTCAGAGCGTCCCGGCCATCCAGGTGTAGAGCGGAATGCCGAGCAGGATGTTGAACGGAAAGGTCAGGCCCAGCGACAGGCCCAGGTAGAGCGAGGGGCTGGCCTCGGGCACGGCGTGCCGCAGCACCGCAGGCACCACGATGTAGGACGCGCTCGCGCTCAGCACCATCAACAGCGCCGTGTCGGCGGTGGACAGGCCGAGCAGCTTCGCCAGGCCCAGGGCGATCAGGGCGTGCACCAGCGGGCCGAGCACCGCATAGGCCAGCAGCACCGGCGAGGCGCGCCGCGCGTCGCCGAAGTTGCGCGCCACCAGCAGACCCATGTCCAGCAGGAAGAAGGCCAGCAGCCCCTTGAACAGATCCCCCGCGAAGGGCTGCATCACGGCCTTGCCGGCCTCGCCGCTGAGGCAGCCCACCACCAGCGAGCCGAGCAGCAGCAGCTGCGCACCCCCGGTGAAGGACTCCCGCAGGATGCCACCCAGCGGCGGGCCACCGGCGGCGGGCAGGCCCGACGCGCGGCCTGCCCGCCGCCCACCACCACCAGCACCGCCCGCGAGGCCCTGCGCGCCGCGTTGGCCAGCAGG
>NZ_CCAE010000068.1 GCF_000723405.1 Hydrogenophaga intermedia | reverse complement strand
CTCAACGTCGCCGCCCGCAACGCCAACGACGGCATCTCCCTCGCACAGACCGCCGAAGGCGCACTGGGCAAGGTGGGTGACATGCTGCAGCGCATGCGCGAGCTGGCCGTGCAGTCGGCCAACGCCTCCAACAACAGCGACGACCGCAAGGCCCTGCAGGCCGAGGTGACCCAGCTGCGCGACGAGATCGACCGCGTGGCCAAGACCACCAGCTTCAACGGCACCAAGCTGCTGGATGGCACGTTCGCCAACGCCACCTTCCAGGTCGGCGCCAACGCCGGTGAAGGCATTGCCATCGAATCCATCGTCTCGGCCAAGTCCGACACGCTGGGCGAGACGCCGGTGCACATGACCGCGCAGATCAACAACGCCGCCGACCCCGTGGCGCCCGCCGTGCTGGCCGCCATGGACGCCGGCGACCTGCAGGTGGACGATGCCTCCGGCACCGCCATCGACCTCGGCCCCATCGGCGAAGCCACCACGGGCGCGCAGCGCTCGCAGCAGATCGTGGACGCGATCAACGCCAAGTCCTCGGACACCGGCGTGTTCGCCTTCGCCACGCTCGACGCCACCGGCGCCGTCACCGGCTACCGCGTCTGGGCCGAGCGCGCCCTGACCGCGGCCGGCGACTTCACCGGCTTCGGCGCTGCCACCACCGGCACCGTGACCGACACCGCCGCCGTGGCCAACGCCGCCATGGACGACGTGAGCATCGAGAGCTACGGCGAATCCCAGCTCGCGCTCAAGGTGATCGACTCCGCCATCGACGCGATCAACAGCTCGCGCGCCGACCTCGGCGCCCTGCAGAGCCGCTTCGAAAACGCCGTGGCCAACATCAACATCACCGGCGAGAACCTCTCCGCCGCGCGTGGCCGCATCGTCGACGCCGACTTCGCCAAGGAAACCTCCAACCTGTCGCGCTCGCAGATCCTGCAGCAGGCCGGCACCGCCATGGTCGCCCAGGCCAACCAGAACGGCCAGAACGTGCTGTCGCTGCTGCGCTGATCGGCCTGGCCCTTCGGGGCCGCCCCACGCCCGAGACGGCGGCGGCCCCCCCAAAGGCCGCCGCCGTTGCCTTTTGAAGCGACGCAAACCCTCTCCAGGCATCCCGGGAAACGGCCATGAAACCCACCTCTGATCGCCCACCAAATACCTACAGTCCGGCGCGGGACGGCCGATACATAAGGCATAGCCAGCAAGGAACCCCCGCCATGTTCACCTCCGTCAACACCCGCTCCGCCTCCGTCTACAAGCGCGTCGCCGTGGAAACCGGCGTCCAGGCGGCGGACTCGCACCGCCTCGTGGGCATGCTGTTCGACGGCCTGCTGCAGGCCGTGGCCGCCGCACGCGGCGCCATGGAGCGCGGCGACCTCGTGGTCAAGGGCGAGCAGATCGGCAAGGCCGTTCGCATCGTCGAGGAAGGCCTCAAGGCCGGCCTGGACCCCGCCGGCGGCGAAATGGCGCAGAACCTGCGCGCCCTGTACGCCTACAGCGTGCGCCGCCTGACCGAAGCCAACCTGCGCAACGACCCGAGCGCGCTGGCCGAGGTGGCGACCCTCATCGAACCCGTGGCACAGGCCTGGCAGGACATCCGCGGCCAGGCGCTGCAAGGAGCCTGACATGTCCAACCTGGAGCAACACGGCTTGATCGACTACTACAAGGCCATCGAGCGCACCAGCGACCAGATGCTGGCCGCCGCGCAGGCCGAGGACTGGGACCGCGTGGTGCGCCTGGAAGGCGCCTGCGCGGTGCTCATCGCGCAACTGCGCTTCAAATCGCGCGACGCCGACCTGGCCCCGGACGAGCGCAAGGAAAAGGCCCGCATCATGCAGCGCATCCTGCGCACCGACGCCGAGATCCGCTGCCTGGCCGAGCCCTGGCTGGCCGACCTGGCGCAGATCATCGACCGCAGCAGCGCGGCACCGACGCATTGAGCACGAGCGGGCGCGAGCCGCGCTCCGCCAGATCAAAGGGCGCCATCGGCGCCCTTTGTCATTGGGGCGGTCGCGGGGTGAACTGGGCGGGGTCGTAGAAGAATTGTTCCTTGACGATGCGCTCGCCGCGCCATTCCTGATAGGCCAGTTCCTCGAGTTCGCGGATCAGCCCGTCGGGCGACTCGAAGCGGAAGCGCCAGCGGATGACCACCAGGTCGCCGTTGACGAACACCGGCCCCACGCACCACGACTGCACGGACTTCGTGCGCGCCATGGCCTTGGCCTCGTTGGCGATCAGGGCCTCACGGCCCACGCGCGGCGGCGACAGGTTCTCCTGCATGGAGGCGTCGGGCGCGTAGAACTCCTCGATCGCCTCGACGTGGGCGTTCTGCTCGACGCGGGCGATGAAGCGGGCCAGGGTGTCGGGGCTGGGCATGGCCCGGATTCTGACCCAGACCGCGCCTTCACACCGACATGTTCATGACATCCGTATACGCCTGCACCATGCGGTTGCGCACGTGCAGCGCGCTCTGGAAGCCGATCTGCGCCTTCTGCATGGAGATCATGGTCTCCTCCAGGCTGACCTTCGGGTTGCCCATTTGCACCTCGGTCTGCAGGCGGCTGGCCTCGTTCTGGACGTCGCTCACCTTCTGCAGAGCGGCCTTGAGGTTGTCGGCGAAGGCCGCGCCCGCGCCGCCCGCGATGGCGGTGCCCGCGGCCGGGCGCTTGAACGCGGCCACGTTGCCGAGTGACTGGCTGGTCAGGGGGGACAGGCGCATGTCCATGGCGGACTCCTTGGCAAACCGGATGACAGGCCTGAATGCTAAGGACCCCCTCGGCAAGCCGGGCCGGAAATAAAGCCCCGATAAACCGCCTTTTTCCGGCACTGCCCGCCGACCCCCGCCGGGATACTCGTCCGCATTCGGGGCCTTTTGCGCCCCTTGCGAGCCATCCCGCCCATGAGCACCACCGCCGTCGCCGAAGTGAATGCCCAGCCCGTGCGCGCCAACGCGCTGGCCGAGGGCTTCGCGCGCATGGACAACGCGCAGAAGATCAAGCTCGGCCTGGGCGCGCTGGCGCTGCTGGCCATCGCCCTGGCCTTCTTCTTCATGGGCCGCCAGCCGGATTGGCGCGTGCTCTACGCCAACCTGGGCGACAAGGACGGTGGCGCCATCGTGGCGCAACTCTCGCAGATGAACGTGCCCTACAAGCACGCCGAGGGCGGCGGCGCCATCATGGTGCCGGCCGACAAGGTGCACGACACGCGCCTGCGCCTGGCCTCGCAGGGCCTGCCCAAGGGCTCGGTCACCGGCTTCGAACTGATGGAGAGCAACCGCTTCGGCATGACCCAGTTCCAGGAGCGCCTGAGCTTCCAGCGCGGCCTGGAAGGCGAGCTGACCCGCTCGATCCAGTCCCTGGCCTCGGTGCAGGCCGCGCGCGTGCACCTGGCCCTGCCCAACCAGAACGGTTTCTTCCGCGAACAACAGAAACCCAGCGCCTCCGTGCTGCTGACGCTGCACCCCGGCCGCACGCTGGACCGCGCGCAGGTCGCCGGCATCGTGCACCTGGTGGCCAGCAGCGTGCCGGAGATGAACCCCAAGGCCGTGAGCGTGGTGGACGACCAGGGCAGCCTGCTGTCCAACCCGCCCGATGGCCAGAACGCCCCCGGCGCCGACGTGCAGAAGCTGCAGTACGCGCAGCAGCTGGAGCAGCTCTACACCCGCCGCATCCTGGACATGCTCGAGCCCCTGGTGGGCGCGGGCAACGTGAAGGCGCAGGTCAGCGCCGACATCGACTTCTCGCAAGCCGAGATGACCTCGGAGCAGCACCGCCCCAACCAGGGCAACGAGCCCAGCGCGGTGCGCAGCCAGCAGACCATCGAGGACGGCAGCCCGGCCAGCGCCCAGCCCGCCGGCGTGCCCGGCGCGGTGAGCAACCAGCCACCGGCCACCGGCAGCGCGCCCATCAACGGCGCGGCGGCCCCCGTGGGCGTGGCCCAGCAGGGCAGCACGGACAAGCCCGGCAATACACGCCGCGAATCGGTCATCAACTACGAGGTGGACCGCACGGTGCGCACCGTGCGCGAGTCCAGCGGCACCATCAAGCGCCTGAGCGCGGCCGTGGTGGTGAACCACAAGACCTCGCTGGACAAGAACGGCAAGCCCGTCACCAGCCCCATCCCGCCGCAGCAGATCGAGCAGATGACCGCCCTGGTGCGCGAGACCATCGGTTTCAATCAGACGCGCGGCGATTCGGTGAACCTGGTGAACGCACCGTTCAACGAGGTGGTGGTCACCGAGCCCGAGGCCCTGCCCTTCTGGCAGCAGGCCGACAACGTGGAGCTGGCGCGCAGCCTGGCCTTCCCGCTGGGCATGCTGGGCCTGGGCCTGATCGTGCTGATGGGCATGGTGCGCCCGGCGCTCAAGCTCATGAAGTCGCCGGCGCCGAAGCCGATCACCGAGGTGCAACCGCTCAACGCCGTATTGAACGAAATGCCCGAGCGCCCCGGCCTGCCGATGCCGACAGCCGATGAGGAAACGCCGGAGAAGCGACGCATCGCCGACGCCAAGCGCCTGGCGCTGGAAAACCCCGCAGCGGTGGCGAACATCGTCAAGGGCTGGGTGAACGGCGAGCCGGCCACCTGACACAGGGACGAGACCATGGACGACAACGGATTGCAGGACGCGGCCATCTTCCTCATGTCGCTGGGCGAGGAAGAGGCGGCCGAGGTGTTCAAGCACCTCAGCCCGAAAGAGGTTCAGAAGCTGGGCGAGACCATCGCGCGCACGCGAGCCGTCTCCCACGAGCGCGTGGACCAGGTGATGCAGCGCTTCACCACCACCGCCTCGTCGCAGAGCCTGCTGGTGAGCGACACCGACAACTACGTGCGCGCGGTGCTCAAGCGCGCACTGGGCGACGACAAGGCGGCGCTGCTGATCGACCGCATCCTGCAGGGCGGCGATGTCTCGGGCATCGAGAGCCTGAAGTGGATGGACCCGCTGTCCATCGCCGAACTGCTGCGCAACGAACACCCGCAGATCGTGGCCGCCATCCTGGTGCACCTGGAGGCCGACCAGACCGCCGCCGTGCTGAAGAACTTCACCGAGCGCACCCGCAACGAGGTGATGCTGCGCATCGCCACGCTCGAAGGCATCCAGCCGACCGCGCTGAAAGACCTCAACGAGGTGCTCTACAAGGTGCTGGCCGGCGGAGACAAGATCCGCAAGACCTCCATGGGTGGCGTGAAGACGGCCGCCGAGATCATCAACATGATGGGCACGCAGATCGAGAGCTCGGTGATCGAGTCGATCCGCGACTTCGACCCCGAGCTGGCCCAGAAGATCATGGACAAGATGTTCATCTTCGAGGACCTGCTCAAGCTCGACGGCAAGGCCATCCAGCTGGTGCTCAAGGAAGTGGCCACCGACCAGCTCATCGTCGCGCTCAAGGGCGCCACCAACGAGCTGCGCGAGCTGGTGCTCTCCAACATGTCCTCGCGCGCGGCCGAGGCGCTGCGCGAAGACCTCGAAGCGCGCGGCCCGATCCGCCTGTCCGAGGTGGAAGCGCAGCAGAAGGAGATCCTCAAGGTCGTGCGCCGACTCTCCGACGAAGGTCAGATCGTGATCGGCGGCGGCGGCGAAGAGGAAGCCTTCGTATGACCCAGAAGCCGCGCAACGACCCCTATTCGCGCTTCATCCCGCGCGAGGAAATCGACGGCGTGGCCGCCTGGCAGTTCGCCGCCGTGGACGGCAGCGACCAACGCCCGGCCCTGCCCACCGACGCCGCGCCGGCGTCGGCACCGCCCGACGAGCGCGTGGCCGAGGCGCGCGAGCAGGCCTACGCCGAGGGTTTCCGCCACGGCCACGACGCGGGCGCGCAGTCGGTGCGCGACGCGATGGAGGCCACCATGCGCCGCACCGCCGAGGAAACGGCCGTGCGCATGGCGCAGTTGCTGCGCACCACGCGCGAGCACCTGAAGAACAGCGAACACGAGATCTCGCGCCACATCCTGGAGATCGCCTGCGACCTGGCTCGCCAGGTGGTGCGCCGCGAGCTCGTGCAGGACCCGACCCAACTGCAGGGCGTGGTGAGCGAGGCGATGTCCCAGCTCATCGACGACGGCCTGCCCGCCACCATCCGCATGAACCCGGCCGACCTCGCGCTCATGAAGGGCGCACTGCTGGAAACGCTGGGCGAGCCCGCGCCCGAGCTGGTGGCCGACGCCACCATCACCCCGGGTGGCTGCGTGCTCGAATCGAGCACCAACTCGGTGGATGCCACGGTGGAGAAGCGCTGGCTGCGCGCCATCGGCAACCTGGGCCTGAACGAGCCGTTCAACCCCGCTGACGCCGAGGTCTGAGCCGATGACCGACAGCACGTTTGACGAGACGCCGAGCCGCTGGGGCCACTTCATGGACGACCTGCGCGCCAGCGCGCAGGCGCCCACGCCGCTGGAGGTGCGCGGCACGCTCACCAAGCTGGCCGGCCTGGTGCTGGAGGCCGTGGGCCTGCGCGTGCCCGTGGGCGCGCAGTGCCTGATCGAGAACGGCCACAAGCAGCCGGTGCTGGCCGAGGTGGTGGGCTTCTCCAAGGACCGCGCCTTTCTCATGCCCGCGGGCGATGTGCAGGGCCTGGCCAGCGGCGCCAGCGTGACGCCGCTGCCGCCCTACCGCACCGTGCCCCGCCTGGGCCAGGACAACCCGCCGCCTTCGCCCAATGACCGCAGCGTGCTGAGTCTGCCCATGGGCGCCGGCCTGCTGGGCCGCGTGGTGGACGCGCACGGCCAGCCCATGGACCACCAGGGCCCGCTGCGCGAGGTGAGCGTCTCCCCGCTGGAGCGCGCGCCGCTCAACGCCATGGACCGCGACCCCGTGCGCGAACCGCTGGACACCGGCGTGCGCGCCATCAACGCCCTGCTCACCGTGGGCCGCGGCCAGCGCCTGGGCCTGTTCGCCGGCTCCGGCGTGGGCAAGAGCGTGCTGCTGGGCATGATGGCCCGCTACACCAAGGCCGACGTGATCGTGGTCGGCCTGATCGGCGAGCGCGGCCGCGAGGTGAAGGAATTCATCGAGGACATCCTCGGCCCCGAAGGCCGCCGCCGCTCGGTGGTGGTGGCCGCGCCGGCCGACGCGCCGCCGCTGGTGCGAATGCAGGGCGCCAGCTACGCCACGGCGATCGCCGAGCGCTTCCGCGACGACGGCCTGCACGTGCTGCTGCTGATGGATTCGCTCACGCGCTATGCGATGGCGCAGCGCGAGATCGCGCTGGCCATTGGCGAGCCGCCGGCCACCAAGGGCTACCCGCCATCGTGCTTCGCCAAACTGCCCCAGTTGGTGGAGCGCAGCGGCAACGGTCTCAATGGCCGCGGCTCCATCACGGCCTTCTACACCGTGCTGTCCGAAGGCGACGACCAGCAGGACCCGATCGCCGACGCGGCGCGCGCCATTCTGGACGGCCACATCGTGCTGTCGCGCGCGCTGGCCGAATCGGGCCACTACCCCGCCATCGACGTGGAGGCTTCGGCCTCGCGCGTGATGCACAACGTGGCGCCGCAGACCCACCTGGAACTGGCGCGCAAGTTCCGCGCGAACTACTCGCGCTACCAGAAGAGCCGTGACCTGATCCAGCTCGGCGCCTACGTGGCCGGCAGCGACCCGGAGACGGACCGCGCCATCGTGCTCTACCCCGGGCTGCAGCGTTTCCTGATGCAGGACATGCGCGAGGCCGCGCCCATGACCGAGAGCGTGCGCGGTCTGCAGACCGCGCTGCAGGAAGACAAGTCGGCGCGCGACGCGGCGGGCAACGCCCCGCGCGGCGCGCGGCCCCACCACAACCCGTATGAGGGCAACGCATGACCAAACAGGGGCTGGAGACCATGGACACGGTCATCGAGCTCGCCGAGCGCAAGCGCGACGAGGCGCTGGCCGCGTTGTCGGCCACGCGCCGCGAGCTGCAGGCCGCGCAAGAGCAGATGGACCAGCTCACGGCCTACGCCAACGAGGCGCAGCAACGCTGGCAGACGCGATGCGCCAGCGGCGTGGACGCCGCCTGGCTGATGCACCACCGCCAGTTCATGGCCAAGATCGACCACGCGATCGACTTCCAGACCGGCGTGCTCGCGCAGAAGCAGCACCAGATCGACCAAACCCAGCGCCAGGTGCATGAGACCGAACGCGAACTCGCCACGCTGCGGCAGTACGTCGCGCGCCAGCAGGAGGCGATCCAGCAGCGCCTGATGCGCCGCGAGCAGAAACAGACCGACGAGATGGCGCAGAACGCCCACCGCCGCCGCGCCGAATCCGACAGCACCTTCCAAAGCCTCCACACATGACCACGACCGCGCCCAGCAACGCCCACCCGCCCGCCACCCAGGCCGCGCACGGCCAGCCTGCGAACGCCTCGCGCACGGGCCAGGGTCAACAGCAGCCGACGGACCTGTTCTCCAGCCTGCTGGCCCTGCTGTCGCCCGACGCCCTGCCGCTGGACCCGCAGGGCGGCGAGCTGGCCGGCACCAGCCTGCCGGGCGATGACCCGCTGGCCAAAGACGTCACGGAGACCGACAACCCCCTGGCCGCCCTGATGGCCTGGACCGCGCCGCACGGCCTGGAGCCCGCGCCGCTCACCGGGGAAGGCTCACTGGCCGGCGAGACGCGCGGCCTGGATACGCGCGCCGACCGCCTGGGCGCCACGCCCGCCGACGGCCTGCTCGCGTCGAACGGCGCCACGCCGGGCCGACAGGTCGCAGCGCCCTGGCAGCCGACCGCGCGCACCCCGGCGTCACCGACCACCACCCCTTTCACCCCGAACCCCGCAGGCACGCCCATCGGTTCGGGCGACGCGCCCGCCACGCGCTGGAGCCGTGCCGCCTCGCCCGCAGACACCAACGCCAACGCCTGGCCCATGCGCAGCACGGTCGCGCTGGACACGCGCTTCCAGTCGGCCACGCCCACCGGCACGGTGGCGGCCTTCGTGGCCGGCGCGCCCGGCGTGGCCGATGCCGACGACCTGGCCCTGCCCGGCGCCTCCCCCACCGGCGGCGCGCGCGCCATCGGCGAGGCAGCCGCCAGCGGCGTGAGCGCCTTGGCTGACGCCGGCCTGGGTGGCGAGGCCTCGGCCGAGGGCGGCACCGCCCACGGCGACAGCGGCACCGAGCAGAACACCGCGCAAGACCCCTACGCCGCCCCGGCCGACGCCGACGCGGTGGAGGTGCAGCACTGGGGCGCGGGCACCATGCGCCACGCCAGCCTGCGCGTGGGGGAGGACGCCCAGAACGCCATCGACATCCAGCTCGCGCTGCGCGGCGACGAGGTGCAACTGGACATCCGCACCGACGACGCCGCCGCGCGCGAGGCGCTGCGCGAGCAAGCCCAGGGCGCGCTGGGCGAGCGCCTGCAGCAAGGCGGCCTGACGCTGGGCCAGGTTTCCGTGGGCGAGCAGGGCCAGGGCCAAGCTCAGGGCGAACTGCGCCGCGACGGCCAGGCCGCGCAGGCGACCGCGCACCGTGGTGCACGCACCGACACAGGGGAAACGGCGCCCGCTCGCCCGGCTTCTCCCGGCGCCAGCGACCGGGGCCTCGACCTCTTCGTCTGAGTCTCGGGGCGCGGGAAAGAACCGGTTTTTCCGCGCTTATCGAGTGAACGGCGAGGGGGGGCCCCTCCCACAATCCTTCTCAAGCCGCGCGCCTTTGAGCATGCGGCAACCGACGAAGGAGTGCCATGTCCGCCGCCGCCACCGCTGCCGCCCAACCGGTCGCCGAAGCCGCCCCCAAGAAGAAGGGCAAGAAACTGCTGTTCATCCTGATCGGCGTGGTCGTGCTCGCCATCGCGGGCGCGGCCGGCGCGCTGTTCATCCTGAAGAAGAACACCGCCGAGGACGAAGGGCACGATGAGGAAGAGGTCGCCGCGCACAAGCCGGTGGATCCCAAGTCGGCTCCCACCTTCCTGCCGCTGGACAACATGGTGGTCAACCTGGCCGACCCCGGTGGCAACCGCTACATCCAGATCGGCCTGACGCTGCAACTGCAGGACGCCCACACGGGCGATGCCGTCAAGGCCTTCATGCCCAGCATCCGCAGCCAGATCCTGGTGATCCTGTCCAAACGCACCGCCGAGGACGTGCTCAGCGCCGAGGGCAAGAGCAAGCTCAGCGCCGACATCATTGCCGCCGTCTCCGAGGTGATGGGCTACCCCACGCCCAAGGCCGAAGACGAAGGCAAGAAGAAGCGTGGCCCCGCCAGCCCGGTGCAGGCCGTGCTGTTCTCCAGCTTCATCGTCCAGTAAGCGCGGAGCGACAACGCCATGTCCGAATCGTTTCTGTCACAGGACGAAGTCGATGCCCTGCTGGAGGGCGTGACCGGCGAGAGCCAGAAGCTGGCCAAGGAAGAGGTGCCCGAAGGCGGCATCCGCAACTACAACCTCTCCAGCCAGGAGCGCATCGTGCGTGGGCGCATGCCCACCATGGAGATCGTCAACGAGCGCTTCTCGCGCAACCTGCGCATCGGCCTGTTCAACTTCATCCGCCGCAGCCCCGAGGTGTCGGTGGGCGGCGTGCAGGTGCAAAAGTACAGCGCCTTCCTGCGCGAGCTGGTGGTGCCCACCAACTTCAACATCATGGCCGTGCGCCCGCTGCGTGGCAACGGCCTGGTGGTGTGCGAACCCACACTGCTGTTCGGCGTCATCGACAGCCTGTTCGGCGGCACCGGCAAGTTCCACACCCGCATCGAGGGCCGCGACTTCTCGCCCACCGAGCAACGCGTCATCAACCGCCTGGTGGAGGTGGTGGCCGAGGAATACAAGAAGGCCTGGCGCGGGGTGTACCCGATCGAGCTGGCCTACCAGCGCTCGGAGATGCAGCCGCAGTTCGCCACCATCGCCACGCCCAGCGAGATCGTGGTCTCCACCAGCTTCACGCTGGAGATCGGCGACATCACCGGCTCGCTGCACATCTGCATCCCCTACGCCACGCTGGAGCCCATCCGCGACGTGCTGTATTCCAGCGTGCAGGGCGACGCCATCGAGGTCGACCGACGCTGGGTCAAGCTGCTCAGCCACGAGATCCAGGCCGCCGAGGTGACCATGGTGGCCGAACTGGCCAAGACCGAGGCCACGGTGGAGCAACTGCTGGCCATGCAGGTGGGCGACTTCATCGAACTCGACCGCCTGCCCACCATCACCACACACGTCGACGGCGTGCCGGTCTTCGAGTGCCAGTACGGCACGCACAAGGGCAAGTACGCGCTGCGCGTCGAGCGCAGCCTGCGCGGCAGCGACATGAACTGGCTCGGGTCGTCCCCCGATCTGTGACCGGCGTTCAGGAGAAAACCATGTCTACCGAAACCAACGAACCGAACCAGGACGCCATCGCCGATGAATGGGCGCAGGCGCTCGAAGAGCAGGCCGCCACCACGGTGGACGAAGGCGCACCCGCCTTCGAGGCCGACAACATCCCCGTCAAGACATCAAGCGGCGGCGCGCAGGACATCCAGATGGTGCTGGACATCCCCGTGCAGCTCTCGGTGGAACTGGGCCGCACGCGCGTGCCCATCAAGTACATCCTGCAGCTCGCGCAAGGCTCCATCGTGGAACTCGACGCACTCGCGGGCGAGCCCATGGACGTGCTGGTCAACGGCTACCTGATCGCGCAGGGCGAGGTGGTGGTGGTGAACGACAAGTTCGGCATCCGCCTCACCGACATCGTGACGCCGTCCGAGCGCATGAAGCGGCTCAGCCGCACCTGAAGGAACACCGACATGTGGCAGAACGCCTGGCCGGCGCTGGTCCTGCTCGCTCTGATGGTGGGCATCGCGTGGGCGCTGAAGTGGGCGCGCGGGCGCATGCCCGGCCTGCCGGGCGTGCCCGGACAGAGCGGCCCCTTCGTCAAGGTGCTGGGCAGCGTCTCGCTCGGCCCGCAGCAGCGCGTGGTCACCGTGCAGGTGGGTCGCGGCGAGGACGCCACCTGCCTGGTGCTCGGGGTCGCGCCGGGCAGCATCAACACCCTGCACGAGTTGGCGCTGCCGGCCGAAGCCGCAACGCCGCCGGCGCCTCCGACGCCGCTGGCTGGCGGTTTTGCCGCGCGCCTCGCTCAACAACTCGTCAAGGGCCCCGGCAATGCGCCGCGCTGACATGCCCCGCCTCGTCGGCCTGCGCGCGCTCGCGCTGTTGCTGGCGCTGATGCTGCTGTCCATCGGCGCCTGGGCGCAGAACGCGCCCGTGCCCACGCCGCAAGGTCCCTCGCTCCCGCTGGTGGTGGGCCAGGGCGCGGGCGGTGCCAGCTACTCGGTGCCGATCCAGACGCTGCTGTTCTTCACCGCGCTGTCCTTCCTGCCGGCGGTGCTGCTGCTGATGACGGGCTTCACCCGCATCGTCATCGTGCTCTCGCTGTTGCGCCAGGCCCTGGGCACGCAGTCGGCCCCGCCCAATCAGGTGATCGTCGGCCTCTCGCTGTTCCTCACGCTGTTCGTCATGGGGCCCACGCTCGATCAGGTCTACAGCAACGCCTACGGCCCGTATTCGCGCAATGAGATCAGCTTCGAGCAGGCGCTGCAGCGCGGCGAGCAGCCCATGCGGGCCTTCATGCTCAAGCAGACGCGCCAGTCCGACTTCGAGCTCTTCGCCAACCTGGCCCGCCTGCCCGACGACGTGACCGCCGAGAACGCGCCCTTTCGCGTGCTGGTGCCCGCTTTCGTCACCAGCGAGCTGAAGACCGCCTTTCAGATCGGCTTCATGATCTTCATTCCCTTCCTGGTCATCGACATGGTGGTGGCCAGCGTGCTCATGTCGCTGGGGATGATGATGCTCTCGCCCGTGCTGGTGGCGCTGCCCTTCAAGCTCATGCTGTTCGTGCTCGCGGACGGCTGGAACATCCTCATCGGCTCGCTCGCCGCATCGTTCGCCCAGTAGGGAAGACACCATGGAACCGCAAGCCGCCCTCACCCTTGGCCAGAACGCCCTCTTCTTGCTGCTCGCTGTGGCCGCACCGGTGCTGGCCACGGTGCTGGGCGTGGGCCTGGTGATCAGCCTGTTCCAGGCCATCACGCAGATCCACGAACAGACCCTGTCCTTCGTGCCCAAGCTGATCGCCGCCATCGCGGTGTTCGCCATTGCCGGGCCGTGGATGCTCACCACCATGGTCGAGTTCATCCGCAGCACCATTTTGTCGATCCCCCAGTACGCCGTGTAAGTGAAACACCCCCGCCGCGCTCTGCGCGACCCCCTCAAGGGGGCGGCACCTGAGGCCCGGCAAAGCCGGTTCCTCGGTGCCCCTGGGTTCGGCGCTTGCACTCGATTCACAGCCCATGATCACCTTCACTGAAGCGCAGATCATGGCCTGGGTCTCGCCGGTGTTCTGGCCCTTCCTGCGCATCCTCGCGGTCTTCAGCAGCGCGCCCATCTTTTCCTCGCGCTCGGTGCCGGTGCGCACGCGCGTGGCCCTGGCCTTTCTCATCGCCTTCTGCGCGCAGGCCGCGCTGCCCGAGCAGCCGGTGGTGGCGCTGACGGATCCGCGCGCACTGGAAACCGTGGTGCAGCAGGTGCTGATCGGTCTGGCCATCGGCCTGGCGGTGCGCATCGTGTTCGCGGCGGTGGAACTGGCGGGCGAACTCATCGGCCTGCAGATGGGCCTGAACTTCGCCGGCTTCTTCGACCCCAGTACGGGCAGCCAGAGCAGCACCGTGGGCCGCTTCTTCGGCAACACCACCATGTTGCTGTTCGTGGTGATGGGCGGCCACCTCATGCTGCTGCAGGCCGTGATCTCCAGCTTCGGCACCTTCCCCGTGGGTGGCGGCGCGCTCGACGCGGTGAACACCATGCGCCTGCACGAGCTCGGCGCGGTGGTCTTCCGCTACGGCCTGTGGATCGCGCTGCCACTGATCGGCATGCTGCTGTTCATCAACATCGTGTTGGGCTTCGTCTCGCGCATCGCGCCGCAGATGAACGCCTTCGCCATCGGCTTTCCGATCACGCTGTCGGCCGGCCTGATCGGCATCGCCTTCACGCTGCCCATGCTGGACACGCCGGTGGCCGCGCTGCTGCGGCTGGCAACGGCGCTGTTCACCGGCTGAGCCGCTGCCGGGCCCGTGCGGGCCGAAAGCCCTCACGCATATGATGGCCATCATATTTGGCTAGACTCGCGCACCAGTTCATCCAGCCACTCTCCATGGACCAGCCCACCAGCCGCAAGCAGGCCACGCACGACCGCATCCTGGACACCGCCGCCGGCGTGCTGCGCGCCAGCGGTTTCCAGGGCGTGGGGGTGGCCGACATCATGAAGCGCGCGGGCCTCACGCACGGCGGCTTCTACGCCCACTTCGCGTCGCGCGAGGCCTTGCTGGCCGAAGCGCTGGAACGCGCCGGGCAGGACAGCCAGGTCCGCCTGCGCCGCGCGCTGGACGCCGGCGAGGCCAAGGGCGGCAGCCGGTTCCAGGCCCTGGTCGACAACTACCTCGCCGACCGCCACTTGCGCTCCCCCGAGAGCGGTTGCCCCGTGGCCGCACTGGCTTCCGAGATGCCACGCCAGTCCGACACCGTGCGCGAGGCCGCCGCCGCCCGCATCGAGGCCCTGACCCGGGCCGTGGCCGCCACGCTGGCGCCCGGGCAGCCGCGCGAGGCGGCCGGCGTGATCGCGTCGCAACTGGTCGGCGCCCTGCAGATCGCCCGCACGCTGGGCGACAACAGCAAGGGTCGCCGTCACCTGGCCGCCAGCCGGCGTTTCCTGCTGGAACAGTTCGCCCCGGACGACAGCGATGCGCCACCCGGCGCCACGCACTGACACCCAACGACCCAACGCGCGCCTCTGGCGCGCTTTCCTCAACGGCCACAAATATGACGGCCATCATATTCACCAGGAGTCTTCCATGCAGATCGAGAACGCCGTCGTCCTGATCACGGGTGCCAACCGTGGCATCGGCCTGGCCTTCGCGCGCGAGGCCCTCGCACGCGGCGCGAAGCGCGTCTACGCCGCCAGCCGGCAAGCCGCCAACGTGACGCTCGATGGCGTCACGCCCATCGAACTGGACGTGACCCGCCCCGAACAAGTGGCGCGCGCCGCGCGCGAACACGGCGACGTCACGCTGCTCATCAACAACGCGGGCGTGGCCGAGTTCGGTGGCTTCCTGATGCCCGACACGCTGGAAGCCCTGCGCCGCCAACTCGACGTCAACGTCTTTGGCATGCAGCGCATGGCCCAGGCCTTCGCGCCGGTGCTGGCGGCCAATGGCGGCGGCGCCATGCTCAACGTGCTCTCCATCGCGAGCTGGATCAACCGCCCGCTGCTGGGCACCTACGGCGCCACCAAATCGGCGGCCTGGGCGCTCACCAACGGCCTGCGGCACGAGTTGCTGGAACAGGGCACGCAAGTGACGGCGCTGCACATGGGCTTCGTGGACACCGACCTCACGCAGGGCATCGAGGCGCCCAAGTCCACGCCCGAGGCGATCGTGCGCGCCGCCTTCGACGGACTGGAGGCGGGTGACGCCGAGGTGCTGGCCGACGACATGACGCGCCAGGTGAAGCAGTCGCTCGCCAGCGCCACGGCCGCCTACCTGCCCGCCTGATCATGTCAAGCATCGCCGCGGTCCCCGGCACCGCCCCCACCAAAGCCGCCGACACCCGCCAGCGCATGTTGCACGGCCCCGTGCTGCCCACGCTGATGCGCCTGGCCACGCCCAACGTGCTGGGCCTGTTCGCCAACACCATCGTCATCGGCTTCGACGGCTACATCGTGGGCCGCCTGGGCGCCGACGCGCTGGCCGGCGTGGCGGTGGTGCTGCCGCTGGCCATGCTGATGCTGCACATGTCGGCGGGCGGCCTGGGCGGCAGCGCCACGGCGGTGGTGGCGCGCGCCGCGGGCGCGGGCGACGAGGCACGCGCCGCGCGGCTGGCCTGGCATGCGCTGGTGCTGGGCCTCATCGCTTCACTGCTGTTCACCTTGATCGCGGCCTCGCCGCTGATCTACACCGCCATGGGCGCGCGCGGGCCGGTGCTGGAACAAGCCGCCCGCTACGCTGCTGTGCTGTTCGCGGGCGCCTCGGCGGTGTGGACGGTCAACGTACTGGCCGGCGTGGCGCGCGGCACCGGGCAGATGGGCGCGGCCGCGCTGGCGCTCATCGGCACCACGGTGATGCACCTGCTGCTGGCGCCGCAACTGGTGTTCGGCTGGGGACCGCTGCCGCCGCTGGGCGTGGCGGGCGCCGCGGCCAGCACCGTCACCTGCAGCGCGGTGTCGGCGCTGGTGTTGCTGGCGTGGCTGTCGCGCCGTGGTGCGCCGGCGCGGCCCCTGGGCGCGGGCTGGCGGCTGCGGCGCGATGACACGCGCGAGATCCTGCGCCTGGCCTTGCCGTCGGCCATCAACCCGGTGCTGAGCAACGGCTCGATCGCACTCGCCACCGCCTATGTCGCCGGCTTCGGCAGCCTGGCCGTGGCGGGCTACGGCATCGCCGCGCGGCTGGAGTACATCCTGGTGCCCATCGCCTTCGGCATCGGCGGCGCGCTCACCGCCATGGTGGCCACCAACCTTGGCGCGCAACAGGCGGCGCGCGCCAAGCGCATCACCTGGACCGGCGCCGCGCTGGTGTGGGCCATCACGGGCGCGATCGGCCTGGTCGCCGCGCTGTGGCCGCAACTGTGGATGGCGGCGTTCACCCCGGACGCGGCCGTGCAGGCGGCGGGCGCGAGCTACCTGCGCATCGTGGGCGGCGCGTACGGCTTCTTCGGACTGGGTCTGGCGCTGTTCTTTGCCTCGCAGGGCGCGGGGCGGCTCACCTGGCCCCTGGTGGCCAGCGCGGCGCGGTTGGTGGTGGTGGCGGTGGGTGGCTGGCTGGCGTTGCGCCTGTCGGGCGATCAGCCGCAGGCGCTGTACGCGGTGGTCGGCCTGAGCCTGGCGCTCATGGGCCTGACGCTGGCCATCGCCACGCACCGCAGCGACTGGTCCGCGCCGGGCCGCTCGCGCTGAAGCCGGTTCATATCGTCACTCATCCCAGCGCAGGTCGGCGAGCTTCCAGTCGCCCCCCACCAGGCGCCACTCCATGCGCACGGTGTAGGGCTCGGCGCGCTCGGGGATCAGGCCCTGGGCGCCCGTCACCAGCACCTGCGCCTCGACACGGCCCAGCGTCGGCGTTTGCGGATCCACCCGCGCCTGACTCGACATGGCGATGAGCTTGATGTTCTGGAAGCGCAGGAAAGTGGCGGTGAGCATCCGGCGCGTGCCGTCGCGGTCGAGGTTGCCGCTGCCCTGGAAGTGCTCGTCGAGCAGGTCCATCACGTCGCCGATGTCGCGCGCCTCGATGGCGGCCTGAAGGGCCCGGGCAGCGGCTTCGAGCTTCGCCTGCGGGTCGTCCTTGCCGCAGGCGGCGAGCGCGGCAGACGCCACGAGCATGGCCAGCACGGCGCGGCGCCGTGCCCGAACCGCGGGGGTGGACAGCATGGAAACTCCCTGTGAGTACAGGTCGCGCAGTATGCATGCCGATGTTGTGCGGTCCTATGCTTCGATCGGACCACCCTGGAGTTATCATTACTTTTTTCAAATTAAGGATAACCGTATGGCTCTGCTCTATCGCGACCTTTCGGGCGCCGCCCAGGCCGCGTACTCCAATGCGGCCACGGCAATACGGTCCCTGGAAGCCCGGCGCGATGCCGGCATGCTGCCAGGCAACTTCGTCACCAAGACGGTCAAGGGCGAGCCCTACTGGTATTTCCAGTACTCCGATCTCTCCGGCAAGCAGCGACAGGTCTACGTCGGACGCGATGACGCCGCCACACGCCATCTGCGCGACGCGCACGTGAATTCGCCCAACCGCGACGGGCTGGATCACGCAAAACGCCTTGCGCGCGCCGCCATCGATCTCGGCTGTCCCGCGCTGACGCCCGCTCACTCGCGGGTCATCGCCAAACTGGCAGATGCCTCCTTTTTCCGCGTCGGCGGTGTGTTGGTCGGCACGCACGCCTATGCGGCCTACCAGAACCACTTCGGCATCCGTTGGGGCACGGCCGACAGCACCACCGACCTTGACTTCGCACATGACCAGCGCCTGTCCACGGCCATTGCCAGCGACGCACGAGCGGACGTCGCGTCCGCGATCGATGCCTTGAGCATGGGTTTCGTGCCCTTGAAGTCACTCAGCACGTACCAGAAAGCCGATGAGCCCGACTTCCAGATCGACTTCCTCACGACGATGGGCGGATCAGGCGAAGAGGCGGTGCACAACGAATCCCTGAATCTCAGGCTTCAACCCTTGCGATTCATGGAGTTCTCGCTGGAGGACCCGTTCCAATCCGTGGTCCTGGGCACCGCCGGCCCCATCGTGGTGAACCTGCCGCGACCGGAGAAGTACGGCCTGCACAAACTCCTGGTGGCTGCCGAACGAACCACCGAATACCGGGACAAGGTGCGCAAGGACCTCATTCAGGCTGCGAGCCTGATCGAATACCTGACGGTCAACGATCCGGATGCGTTGCGCGCGGCCGCCGACAACCTGCGAAGCCGCGGAAGTGGCTGGACGCGGCGCCTGAAGGAAGGGCTGAGGATGCTGCGCGCCACGGAGCTGGCGGCTTCCCTGGATGTCTCGATCGTCGCCGACAACTGACGCCGGCTCACACTTTCTCAGACCAGCCCGTTCCTGATCGCGTACACCGTCAGTTCCGCGTTGTTCGACAGGTGCAGCTTCTCCAGCACCCGCGCGCGGTAGACGCTCACGGTCTTGGGGCTGAGCATCAGCTCCTCGGCGATGTCGCTGAGCTTGCGGCCCGAGGCGATCTTCTGCAGGGTCTGCAGCTCGCGCTCGGACAGGCTGGCGTGCAGCTCCTCGGTCTCGGGCGCGCTGAGCGTGTCCACCAGCATCTGCGCCACCTCGGGCGTGACGTATTTACGGCCCTGCTGCACCACGCGGATGGCGCCCACCAGTTCGGCCGGGTCGCCGGCCTTGTTGACATAGCCGCGCGCGCCCGCGCGCAGGCAGCGGATGGCGTACTGGTCCTCGGGGTACATCGAGACGACCAGCACCTTCACCGGTGAGCCCTCTTCCTTCAGCGCGCCCAGCACCTCCAGGCCACCGCGCCCGGGCATGTTCAGGTCGAGCACCAGCACGTCGCAAGGCGTCTTGCGCATGAGGTCGCGCAGTTCGGGGTAGCTGCCGGCTTCGCCGACGACCTGGATGTCGACCGCCTCGCTGATGGTGTCGCGGATGCCCCGCCGCACCACCGCGTGGTCGTCACACAAAATCACCTTGATCATGGGCTTCCTTGTGCTCCACGGGCGGCGGCAGTGTGTCGCCGCCGGGGAGCGGTACCGAGAGAATGACCGAGGTGCCGCGCGTCGAGGAGCTGACGTCCAGCCAGCCGCCGACCTTGGCCGCCCGCTCGCGCAGGCCCAGCAGGCCGAAGGACTTGTCCTTGCGCAGCGCGCCGCTGTCCAGGCCGGGGCCGTTGTCGCTCACCTCGAGCGTGAGCACGCCTTCACCGTCATTGAGATCGATT
The DNA here is from genome assembly GCF_000723405.1 of Hydrogenophaga intermedia. Taxonomy (GTDB): domain Bacteria; phylum Pseudomonadota; class Gammaproteobacteria; order Burkholderiales; family Burkholderiaceae_C; genus Hydrogenophaga; species Hydrogenophaga intermedia. The sequence goes on along the minus strand of NZ_CCAE010000068.1, from coordinate 2,529 downwards.
TCCACGTGGCTCGCGCCCTGGGCGTGCTTGGCCACGTTGGTCATGGCCTCCTGCGCGGTGCGGTAGGCCACCAGTTGCACGTCGCGCGGCACCTCGATGCGCTCGGCCGTGCGGCGCACGTGCACGCGCAGGCCGGTGCGCCGCTCGAAGTTCTGCGCCAGCCACACCACCGCGGCGACCAGGCCCTGGTCGAGGATGGGCGGGCGCAGGTTCATCATGATGCGCTGGCTCGCCCCCAGCGCGTGCTGCACCATGTCCAGCGCGGTGTTTACGTGGCGCTGCATTTCGGAATCGTTGGCGCGGCGGCCTACCCAGGCCAGGTCAAGCTTCACGGCCGCCAGCGCGCCGCCGATGTCGTCGTGGATCTCGCGCGCGATGTCGGCGCGCTCCTGCTCGATGCTGGTCTGCAGGTGCTCGGCCAGTTCGGCCAGGCGCTGGCGCGACTCGGCCAGCTCGGCGTCGGCGCGCGCCTTGGCCCGGCGCGCGTCGCTGATCTCCAGTGCGCGCTGCACCACGTGGGCCAACCGGTGCATGCTGTCCTTGAGCAGGTAATCGCTCACGCCGCGGTGCATCGCGTCCACGGCGGCGGTCTCGCCAATGGCGCCGGAGAGGATGACGAAGGGGATCTGGATGCCCAGCTTGCAGGCCGCGTCCCAGGCGTCCAGACCGGTGAAGCCGGGCAGGTGGTAGTCGGCCAGCACGATCTCGTGGCGCCCGCTCTGCAACTCGCGGCGGAAGTCCTCCATCGTGTCCACGAGCGTGATCTCGTTGGGCAGTTGGCTGCGTTGCAGCGCGAACTTCACCAGCGCGTGGTCCACCCTCGAATCTTCGAGGTGCAGGATGCGCACCGGTCGCGGGTGGCTCGCTGTCGCTTCACCGGTACCGGTCATGGGAGGGGCTCTGTGTCGCCTGGTGAAGAGGTGAACGGGCGCCTGAAGGTGGCTGGAGAAGGCCAAAAGGGCTGAATTTCAGGCCGTTTTCGGTCGATACCCCAGGAGGCGGCTGCCGAAAATTGTAATACCCCGTATCCGTAAAGACCTCCCTCCGCAACCATGCAGACCAACGCATCGCCGCCGACCCCACCTTCGGTCACGCTGCCCGTGGCGCTGGTGGCCGATCTGCAGGACTCGCTGCTCATCGCCATGACCGACCTGCAGCGCCTGGAAGGCCTGCTGGACCACGCCACCGGCAACCTGCTGGAACGCTTCGGCAACGCCAACCGCGACCTGGAAGCCCTGGAAGGCGCCCTGGGCGAGGAACTCACCCGCATCCGCCACAGCCTGCACCAGGCCGTGACCGAGCTGCAGTTCCACGACATGGCCACCCAGTTGCTGGCTCACACCAGCGGCATGCTCAAGGGCTGCGCCTGGCGCCTGGCCGAGCAGGCCATCGCGCCCGAGGAAGACGAGGTGCCCCTGGACCTCGACCCCATGCCCGAACGCCCCAGCCCCGTGACCCAGAGCGAGATGGATGCGGGTTCGGTGGAGCTCTTTTAAGAACGCCCGCGAGCCGCCGATAACACCCGAAGAACGGAGAAACCCATGCGATCCATCCTTGCCGTCGACGATTCGGCATCCATGCGAAAAATGGTGTCCTTCACCCTCACGGGTGCCGGCTTTCACGTGGTGGAAGCCGTGGACGGCCAGGACGCCTGGGACAAAGCGCAGCACCACAGCATCGACCTGGTGCTGACCGACCAGAACATGCCCAACCTGGACGGCCTGGGGTTGACGCGCAAGCTGCGCGGCCACCCCAAATTCAAGAACACGCCGATCCTGGTGCTGACCACGGAGTCGAGTGACGCCATGAAGCAGGCCGGCCGTGCCGCAGGCGCCACTGGCTGGCTGGTCAAGCCCTTCGATCCGGGTCGCCTCATTGAAGTGATCAACAAAGTGATTCGCTGAGCAGCGACCAAGCAACCAGGAGCATTGATATGGGCGACATGATGAACGAGGGTCAACACCTCGGCAACGACATCGATCTCAGCCAGTTCTATCAGATCTTCTTCGAGGAAGCGGGCGAGAACATCGATCAGATGGAGCAGATGCTGCTCGCGCTGGACGTGGCCGCCGCGCAGGACGAGGAGCTCAACGCCATCTTCCGCTGCGCGCACTCCGTCAAGGGCGGCGCGGCCACCTTCGGTTTTGCCGACGTGGCCGAACTCACCCACCAGGCCGAGTCGCTGCTGGACAAGCTGCGCCGCCACGAACTGCAACCCACGGCCGCCATGGTGGACGTGCTGCTCGAATCGAGCGATGCCCTGCGCGGCCAGCTCGCCGTGCACCAGGGCAGCGCCAGCACGCCGCCCGACACCGGCAACCTGGTGGCGCGCATCTACGCGCTGGCCCAGGGCCAGGACGCACCCGCCGCCGTGGTGCCGGCACCGGTGGCCGCCCCGGCCCCCGCCCCCGTGGCCCGGGGCCGGGCCCGCCGGGGGGGGGGGGGGGGGGCCCGCCCGCCATGTCCAGCAGCGTCTGCGCCGCGCCCACCAGCAGCAGGGCCTTGCCATGACGGTAGCCGTCCTTGAGG
>NZ_CCAE010000067.1 GCF_000723405.1 Hydrogenophaga intermedia | reverse complement strand
GGCGGCGGCCACCCCCCTGCCGCCGGTGCTGATGTGCCGCTGAAGTGCCTTTGACCCCGCGATGAACACCGCCACGCTGCGCCCCGCGCCCACCCGCGACCCGGCCTGGGTCTCGCGCGTGTTCTGGATCGGCGCCGCCCTGGTGCTGCTGTGGCCGCTGGGTGTGGCCACCGAGTTCAAGCCCTGGGTGCTCGTCGAGCCGAAGAACCTCAAGGTCACGGCGCAATTCCTCGGCAGCTTCCTGCCGCCCGCGCTCGACGGCGAATTCCTCGCCCTGGTGGCGCGCGACACCTGGCGCACCGTGGCCATCGCCACCGCCGGCATGGCGCTGGCGCTCGTGCTGGCCATCCCGCTCACGCTCGCGTCCACGCGCGTGCTCTCGGTCTCGGCTCTGTCGGGGCGCATGGCGCGCGGGCCCTGGCTGGTGCGCCAGGCCGTGCGCTGGTTGCTGATCGTGCTGCGCAGCATCCCCGAGCTGGTGTGGGCACTGGTCTTCGTGCGCGTGGTAGGCCTGGGGCCCACGGCCGGCGTGCTGGCCATTGCCCTCACCTACGGCGGCATGCTCGGCAAGGTGTACGGCGAGATCCTGGAAAGCGGCGAGGCCCACGCCACGCAGACCCTGCTGCGCAACGGCGCCTCGCGCCTGCAGGCCTTTTTCTATGGCTTGCTGCCCACCAACGCGGCCGAACTCACCAGCTACACCGTCTACCGCTGGGAATGCGCGATCCGCTCCTCGGTGGTGCTGGGCTTCGTGGGCGCGGGCGGCCTGGGGCAGCAGATGGACAACGCCATGAAGATGTTCAACGGCGGCGAAGTGGCGACCATGCTGCTGGTGTTCATGGCCCTGGTGGCGCTGGCCGACCGCGTGAGCGCCGGCCTCAGGAAGGCGCTCGGATGAAACCCCTGCCGCCCGCTTCCCCTTCCCTGCTCGACCCACGCGGCAAGGCCCTGTGGTTCGTGCTCGCGCTGGCCTCACTGGTGGTCGCGAGCTTCTGGTCCCTCGACCTGCAGTGGCACCAGTTCCTCTCGCTGGACGCCGCGCGCAGCATGGGCCGCTTCCTGGGCGAGTTTTTCCCGCCCGACACCTCACCCGAGTTTCTGCGCCGCGTGGCCCAGGGCACCTGGGAAACGCTGGCCATGTCGGCTCTGGGCACGGGCCTGGCGGCGGTGGCGGGCGTGTTGCTCGCGCTGCCCGCCAGCCGGCGCGTGGATGGCGGTGCGTCGTGGGCGCGCGGCCCCACGCGGCTGCTGCTCAACGCACTGCGCAGCATCCCCGAACTGGTGTGGGCCGCGCTGCTGCTCATCAGCGCGGGCCTGGGGCCGTTCGCCGGCACGCTGGCCCTGGCCTTTCACACGGCCGGCGTGCTGGGCCGCCTGTTCGCCGAAGCCATCGAGAACGCCCCGCCCGGCCCCGCCGCCGCGCTGCGCGTGCAGGGCGTGGGCGGCGCGCGCGTATTCCTCTATGCCACCTTGCCGCAGGTGCTGCCGCAGTTGCTCAGCTACACGCTCTACCGCTGGGAAAACAACATCCGCGCCGCCGCCGTGCTGGGCGTGGTGGGCGCAGGCGGCCTGGGCCAGATGCTGGCCTTCCACATGGGCCTGTTCCACATGGGCAAGACCGCCACCATCCTCGGCGCGATGCTGCTGATGGTGGCGCTGGTGGACGCCGCGAGCCATGGGGCGCGGCGGGTATTGACGCGCTGAGGCGCGGGCTACGGGGACGCCTCGTACAACAGCCGTCGGCCGGGTGCGTCGGGCACGGGCAGCAGGTGGCCGTTGCGGACGTGCGGGTCGTCGCCGAGCTTGAACAACAGAGGGCCGACCGATGGGGTCTCGCATGGCGCCGGCGCCCACAGCGCACCGATCCAATTGAAGCTCCAACGCGGGCCAGGCGCGCGGCACCGGTCCAGGCGGGCGATGCCGGTGAGGTTCGCGATGGGGATCTCGGCCAGCAAGTCCAGCAGCGTGTTGTCCCAGCCCACCAGGCAGGTCTGCGACACCTTCTCGCCGTTGTAGGAGACGTCGTAGACGAGCAGGCACCAGGGCCGCTCCATCGAGAGCGTGATGGCCGGCCAGTGGCTCTGGCGCGGGGCGACCTTTGAGGGATGAAGGTACTGGACGAGGCCGGCGGCGGTGATGAACAAGTTTGACTCCCAAAGCCTACCTCAAATTATGTCTCAAATCGACAATGCACCCGAGTTCGATGCCAACACTTTTTTGGTGTCTGAACATGCTCGTGAAACCCCACCCGTCCTTGCGCAACTGGCGGCGAACCTCCTTGCTCTACGAGCGCAGGGAAACTGGAGTTCGAACGCACTGGCGCAACAAGCGCATGTGAGCCGACACATGATTCAGCTGTTGGAAGAGGGGCTGGTCAACGCCTCGTTGAAGACAGTGGACAAGTTAGCCCGCGCCCTCGGCGTTACTGCGGGCTCACTGATGGGAAGAAGACCAGTGGCACGACAGGAAGGCGAGGCCTTGATCGAGGAAGTGGTGGCGAGGAACCTTGTCTCGACGAGGAAACGGCTGAAGCTGACGCAACAGAACTTGAGTCAGCAGTCGGGCGTCAACATTTCCGTCATCGCCCACATCGAACGCCAAGCGCGCAACCCCTCGCTGCTCACCCTTGCAAAGCTTGCCGCTTCGCTCGACTTGTCACTCGAAGCGCTTCTGACCGATTCAAGCTCCTAGGCGCTACCTAGGCGGCCTGCAACAGAAACTCCACCTTGACGGCGTCGTAAGGGAAGACGATCCCGCCACCTTCCGCTCGATCCAACACGCCGGCACTCAGCAGCGCGGAGACATCGCCGTGAACCGCTTTCACGTCCCGGTTGACGCGGCGGGCCGCTTCGCGGATGGACACGGGCCCGGCGCCACACAAGGCCTTCAACAGCTCCCAGCGCTTGGCCGTGAGCACTTTCCACAGCAGCTCTGGCGATGCGAAATTGATGCGGGCCGCCTTCTCGGACTTGCCCGTTTTCCACGCGCGCGCAAAGTCGGCCATGGAGGCCTTGGCGTCGCGAACTTCAAGCGTCACTTTCACGGTTCCACCGAAGGAAAAGCATCTGCAGCCGATTGAATGGATGCAAACAATTTTGCGCCGCTTGCGAGGCCTCATTCGTATTCAGACGAGCGCCGAGCCACTCCAATGTCGAGCCATCGTGACTCATCGCGGACACTTCGAGCGCCAAGCGATCGACCATCTTCCTTCTGCCGCGATTGATCGCGTACTCATCAACATGTTCCGCCACGTCGCGCATTCGCTTGAGATCGGGAAGAGCTGTATCGAACTCGCTGAGCGCGTCCAGCATGAATTGGCGAATCTGAGGAACCCTTGCAGCCAAAGTGCAAGCGCGGCGAAGCCGCGTGAGCGCAACGATCAGGAAGTCAAAGTCAGTCCATCGGCGCAATACAAAGACGTCATCCCCGGAATCTGTTGAAGCAAGCCGACGACACTGAAGATCGACGGACCAGGCGGCCATGCTTGCAAGCCGTCTGGCACGCTCGTACGTTGCCCGAGAAGAGGCTTCCACGGACTCCCCTTCGATGCGCTCAATCTCTTCTCGAACCCCAGGGCGTTGCATCAATTGCTGAATGACCTGTTCATGTGTTCGCGTACGAGAACTCATCCGACTACGAAAGAAACTACCGACCGGCGACAGCCAACAGTGCCTTGGGATTCATGCTGGCAATGGCCAGCAATGTGCGCGCAGCACCACTGGGTTGCTTTCGGCCTTGTTCCCAGCCTTGCAAGGTGCGGACGGAAACGCCCATGAGTGCAGCGAACTGCGATTGGGAAAGCCCCGTTTTCTGTCGCGCTTCGACTACCGGCGAGGACACCACGTGAAGCTGGCCCGCTTTCATTTCCTTGACGGACTGCAGAAGCTCAGCCGCCAGGTCGCGTTTGGCCTCGTAGGCCGCCAGTTCGGCCTTGGTCAGGGGTTTACTCTTCGAGCGCACGGCGGATCTCCTTCAACTTGGCACCGGTGAGGTTGTCCGTTTTTGCCTTGGCATACATCGTGAGCAAAACGACCTCGCCTTCGGCAGTGCGAGTGAAATAGATCACCCGAACACCACCCGACTTGCCCGAACCTGCTCGTCCCCAACGGACTTTTCGAATGCCGCCGGACTCGGGCACGACATCCCCGGCAATGGGGCGCTCCGCGATGTAGCTGACGAAAGCCCCTCGTTCTTCTTCGGTCCAGTACAGGGGCCACTGGCGCTGGAAGAGGAGGGTTTCGACGACGGTGAGCATCGACAAACTATACGCCCCAGGCGCATGGCCGAACGATACGTTTTCATCACCGAACCGTCAAGCGCACCACCTTCCCATCACTGTCATCCGTCAACACATACAGCCACCCATCCGGCCCTTCCCGCACGTCCCGGATGCGCTGGTTCAGCTCCGTCAGCAGCCGCTCCTGCTGAACCACGCGCCCACCCTCCATCTGCAGGCGCACCAGGTGGCGGAACTTGAGCGAGCCCGTGAAGCCGTTGCCCTGCCAGGCCGGGCCGTATTTGTCGCTGCGCAAAAACACCAGGCCCGAGGGCGCGATGGAGGGCACCCAGTACTGCACCGGCTGCTCCAGCCCGGCGCGGCTGGTCAGGCCGTCGCCGATGCGCCCGCCGCCGTAGTTTTCGCCGTAGGTGATGACGGGCCAGCCGTAGTTCTTGCCCGCCTCGGGGCGGTTGAGTTCGTCGCCACCCTGCGGGCCGTGCTCGATGGTCCAGAGCGCGCCGTCGGGCCCCAGGGCCGCGCCCTGGATGTTGCGGTGTCCCAGGGTCCAGATTTCTGGCAGCGCGCGGGCCTGCTTCGTGAAGGGGTTGTCGGGGTGCGGCTTGCCGTCGGCCAGCACGCGCACCACCTTGCCGTGGTGGTTGTCCAGGGTCTGCGCGTCGTGCATGCGCAGGTAGCGGTCGCCCAGGGTGAGGAAGAAGCTGCCATCCGCCGCCTGCACGATGCGACAGCCGAAGTGCAGCCGGCTGCCGACCTTGGGCTTCTGGCTGAAGACCACGCGCACGTTCTCCAGCGCGGTGCGGTCGTCGGACAGGCGCGCCGAGGCCATGGCGGTGGAGTTGCCCACCAGCGCCGGCTCGCTGTAGCAGAAGTGCACGGTGCGGTTGGTGGCGAAGTCGCGGTCGGTGATGACGTCGAGCAGGCCGCCCTGCCCCACGGCGTCCACGTCGGGCAGGCCCTTGAGCGCGGGGCCGAGGCGGCCGTCGGCCTCCACCACGCGCATGCGCCCGGGGCGCTCGGTCACGAGCAGGCGGCCGTCGCCGATGAAGGCCAGGCCCCAGGGGTTCTGCAGGCCGCCGGCCACCACCTCGGGCGTGAGGCGCCCGGCCGGCTGGGCCAGGGCGCCTGCCGCGGCAAGGCCCGCCGCCAGGGTGATGAACAGGGGACGAAGGCGTCGGATCATGGAATCTCCCATCGGGTTCGAAGTGGTCATCAAGGCGTGCCCCGATGGAGGCGAACGCCCGCCCCGGGGTTCCCGGTCAGCCGAAGGGTTGCACGCCGATCAGGAAGCCATGCGCCCAGAAGGCAAACACGGCGTAGAGCAGCAGCCCACCCACCAGCGCAATGGCGTCATTGGCCCTGCCGGCGCCGAGCGTGTGCGGCGCGCGCAGCAGCCCGGCCTGCGCACGCCGCTTGAGCGAGATGCGGTCGGCCACGGCCCAGGCCAGGAAGCCGCCGAACAGCAGCACATCGGCCAGGCCGCCGTTGGCCAGCAGGTGCGCCAGCGCCCACAGCTTCACCGCCACCAGCATGGGGTGCCTGGCCGCGCGCTGGATGCGCCCGGGCAGGTAGGCCGCCAGCAGCAGCACGAACACCGGCAGCATGAGCAGCGCGGCCACGTGACGCATGGCCACCGGCGGCGTCCACAGCAGCACCGGGTGCTGCCGCACGGCGCTGTAGCCGGCCACCATGAGGCCGAAGCCCGCGAGCGCCACCAGCGTGTACAGCCCCTTCCAGGGCCCTTCGCCGACGCGGTGCGCCAGTTCGTGGCGCCAGCGCGGCGCCACGATGGACACCGAGTGGATGCCGAGGAACAGCACCAGCCCGAGCACAAGCCAATCCATGATCGACTCCTGTCGTTGAGAGCCGCTATCGTCTCACGGCCCGGACCGCGCGCGGCGCGCCAGCGCCACTTCCTCGGCCACCAGTTCGGCCAACGGCTCGGGGCCGAAGCTGGGCAGACTGCGGCCGTTGACGAAGAAGGTCGGCGTCTTCTCCACGAGCAGCGCGTTGAGGTCTTCCACGTCCTGCTTCAGCAAGGCCTCCATCTCGGGGCGTTGCATGTCCTGCAGCGCGCGTTCGATGTCCAGCCCGGCCTGTTTGGCGGCGGCGAACGCCAGCGAGGGGTTCGGCTGCGCATGATCCGCCCAGGCGGGCTGGGCGTCCAGCACCGCTTCCAGCACGGGCTGGTACAGCCCCTGGCGGCGCGCGGCCTCCAGCAGTTTGACGATGCTGTCCGAGCCCGGGTGGAAAGGCGCGTAGCGGATCACGAGCTTGAGCTCGCTGGGGTACTGGTCCAGCAAGGCTTTCACAAAAGGGTGGAAGGCGCGGCAGGCCTCACAGGACGGGTCGAAGAATTCGACCAGCGTCACCGGCGCGCTGGCCGGGCCAATGACGGGCGAGTGCATGCGCTGCAGGCGGAGCGGTTCAGCGCGGTCGGGCGGCTCGTCGCTGGCGCCCCGCTGTTGCCAGGCCCACAGGCCCAGGGTGAAGAAGAACACGAGCGCGCCCAGCAGGACGGCAACGGTGAGGGGACGGTTTTTCATGGGGGACAGGAAAAGCGAATCGGAGAGGACAGGCCGGGGCGCGCGACCCCGGCGCCGCGCGCGGCGGCGAAGGACGAGGGATCAGGGGGACGGGCGCCGCGCCAGCGGGGCGCAACGGCCTCAGGCGCTCAGGCGCTTGGCCCCCTGGCGCGGAGCGCACCAGTCGGGGCGTTCGGGGCGGGCGCTGTGCCCGTCGCTGGGGCGCCAGGGGCTGGCGCGGGGTGCGGCGTCGCGCCCGGCGTGGCTCGCCGGGCCTGGCGGTGGCAGGGCCACGGCGTGCGTGTGGCACGGGTCGGCGTCCAGGCCACCCAACGGGGCCGTCGCATCGGCCGTCGCCGCAGCGGCAGGCTCACCGGCATCGGCGGACACAACCACCACGCCCGCCATCCCGTGCGCGCAGTGAGCCAGCACCGGCGACAGCGGCGCGCACAGCAACAGCAGGATCAACAGCCAGCGGCGCATGACGGCTCGGCACGGTTCACGCCCTTTCAGGCCGTGCGGCGCTGCTCCATGGCCAGGCGCACTGCCAGCGCGGCCAGCACCGTGCCCATCACATAACGCTGCGCCGCCAGCCAGCGCGGGCTGCGCGCGAACCACAGCGCCAGCCGCGCGGCCGACAGCACGATGCCCAGGTTCACACAGCAGCTCACCACGATCTGCGTGAGCCCGAGCTGCACGCTTTGCGCGAACACCGAGCCGTGCGCGGGCGAGACGAACTGCGGAAAGATCGACAGGTAGAACACCGCGATCTTGGGGTTGAGCAGGTTGGTGAAGAAGCCCATCAGGAACAGCTTGCGCGGCGGGTCGGCCGGCAGGTCCTGCGCCTCGAAGGGCGAACGCGCGCCGGGCTTTACCGACTGCCAGGCCAGGTACAGCAGGTACGCCGCGCCGGCCCACTTGAGCAGTTCGTAGGCCAGCGGCACGGCCATGAACAGCGCCGTGAGGCCCACGGCCGCCGCGAACATGTGCGCCAGGAAACCCACCACCACGCCCATGAGCGAGATGACGCCCGCCCGCTTGCCCTGGCAGAGCGAGCGCGACAGCAGGTACACCATGTTGGGGCCGGGCGTGATGGCCACGAACAGCGCGGCGGCGGCGAACAGCAGCCAATCGTTCAGGGGGACCAAGTCGGAATCTCCAAGGGGCCCCGTCAGAGGAGCGTTGCGGGGGAAGCGTCAGCCGGGCGTCTCGGCCTGTGCCCGGCGCAGCCGCTCGCGGCTGTTGGACAGGTGCAGGCGCATGGCCTGGCGCGCGCCCTCGGCGTCGCGCAGGCGGATGGCATGGTAGATGTTCTGGTGCTCCACGTGCACGCGCTGCAGATAGGCCAGGCGCCCCTCGGGGGCACTGCTGGCGGTGTTGATGCGGGTGCGCGGAATGATCATGGTGCCCAGGTAGGTCATGAGGTCCGCGAAATGCCGGTTGCCGGTGGCGCGGGCCACCTCCATGTGGAACTGGAAGTCCGCCGGCACCGCGTCCGAATATTCGGCGATGGACAGCTCGAAGGCCGCCAGCGCGGCCTCCATCTGGCGCAGGTGGTCTTCGTCGCGGTGCTGCGCCGCCAGGCTGGCGGCCTCGCCTTCCAGGCTGATGCGCAGCTCCAGCAGCGACACCACGTCGGCCACGGTGGCCACATCTTCGGGCGCGATGCGAAACGGCCCCCGCTCGGGCAAGGCCAGCACGAAGGTGCCGATGCCGTGCCGCGTGTCCACCAGGCCCGAGGCCTGCAACCGGGAAATGGCCTCACGCACCACGGTGCGGCTCACGGCAAAGCGGGCCATCAGGGCCGATTCGGTGGGCAGCTTGTCCCCGGCCTGCAGCCGGCCTTCGCGCATGTCGCCGGCCAGCGTGTCCACGATCTCGGGCACCAGGCCGCGGGGGCGGCGCGGCCGGGTCGACGCCGCGCCTTCACCTGGGGTTTTCACGGGGAGCATGGTTTTTTCCTTGACGCGGCGCGGGCGTGTTCACAGAATTCTCTAGTTGTCAGACAACCGACGACTGACAACAGATCACTGCATCAGACGACTGTAACAAAGCCATCGCGGACGTCCAAGCCCTCAGGAGACCCCTCATGACCCTCAATCGCCGACAACTCATCGCCAGCGGCGCCGCCCTGGCCACCGTGGGCCTGCCCGCGCACGCGCAGAAATTCCCGGCCAAGCCGGTGCGGATCGTGGTGCCCTACCCGCCCGGGGGGTCGTCGGACATCATCGCGCGCGCCATCAGTGAGCCCCTGGCCAAGAGCCTGGGCCAGCCCGTGGTGGTGGAAAACCGCGCGGGCGCCAACGGCAACCTGGGCGCCGGCCTGGTGGCCCAGGCCCCGGCCGACGGCTACACCCTGCTGCTGTGCGACGTGGGCGCGCTGGCCATCAGCCCCTCCGTCTACAAGCTGCAGTTCGACCCGAGCAAGGACCTGCGCGGCGTGACCATGCTGGCCTACTCCCCGCACATGCTGGCGGTGCACCCCTCGGTCAAGGCCAACAACCTGCAGGAGCTGGTGGCGCTGTCCAAGACCAGCGACCTGAATTTCGCCGTCACCGCCATGGGCAGCGCGCCGCACGTGGCCGGCGTGGCCGTGCAGCGGGCCATGGACGCGAAGTGGACCTACATCCCCTACAAAGGCGGCTCGCAGGCCGTGGCCGACACCGTGGCAGGCCAGACGCAGGTGATCATGAACGGCATGCTGGCCACCCTGCCCCACGTGCAGAACGGTCGCCTGAAGGTGCTGGGCATTTCCAAGCGCACGCGCATGCCGCTGGTGGGCCAGGTGCCCACCCTGGCCGAACAGGGCGTGAAGGACTTCGAGTCCGGCACCTGGCAGGGCGTGCTGGTGCCCAAGGGCACGCCGGCCGCCGTGGTGTCGCGCCTGAACGCCGAACTCATCGCCGCCATCCGCAGCCCCGAGGTGCGCTCGCGCCTGACCGGCCAGGGCGCCGAGGTGCACACCATGCAGCCCGCCGAGCAGGACCAGTTCTTCGAGAAGGAACGCCAGCGCTGGGGCGTGGTGGTGAAGGACGCGAACATCCGCGTCGAGTAAAGCGCCGCGCCGGCCTGTCCATGCCCCGGGGCTGGACAGGCCTTTGTTTTCCGATTTAAATTGCAAGGCATATACCTTGTTATATTTAAATCATGGAAGACGTTGTCAGATCGCTCGGGCTGCTGACCCTGGGCACGCGCCTGAAGCGCATCGGCGAACGCTTGCAGGCGCAGACGCAGGCCGTGATAGAGGCCGAGGGGGTGGCGGACATTCCCGCCTCCCACCTGCCGGTGCTGGCGGCCTTGCAGCGGCTGGGGCCGCTCACCGTGGGCGACATCGCTTTGGCCCTGGGCGTGCGCCAGCCAGGCGTGACCCGGCAACTGGGCAAATTGCAGGAGGCGGGGCTGGTGGAGGCGCGCCAGTCGGCCGGTGACCTGCGGCTGCGCACCGTCGAATTGACGGAGGCCGGCCAACGCCAGGTGGCGCACGCGCGCCAGCACAGTTGGCCGACCATCGAGGCGGCCGTGGCCGAGGCCTGCGCGCCCCACGGCACCGCCCTGCTCGCCCAACTGGCGGCGCTGGAAGAAGCGCTGGAAGCGCTGCCGCTGCTGGCGCGTGTGAACCGCCAGAAGCTGGCCACCGAGGAACCGCATGCATCCGCTTGATCGGCCCGTGTGGGCCAGCCTCACCGGCGCGCACGCGGGCCTGTCCGTGGGCGGCGCGCTGGCGCGGCGCTACCAGCCCGACGTGAACCGCTTCGCCGCCACGCCCGACGACAGCCCCGAGGCCTTGGCCGCCCTCGCAGCGCTGCTCGCGCCAGGCGACAACGTCTTTCTCGCGCAGGTGCCCGATCTCATGGTGCCGCCCGGCCTGCGAATCGTGAAGCAAGGCACCTGCGTGCAGATGCTGGCCACGCGCGACTTGCGCGACGAAGGCGGTGCCAACGAACTGCTGCGCCTGGGCGAACCCGACGCGGCCGAGATGCTCGCGCTGGCCACGCTCACCGAGCCCGGCCCGTTCCTGCCGCGCACGCACGTGATGGGCGACTTTCTGGGCGTGCGCCAGGGTGGCCGCCTGCTGGCCATGGCGGGAGAGCGCTTTCGCGTGCCGGGCTACGCGGAAGTAAGCGGCGTGTGCACGCACCCCGACGCGCGCGGCATGGGCCTGGCGCGGCGCCTGTCGGCGGCCATTGCGGCGCGCATCCAGGCGCGCGGCGAGCAGCCCTTCCTCCACGCGTGGGACACCAACGTCGCCGCGATCAAGCTGTACGAGGCGCTGGGTTTCCGGCTGCGGTCGACCGTGAACGTGGCGGTGCTGGAACGCGCCGCCGGCTGAATCAGCCGAACCGCGCCGGCGAATACGGCGCGGGATCCACCACGGGGGTGCCACCGCCGACGAGCTCGGCCAACAGCCGCCCGCTCACCGGTCCCAGCGTGAAACCCTGGTGCGCGTGGCCGAAGTTGAACCACAGGCCCTTGTGCCGCGGCGCTGCGCCAATGACGGGCAGCATGTCGGCCGTGCAGGGGCGCGCGCCCATCCAGGGCTGCGGCTCCACCGGGTTCGGCAAATCGAACAGTTCACTGGCCAGCGCGTGCGCGCGTGGCATCTGCACCGGCGTGCGCGGCGCGTCCAGCCGTGCGAACTCGGCCCCCGTGGTGACCCGCACGCCCTGGCGCATGGGCACGATGACCAGGCCGCCGTCGGCGTCCAGCATCGGCAGGCGCGGCGGCTCGCCGCCGGTGTAGTGGCGGTGGTAACCGCGCTTGACGAACAGCGGGTAGCGATAGCCCAGAGTGCGCAGCACAGCGTCGGACCAGGGGCCCAGCGCCACCACGGCGTGCGGCGCGTCGACATCACCCTCGGCCGTGCGCACGCGCCAGCCCGCGCCCGTGGCGCGCAAGCTGGCCGCGTCCCCCTGCAGCACGCGCCCACCCTGTTGGCGCAGCAGTGCCGCGTAACGCGCCACCAGCTCGCCCGGGTCGCTCACCGACCACGGGTCCAGCCAGTGAATGGCACCGGCCAGACGACGGCGCAGCGCGGGCTCTGCGTGGGCCAGTTGGTCGCTGTCCAGCACGGCGTGGCGCACACCGTACTCGTCGGCCACGCGGTGCCGGTCGGCAACGGCTCGGCGCATCGACGCAGCGTCGCGGAACACCGCGCGAAAGCCCTCGCGGCGCACAAGGTCCTGCGCGCCGGCCTGCTCGATCAGCGGCGCGTGTTCGCTCAGGCAATGTTCGATGAGGCGCGCGTAGTCACGCGCGATGCGCCGGTGACTCGCGGGCCGCGAGTTCCACCAATAGCGGCCCAGCGGCCCCGCCAGCGCGGGCAGCGCACCCAGGTGGTAGTTCACGTCCGCGCCGCGCTTCATCGCCACGCGCGCGAGCATGGCCCAGCTTCGCGGAAAGGCATACGGTTCCACCGCCTCGCGCTGGATGATGCCGGCGTTGCCGTAAGAGGTTTCGCGACCGGGCTCACGCCGGTCGACCAGGGTGACGGCGTGGCCGCGCTGCTGCAGGTGCAGCGCGGTGCACACGCCGACCATGCCGGCGCCGAGAACGATGACGGGATCTGCCATGAACAAAGGCCTGGTGAAGGAGCCGGGATTATTCCCGCGCCCCGATGCCTCAGTGGCCCAGCAGGTTCTGCCGCACGCGCAGCAGGTGCGCCACCGTCATCTCCTTCGCGCGCGCCGCGTCGCGGTCGCGCAGCGCACGCACGATCTCGCGGTGCTCGGCCTGGTAGGCCAGGCGCCGCTCGGGCGTCACGCTCTTCTTCTTGAGCTGGCCCCAGTCGCCCTGCGCGCGCACGGTTTTCATCAGCTCGAACACATTGGCCACGAAGCTGTTGTGCGCGGCGTCGGCGATGGCCTGGTGCAGCTCCGCGTCCCAGTGCTCGAAGGCCTCCAGCGTGCTCGCGCGCTCGGCCTCGTCGCAGCAGTGGTCCATGCGCTGAAGGTCGGCCGTGTTGGCGTTGCGCACGGCCATGTCGATGATGGCCGGCTCCATCGCCAGGCGCGCCTCCATCAGCTCGGCCGGGCTGGTGTAGCGCGACGAGTCCTGCGCCACGCGGCGGCCCAGTTGGTCGCCCGCGCGCTCGCTCACGTAGGTGCCGCTGCCCACGGTCTGCTCGATCAGGCCCTGCTGTTTCAACTCCAGCAGCGCCTTGCGCACGGTGGTGCGGCTCACGCCGTGCTGGTCGGACAGCTCGCGCTCGGTGGGCAGGCGGTCGCCCGCGCGCCAGTGGCCGGCCTGGAACTGATCGAGAAGCGTCTGGCGCAGGTGGGTGGAAAGGCTCATGCGCGCACTGTACCAAACCAGACCAATCGCGCTCGGCGAGCCCGCCCCAGGGTATTCCCGCAGTGGATCTGCCCCATGACAGCCTACCATTGCCGTTCTGGTACCAATTGGTATTTTTTGGTACTTGACATTGAACCATCAGGAGATTTCGTGCGCATCGCCACCTTCGCCCATGAGGGCCAACGCCGCGTCGGCCTCGTCTCGGCCGACGGCCAGTCCGTCACCCCCTTCGACCTGTCCCCCGCCGACGCGCAGCGCGGCGCGCTGCCGCTGGTGGAAGCCGCCGCCGCCGGGCGCCCCCTGCCCGGAACCAAGGGCCAAGCCATCGCCTTGTCCGCCGCGCAACTGCAGGCACCCATTCCCCTGCCCCGCCGCAACATCTGGTGCGTGGGCCGCAACTACCACGAGCACGCCAAGGAACTGCAGGGCTCGGTCTTCAAGAACAACAACGCCAACCCGGCCCAGTGGCCCATCGTCTTCACCAAGGTGCCCGAGTGCGTGGTGGGCCCCACCGACGCGGTGCAACTGCCCGGCGAGGCCATCTCCCCGCAGATCGACTACGAGGCCGAACTGGCCGTGGTCATCGGCACGGGTGGCAAGAACATCGCCAAGGCCGACGCGATGAAGCACGTGTGGGGCTACACCATCGTCAACGACGTGACCGCGCGCGACGTGCAGATGCGCCACCAGCAGTGGGACATGGGCAAGAGCTTCGACACCTTCTGCCCCATGGGCCCGTGGATCGTCACCGCCGACGAACTCGACGGCCAGCACACGCGCGTGCGCTGCTGGGTCAACGGCGAGCCGCGCCAGGACGGCCGCACCGAAGACCTGATCTTCGACATCCCCACGCTGATCGAGACCATCTCGCGCGGCATCACGCTCTACCCCGGCGATGTGATCGCCACCGGCACGCCCGCTGGCGTGGGCATGGGCCTGAGCCCGCCGCAGTTCCTTAAGGCCGGCGACGTGGTGCGCATCGCCATCGACGGCATCGGCGAGATCGAGAACCGCTTCGCCTGAGCCCTTCCTTCACACGAGCACACCCACAACGACAGGAGACAAACACATGCAACGACGCGACTTCCACCGCCTGCTCGGCGCCTCGGCGACCCTGGGCCTGACCGGCCTGGGCACAGCCTTCGCGCAAGACCCGTACCCCAGCAAGCCCATCACCATGGTCGTGCCTTTCCCGCCCGGTGGCGTGGCCGACACCGTGGGCCGCCCCGTGGCCGAGGCCATGGGCCGCCACCTGAACCAGTCGGTGGTGGTGGTCAACCGCGGCGGCGCGGGCGGCGCCATCGGCATGGCGGCGGTGGCCAAGGCCCCGGCCGACGGCTACACCGTGCTCATGGCGCTCTCATCGCTGGTGGTGCTGCCCGAAGCGGACCGCATCCTCAACCGCCCCGCGCAGTTCGAGGTGAACCAGCTCGCCCCCATCGCGCGCATGACGGCCGACCCCACCGTGCTGGTGGTGCGCGCCGACAGCCCCTGGAAAACCTACGCCGAGTTCATCGCCTACGCCAAGGCCAACCCCGGGCGCATCACCTTCGGCTCGTCGGGCAACTACGGCACCATGCAGGTACCCATGGAGCAGCTCAAGGCGGCCACCAACACCTTCATGCTGCACGTGCCCTACACCGGCGCGGGCCCGGCCATCGTGGGCCTGCTGGGCGGCCAGGTGGAGGCGCTGGCCAGCGGCCCGGCCAGCGTGGTCGGCCACATCAAGAGCGGGCGCATGCGCGCGCTGGCCCACTGGGGCGAAGGCCGGCTGGCCCTGCTGCCCGACGTGCCCAGCTTCAAGGAGCTGGGCGTGAACATCAGCTACTCGCAGTGGGCCGGCCTGTTCGCACCGGCGGGCACGCCGCAGGCGGCCATCGACAAGCTGCGCGAGGCCGCCCGCATGGCCGCGCGCGACGAGCGCACCATCCAGGTGATGACCACCGCCGGCACGCAGTTCCAGTACCAGGACGCGGCCGAGTTCGATGCCTTCGTGAAGGCCGACGCGGCGGCGATGAAGAGCGTGGTGCAGCGCATCGGCAAAGTGAACTGAGCGCGGCGCGCTTGCCGGCCCGAGCCGTTCAGGCCGGAAAGCGCGCGCCCGGGCTCCCCCAGTTTGTGCATTCGCCGCACCGGTGCGCTGCACTACCATGCCTGTTGGCTTCAATGCATCAGGGGGAGCAATATGGGAACTGCTCGTTGGGTCCGTCTTCTGCCGGCGATCGCCCTGGTACTCGCCGGCAGCGGTGCCTATTCCGAGGTGTACCGCTGGACAGACAGCAATGGCCAGGTCCATTTTGGCGACCGGCCTGATGCCTCGGCAGCACAGGGCGCGAAGAAGGTGCGTGTTCCCCGCACGAATCTGGCAGACGGATTTGAAGCCACTCCCCCGGCGACCTCCCCCGGCTCCACCCCCGATGGTTCGGGCGACGACACCACTGCGCCAGCGGTTCCTTCGGAAGCAGCGGAAATCCCCAAGCCCGAGCCGGCCCCCAAACGGGGCGTTGCCGCGCAACGGCAAGACAGCTGTCAGGCGAAATGGGCGGCGTTTCGAGCCAGCACGGAATGCTTTGCCACATGCGGCAAACACATCGGCAGGAGTGGCAGAAGAAACAACGCCGGTTGTGTGCAGTGCGACGACATGCCGATGCCCAGGTGCTGACTCCTTGTATCAACCCTTGGTGAAGATGGTGCCCTGACGGTCGGACGAATTCTCTCCCCGGGCGTTCACGTCACAGCCCCAGGGCCGTGAGCCCGGGATGGTCGTCAGGGCGGCGGCCCAGCGGCCAATGGAACTTCCTGTCTTCGGCCTTGATCGGCTGGTCGTTGATGCTCGCGTGGCGATGCGTCATCAGGCCCTGTTCGTCGAACGCCCAGTTCTCATTGCCATGGCTGCGGAACCAGTTGCCGGCGTCGTCGTGCCATTCGTACACAAAACGCACAGCGATGCGATGGCCGTCGAAAGCCCAAAGCTCCTTGATCAAGCGGTAGTCAAGCTCGCGCGCCCACTTGCGCTCCAGCAGCGCCTGCGCCTCGGCGCGGCCCCGAGGGAACTCGGCCCGATTGCGCCAGACGGTGTCAGGGCTGTAGGCGAGCACGATGCGCGCAGGATCGCGGCTGTTCCAGCCGTCTTCGGCCAGACGAATCTTCTGGATCGCCGTTTCGCGGGTGAATGGGGGCAAGGGCGGGCGCGTTTCCATGGCGGTGGCTTTCGGTGAATGGTCGTGGTGAGCCGCAGACCAACGGCATGTAGACAGTTCTGTCTACATGCGAATTGTGGCAAAAGTAGACAAGTCTGTCTATATTGCCGTCATGAACAAAAACACCGCTGTCAGCACCGGCGACCTGTCCGCGAGAGAACGCATCCTGCGTACGGCGCACGATCTCTTCTACGCCGAGGGCCTCCGCGCCACCGGCATCGACCGCGTCATTGCCGAGGCCGGCGTGACCAAGGTGACCTTCTACAGGCACTTTCCGAGCAAGAACGACCTCATCCTGGCTTACCTCAACCTTCGCCACGAGCGGTGGATGAACTGGTTCACCGAGGCCTTGGAACGCCACGCACGCGGGTCAACCGGCGCGCAGGCGCTGGCGCCGGTGATGAAGGAATGGTTCCAGGGCAAGGCGCTTGGCGATTTCCGAGGGTGCGCATTCCTCAACGGCGTCAGCGAGATGGGTCCCGCAATGCCAGCCGTCATCGAGGCCACGCGCCGGCACAAGCAGGAAATGGCCGAGGCCATCGAAGCGGTTCTGCCGCAATCAGCTCAGCGAAAGCGGATGGCGAAGGCCTTGGCCTGTGCGGTGGATGGCGCCATCGTGCAAGCCCAGTACAGCGGTGATCCGGCGAGCGCTCTGCAGGCGCTCAAGTTCATTGCCGACCGGCTGACCAACCATGCCTGACCCGGTGCGCTGAACGACTGCGTTCTGGAGGGGCGTGACCCTGGTCACTTCCCGCTCGACAGCCCGCCTTTGACACTCGCAGGACCGCGGCGCCGCACCCGCGCGCGCTGTCCACCTTCCCTTCGAGACGAGGTCCTGCATGCTTTCCACCACATTCAAGCGCATACCCCTGCATGGCTGCCTCGCGCTGATGCCCGTGCTCGCCAACGCGCAGATCGGCCCGATGCTCACCACGGAGCCCATGCGCAGCGTGCGGCAACTGGGCGACGGCGAGTTGAGTTGCGCGCAGATCCACGCGGAGACGCAGGCATTGGAGAAGACCGGCCAGATTCACCGGGCCGAGGCCGCGCAGGCCCAGCAGGTCATGACGGACACGCAGAACGAGATGATGAAGCTCGCCAGCGAAGGCCGCGGTGGCGTCGGCTCCGCCATCGGCGGCAGCTTGCTGGGGCTGATACCCGGTGGCAGCCAGGTGCAGGGCTACGCCATGCAGGCCGCCGCCGAAGCGCGCCGGGCCGGCATGCAGGACAGCACCAACAAGATGATGCAGGCACAGACGCGCCTGGTGAATGCGGAACAGGCGCTGGAGCACGTGCAGGCGCGCAGCGAGCACCTGGTGGACCTGTTCCTGAAGAAGGGTTGCAAGCTGTCGGAGGTGAAGGCCGCGACGGACGCGGCCCAGTGAACGCGCGTCAGCGGCAGTTCTGATCGAAGGTCGTCGTCATGGTGTCGATGACCGACGGGCGTACCTTGAGCCAGGCCTCGGCCTTCATGCGATTGGCGTTGGCTTCGCATTGAACGTGCGCGGGCGCCGGCGGCTTCTGCGGCATCAGCCGGATCAGGCCGGACAAGGCAACGCAGTACTGTTTGAAGTCCTTCTTCTGCAAGGCGCTGTCGCGTTGGGCACGAAGTTTCTCGTGCTCGGCGCAGGATGAATCGCTTGCCGCGATGGCGGCGCTGGCGAGCAGAGGCAGGGTCAGGGCAAGGAGCAGTCGGTGCATGGGAAAGGGTCCCGATCGGGACGTGGTGGGAAAAGAGAGGTCGCGAATCAGTTTTCGCAGTAGATGGTGTACGGCTGGCTCATGTCGAGCCGGGAGAGCACACCGCCCTGCACCGGGCTGTCAACGGCGCTCAGGTAGGCCTTGGCATTGGAATGACAGGCGTCGTCGATGCGGGCGATCATGAAGTTCGCGTCGACCCCCGAGTGCTCGCCCAGGCGGCTGTCAACGGGGAAGGCGAGCCGGGCCACACTCGCGTTGCCGGCCTGCGCCTTGCGCACGTCCGTGGTGGCCTGCCGGGGCACGTCCACGCTGCCCAGGTACTCCACGTCGAAGCCGACACTGATCTGACCGATGGGCCCGTCGCACGCGGCATCGCCGTAGTGATAGGCCGTGAAGCTGCCTCGGGTGGCCCTGCCCTCGGGCAGGAACATCGAATAGACGTGTTCCTGGTGGATGCCGTCCGCGTCGGTGAAACAGGCCAACGCCAGCATCACCTGCCGGCGCTCATCGGAGAGCAAGGCCCGCCCGATGACCGTCGCCACCGGCGTGATCTCGCCGTGCCCGCCGGTGAGCGTGCCGTCAGCGATGCGCTCCACCAGGCTGGCGATCAGCCGGTTGTCCGCACCGAGGTGGCGGCTCAGGCCCCGGAGCATGTTGTTGAGCGCACCGCTCGCGGGGTCGGCGTTGGCGGCGGTGCCGGCCAGGCCGAAATTGCTTGCGACGGTGGCATAGGCGGTGTTGAACCCTGCGGCGCCGAGCGCGCCGGCGGCGCCCACCGCCGCCGTCGTCAGCACGGTCAAGGGCGCGCTGGCGGTGCGGCCCGATCCCGGCACCGACACCACCGTACGCAACGCGTTGCTCCCCATGGGCACCGGCGCGCCGCCGTGGGCGCAACTGGTGCCGTCGAAGGTGCTTTCGTCGCTGCAATAGGTCCCACCGGTTGATTCGACCAGCAGCTCACCGGTGGCGGTGTCCGGCAGTTGGACGTGGAACTGGCCGTCACCCCCGGTGACGATGCAGCCGTTGTCGATGGTGGGCAGGGAGCCGGGCTGGGCCGGTACGGCCGCGCCCTTGCGATCGGGTGCCGCGGGGTCGAGGGCGTACAGGCACACGGTCGCGCCGCGGGTCGGGCCTTTGAAGGCCTGGCCGGTGATCGAGCCACCGCTTGACGTGGGCGTGGGCGACGGTCCGCCGCCGCCGCCGCTACCGCCACAGCCCGCCAACGACAACGCGGCGGCCGCCACGGCGCAAAGAGTTCCGAAGAAGTTGTTTGTCATGGCGCCAGTATCCGAAGCGCCTTTTCCCCGGAGAAGTGACCGCAGTCACATCGCGCGGCGCGCGAAGGGGTCAGGCGCTCGGTCGGCCGCTCAAGGCGTTCAGCAGTTGCTGCGCCACCACCGGCTTGTGCAAGAAGGGCACGCCGCTGGCCTTGATCTCGCTGATGCGCTGCGGCGCGGTCTCGCCCGTCACCAGCAGCGTGCGCAGGTGCGGCGCGCTGTCGCGCAGCGCGAGCAGAAACGCCAGCCCATTGCTGTCGCCCGGCAGGCGGTCGTCGGACACCACGGCCTCGATCGGGTTCGCTTCCAGCAGTTGCCGCGCCTGCGGCAGGTCGCTGGCGCCATGCACGGTGCAACCGCAGGACGAGAGCAGCAAGCTCAGCGCCTCGCGCCCCACCCGCTCGTCGTCGACGATCAGCACGTGGCGCGGCAGGCGGCCTTCGCTCACCACGGGGTCGGCGGGCGCGGGCCCGGCCAGCGCGGGCGTCCCTTCCACGGCCTGTCGCACCCACACGCGAAAGCGCGTGCCGCGCGCGGGCGTGGACGACAGCTCGATGGGGTGTTCCAGCAGGCTCGACAAGCGCTTGACGATGGACAGGCCGATGCCGAGGCCAGCGGCGCGGTCGCGCTGCGGGTTGTCGAGCTGGAAGAACTCGTCGAACACGCGCACCTGGTGTTCACGGGCGATGCCGATGCCGGTGTCGATGACCTCGAAGCAGACCCAGCCGGCGCGCGCCGCCGGTGCTCCCGTGCGGGCCGCGATCAACACGCCGCCGCTGCGCGTGTACTTGATGGCGTTGTCGATGAGGTTGCCGAGCAGGCGCGTGAGCAGTTGAGCGTCGCTCATCACGGCCAGCTCGCCCGGGGCGCGGAAGCGGATCTGCAGCTCGCGCTCCTGCGCGCTGCCGGCGAAGGTGTGGCTCAGCGAAAGGAACAGCCCGTGCACACCCACGGCTTCCACGCTCGGCTGCACCGCGCCCGCGTCCAGCCGGGAGATGTCGAGCATGGTGTCGAGCGATTGGTTCAGCAGGCGCACCGAATGGCTCAGGCGCGTGACGGTCTGCGCGCTGTCCGGGTCCAGCCGCGAACGCTCCAGCACCGAGGTGAACAGCGAGATGGCGTGCAGGGGTTGGCGCAAATCATGGCTGGCGGACGCGAGAAAGCGGCTCTTTTCGCGGTTGGCGTTCTCCACCAGTTCCACCTGCTGTTCCAGCCGGCGGGCCAGGTCTTCCTTCTCGAAGCGCACCGTCAGGGACTGCTCGAGCAGGTCGGCCTGCTGGAAAGTCCACTTGAGCGTCATCACCAGAAAGAGCGCCATGCAAACCGCCAGCACCCAGCCAACGAGCCCGCCGTGCCAGAAGCAGGCGCTGACCATGCCCGCGCCGGCCGGCAGGCTGAAGGCGGCAATGGTCTGGCGATGGGTGGACACGATGGCCGAGCCCAGCGAGATCGCGCCCATGATGAAGATGGAAATCAGCACGATGTCGTCGGTGCTGCGGTGGGCGCTGAGCATCCAGGGCGCCAGGCCCCACATGGCGCCCAACAGCAGGATGTCGCGCACACGGCCGCGAAGGATGTCGGGCAGTTCGTGGTCCGGCAGCGGCCCGCGGGCCTGCAGCGTTCTTCGTCGCAGGTAGGTGACGGCGACGACGGCATAGAACAGACCGAGCCAGACCAGCGCCAGCACGGAGGCCCATTTCAAGTAGAAGACCACCGCCAGCGGTGTGGCGAAGGGAATGGGCGAGAGGATGCGCACCGGCCCGGTTTTCTGCAGCAGCAGCTCGAGCCGGATGCGCTGCACGGCCACGCGGGTCGACGCCCCCTCGCTCACGGCCGGCTCACGAAAAAAGCCCGATCAACTCGGCCCGGGACCGCACGTTGAAGGCGAGGAAAACCGTGGAGACGCAGTTCTTCACCGAGCCCAAGGCCAGCCCGGTTTCGGTGGCGATGGCCTGGTTGTCGAGCCCGCCCAGGATGAGCTCCAGCACCTGGACCTGGCGGTCGGTGAGGCGGATGCCCGGACGCAGGCGCCTGCTGCGGGCCAAGGCGTCGTGCGGTCCCGCTGGCGCGTCGGCCAGTGCGCCGTCGGTGCCCGTCGCGGCGCGTTCGATCGTGTCCAGCAGGCCCTTCAGGTCGTCCGTGTCACCGGTTTTGCAGAAGTACCCCACCGCGCCGTGGGCGCGGACCTCATCGCGCACGCGCTCGTCGTTCGAACCCGACACCACGGCGATCGGCAGGCGCGGGTGGCGCTGGCCCAGCAAGCGCAGCCCGGCCAGGCCGCGCGTGTCGCCCAGGTTCAGGTCGAGCAGCAGCAGGAACACCTCGTCCGCGCGCTCGTCCAGAAAGCGCAGGGCCTGCTCCAGGTTGTGCGCCTCGGCCACATGGAAGCGGTCGGCAAAGTGTTGGCCGATGACCTGGCGCAGGCCCACGCGCACCAGCTCGTGGTCGTCGACGCTCAGGATGGTTCGCCGTGGCCGGTGCTCAGGCATCACCGGATCGGCCCTTGCGGTCTTTCACTCATACCCCGGCCCTCAGCGCACGGTGGCGCGGGGTGCCACGGCGTCGATGCGCCGCTGCAGGCGCTCGGCGGTGGCCGTGTCGCCCGCCGCCTGCGCGGTGCGCTGCTGCACCAGCAGCCAGGCCAGCAAGGGGCGCGGCCAGCCCTGGGCGGACGCGGTGTCCACCGCCAGTTGCACCAGCGCCGGGCTGGCCTGCGCGGGTTTTGTCGCGTTGACGGTCAAGCAACTTGCTCGTCTATGCTGAGCACTTTGACTGAAAAGGTTTGAACGAGAT
>NZ_CCAE010000066.1 GCF_000723405.1 Hydrogenophaga intermedia | reverse complement strand
GCTGGCCACCCCAACCGCCCCCGTGGCCACCCCGGCCCCGCGACGAGGGTGTCGACACCGGCATGAAGCGCGTCAGCACTGCCACCAGCATGCCCAGCAGCGCCGCGCCGGCGCTAACCCACAACACAGAGGTGAGCAGCCAAGCGATCACGCCCGAGGCCGCGCCGGTGAGAGGAATGCCCAGCGCGCGACCAAAAGCCCGGCGCATGAAGCCGGCCACCATCGGCACGGCGAACAGCAGGAACACGAGGCCATCGGTCCAGTCGCCCGCACTGCCTTGCGAGCGCGATTCCTGCGTGGGCAGCGGCAAGGCCTCACCGCGCACGGCCGCCATGATCTGGGTGAGCCCCGCATCGATGCCCCCCGCGAAGTCCCCCTGCCGCAGCGCGGGCGCCACGACCTGGTCAAGGATGCGGCGCGCCAGCAGGTCAGGAATGGCGCCTTCAAGAGTCTTGGCCGGCGCGATGCGCATGCGCCGGTCGTCCTTGGCAATCACGAACAGCAGGCCGTCGCCCACCTCGGGCCGGCCGATCTTCCAGGCATCGCCCAGGCGCTGGGTGTAGTCGGCGATGTCTTCGGGCGCCGTGCTGGCCACTATCACCACCACGATCTGCGTGCCGCGCTCGCGCTCGAAGCCGGCGAGGCGCTCTTCGATGCGTTGCAGCGCGGCGGCGTCGAGCGTGCCGGTGAAGTCCATCGCCCGCGCACGCAGCTCGGGCACGGGTTGCAAACCCTGGGCCCAGGCCAGTGCCGACGCCAGCCCGAGGGCCAGCGCCAGCAGCGTGCGCAGGGCTAGCGCCATCGTCAGGGCTTCTGCGTGCCGAAGTCGACCTTGGGCGGCTGGCTGATCTCGGCCTCGTTGGCGACGCTGAAGTTGGCCTTGGGCTGGTACCCGAACACCATGGCCGTGAGGTTGCTGGGGAAGCTGCGCGCCAGCACGTTGTAGGCTTGCACCGCCTGGATGTAGCGGTTGCGCGCCACGGCGATGCGGTTCTCGGTGCCTTCGAGTTGCACGCGCAGGTCGGAGAAGCCCTGGTTGGCCTTGAGGTTCGGGTACTGCTCCACCACCACCATCAGGCGGCTGAGCGCGCTGCCCAGCTCACCTTGCGCGGCCTGGAACTTCTGCAGCGCCGCCGGGTCGTTGAGCAGCTCGGGCGTGGCCTGGATCGAGGTGGCCTTGGCGCGCGCGTTGACCACCGCCTCCAGCGTGCCGCGCTCGAAATTGGCCTCGCCCTGCACCGTGGCCACGATGTTGGGGATCAGGTCGGCGCGGCGCTGATACTGGTTGAGCACCTCGGCCCAGGCCGAGCGGCTCTCTTCATCAAGCCGCTGGAAGTCGTTGTAGCCGCAGCCGCCCAGCACGGCGGTGACGCAGATCAGCAGAAGTGAGAGCAGACGGCGCATGGGACCTCCTTGGGACAGCGGGTTCGCGGGCACTATACCCCGCGTCCGTGGCGCGGCGGCACAATGCGCGCATGCGCAAACCCAAGCTGCCACCGGGCACGCCGGACGACACCGAAGCCGCGTTTTACGACGCCCTGCAGCACGCCGACATCGAGCGCCTCATGGCCTGCTGGGCCGACGAGGACGATATCGTCTGCGTGCACCCGGGCGGCCCGCGCCTGATCGGACACGAGGCCATTCGCGCCACCTTCGAGGCCATGTTCGCCAACGGCGCGGTGATGGCCATGCCCGAGAAGCTGCACCGCCACGACGATGGCCACTGCGCCGTGCACAACCTGGTCGAGCGCGTGGCCGTGCTTACCGACGACGGGCCGCAGCACGCCTACGTGCTGGCCACCAACGTCTACATCAAGACGGCCCAGGGCTGGCGCCTCGTGGCGCACCACGCGAGCCCGGGCACGCGCGTCGAGCCGCCCGAACTGTCCGGTCAGAAGCCCCTGCTGCATTGAGTCACCTTCCAAGTTGAAACCCGAACCGCGCACCGACCTGTCCGCCTACCGTGCGCCATGGTGGCTGCCCGGCGGACACGCACAGACCATCTGGCCTGCGCTGCTCGCGCGCCGGCATTTCGGGCCGGCACCGCAGTGGCGGCGCGAGCGCTGGATCGCGCCCGATGGCGACTTCATCGACGTCGACCACGCCAGCCACGCGGCGCATGAGCAGGCGCCCCGCCTCGTGCTGTTCCACGGCCTCGAAGGCTCCTCGGCCAGCCAGTACGCCGTGGCCTTCGCCGATGTCGCCGCGGAGCGCGGTCTGGCGTACGCCGTGCCGCACTTTCGCGGCTGCTCGGGCGAGATGAACCGCGCGCCGCGCGCCTACCACTCGGGCGATTTCGAAGAGATCGACTGGATCCTGCGCCGCTTCGCCACCGCCGAACCGCAGCGCCCCTTGATCGCGGTGGGCGTCTCATTGGGCGGCAATGCGCTCTTGCGCTGGGCCGGTGAATCGGGCGAGGCCGCCGCCAGCGTCGTGAAGGCCGTGGCCGCCGTGTGCTCGCCGCTGGACCTCGCCGCGGGCGGACACGCCATCGGCCGTGGCCTGAACCGGCAGATCTACACGCGCATGTTCCTGCGCAGCATGAAGCCCAAGGCGCTGAGCAAGCTTGCGCAACACCCGGGCCTGTTCAGTGCAGAAGCCCTGCGCGCCGCGCGCGACCTGCACGCCTTCGACGACATTTTCACTGCACCGCTGCACGGCTTTCGCGACGCCGAGGACTACTGGGCTCGGGCCTCGGCCAAGCCGCACCTCGCGCGCATCCGCGTGCCCGCGCTCGCCGTCAACGCGCTCAACGATCCCTTCGTGCCCGCCCACTCCTTGCCGCGGGCAGGCGAGGTGGGCGCGCGCGTCACGCTCTGGCAGCCCGCCCACGGCGGCCATGTGGGCTTCGCCGCCTCGCTGGGGGCGTGGGGATTGCCCGGGCATGTGCGCACCATGCCCGACGCGGTGGGACACTGGTTGCTTGCCCACACCTGAGCCGCACCGAATGGACGACATCGTCAAGGCCGCGCTCGCCAAATGGCCCAACGTGCCGCACTGCCACGGTTGGCTGGGGCTGGACGCGCGCGGCCAGTGGTACATGCGCGATGACCGCGCGCAAGCCGCCGGCCCCTTCGCGCGCAGCAAGGGTTCGCTGCTGCGGCACGACAAGCTCATCGCCTTCATCCACCGCAACTACGCGGCCGACGATCAGGGCCAGTGGTTCTTCCAGAACGGGCCGCAACGCGTCTATGTGGAGCTGGAGAACACCCCGTGGGTGTGGCGACTGCAGCCCGACGGCTCGGTGCAAGCGCACGACGGCGAGCCAGTCACGGTGCGCGCCAGCCTGCTCGACGAGGAGGGCAGGCTCTACCTCGATACCGACCGTGGCGTCGGCCTGGTGCACACGGCCGACATGGCGCTCGCGGCCGACGCGGTGGAGGCGGGGCGCTGGCAACCGCAGGCCGTGCGCGCGGACGATCTGCCCACGCGATTCGGCTTCGTGCGCAGCCCCGAGGCCATGAAAAAAGCCGGTCAGTGACCGGCTTCTGTGCGGTGGCGTCGCGCGCGCTTACTTGGCGCGATCGATCAGGTACTGCACGGCGGCCTTGATCTCGGCATCCGAGGCGGCCATCGCACCCCCCTTGGGCGGCATGGCGCCCTTGCCCTTGATCGCGCTGGCTGTGAGGGCTTCCACGCCCTGTGCGATGCGCGGGGCCCAGGCGGCCTTGTCGCCTGTCTTGGGCGCGCCCGCCACGCCAGCGGCGTGGCACACCGTGCAGGCTTGCTTGTACAGGGCCTCACCGTTGGCGGCGACAGCGGCCGCCGAGGCGGGTGCTGGTGCGGCGGGTGCGGCGGCCGCAGGAGCGGCGGCGGGTGCGGCAGCGGCCGGCGCAGGCGCAGCGTCGGCTTTCGGCGCGGGCGCGGCCATTTGCGGCTCGGCGAACTTGGCGCCGGCGGCGTTGGCCATGTGCACCACGGCGCGGCCGATTTCCGCGTCGCGGAACGCGCCGCCGCCCTGAGCGCCCATGGCGCCCTTGCCCTTCAGGGCGGAATTGAGCAGCGCCTCGTAGCCGGTGGCGATGCGCGCGGCCCAGGCCCCGGCGTCACCGAACTTGGGGGCGCCTGCCAGACCTGCTTCGTGGCAGGCGGCGCACTGGGCCTTGTACACGGTGGCGCCGGCTTCGAGCGGGCGGTTGGCGTCGCGGATTTCCACCGAGCCGACCTTCTCGATGCGCTGGGCGACCGCGAGTTCGGTGTCGACCGCGCCGGCGCCAGGCTTGTTGGCCGAGGTCACGAAATAGACCAGGCCAATGATGATGAACACGGGGACCACGAAGGCAAAGAGCGACGTCCACATTAGCTGGGCGGGCGTCTTGATGGGGCCGGTATGGGAATCGTGGTCGCTCATGGGGTCCTCAGGGGGGTGGCAGGCGGGCCTTCAAGGCCTTCTGGCAGTGCGCGCCGGGCGTCGGCGGACAGCCCGCGATTATATCTAGCGCCTATGGCGGGCCCGGGCGATCCCGAGCAAGCCGCTAGAATGCATGGCTCTGCGCGGCTGTAGCTCAGTGGATAGAGTATCGGCCTCCGAAGGCTGTCGTCATTCGGGAACCGCGCAGTAGAAGGAGTATTGGTCTTTTCCAGCCACGCGGCTGTAGCTCAGTGGATAGAGTATCGGCCTCCGAAGCCGAGGGTCGTGGGTTCGATCCCCGCCAGCCGCGCCAAATCAAGGACTTACGCGCATCCAAGCGTGGGTCGATCACGTAGTTGAGGCGCTGCCTCTCCCCGGCAGCGCGCTGTTCGTGGGCCAGCTCGGGCACTGAGGCGATGGTCTTCGACCTGCTGCGCAGTTTGCTGTGGCCCGCAACTGGCCCACTGCTGGCCCAGCGGAATCCGCGAGATGTGGTTTCGCCTCGGGGAACGACCATCGCTCTTTAGCCTAAAAGGCAGACCCAGGAAGTCGCCTCAGGACGGTACAGGCGGTAGGAGCGCCGTTTTGACAAAGACCGTCCTCGCGATGCTCGGGCCGAAGTCAGGACCCACCGCGTCCTCCTTGCTGGCATACCACTTCACCTCAAGTGCGATTTTTCCGCGTCCCGTAGTGTGAACATTTCGGTCCGACGAATTCCTTCTTGTGGTGTGCTGGTGCCATGGCTCCGGACGTCGCGGTGGTATTGCTCCTTCCCGGTCAATTGACTCTACCAAGGGGCATTACGATGACTGCATCACGACTGGGAGGGAGAAAACTGTGCGAACCAACGACAACGGCGAAAGCGGATCTGTCGCCCTGTACTGGGACTTCGAGAATCTCCACGCCGGCCTCATGGAGGCCAAATACGGCGAAGGTGCGTATGCGAAGCAAGACAACCGCTTCAAGGTTCAAGAGCCTTTAATCGATGTCCAGGCCCTGGTTGAACTCAGCGCCTCGTTCGGGCCGGTCGCGATCAACCGTGCTTATGGCAACTGGCAGTACTTCGGTCGGTACCGCGATGCCTTGCTTCAGGGCTCGGTCGAGCTGATCCAGCTATTTCCGCCAGGGGCTTCCGCAAAAAATGGCGCCGATATCAAGCTCTGCCTCGATGCCACAGAGGATCTCAGCCGTTTCGCTCACATCAGGACAGTCATCGTCGTGGGCGGAGACAGCGATTACATGCCCGTTGCGCAGAAGATCAAGGCCGCTGGACGCACACTGATCGGCATTGGCAACCGCAAGAACACCAACAAACACTGGGCCAAGAGCTGCCACGAGTTCCGCTTCTACGACAGCCTCATCGAGCCGGAGACCCTGGTCGACAGCAAGAAGGGCGATGCCCCCGAAGCGGCCACCGCACTTCCGGCTAACCCCGCCGCCGACTTGCTACGCCGCGCCCTACACCTGCTGTCCGAATCCACGGGCGAACCCTGGGTGAACAAAGCCAACGTGTTGCCACTGATCAAGCGGCTGGACCCCACCTTCGACCCTAAAGACTTCGGCTACGCCGGATTCGGCGAAATGCTCAAGGCCCTGGAGGCGGTGGTCGAAGTGCGGAAGAGCGAAGACGCCCACCACCTGCGGCTGCGGCGCTAGGGCAGGCGTGCCCGCAGTAAGCGGGATACCGAGTCTGGTTGGCTCTGAAAGAGAACCGTGATGGCACTCCTGCACATCAGTTCGGTTGTCTGCGAGACCATCGCAAAGGTGTCGAGGACGGCTACGCAGCGAGGCTGTGTGACAACGCGGGAAGCACGCGCCCGACAGAGGCGTAGCCAGCCGCTCAGGCGGTTTTCTCGGTTTGGTCGCGCCTGCGACCCGTCAGATTGATCTTCGAGGCGATCTCGGGGTGCCTATTCACCCTGCAGCGACCGCAGATGGCGCCCTCATGCGCCCAGGAGGCGCATCGCTTTCATGGCCCCCTCGAAGCCAAGGATGCTGAGGACTCGCCTGAAGTTGTACGCCAACACGCTCAGGCTCATTTCGGTCGCCACGTTTTGGAAGCCTCGGGTCAGGAAGTGTGTCCAGCCCATCCAGTGCTTGAGCGTTCCGAAGACGTGCTCAATGGTGCTCTTGCGCACCGTCATGGCGTTGGGCATTCGGTCCAGCCGTTGCTGGGTCTTGTCCATGACCTCCTCGTGCTCCCATCGCCTGATGCGCCGGTACTCACTCGTTGTGCACTGCGCTTTCATTGAACAGGCGGGGCAAGCGCTGGACCAGTAGATGCTGATCTGCAGCCCATCCTCCTCTCGACTGAAGCGCCGGATCGCACGCTGACCGGCTGGGCATTGGTACTCGTCGTCACGGGCGATGTAGACGAAGTCGGTCTTGTCGAACCGGCCTTCGAACCTGGCGTTGGATGTCATCGGTTTAGGAACAAGCGCGGCAACCCCGGCATCCTGGCAGGCCTTGAGCCCAGGGCCGCTGTAGTAGCCGCGATCGGCGATCGCTTTCAACCGGCGCTTGCCCATCGCATCGCGCGCCGCCAGAGCCATTGGGCTCAGCTGCGCGCGGTCATTGCCGTTGTTCGTGACCTCGTGGGCCACGATCAGATGATTCTTGGTGTCCACCGCGGCTTGCACGTTGTAGCCCACCATGGCCGTTCCCTTGGCGCTGTAGGTGGTCATGGCCCGCGCATCAGGATCCGTCTGGGAGATCTGCCGATCCGGCAGGGTCTCCAACTGCGCCTTGATCACCTGCAGGCCTTGCAGGCGCTGGCGCATCTTCTGGATCTTCCCGTGCAGCCGTTCGGTCTTGGCCTGCATCTCTGCAGGCTGGGTCCGGTCTGCCGTCTCCAGCGCGTCCATGTAACGTTGGATGCTTTCCTCCAGGTCGCGCTCGCGTCGCTCGATCTTGCCCGGCGTGAAGTTGCGCTCCCGGTTGTTGACCGCCTTGAACTTGCTGCCGTCGATGGCCACCACGGCCTCGGTGAACAGCTTCAACTCGCGGCACAGCATCACGAAGCGACGGCAGACGTTGCGGATGCCCTTGCCGTTGTCGCGCCGGAAGTCCGCGATGGTCTTGAAGTCGTGGGCGAGCCGCCCGGTCAGCCACATCAACTCCACGTTGCGCTGGCACTCACGCTCCAGCCTGCGACTGGACTGGATGCGGTTGAGGTAGCCGTAGAGGTAGAGCTTCAGGAGCACCGCGGGGTGGTAGGAGGGCCTGCCGGTTGAAGCCGGCGTTGCGCCTTCGAATCCCAGGGCCGCAAGGTCCAACTCGTCGATGAAGGCATCAACGATCCGAACCGTGTTGTCCTCTGTAATGAAGTCGTCCAGGCACTCTGGCAGCAATGTGACCTGCTGCCGGTCCTGACCCTCGATGAATCTGGACATATTGACCCCGATGTTCAATATGTCTGCGGACTCTACCGGCCCAGGAGGCAGGCCGTGAGAGGGTTTTCACACAGCCCCCAGCGGTTGCTGCCATTCGAGGTGCGAGGTCAGAGGTCTGAACTGAGCCATTAAGCAGACTGTCGTCTGCCCGCGCCATTCTGCGCGGAAGCCAGTGCGTCTACCGTGGCGCCGTGACCCATCTTGCTCCGCCTCACTCACCCTCGGCGAGATTCACGAGCGTGGCAGGCAAGCGCGCCACATGGGCCTGACGTGCCGCGGCACTGACGCGTTTGTAGCGATGAGTCGATCGAATGGCTCCCCGTCAGTTTCGCACCGCAGCTAGTTCCGACGACGAAACCGGGCGAAGGCGTAAGCACCTGAAAATCGCTAACGAGGGAATAGCCTTGGTGAACGCCTGAAGCCCACCACGGCCCTGAAAAAACGCCTGTTTCGTGTGAAGTGCCTCTTGAAACTGATTGCAACGCGCCCAATATGTCGCGGATCATTTCAAACCACAGGGAGCACATGTGGAGGAGACGAAGCCCTTTCGAGTCCTGTGCCTGGACGGCGGTGGCATGCGCGGCGCATACCAAACTGCCTATCTGGCCACCTTCGCCGAGCGCATCAGTGAGAAGCTGAAGCTGCAGGGTCCGCTCGACGTTGGATCGGCCTTCGACCTCGTCGTCGGCACGAGCACGGGCGGTATCGTGGCCTGTGGGCTCGCGGCCGGCGTGCCTCTGACGCAAATGCAGGAGCTCTATGCCAAGGCGGGAAAGAAGATCTTCCCGCTGCAGTGGGTTCGCCCGCTGCCCATCCTCGGCAAGCTCGTTCGCGCGTTCGGCATCGGCACCATCTGCGGCGACCGGGCGCTGCGCAAGACGCTGACCGACACGCTGGGCGACAGCACCATCGGGTCGGTCTACGACGATCGCAAGATTGCCTTGGCGGTGCCGACGCTCGATCTGGCCCGCCACGCGGCGGTCGTCTTCAAATCTCAGCACCTGAAGCGCCTGAATGGGCGAGACAACAAGCGCACCCTGGTCGACGTGTGCATGGCCACCAGCGCGGCGCCCATCCTGCGCTCGATGGCTCGCCTGCAGGAGCCAGGTGGCTCCGGTGCGACCGCAACGTATGTCGATGGCGGCCTCTGGGCGAACAACCCCGGTCTGATCGGCATGATGGAAGCGACCGAGATCCTGAAGGATCGCGGCGAAAACCGCCCCATCCACCTCTTCATGCTGGGCACGCTGCCCTCGCAGGGTGGCGAGGAAATCCACTGGTGGCGGCATCGGGCGGCTTGGGGCTGGGGCTTCGGGCTCAAGGCCATCTCGGCAAGCCTGAACGCGCAGGCCGTCGGGTACGACTACCTCACCAGCAAGATGGCCGAGATGCGCGGCGATGGCAGCTTCGCCTATCGACTTCCGGCTCAGTGCCCGTCCAACGAGCTGCGCGACTACCTGACCAACATGGATGACGCCCGGAAGAAGGTGCTCAACGCACTGGCCCGCCAGGCGATCTCGGACGTCGATTTCGCGTTCGCCTCGACGGCAACCGAGATGCAGGAATTTCGTTCCACCCTGGCCACCTCCAGACCTCACCCATCGGCCACCAACCAGGAGCAGAACACCAATGGCTGACATCGACTGCCACAGCGAGATGACGAACTTCCACCGGGACAACGTCACGCTCTCGAACAAGCAACAAGGTGAGATGCGCACGCGACGCGACGCCGGCCGCACCCGCCTGGAGAACGGTCTCAACGAGGCCAAGAAGCCGCAACCCAAGGAGGTTCGGTCGCAGGGGTCGTACCAGATGCGCACCATGGTGCAGGACGACGACAACGACTACGACATCGACGACGGGGCCTACTTCGCGTCGGCTGATCTCAAGGATTGGATCGGCTTCGCTTTGACGCCGAAGGAAGCCCGTCAGCGGGTTTGCGACGCGCTGGTTTGGGACGGCCGACTCAAGCAGGAAGCCACGGTCAAGCGCAACTGCGTTCGCCAAGTCTACGCCGCGGGCTACCACATCGACATTCCGGTGTACCGCATCGTCACCACCAAGGACGAGAACGGCGATCCGGTGGAGCACTACGAGCTGGCAAGCGGTGATGAGTGGACGCGCTCTGACGCCCGAGCGGTGACCCGCTGGTTCAACGGCCTGGTGGGCGAACTGAACGCCGGCGAATCAGACGGTAGCCAGATGCGGCGCATCACCAAGCTGACCAAGAAGTTTGCGCGACGCGCGGACTGGAAGAACGAGACGACGAGCGGGATCAGCATCACCAAACTGGTCGTCGACCACTTCCAGTACAGCGCGGATCGCGACGACAAGGCGCTGCGCGAGACGTGGAAGGCCATCGACAAGAAGTTGCAGAAGTCGACCGAGATCGACCATCCCGTGCTGGCGACCAAGCTGGCGTCGGCGGGCGACGATGCCGTGACGTTCTTCCGCGATTGCTTGAGCGGCGCGCTCAAGACGCTGGAGGCACTGGAGAAGTCCGATTGCACGCGCAAGCAAGCCCGTGAGGCGTGGGACGGCGTGTTCGACACCGACTACTTCAGCAAACAGCCGGACAACAAGGACGACGATGGTGGTGGCGGCGGCGGCAACGGCGGCAATGGCGGCGGCAACAAGGGCTCGGCCATGGCGGTCACGTCCGTCGAGACCGCTCGTCGCAACGATGGTGGCGGGAGGTTCGGCTGAGGACCGAAGCAGAACGCGCGCAGGCCGCGAGTGAGATCGAAGCTGGCCTCGAGCAGCATCGCCCGGGCCAGTGGCAGCGGCTGACTGCGGGGGCACTGGAAGAACTCCAAAAGGGGTTTGAGGCGGGCTGGCGGGTGAACATCCCCGCTGGATCGCTCGAGCTGGAATCGGTCGACCACCTGGTGCTGGCCATCGATGCCGCATTCCCGAACTCGCAGCCCCGGGTCTTCGCACCTGCGGCGGGCAGCGACTACAGCTGGCCGCACGTCGAGCAGGCGGGGCTGCTGTGCTTGCGGTCGACCAGGAACTCTGCGCCGATCGCCGACCGGGTGCAGACGCATCTGTGCGATGCAGAGGAGCTTCTCAACTTCCCAGCACCCAAGCGGCGCGAAGAGTTCGAACGGGAGTTCACGGCCTACTGGTCGCACCGGGCTACGAAAAGCGCCGACCGTGCGCGCGTGTGGAGCCTGGTCACCCCGGGTGGGGTGACACGCGAAGTGGCGTACTTCTTCGATGCACGGTCGAATCGCCATGTGATCGCCGACGACAAGGACGAACTCAAGCGCTGGTTGCGCAACACCAGCGCCAACCCGGGTGACAAGGAGATCTACCCGACCTGGCTGTTCCGTCTTTCGCAGCCTTGGACGCCGCGGGAGTTTCCGGAAACCGGCGACGAGATCACCAAGCTGCTCCCGCAGGACATTGTCCGCAAATGCCTGGAGCCTGGGCTGCTGTCACCGTTCTTGTTCGAGGTCGACACCCAGACCGGCACCGCCTTCGCGGGGGTGGTGCTGCGAGGGGCGGAGCGCCGTGACGTGATGAAGGGATTCCGGCACATGTCAAAGGTGCCCGCAGCACGCATCGTCGGCTCCTACGCGAAGCGCCCTGTCGAGCGCTGCAAGGTTGCGCGTGTCGACGGAGCATGGGTTCACGGACGGGATCACCCCTCGAGCTATGCATTGGTCAAGAACCGCAAGGTGGCCATCATCGGCTGCGGTGCCATCGGTGCGGCGGTGGCGCGTCTGCTCGCTCAGGCGGGTGTGGGCGAGCAAATCTTCGTCGACGGGGACAGTCTGACGACGGCCAACATCTCTCGGCATCCGCTGGGCATGTTCCACGTCGGCTTCAACAAGGCTGCCGCGCTGCAAGAGCACCTGCGACGAGAATTTCCCCACCTGAAGTTCGAGCACGCGTTTCAGCGTCGATTCGAATCGCTCACCAAGAAGGATCTCGAGCAACTGGCCAGCGCCGACCTGATCATCTCGGCGGGGATCGACTTCGATGGCGAGGCAGCCCTGGACCATTGGCGGCGAAGCCTGGGCCGCCCCCCAGCCCATATCAGCGCCTGGGTGGAGGCTTACGCTGCTGCCGGGCATGCCGTCTTGCTCTACGGCAAAGCGTCGATCCTGGCAGGCTTTGACGGCGAGGAACGACCGAACTTCCGGCTGACCGATTGGCCTGATGAGTCGGGTGCACTCATCGTAGAGGCTGGGTGCGGCAACAGCTTCCAGCCCCATGGCGTGATCGATCTGCACCCCACTGTCGGGATGGCGGCTGGGCTGGCACTCGATACGCTGCTCGATAAGGTGCCTGCCTCGTGCCGCCGTGTGTGGATGGGCGACCCCGCAGTGGTAGAGGCCAACGGCGGCACACTGAGAGAAACCTTCAGCGACCGGCTGACGATGCGCGAGTTTGTTTGGCCATGATCTGTTTTTTTGCTAACCCTATGCAGAAGCACTCGATCGTCGGGCATCTCGAAGACACCTCTCAGGCTCTGTCGATTTCCCTACCGGCCTTGCAACACGTCAGCCGGCACCGTCAGTCCACCCCTTGGGCGACTGAGGCCGGCGGCCAGCTGTTTGGCACGCTCAGCCTTGCTCTCGTAGTCGATCCACCGGTTGCGCTCGAGAAAGCGCAGGCTCTCCAGGTTCTCCACTACCAGCAGAACGTCGGCGCGCACACTGAGTGCTTGCTCCAAGGTGAGTACTTGGTAGCCCTGAGTGGCCACGGGAAGACCGTCGAGGTCGCAGTGGCCGTGGGCGGCCTTTACGGCGATGGAGTCCCCGTGGGGGGGCAGCGTGCCGGCCTTCTCCCTGGCCGGGTTGTTCTGACCGGCCTCCGCTCGCCGCAGTCCAGTGCTCGGCGGCTCGATCGCGATATTGGCGTTGACCAGCATCTGGCGCGCCCGGGCGGCGTCCGCCTCGGTGAAGGTGAATCGGCTGCCAATGTGCTGGCCCATGCCGTAGTGCTGGCCGAGTGACCTCGAGGTAGAAGAGGCGGCCTTCTGCCCTGAACCCTTGGCCACCAGGTCTTGCAGGAAGGCGATCTCGTGGGCGGTGTAGCTCATGAGTTCCGCGATGCCACGCCTGAAGTCAGGGAGGTGGTTGCGTGAGGATTGGTCGGGATTTGGGCGTAGGCATCCATGAAGAAGTCGTTGAACTCGCCGGGTGCACGAGCTCGAGCGAGGACGTCGACCTGCAGTCCGGCGGAGGCAATCTGCGCGCAGGCGTAGAGCAACCATTCCTCGTCCGTCACCGAGTCTTCCAGCTCATAGGCCTCCCCGTGGCGCTCAAGCCATTGCAGGAGAGACGCGGTTTGCGAGTCGTTGATTGCAGGGTTGGCCCGTATGAAGTCAACGTATGCATCGATGAGTTCATCGATCGGCTCGACGACGGGCTCGACCGTCTCCTGCGAGGTGGCGAGGACCTCGGGCGACTCGATGACCTCGGGCTTGGGCGCTGTGGTGATGGGAGGGAGGCGCTTGGCCGCGGAGAGCACGCCTTCGGTGACGACGGGGTCGTTGTCTGCGACGTCCACGTTCCAGGTGGTGAGCAGACCTTCCGGGGTGGCCAGCTTGGCAGCGACCTCCGGCTTCACATCGAGCTCGAAGCCCTCGCTCATCCGGTTCTTGGACAGCCACAAAGCCACGTTGGCCAGGTTTCGCTGGCGTTGCTCCATCTGGCGCAGTGAGAACAGGTTCTTGGAGACCACGCGCTGGATGTCGCCTATGCGGGCGGTCCAGTCGGCCAGACGGGAGAGGACGCGCACGTTGAGCAGGCGACGCACTTCGGGCAGGTGTAGGCCAATCGCCTCGTTCGCCATCTCCTGGACCCGCGCGTCCAAGGTCACGATCTGGCGACTGAAGCGGCCGATCTCCTTGTAGTAGAAACCGTTCTCCCGGATCTTGCCCGCGACGGACTCGACGTCACCGAA
This sequence comes from Hydrogenophaga intermedia, assembly GCF_000723405.1. Classification (GTDB taxonomy): domain Bacteria; phylum Pseudomonadota; class Gammaproteobacteria; order Burkholderiales; family Burkholderiaceae_C; genus Hydrogenophaga; species Hydrogenophaga intermedia. Next base: position 8,636 of record NZ_CCAE010000066.1, on the reverse strand, counting down.
GTTCGTCGTCACCTTGGCGCCCAGCATCAGCAGGTTCTGGTCCATGAGGAAGCCGATTCGCACCACCGCCTGGTCCAGCCTGTCCATGGCTCGGTCCGCATCGCGAACCGAGCCTTCACGACGGAAGTCGCGCAGGCTGTCGAAGTCTTGGCGCAGCTGCCGGATGGGCGAATCCAGTTGCGCGAGCTGACGGAACGCTCCATAGCTGCTGACGACGTAGTCGCCGATGAACTCGCGAAGCAGTGGGTTGAGGTAGTAGGTGTCCTCGTCCACCGGCATGAGCGCGCGCATGCGGATGAGGGTCTCAACCCCCCTGTTGCGCTTGCCACCGGTGGAGACTGGGCCACGGATTGCCTCGCTCACCAGGTCGCTGTGGTCCGACAGCGCCTTGAGCAGCTGCTGGATCGGGTTGAGCGGCTCACTCACCCTTGGCTCCCTTGAGGCCGCCATCTGCCGCGGCGGCGCGAAGCAGATCCGCCTGGCCGTCCTGGTCGTCGTCCTCGGCGGCATCCGCATCGGGCAGAGCGGTGTCGGTGAGTTCGGGTACGTTTTCCACCAGGTACTGCATGACGGCATGCAGATGATCGACCTTGCCCGTGATCTGGTAGGTCTCCGTGGAGGCATTGGAGACGACCAGGTAGCCTTCAGCGCGCAGGCGATCGAGCATCTTGCGCAACAGCTCGTTGTTGGAGAGCCGGGCATCCGCCCCTGGGATTCGCAGCTCACGCAGGCGGCTCACCAGGGTGGTGTCTTCGTTGACCTTCAGCAGGATCTCGGCGAGCTGGACGTATTCGCCCGGCACCCCGCGAAACCCGTCCTTGGTCAGGCGCACCAGGTTGAGCATCTCCACGAGCAGCCCGTAGACATCCCGAAACCGCGCCAGGTCGGCCTTGACCTTGGCCACCTGCTCATTGGTGTGCACCTGCAGTGGTGCCACGAAGAAGGCGCCGTCATCGCCAAGACGCGCCAGGCGCCGGTCCAGGCTCTGCAGCCACTGATCAGCCTTCTCGCCCTCGCCAAGCTGCACCAGGTCCGCGTAGGCCTCCGGGAAGGCGTACTGGCACACGAAGTTGCCGGCGAGCAAGGTGGCTAGGGTCTCAGGCTTCATGGCCAGCTTCCGAAGTCGCAGCTGCAGCTTTGCGTGCGGGGCGCGCCGCCGGCGCAAAGAGCCCGATCGAGCCGCGGTCCTTGAAGACATAGCGCCGGGCGAAGTGCCGGAACTCGGCGTGGGTGAGGGTGGGGGAGGCCGTCACGGGATCGATGCGGTTCTCGCGCAAGGTGTCCATAAGGCCCTTGAAGTTGCCGGGGTCGAACTTGCCTACCTCGTCGCTGATCCAAGGGATGTAGATGTCGTTGTCGCCCCGGATCATGTTGAGCATGCCCACCAGGAGGCTGATCAGGATGATCGCGTTGATGCCGGTGGAGGAGATGTGCTCCAGGTCGGCCGGCCGGCTGAAATGACGCGTTTGCCCATTGACTGTCACGCTGCCCTTCAAGTCCACGTGGGCGGCCAGGTCGAGCTCGACTGTGGAGTCCTGGCGCAGCAACTGCAGGAATTTGGTGAGCGCGGCCGCCGTGTCCGCCGACGGTAGTTGGGAGCGGTCGTTGACTGCCAGACTTGTCTCATGCTCACGCGCGACGCGGTCGATGGCATCGATCTCGCGCATGAAGGAGATCTCCCCGAAGTTGGAGACGATCTCGACCTTCAGGCTCTCGATGCGGTGGAACTGGGCAACGTTCAGACCCCTCTGGAACTCCCTGTTGAAGTTCCTCACCTCACCCTCGAAGCGCGTGATCACCCCACGGAATTGGCGCACCTGGTTCAAGATGGTGGTGACGTCGTTGATGACGTTGGGCAGCACCTGGCGGCGCAGGCCGGCGTAGATGGTGCAGAGCTCGGCCGCTCGCCCCATGGGCGTCATGTCGGCGGGCAATGCATCCAGGCTTTGCTGGATGTATTCGGCGACAGAGCTGGCCTGTCCAATGAGTTGATCGCGGATGGGGCCGTGACGCCGCCGCACCACGTTCTCGCTGTTCTCGACCTGCGCCCGGGCGCGATTCAGGCGTGAGCGCAGTTCATCCAGACTCAAGTTGGGCTCGGGCTCTCGGGAGGTTGACTCGCTCAGGCCGAGCTCTTCCAGAATGGCCACCAGGGCGTTGATTTCTCCGTTGAGCAGGGCCTCAAGCGATTCCAGGAGTCCAACCTCCGCTGCGAGCACCGAACCCTCTTGCTTGGCCTTCTTCTCATGGGCCGACAAGTCGGCCTGAGCCTTGGCCCGCGCCCCTTCCGTCTTCCTGGCAGCCGTCCCAAGGTTAACGAGGATTTGGTCGCCGCCCTCGTTGAGCCACTGGCGCCACAGTGCAACCGTGGGGCGTCGCTCGAGGATGCGGTTGATCTCCTCCCTTAGTGTCTTGGCCTCGCTTCGACGTGCAGCAAGCACGACCGGATCGACACCCTCAGCCTTCAGAGCGGCATCGAGTTGGGCTTGCAGGGCCGCGGCGTTGGCCTTGCCCGTGGCAAGGGCTTCAAGCGCCCGACCTTCGATGGCATCAATTGACTGTGTTGTGCGGGCCCTGAGCTTGGCAAGCTGGACATCGAGGTCCTTGCCGACCTGCTCACGATCCGCGCGCTCCTTCGTCTGGGCTCTCTCGAGTTGAAGGCGCAGTTCGGTGAGCTTGTCGCTAACCTCCTTGACCCGGGTGGCTCCATTTCGTTTGATCTCCGCGACCTCCTGATCGCATCGATCGCTGGCCGCCTTGGCTTCCCGCTTCGCTTTGTCCAGGTAGGTCTGTGCGACGGCGACTTCACCTTCAGCCTCGCTCCTGCTCTTCTTCCTGGCATCTAGGGTCTGAGTGGCCGTGTTGAGAGCCTGTTTGGCTTCGGCAAGCCGGGTCTTTGCCGCAGAGTGAACCCCTTCAGCGTGTGCGAGGGCCTCGCGAAGCAGTTCGTCGTCGGACCATTCGGGCTGGGCGAGTGGGGTGGTGTTGAGCTGCCAGCCAAACGCCACCTCCTGATCTGCGCCAGGGTTGTGCATGGGTGAGAGGTCTGAGCGCGAGAGAAGGGCAGGGTCAAGGATTTTGGCAAGGCCCCTTTTCCAGGAGTCGTCAGGGCTTGCTCGCAGGACGCTCAGCAGCGTGCCGTCGGCGGGGGTCAGGCGCGCCTGGGCCTGCGTCACGCGTGCGACGGCCTCGTTGAGGCGTTGCTGCGTGTCATCGACAAGGCGTTCGGCATCCTGGTGCTCGCGCCGGGCGCTTTCCCATGCTGTGTTCGCAGCTTCTCGGCTCCTGCCGACATCCACCAGGCGCTGTGAGGCATTGATCTGGGCGTCCTGGGCAGCCACGAGCTCCTGGCTGGCCGCCCGGCTTGGCTGGGCAGCCGCTACCTGGGCCTGCAGCTGCGCCCGCTCGTCGACCAACTCTTCGATTCGGGGCTTGAGTTCAACCTCGATAGCACTGAGTTCAGCGGTCAAGGCGGCCTGCTGGTCCGCCGCTGCCTTGCGAAGGCCATCGGCTTCGGCGTCTGATCGGGATCTCACGTCTTCTTTCGAGGCTCGGATCTTCGCCGCCGCATCCCTGGCCGCGTCGTTCGCCTCGCCGATCAAATCGGCGAACCTGCGCTCGATGTTGGAGGACTTGCCAGACATCTCGTCCGCGCTGGCCTCGAGGTGACGCAGGTCGACCTGCTTCTGCTCGACACGCTCGAGGGCATTGGCCCAGTCCTTGACCTCGCTCAGCTGCAAAGAGGCCCTTCGTGCCTCTTCCGCACGCACCTTGTTGTGTGCATCGTTGTGTGCGGAGCTGGATTGCTCGACCGCGGCCATAAGGGTTGCGGTGGTCCTCTGGCTCCTGGTGTTGTGCTCGTTCAGCGCTCCTCGCGCGGCCTTCAGTGCGTCCGTGGTGACCAGGAGCTTCTCCCGGCGCGACTTGAGCGCCGGTGCGACCTCCTGCCGTACGGCCCGCAGCGAGGCCTCGGCGTTGCTGAGCTGCTCCAGAGCTTCTCGAAGCAGGCCCACGTCCTTCTCCATGCCGAATGCCTTTTCCAGGGCATTGCGATCGCGCAACCAGTTGGCGATCTGGTCCTTGCTTTGCCGCAGGGTGACCTTTTGGCGGCTCGGGACGTCTCCATGGGTACTCAGCCGCTCCTGCACGATGGTGATGGCCAAGCGTACGAAGTCCTTGAAGTCCAGCTTCTCCTTGGCCACCGCCGCAATGAGGCGATCCAGATTGGTCAGGCGCGAGCCAAAGCCATAGACAGTGCTCAGGCGTCGCAGCTCTTTGGCGTCCTGCGTGCGAGCCTCGGCCCCCAGGATCACCGCTCGGTACTCGGAGATGTCGAGCAGCTTCGAGCACTGGGCTCCCATCGCGATGTAGGCGTCGCGCATCTGCCCGTCGTCGCAGAAGATCTGCCGTCCCTCCTCGTTGGTGTGCAGGAAGGCCTCTTCGCGAAAGCCGCGGTTGATGAAGCGATACACCGGGCGATGGTCGTTGTCGCCCCGGCGAAGCACGGCGCAGCGCATGTCGTGTTCTTCATCGTTGCCACGCTGGTACTCGAAGACGATCGCGCTGTAGGGCATGGGCAGCACGAACTTGAGCATGGGCTCTCGACCGCCCACGGTTTCCGTAATCTGGCTGGGCAGGGTGCCAAAGAACAGGGGAAAGAGCTCCAACGTCGTGGTCTTGCCAACCGCGTTCTCGCCAGTGATGGATGCTCCATCCCGTGGATCGATCTGATTGATGCTGGCCGAGGTGGCGTTGCCGCTGGTGCGTGTGTTCACCAGAAGCATGCGACGAAGGCGAGATGTCACTTGAGTCTCCCAGAGATTGTTATTCCGAAGACAGCGTGCTGCGTTGGCGCGCGTAGGTCCGAACTTGTACAGGGACGCCGTGGTGGTAGGAAATGGCAACCGCTGTTGCAGGTCTGTTCGCCTACCGCAATAGAGCGGATCGGTTAGCCTGCGTCCAGCACGGCATCGTGAAAGTCGTTCTCATGGAGGATGACCACGCGCACCCCTTTGCGTCGCAGTGCAACTGCCTTCTCTACCTTTCGGCCGTAGCAGGCGAATGCCCAACAAGGATTTCCCTCGGCACCGATAACGAGATAGTGCAGCTTTGTCGAGACCCCCGACAGCGTCTCACCGCCGAGGCGTTGCACGAGTCCTTCAAAGTCTGCGCGTTTGTACTTGGACGAGGCGCCAGTGAAGCAGAACGTTTTCGAGGGGAAAGTCACCTCAGGACCTACTGCACACAGCGCACCGATGCTCTGTTCTGGACCGTCAAAGGCGATTGGACGAACTATGGTTCGTTCATCAAGTACCGCGAGAAACTCGGTGAAGAAGTCAAGCAACATCCTTTGCTCGGTCTCGTCAACACGACCGTCGCTCAGCGCCTTTGTTGTCAGTGTTGAGATCTCGTCATATGGCCAGCAAGTTTGCAGGTGGGCGTGTTCTGAGAGCCATTCAGACAGGCCCCGCATTTCCTCGGTTGAAATGCGACCATCTGCCGCGATTCCACCTACCAAAGCATGAAGTCGCTGAAGATCAGCCGTGACCATGTCGAAGAACTCAGTGCTCCTGAGTCTCTGACAGAGCCAGGTCAAGTCTTCGCGTTCATCAGGGTCTAGTGCGCCATCGGCGACGGCTGCTACCAGGGCCGGCACGAGCTCGGAGTAGGGATGACGGGACGCGACGTCCTGGTGATCGGCCAGCCACATGCGTAGCATGGAGATTTCGCCGTCCGTAACTTTTCCGTCGATTGCTATGCCTTCAAGCAATCCAAGCAGCGAGTTGATCGACTTCTCCAGGCGACCTTTACCGGTGAATCGGAAGTAGGAACGAAGGTCTGAATCCATAATCCCTCATGTTGGCGATGTGGGGTGGCTGCTGCGTCTACATCGGTTGAATGCCAGTACCTTCAAACCAGTTGTCTTGAGTGGACGTGATATCGCCGTGAGACGCGTTGTAGTTGATGGTCAGCTCTTCGTCGGCCTCAATGTCACGCGCCGCGAGGAAGTTCAGCAGACCCGCTACCGGGTCAGCAACAAATCGCATGTTTGCCGGATTCGAATGGTTGTACATGCTCCCCCAGCCAAGCGCCAAGCCTGACTGAAGACCTTCTCCGGTCAGATCACCCCATGCGAACACCCTGGAGGCTATGCACTGAGGCATGCTGAACTTGGCAATGTCGAGAAGTAAGACGGGACAGGACTCCACGGTTTCGCCAGCCTTGATCGAGCGAGCAGCGAACACACCTCGCCCTTTTGGCGTCCCCGTGTCCTTGATATACCCAGCCGCAGGTTTTATCAGCGTCACGTGATGTGCTCCTGTCTCGGTGAGCTGCACGGGATGTGTAGATCTGCCGCGCTGCGCTAGTCCTCGTCAGGGAGGTACTGGAATAGGTCCGCGACATCGACACTGAAATACTTGCAGAGCGCATTCACGGCCTCAAGGTCGATTCTTGTCGCCGTCTCTTGATACAGCAGCGTGATCGTGTTCCGGTGAAGACCGGTGTCCCGCGCGACATCGCTGATCTTGAGCTTTCGCTCCCCCATCAGGCGGGACAGGTGGCACTTGATCACATCACTCTCCGTGTCTTTTTTTCACTCAGGATGCAAAAAAGCACTTGACAGTGGCATTTAGGCGTCCATAATGTCGTCCAAGATGGCAAAAAGCGATCTGTAGAGCGTTTTTGACATCTGAATTGTCGCATCGGATGAAAGGAGTGACCAGTGTCTACAGCGACTTATCTCACCACGGACGAGCTTTCTGCTCGGATCAAGTACGACAGCCGAACGATCCGCGATCGGCTCAAGGACAGCGTTCTTATCGAAGGGCGGCACTACATCCGTCCCTTTGGTGGCCGCAAGACGCTCTACATCTGGGAGCACATCGAGGCTGACATGGCGATGGCCTCGTCTGGCGGCTCTGCGACGATTCCGCTGGCGAATGGAGGCATGCTCCATGGGTAGCATTCGTCGCCTCGACAGCAAGGGCACGCTGTTCCTTGACTTCAGATACGCCGGGCAACGGCTGCGCGAGTACACCGCTCTTGCAGACACGCCGATGAACCGCAAACGTCTGCAAAAGGCCCTTGAGCGCATTGAAGGCGAAATCGCCCTCGGCACGTTCGACTACGAGAAGACCTTCGGAAAGCCGCTTCCGGCCAAGTCCGGCCAGGTCGACTCCGAAGCTTCGACCAACGACGCTGAAACCGCTCAGCGCACCACGCGCTCTGGCACGCCCTTGTTCAAGGACTTCGCCGACATGTGGTTCGCCGAGTGTGAAGTGTCCTGGCGCCGTAGCTACCGCGTCACGCAACGGGGATCGCTGGACCAGTACCTGATCCCGTACTTCGGGGACAAAGAGGTCGGCCACATCACCAAGGCAGACGTTCTGGCTTTTCGGGCATCACTCGCCAAAGTACCCGCCCGAAAACGCCTCTCCACGCTGTCCAACCGTCGCATCAACTCCGTGATGAAGCCGCTGCGCCAGATCCTCAACGAGGCGGCCGACCGGCTGGAGTTTACGTCCGCGTTTCGCAACATCAAGCCGCTCAAGATGAAGCGCAGCGACGTCATGCCCTTCACGCTCGAGGAGGTCCAGCAGATCCTCACGACCGTGCGGGCGGACTTCCGCAACTACTTCACCGTGCGCTTCTTCACCGGCATGCGCACGGGGGAAGTGCACGGCCTGAAGTGGAAGTACATCGACTTCGAGCGCCGCCTGATCCTGGTTCGCGAGGCCATCGTGATGAAGGAGGAGGATGAGCTCAAGACCGATGGCAGCGTGCGCGACATCCAGATGACCGACCTGGTGTTCGACGCCTTGCAAGCGCAGTTCAAGGCCACGGCCAAACTCTCCGAGTTCGTCTTCTGCAACCGCAAGGGTGAGCCGATCGACAACCAGAATTTTCTGAATCGGGTCTGGTCACCGCTGCTGCGCCATCTCAACATCCCTCACCGCAGGGCGTACCAGATGCGGCACACGGCAGCCACGCTGTGGCTCGCCGCCGGCGAAGCACCGGAGTGGATCGCGCGCCAGCTCGGCCACACCAGCACCGAGATGCTGTTTCGGGTGTACAGCCGCTACGTGCCCAACCTCACCCGCCGTGACGGCTCGGCCATGGAGCGGCTCTTGAAGCAGCACATCTCGGTCGCCCCGGTGCAGGGTCTGGTGGTGCGCCTGCCGGAAGAGGCGGCCATGTTGCCCGCGGTCCAGCAAGCTGGGGCGCACGCTGCGTCGGCCGAGACCGCGGTCAACGATGCGCTCGATCCGTCGGCTCTCATGTCGCAGCCTGGCGTGCCGCTTCAGGACGGGCATGCCAGCTCGGTACTGGCGGCCAACGAGGCGCAAGCGTTCGAGGTGCTGCCCGCGCCGCGCCGCCACAAAGGTGCATCGGGTGGCGAAGGCCGGACTCGAAACGGCACCGATCCGGGTGAGGCGGAGCTTGCCGCCTTGCTCAGGCCACCACCGCTGCCGCCGTTCCTGAGGCACGGCTCATAGCGCTGCGCTGAGCGCCCAGGCGCTTTCTCGACCCACGAACCCTGACCAGCTGACTGGTTGACGGGGTCTCCTCGTTTTCAGTGCAATAAGTGACGGTACGCAAAGCTAGCACTGGCGCGGGGGTGGTCTGGGTAGACC
>NZ_CCAE010000065.1 GCF_000723405.1 Hydrogenophaga intermedia | reverse complement strand
GTTGTGATTCGCGCGCCGTCCGGGGGACCCGGGCGAAGGCGCCCCGGGCCGCCCCCGTGGCCGCGCCCGAGCCGGCCCCCGTCGCGGCCAGCCCCGCGTCCAAGGGCGAACGCGAGATCGACATCCACATCGGCCCGCTCGACAACATCGCGCTGGCCGACGGCGTCGCCGAGCTGTTCCGCGACATCCCCGGCCTGGGCACGGTCTCCAACCTGCCCTGCGACCAGCCCGGCAAACGTGTGTTCCGCGCACGCACCGCGGCCAGCGACAACGAACTGCTGGACCTGTTCACCTTCCACGTGAGCAAGGAGCAGATCCAGATCCACCCCGCCGGTGACGTGGTGCACGGCAAGGTGCCCATGCCCCCGGCCACCGAAGGCAAGGACTACGGCTTCTACGAAGGCGCGCCGGGCCTGCCGGGCGCGCCCAGCGCGCACGCCACGGCCGCCGCCGCGCGCGACACCCGCGCCGCCGAAGCCCGGGCCGGTGCGGCCGGCCCCGCCGCCACGGGCGCGGGCCTGGAATCGAGCACGCTGCGCGTGTCGGTGAGCAAGGTCGATCAACTCATCAACCTGGTCGGCGAGCTCGTGATCACCCAGGCCATGTTGGCGCAAAAGAGCCGCGAACTGGACAACAACAACGCCAACAACCCGCTGCTGGCGGGCCTGGCCGACCTGGACCGCAACACGCGCGACCTGCAGGAAGCCGTGATGTCGATCCGCATGATCCCCATGTCGGTGGTGTTCAACCGCTTCCCGCGCATGCTGCGCGACCTCGCGACCAAGCTGGGCAAGAAGGTCGAGCTGGTCACGCAGGGCGAGTCCACCGAACTCGACAAGGGCCTGGTGGAGAAGATCACCGACCCGTTGACGCACCTGATCCGCAACAGCTGCGACCACGGCATCGAGATGCCCGACGAGCGACGCGCCAAGGGCAAGAACGAGACCGGCACCATCACCCTGTCGGCCACGCACCAGGGTGGCAGCATCCTCATCGAGGTGCGCGACGACGGCAAGGGCCTCTCCCGCGAGAAGCTGCTGAGCAAGGCGCGCGAGAAGGGCATCGACGCGCCCGATTCGCTGAGCGACCCGGAGGTCTGGAACCTCATCTTCGCGCCGGGCTTCTCCACCGCCGACCAGGTGACCGACGTGTCGGGCCGCGGCGTGGGCATGGACGTGGTCAAGAAGAACATCACCGCACTGGGCGGCACGGTCGAGATCGAGTCGGCCGAGGGCTACGGCATGCGCGTCTCGGTGCGGCTGCCGCTCACCCTGGCCATCATGGACGGCATGTCGGTGCGCGTGAGCGACGAGGTCTACATCCTCCCGCTGGCCAGCGTGATCGAGTCCTTCCAGATCAAGCCCAGCGACATCAACACCATGGGCCAGAACGCCCGCGTGGTGAAGGTGCGCGAGGAGTACATGCCGGTGGCCGAACTGGAGCAGATCTTCTCGGTGCCGCGCTTCGAGCACAGCGCCGCGAGCCCCATCATGGTGGTGGTCGAGGCCGAAGGCCAGCGCGTGGCGCTGATGGTCGACGAACTGCTGGGCCAGCAACAGGTGGTGATCAAGAACCTGGAGAGCAACTACCGCAAGGTGCCCAACGTGTCAGGCGCCACCATCCTGGGTGATGGCAAGGTGGCGCTGATCCTGGACACATCCGCCCTGGTCCGTCGTTCAAGGCATTGAACATGCACCCCCCCGCGGCGCTGCGCGCCACCCCCCCAGGGGGGCAACACCTGCGGCCCGGCAAAGCCGGTTCCGCGGTGTTTCCCGGTTCCTCCTCGGCGCTCGTCGCGACCGAGGACGGCCCCGTCGCCGAGGGCCGCGAGTTCGTCTGGTCCGACGCGGACTTCACGCGCATCAAGGCGCTGATCTACAAGAAGGCGGGCATCAGCCTGCACGACGGCAAGCACGCCATGGTGTACAGCCGCGTCTCGCGCCGGCTGCGCGAGACCGGGCACACGAGCTTCAAGGGCTACATCGATTGGCTGGAAGGCCACGACGGGCCCGAGTGGCAGGAGTTCATCAACGCGCTCACCACCAACCTCACGGCCTTCTTCCGTGAGTCGCACCACTTCGACGCGTTGGCGCAGTTGCTGCGCGCGAAGCCAGCGCACGACTGGCGCATCTGGTGCGCGGCCGCCTCCACCGGCGAAGAGCCCTACTCCATCGCCATGACCTGCGCCGAGTCGCTGGGCACCAACGGCCGCTACGAGATCGTCAACAGCGACATCGACACCAAGGTGCTGGCCACCGCGCAGCGCGGCGTCTACAAGACCGACGGCGGCAAGGGCCTCTCGCCCGAGCGGCTGCAGCGCTTTTTCCTGCGCGGCAAGGGCGCCAACGCGGGCCAGATGCGCGTCAAGCCCGAGCTGCAGAAGCACATGAGCTTCCAGCCGGTGAACCTGATTCACGAGCTGCCGCTGCGCGACACCTTCGACGTGGTGTTCTGCCGCAACGTGATGATCTACTTCGACGCCGCCACGCAGCGCGCGGTGCTCGAGCGCATCCACCGCGTGATGCGCCCGGGCGGCACGCTGTTCGTTGGCCACGCCGAGAACTTCAGCGACGCGCGCCACCTGTTCGCGCTGCGCGGCAAGACGGTCTATGAGCGCCTCTAGCCTGATCCCCGTCCCACCACTGGCGCCGCTCAAGCCGCTGTCGAGCATGAGCCTGCCGCGCGTGACGCCGGCGGCCGGCGTGGTCTCGCGCGTGGACCAGCTCAAGGCGCGCACACCCAAGCCAGGCGAGGCTTCGTTCTTCTTTCACGAGCCGCACTTCCGCAGTGACGCGGTGAAGGTGTTGCCGGGCGAGTATTACGTGGGCACCGAGGACCTGGTCATCATGACCGTGCTGGGCTCCTGCATCGCCGCCTGCATCTGGGACCCGAAGGTCCGCGTGGGTGGCATGAACCACTTCATGCTGCCCGAAGGCGGCAGCGACTCGGGCGGGCGCTACGGTTCGTACGCGATGGAATTGCTCATCAACGAAATGATGAAGCTCGGCGCTCGGCGAGAGACCATGCAGGCCAAGGTCTTCGGCGGCGGCGCGGTGATGAGCAGCTTCACCACCATGAACGTGGGCGAGCGCAACACCAAGTTCGTGCTCGACTACCTGCAGACGGAACGCATCGCGGTGGTGTCCAGGGACGTGCTGGACATTCACCCGCGCAAGGTGTGCTTCTTCCCGGTGACGGGCAAGGCCATGGTCAAGCGCCTGGCGCACACGCAACCCGAAACGCTGGAAACGCAGGAACGCAAGGGCAGCGCGGCCGTGGTCGCCAAGGCCAACGCCGGCGGCTCCATCGATCTGTTCTGAGGAGAGGCACCATGGCCAAGACACGGGTGGTGGTGGTGGACGATTCGGCGCTGGTGCGCAGCCTGCTGGCCGAGATCATCAACCGCCAGCACGACATGCAGTGCGTGGGCGCCGCGAGCGACCCGCTGGTGGCGCGCGAGATGATCCGCGAGCTCAACCCCGACGTCATCACGCTGGACGTGGAGATGCCGCGCATGGACGGGCTGGAGTTTCTCTCGCGCCTGATGCGCCTGCGGCCCATGCCGGTGGTCATGGTGTCCACGCTGACCGAACAGGGCGCGGAGATCACGCTGCGCGCGCTCGAGATGGGCGCGATCGATTTCGTGGCCAAGCCGCGCATCGGCGTGAGCCATGGACTGAACGAGCTGGCCGGCGACATCGTGGACAAGATCCGCGTGGCCGCAGCGGCGCAGGTGCGCCGCCTGACGGCGCCCGCCCCGACAGCGGCCTCGAGCGCCGCTCACGCGCCGGCGGCGGCGCGCCCCGCGTCACCGCTGCCGCGCGTGTCCACCGAGAAAATCATCTGCATCGGCGCCTCCACCGGCGGCACCGAGGCCATTCGCGAGGTGCTGGTGCCCATGCCGGCCGACGCGCCCGCGATCGTCATCACCCAGCACATGCCCCCAGGGTTCACCACCAGCTTCGCGACGCGGCTGGACGGGCTGTGCAAGATCCGCGTGGCCGAGGCGCGCGACGGCCAGCGCATCCTGCCCGGCCACGCCTACATCGCCCCGGGCGGGCGCCACCTGCGCATCGACCGCAGCGGCTCCAACTACGTGGCCGTGGTGGAGGACACAGAACCCGTGAACCGCCACCGCCCTTCGGTGGAGGTGCTGTTCAAGTCGGCCGCGCGCGTGATCGGGCCCAACGCCATCGGGATCATGCTCACCGGCATGGGCGCCGACGGCGCCAGCGCCATGCGCGAGATGAAGGACGCCGGCAGCTACAACTACGTGCAGGACGAGGCCAGCTGCGTGGTGTTCGGCATGCCACGCGTGGCGATTCAACACGGCGCGGCGCACGAGGTGCTGCCGCTCAACCAGATCGCGCCGGCGGTGTTGGCCCGCCTCGCGAACGCACCGGCCGGTGTGCGTCACCGCATCTGACGCCAACGCACCTTTCGGAGCCACCATGTCCACTCTCGCATCCCTCGGGCGCCGCGCGGCGCTCCGTTTTGGCCTGTCCGTCTCGCTGGCCGCCGTCTGCGCGTCCGCCCTGGCCGACGGCCTGCCCGAGCCCACGGGCCGCACGGTCCTCACGGTCAGCGGCCAGCTCGGCCAGACGAACAAGGGCAAGGACGCCGTGTTCGACATGGGCATGCTGGAAGCACTGCCCCAGCACAGCTTCACCACGCGCACCCCCCTGGTACGACCGTCCGGTGAAGTTCACCGGCCCGCTGCTGTCCGACCTGCTGGCGGCGGTGAAGGCCAAAGGCACGACGATCCACGCCACCGCCATCAACGACTACACCATCCGCATCCCCGTCGCCGATGCGAAGGCACACGGCGTGATCGTCGCCCGGCTGCTCGACGACCAGCCGATGGCGGTGCGCGACAAGGGCCCCCTGTTCGTGGTCTACCCCTTCGACAGCAAGGCCGAGCTGCGCACGTCGACCTACTACGAGCGCTCGATCTGGCAACTCAAGCGCATGAGCATCGAATGAACACGCCGCCCAAGGGCTTTGCCGCCTGGGGCCCGCGGCAATGGACCCTGATGATCATGGCCTTGCTGATCCTGACGCTCACGCCACTGGGCCTCATCCAGTGGCGCCAGTGGCAGAAACTGCAAGACACCGAGCTTCGCCAGGTCGACTCGATCATGTGGCAGGCCTATCAACTCGAGCGCGAGCTGTCGCGCTTCGATACCGTGCTGGATGAGGCCATTCACCGGTCGGCGGATGTGCTGAGTGACGACCTGGTCGAACGCCACGAGATATTCCTCAGCCGCGTCAAACTCTTGACGGACATTCCGCGACGCGACCTGCTGGAGGCCTGGTCGGGGTTTGCGCCCTTGCTCGAGGAGATCGATGCCATGGAGCGGGTGGCGGAACCGCTGTTCGCGGCACCCGACACGCTCCTTCAGCGCGTCGACGACCTCAAGGTCCTGGACGAACGGGTGGACGCGCTCCAGCCCAAGCTGTCCGAACTCACGCGCGAAGCGAACCGTGCCGTGGCACGCTTCGTGGACGAGCGCAACGGGCAACTGCGGCAACAGAGTTTGTTGCTCATTGGCCTGGCCGCCGTTCAGGTGGTCGCGATGCTGATGTTCGTGGCCTTGCTGGTCCGGCACATTCGCCAGCAGTCGCGCCAGTACGCCAAGCTGCAGGGCTTGAGCGAGGAGTTGGTCAGCGCACGCGACCAGGCCGAAGCCGCGAACCATGCCAAGAGCGTGTTTCTGGCCAACATGAGCCACGAAATCCGCACCCCCTTCCAGGGCGTGCTGGGCATGCTCAAGCTGCTGGAGGACACACGCCTGAGCGCCCAGCAGCGCGACTTCGTGCAAACCGCCTCGGATTCGGCCCAGCACCTGCTCAGCGTGGTCAACGACATCCTCGACGTGTCCACCATCGAGTCCGGCACGTTGAAGCTGTCGCCCGCGGCGCTGAACCTGCCCGCCATGGCCCATGAGGTGGTGAGCCTGCTCGAGCCGCTGGCGCGGGACAAGGGCGTCACCCTGAGCTGTCTGTGCGACGAACGCCTGCCCGGCTGGGTCACGGCCGACGGCACGCGCGTGCGGCAGATCCTGCTCAACCTCGTCAACAACGCGGTGAAGTTCACCGCCAGGGGCAGCATCGAGGCCATCGTCGAGCCCGACGACTCGCTGCCCGACGGCATCCGCATGACCGTGCAGGACACCGGCATCGGAATGGATGCGGCCACCGTGGGCCAGTTGTTCACGCGCTTCTACCAGGCCGACAACTCGCTGCGCCGCCGCGTGGGCGGATCAGGACTGGGCCTGGAGATATCGCGCACGCTGGCGCGCATGATGGGCGGGGACATCACGGTGTCCAGCCAGCCTGGCCAGGGGTCGGTGTTCGTGGTCACACTCAGCCTGCCACGCACCCAGGCCCCCGCCGATGCCGCGTCGCGCGTGCCCTTCGAGGACGACAAGGCCTGGGAGGAGCGCCAAAGCCATGCGCCGATGCGGCGCCTTCGCCTGCTCGTGGCCGAGGACCACCCGGTCAACCTGAAATACCTCAACCTGCTGATCGAGCGCATGGGGCATGAGGCGATGTTCTGCGAAAACGGCTTCGAGGCGCTGCAGTTGCTCCACCGAGAGCGCTTCGACGCCGTCGTGCTCGACTACCACATGCCGGTGCTCGATGGCATTGCCGCCACCCGCGAGATCCGCGCCCTGCCCGGCGACGCGGGCGCGATTCCCGTCATCATGGTCACGGCCGACGTGGTCAACGACACGCGCAAGCTCGCCACCGAGGCCGGTGTCACGCAGTTCGCACCCAAACCGCTGCAGGAGGCCGACCTGCGGCGCGCGCTGCGCCGCTGCGGCCTGTTCGGCGAAGCCGCCGACACCCAGCCGGCGCCCTTGCACCTGCTGCCGCGGGTGTCGACCCGTGAGCCTCACCAACTGATCGATGCCGACATCTACGGTCAGCTCGCCGCGATGATGCCGCGCGAGACACTGGTGGAATTGCTGGACATGCTGTTCGAAGGCGCCGAGGCCACCGTGCCCGAGTTGCAGGCGGCCCTGAAATCGGAAGACGTCGCGCAGGTCGTGTACCACGCGCACCGGCTCAAGGGCTCATCCATGCTGCTGGGCCTCAAGGCCCTGGCCAATGTGGCCGCGCGGATCGAGAAGGCCGGCACGGCCGGAGATGTACGCGCGCTGGAGCCGCTGCGCCACGCCTTGCGCGACGATGTCCGCGATACCCTCGCGGCTTTGCCGGCCTTTGCCCACCTCTCGCTGGAGGGGGCTGCCGCGGTCTGAAGGGCTGGCGGCCAGCCTGAGGCGCGCCAGCGGCGGGGTCAGACCCGCTGGCTCACATGGCTGCCCGCCGGGTCGCGCGCCGCGGCCGGGCCTTCGTACACGTCGAGCGATTTCGAACGGGCCGCGCTCACGGCGTCCTGCGCACGGCCCGCTTCGGCCTCGCGCTGCAGCGCCTGCTCCACCACGCTCGCGCTCGCGTCCCACACCTGGCGCAGGGTCTGGCGCAGTTGTTCCACGGTCTCGCGCTGCACCTCCTGGCGCTGGCGCACGCGTTCCAGTTCCTGGGCGCGCAATTCCACCTCGGCCTGGCGCTGCAGGGCGAGGTCGGCGGCCTTGCGCACGGGCTCGCCCGGCGCGGTGTCCACCGCCGGGCGCGCCGGGGCTTTCGGCTGCCGGCCGGGCCCTTGCTCCAGACTGGCCTGGGTGTCGCGCGCGGCAGGGGCCGACGGCGCCACCGCCACCACGGCGGGCACGGAAGCGGCCACGGGTGCGGCCGTGGAGGACCAGGAAACGGAAGAAGTCGGGTTGGACGGGATCATGGGCACCCCCAATGATGTCGGTCGCCAGGCAGGGACAAGCCGGGCGTTCTGACATCCCTATCGGCCGAATTGGCAGGGACTTGAGGGGCTTTTCCGGGGATTGGTGGCGCCGCGACGGGCGGTTCGGGGGCGCTCAGTCCCCCACCCGCACCACCGTCACCGGCACGCGCGCGTTCTGCACCAGGTCCAACGTGACCGAGCCCAGCACACGGTCGGCCAGGCCCGGGGCATCGGCGCCCACCACGATGATGTCCACACCATGGCGGTCGGCCAGGTCGAGCAAGGCCGGGGCCACGTCGCCCTGGTGCACCACCTCCACCTCGGCGCCCACGCCGGCGGCGTTGAGCAGTTGCAGCGCGGGCTTGAGCAGTTCGCGCCCGGCCTCTTCGGCCACGCGGTCCAGCACCGCCGGGTCGCGCGCCACCACCACCTCGTACAGGTTGGCGCTGGCCTGTACGTTGGCCAGCACGCAGCGCGCACGCAGGCCAGTGCCCACCAAGGCGAGCACGTGCCGCACGGCGGCCATGGAGGCCTTGGTTCCGTCGATGGGGATGAGGACGCGCAACATGGTTGTTTCCTTCCGTTCCCCGGCGGCCTCAGGGCCGGTAGGGGCGCTCGTTGAACAAGCACCAGTACAGCTCGATGTGCCCGGCGACTTCCATGAACTTGTTGAAGCTGACCGGTTTTTCGATGTACGAGTTCACGCCCAGATCGTAGGCCTTCCCGAGGTCGCGGTCATCCCGGGAGGACGTGAGTACCACCACGGGGATGCGGCGCGCACGCTCGTCGCGCTTGAAGGCCTGCAGCACCTCCAGGCCGGTCATGCGCGGCAGGTTGATGTCCAGCAGGATGACGGCAGGCATGGGCTCGCCCGCCGCCCAGCGCGGCAGCCAGGCCAGGGCCTCCTCGCCGTCGCGTGCGATCTGGATCTCGTTGGCGAACTGGCGCTTGCTGAAGGCGCGCAGCGTGAGGTCCAGGTCCATGGGGTTGTCTTCGACCAGCAGGATGGGAGGCAGCGACCCGCGAAGCGGCGGAGCGTGGGGGTCATTGTTCATTCCGGGAACTCCAGAAAGAAGGTGGTGCCTTGCCCCGGCACGCTCTCGGCCCAGACGCGGCCGCCCATGCGCTGCACGGCCTTGGCCACCAGGGCCAGGCCGACACCGGTGCCGGGGTAGTCCTCGGCGCGCTGCAGGCGCTGGAAGATGCCGAAGATGCGGTCGTGGTATTTCATGTCGAAGCCCACGCCGTGGTCGCGCACCCAGACACGCTGGCCCCCGGCCGACAGACCCGCGCCGATCTCGATGCAGGGCGGGCGCCCCGGGTGGGCGAACTTCAGCGCATTGCCCACCAGGTTGCGCAGCACCACGGACATGCCCTCGCGGTCCAGGCGCAGGCGCAGGGGCGCCAGCGCCAGACGCACCTCCGCGCGGCTGCGGTCGATATCGGCGCCGAACTCGTCCAGCACGCGCTGCACCGTGGCGTACAGGTCCAGCGGCTGCAGGTCCATGGCCCGGCGCTCCATGCGCGAGTAGTCCAGCAGGTCATTGATGAGCTCGCCCATCTGCTTCACGCCCCGGCGGATGCGCTTGACGAAGCCTCGCGCTTCCTCGTCCAGCGCCGGGCCGGCCTCTTCCTCCAGCAACTGGCTGTAGCCGTCGATACCGCGCAACGGCGCCTTGAGGTCGTGCGACACGGTGTAGCTGAAGGCCTCCAGTTCGCGGTTGGCGGCGCTGAGCTGCTCGGTGCGCTCGCGCACGCGGTGTTCCAGGTCGGCGTTGGTTCGCTGCAGCGCCAGTTGGGCCTGCTTGAGCGCGGTGATGTCCAGCAAGGTGCCGGCGTAGCGCCAGGCACCGCCGTCGGGGCCGTGGTGGCGCTCCACGCTGGCGCGGAACCAGCGCTCCTCGCCCAGCTCGGGGTGGCGGCGGAACTCGGCATGCGACACGCCCTCGCCAATGGACGAGAAGCGCATGAAGTCCTGGACCCGCACGCGGTCATCGGGGTGCAGGCAATCGAGGTAGCCCTCGAGTGTGGGTGGCGGGCCCCGCGCCGGGTCGCGGCCGATGTTGCGGAACATCTGCTCCGACCACCAGACGCGCCCGTCGCCCATGTCGAAGCGCCAACTGCCCAGGCCGGCCAGGCCCTCGGCCTGCTCCAGCAGGCCCTTCTGTTCGCGCAGCGCCAGCTGCGCCTCCTTCTGCGCAGTGATGTCGAGCAGGATGCCGCTCATGGTGTCCATGCTGCCGTCGGGGCGCAGCGTGATCGAGGTGCGGTCTTCGATCCAGACCCAGTGCCCGTCGGCGCGGCGCAGCCGGTATTCCTGCCGGTACTCGGTGATGCCGGCGGCCAGGTGCGTGTCGATCTCGGCGTTCATGCGCTGCAGATCGTCGGGATGCACGAGTTCATCCCAGTCGATGTCGCCGCACAGCAGCGCCTCGGCCTGGTGGCCCCATTGCGCCACGGTGGGGCTGAGGTAGGTCATGGGCCAGCCGGGCACGTTGGTCCCTTCGATCACCACGGCCGGGGATCGATCGACCAGCGCGCTCAGGTGCTGCAGGCGACGCTGGTCGTGCTGCAGGCGCTCGGCCATGCGGTCGGCCGCGCGGCCGATGAGGGCGAGTTCGTCGAAGCCCTGCAGGCCGGTGCGCACCTGCAGGCGGCCTTCGCCCATGTCGGTGAGCGCGCGGGCCAGGTGCTCGGCGCGGCGGAACCACACGAAGTGCAGCACCAGCCCGAGCACGCCGGCGAGCGCCAGCAGCAGCACCGTCTCGCGCAGCATCTCCTGGCGCAGCAGGGCGTGGCGCTGCGCCAGTGGCACCGTGATGTCGACCACCACCACCAGGCGGCGGCCGTTGCTCAGGGGCACCGCGCCCACCAGTTCGTGGCTGCCGGCGCGGTAGCGCGGCACGATGGCCAGCGGGTCCAACGCACCACGGGGCAGTGTGTCGAGGTAGGCGAACTCGGGGCGCCCGGCCACCACCTCGGCGAAGTCGCGGCCGATGTCCGAGCGCGTGAGCGAGGCCTGAACCCGCCCGCCCGGCTGCAGCAGGAAGGCCGCGCGCATGCCTTTGTACAGGCCCATGCCACCGATCACCCCGCGCACGAAGGACAGGCTGGACGGATCGGCCTGCAGGTTCAGGCGGCTCTGCTCCACGGTGAGGCGTTCGCGCAGGCGCCGGGTCTCGGCCTGCGTCACTTCGGTGTCGAGCTGGCGCACGCCCACGACGTACTTGGTGCCCGCCGTCAGCAACGCGAACAGCGCCAGAAGCAGGGGCACGAGCCAGCGGCCCGGTGGCATCCAGCGGGCGGCAGGTCCGATCATGAATGCCCCGGCGCGCCGAGCACACGCTTGAGGGCCGAGGTGTCCACCAGCTCCACGAGCAGGGGCATGCGCCGCAACAGGCCGACGTCCATGAGCGCGCCACCGACCGCGCGCGCCTTGGCATCGACTTCGACCGAGGGCCCGGTGAGCTGGCGCAGCGAGGTCTGCAGGCCCATGAACTCCACGTCCTTGAACGCGCCCACGTAGTCGATGGTGCTCAGCTCGGTGCCGCGAGAGAGGGTGGAGGCGGCGCGCGTGGTGTCGGCGCGCAGCGCCTGCAGGCCGCGGTCCCAGGCCCGCAACAGCTCATCCACCGCCTCGGGCCGTTCGCGCAGCACCTCGGTGCGCACCACCAGCACGTCAATCACCTCGCCCGGGATGCCGCGGCTGCTGAAAATGGGCAGGAAACCGGCGGCGATCAACGGCGCCGAGACCGGCGTGTAGCTCACCGCCGCAGCCACACGCCCGTCGCGCAAGGCGTCGAGGTGGCCGCCCACCTCCAGGTTCACCACGCGGATGTCGCCGCGCGTGAGCCCGGTCTTGCCCAGCAGGCGCTGCAGCATGAGCGCGCCACCCGAGCTGTCCTCCACCGCCACGAATTCGCCGCGCAGGTCGCGCGGCGAGCGAATATCGGGCCGCGCCACCACCACATCGGCGCCATGTGAGGCCGCCAGCAGGGCCACGATGCGCAGGTCGAAGCCGGCGTCCACCAGGCGCAAGGTCTCGTCCAGCGTGATCGCCGCGGCGTCGAGCAGGCCGTTGTTGAGCGCGCGCTGAACCTCGGTGCCCGAGGCCAGTTCCACCACCTTCACCTGGTCGGGATCCACCAGGCCCCGGTCGCGTGCCAGAACCAGCGGATCGAAGCCCACCCAGGCGTTCATGCCCACGGCCAGCGGGGCTTGCGGCACCTCGGCGCAGCCGGCGAGCACGACAAGACATGCAACGCAACCGGCCCGCCACCAGCGCGCCGGCCAGGTTCTTGCGAGTTGGCCACCCTGTTCGTTCATGCCCCGATTCCGTGTCTGCCCCGGTTATCGGCCGAGTTTGTCACGTTTTGACACAGAAATCAGCCATCGAGCGGCAGCAGCACCTCGAACACCACCCCCTGCTCGGCGTTGGAGCGCACGCCGATGCTGCCGCCGTGCGCCTCGGCGATCTGGCGCGCCACCGCCAGGCCCAGCCCCGTGCCCTCGTACTCGCTCTTGAGGTTAAGGCGCTGGAACGGCTGGAACAGGCGGCTCACGTGCTCGGGGGCGATGCCGATGCCGTTGTCGCTGATGGACACCTTCACCCGGCCATCCAGCACGCAGGCGCTCACGCGCACCTGGGGCGTGCGGTTGCGCGGCACGAACTTCAGTGCGTTGGTGAGCAGGTTCTGGAACAGCAGCGACAGCAGGCTGGCCTGGCCCATCACCACCGGCAGCGGGTCGATGCGCAGCTCGGCCCCGGTCTCGGCGATCCGCGCGGCCAGCGCGTCGCGCAGCTCGGTCATGACGCGGTCCAGCGGCACCGGCGCGGGCTCGTCGGTCTCGCCGGCCTGCAGCCGCGCGTAGCGCACCACATCGTCGAGCAGGGTGCGCATGCGCGCGCTGGCGCGCAGCACCAGGCGCATGTAGCGCTGCGCATCAGGCGGCAGTTGTGCGCCATGGTCCTCGTCGATCAGGCCCACGAACTGCGCGATGGTGTTGAGCGGTTCGCGCAGGTCGTGCGAGGCGATGCGCACGAACTGCACCAGGCTTTCGTTGGCCAGGCGCAGTTCGTCGGCGGTGCGCTGCAGGCGGGCGTGGCTGTCGCTCAGGTCCTCCCGCGCCACCGCCAGGTTCTGGCGGTCGGCGGCCGACATCTGCTTGAGCTGATCGTTGGCCTGCTTCAGACGAAGCTGGGTGCGCACGCGCGCCTGCACCACGGGGGGGTGGATGGGCTTGGCGATGAAGTCGGCCGCGCCGCGCTCCAGGCCGGCCTGCTCGAAATCGGCCTCGGCGTGGCTGGTGACCATGATCACCGGCAGGTCGGCCAGGGCGGGGTTGGCCTTGATGGCGTCGAGCACGTCGAAGCCCGAGAGGCCGGGCATCTGCGCGTCGAGCAGCACGATGTCGGGCACGGCGCTGGCGATGCGCTCCAGCGCGTCCTGCCCATGCATGGCGAAGCGCAGCCGACCCAGGGGCCGCAGTGCCTTGGCCAGCACCTGCACCATGCCCGGGTCGTCGTCGACGATCAGGATGTCGGGCAGCACGGCGTCGATCAGGTCGTGGCCGGTCATGGGGTGAGCTCCCGTTGCAACAGCCCGGCGGCGGCCGCGAAGTCGAGCGCGCCGATGTGGTTTTCCAGTTCGCTGGCGCGCGCCTCGCCCAGGCGTCGGCGCAACGCGGCGCCGTGGGTATCGAACAGGCTCAGCGCGTCGAGGTCGTGGCGCGCCAACAGCTCGTGCAGGCGGCGCAGCGCCTCGTCGTCGGCGGGCGGCTCGGTGCTGTCGGCGCTCTCAGCGCCGCTGGCCTGGGCCAGCCAGCCCGCCGCGGCCAGTTGCAGGCGGCGCAGGCTGGCCTGCAGTTCGCGCCAGGGCGACTGCAGTGCCTGCACCGGTTGCCCGTCGCGCAAGCCGTTTTCCACCACGCCCGACTGGCGGTGCAGGACCACGGCGTCGATCAGGCCGGCGGCGCCGCGCAGCTTGTGCACGCGCGCGGCCAGTTGCTGGCGAGCAGCCGGCTCCAGCGCGGTGGGCAGCGTTTCCTCGGCCAGCGGCGCGAATTCGTCGAACAGGCGGCGCAGGCTGCGGCGCAGCAGCGCCACGTCACCGCCCAGGCGGCGGCGCGCCTGAGCACCATCAATGCCATCGATCTCGGGCCAGGCGCTGGCGCCGCCGTCGATCGGCGCGGCGGGCAGCTCGTCCATCAAGGGCGCGGGAGCCGTGACCA
The DNA here is from genome assembly GCF_000723405.1 of Hydrogenophaga intermedia. Taxonomy (GTDB): domain Bacteria; phylum Pseudomonadota; class Gammaproteobacteria; order Burkholderiales; family Burkholderiaceae_C; genus Hydrogenophaga; species Hydrogenophaga intermedia. The sequence continues at coordinate 9,661 of NZ_CCAE010000065.1, read as the reverse complement.
CGCCACGGCGGGCCAGCGCCTGCACCGTCACCTCGAGCAACTGGTCCGGGTCAATCGGCTTGGTGAGGAAGTGGTCCATGCCGGCGTCCAGCGCGCGGCGCCGCTCCTCGGCCAGCGCGCCGGCCGTCAGGGCCACCACCGGCAGGTGGCACAGGTTGTCGTCGGCGCGCAGCTCGCGCGTGGCCTGCAGGCCGTCCATCTCGGGCATCTGCACGTCCATGAGCACCACGTCGAAGTGCGGGCCGTCGCGCAGCAGGGCCAGGGCTTCGCGGCCGTTGCTGGCGAGGAAGACGTGCGCGCCTTCGCGCTGCAGCATGTGCTGCGCGATCTCCTGGTTGATGTCGCTGTCGTCCACCACCAGCACGCGCGTGCCCGCCAGGCGCCGCGCCGACGCGGGCGCGGTCTGGCGTTGCGCGTCGAGCACGCGCCGGCTGTGCCCATGGCGCGCCACCACGCCCTGGTTCACGGCGTTGAACAGCACCGAGGCGTTGACCGGCTTGGTGAGGATGTCGTCGGCCAGGCGCAGGTGGTCCTCGCGCGCGACGCGTTCGCGGTCGCTGGCGGAGACCATCAGTGCGGCGGGCATGCGCAGCAGGCCGTGGCGATCGGCCAGCGCGGCCAGCGACTGCAGGCCGTTCATGCCCGGCAGTTGCCAGTCGACCAGCATGGCGTCGGGCAGCGGCTGGCCGGCGGCCAGGCGCTGGTCGATCCAGTTGAGCATGGCCTCGCCCGATTCACAGGCCTCCGTGCGCCAGCCGAAGGCGCGCGCCATGTCCACCAGGGCCTGGCGCTCGGCGGACACGTCGTCGATGACGAGCACCTCCAGCGCGCCGCTGGGCGCCGTCAGGGGCTCGGCGGCCGCGGCTTCGCGCAGGTTCACCTCGAACCAGAACAGGCTGCCTTCGCCGGGCGCGCTGTCCACACCGATGCGCCCGCCCATCATCTCCACCAGGTGGCGCACGATGGACAGGCCCAGCCCGGTGCCGCCGTGGCGGCGCGAAGTCGAGGCGTCGGCCTGCGAGAACGGCATGAACAGACGCGCCTGCACCTCGGGCGCGATGCCTTCGCCGCTGTCGCGCACCTCGCCGCGCAGGCGCACGGTGTCTCCCTCGCGCGAGAGCAGACCCAGGCTGACGTCGACCTCGCCGCGGGCGGTGAACTTCAGCGCGTTGCCCAGCAGGTTGGTGAACACCTGGCGCAGGCGCAGCGCGTCGCCGCGCACCTGGCGCGGCAGCTCGGGCGCGGCGCGCACGCTGAGCGCGAGCCGCTTGGCCTCCGCCTGCTGGCGAAACACGGCGTCCAATTCGGCCAGCAGCACGGCCGGCTCGAAGGGGGCGTCCTCCAGGGTGAAGGCGCCGGCCTCGATCTTGGCGAGGTCGAGCACGTCGTTGACGATGCCCAGCAGCGACTGACTGGCCATCTGCGACTTGGACAGCAGTTGCTGCTGACGCACCGTGAGCGGCGTGTCGCCCAGCAGGTGCGACAGGCCGATGACGGCGTGCAGCGGCGTGCGGATCTCGTGGCTCATGTTGGCCAGGAACTCGCCCTTGGCGCGGGACGCGGCCTCGGCGGCCTCGGTGGCGTGCACCAGGTCAGTGATGTCGATGCAGAAGCCGGCGATGTGGCCATCGGGCATGCGGTTTTCCATCATGCGCACCACGCGGCCGCTGCGCAGTCGCTGGATGAAGACGCTGTTGCCCGCGCGGTGCTGGGCCAGGCGCTGCGCCACCCAGGCCTCGGTGTCGGCGCCGGTGTCCAGGATCTGCCCGCGCTGGAAGCTGGTGCGGATGATGGTCTCGAACGGCGTACCGGGCGTGAGCACATCGGCCACATGCGCGAACAGGCGGCGGTACTTCTCATTGCACAGCAGCAGGCGATCGTCCGGGTCGTAGAGCACGAAGGCCTCGTCCACGGAATCGATGGCGCCGCGCAGCAGCGTCTCGCTGCGCGCAATGCTCTGCTCGGCGCGTTTGCGCTCCGTCATGTCCATGTAGGTGGTGACGAAGCCGCCGCCGGGCATGGGTGTGCCGCGGATTTCCAGCGGCGTGCCGTCAGGGCGCACGCGCTCGAAGCGGTGCGGTGTGGGGTTGCGCGCGTTCGCCAGCATGCGCTCGATGGTGGGCTCGACGTCGATGGCGCCGTACTCGCCGCGGCGCGCGTTGAAGCGAAGGATGTCTTCGAACGAAGGCACGCCGCGCGCGAACAGGGCGTCCAGCTCCAGAAGGCGCACGAACTGGCTGTTCCAGGCCACCAGCCGCAGCTCGGCGTCGAAGGCGCTGATGGCGCAGGGCATGTTCTCCAGGATGCTGTGCTGCAGCGCGTTCACGCGCATCAGCTCGGCCTGCATGAGGTGGCGATCGGTCACGTCCTGCATGGCGCCGACGATCTGCAGCACCTTGCCGTCGAAATCCTGCACCGGCTCGCCGACCACGCGCACGCGCAGCTCGCGGCCCTTGGCGGAGCGAAACGGAAGCTCGATGTCGAAGGGCTCGGCTCGCTTGCGCGCGGCGCGCAGCGCGTCGAGCAGCTCGCGCCTGGGGTCGCCCTCGTAGAAGCTCAGCGGGGTGACCGGGTCGAGCGCGAACTCGATACCGACCTCGTGGATGGCGTACATCTGCGGCGTCCACACCACGGTGCCGTCGGCCACGTCGAACTGCCAGCCCCCCACGCCGGCCACGCGGCCAGTGCGGTTGAGCAGCGCCTCGCTGGCGGCCAGGCGCTGCTGCGCTTCCTTGGCCGCGGTGATGTCGCGGTGCGTGCCGTACATCCACTGCGGCTCGCCGTCTTCCGTCCAGCTGTTCACGCGCCCGCGGTCCAGGATCCACACCCAGTGGCCGTTGCGGTGACGCAGCCGCACCTCGCATTCGTACTGGGCGTTGTCCCCCAGGAAGTGGCGGCGCAGCACGTCGCGCGAGCGTTCCAGGTCGTCGGGGTGGATGAGTTCCTGCCAGGCGCCCGGTCCCATGGCGGTGAGTTCGTCGAGCGTGAAGCCCAGCATCTCGGCGTAGCGCGCGTTGTACAGGCGCTCGCCGGTCTGCACGTTCCATTCCCAGGTGCCGGCGTTGGTGCCACGCAGGATGTTCTGCAGGCGCTCGCGCTCGCGCTCGCGCGAGAGGCTGGCGGTGCGCTCGCGCACGAGCTGTTCCAGGCTGGTGTTGAGCTCCACCACCTCGCGCTGCGCCGCGCGTTCGTCGGTGATGTCGCGCACGATGGCCGCGGTGCCCACCGGTTCGCCACCGGCGTCGAGAATGGGCGAGAGCGTGATGGCCACCTCCACGCGCTGGCCGCTGCGCGTGCGCAGCCAGCGCTCCATGCGCGGTGTCTCGCCCGCGCCGTCGTCGCTGTGGGCCTGCACCTGGGCGCCTTCGTCGTCGGTGGGCACCAGCAGCGTTTCGATGGTCTGGCCGGCGGCCTCCTCGGCGCTGTAGCCGAAGAGCGCCTGCGCGCCCCGGTTCCACGAGGTCACACGGCCGTCCGGGTCGAGGCCGATGATGGCATCGCGCGTCTGCTCGACGATGGCCGCCAGACGCAGACGCTGGCGCCGCACCTCGTCGCGCCGGCTGCCATTGACCCAGTACAGGTAGATGACGGCCAGGCCAATCAGCAGGGCCAGCAGCACCAGCGGCAGTTGCCGCACCACCGCTGCGCGCGCCAGCGCGGCCACGTGGTCCTGCGGCATGACGACGAGAAAACGCAGCAGGCCGACGTCGGTGTCGGGGTTGCCGCGCAGCTCGGTCTGGCCCACCAGGGCCAGACCCTGCGGGCCCTGCCAGCGCGGCGGGCCGCCGCCGCGGTAGGGGTCGACCGGCAGGTACTCGTCCTGCCAGCGCAGGCGCTGCCCGGTGTCGAAGCCGTACTCACGCTCACGCTGGGGGTGGCGCAGGTAGTCGCCGGCGGCGTTGGTAAGCACCAGGAACGCGCCCGTCGGCGAGCGCGCGGGAAACTGCACCACCGCGCGCTCCAGATCGACATGCACGACCACCAGCCCGAAGAGCTCGCCGCGCGAATCGAACACCGGCGTGGCGTAGCGCGCCACCGCCCGGCGCGGCGTCACCACCACGCCGTTCTCGCGATGCAGCACCATGTCGTGCACGAACACCAGCCCCGGTGCGGCCCAGCGCGTGTCGCCGACCTCGCTTGGGTCTAGCGTGGGCGGCAGCCGCTCTGGGGGCACGGCTTCCACGTTCAGTCCGTTGCGCTCCACGCGCACCCACTCGCGCGCATTCGGCCCGGTGCGCAGCAGGCTCACCCGAAACACATCGGCGGTGGTGCCGAGGTAGCCGGCAAAGGTCTGCTGCAGCCGGATGGTCCATTGCGCCTCGGTGGAGCCGTCCTCGGGATCGACGCCGCCGTTTTCCAGGGCGCGCACCAGGCCCTGCACGGGCGGCGTGCTGCCCAGGAACTGCACCGACTTGCGGCGAAAGCCGCGCTGCGACTGCGTGCTGTCGGCGAAGCCTTTGGCCGCCGCCTCCAGCTCACGCTGAGACTGGTCCATCGCCTTGTTGAAGTCGGCGTGGTAGCTCACCGCCAGGCCGAGCACCGCCAGCACGGTCCCGACGAGGACGCCACGGCGCAGCAGGCGACTTCGCAGGAAGTCCAGCGGACCCAGCGGCGCGCGGGCGGCCCGCCCGGGTGCGGCGATCCAGGCCGCTGCCAGGCGCGAGCGCCGCGCCAGCATCATCAGGCCCGCGATCGCCAGGCCCACCACGCCAACGATGGCCGCCGCCCCCAGCGGCGTGGGACCGGGCAGTTGGTCGAACAGGGCGCGCGTGCCCTGCAGACGCAAGGTCCAGTCGCGCCCATGGGCCGACAGGGGGGCGTCCACACCGGCGAGCACGGGGCCACCGGCCGGGTCGCGGCCGTCGAACAGCACGTGGGAACCATCGCCGAGCGTGACAGCGATCTCGCGTGGTACCGGCGCGATGCCGGCCATCAATTCTTCGGCGATCAGTGGCGCCACGACCCAGCCGATGGTGTCCTGCCAGCGCCGCTCGACGCCGGGGCCCGGGTCGGCACCGCGGTACACGGGCAGCAGGAACAGCAGGCCGCCGCCCGGCTGGCCACTGGCCTGCACCAGGGTGAGCGGCGCACTCAATTGCGCGCGACCTTCGCGCGCCGCGGCCTGCGCGGCGGCGCGGCGCTGGGGCTCCGAGGCCAGGTCCAGGCCCAACGCGTGGACGTTGTCGGCCATCGGCTGGATGTACTGCGTGACGTAGGCCTCGCCCGCGTTCGGGTCGAGGGTGCGCACACGGAAGTCGTCCGGCCCTTCGGCGCGCGCGCGCGCCAGGAAGGCGTCCCTGTCCGCCACGCCGACGCGGCGCACGAAGCCGAAGCCGTGAGCGCCGGGGAATTCGCGCGCCAGGTCGCGCGTGGACACATAGGCCTCGAAGCCCTGGCGCGTGACGGCCTCGCCACCTGCGGCCATGACGGCGCCACGCGCCCCGCGCAGTCCGTATTCGATCTGGCGCAGGCGCTCCTGCAGGCGCTGGGTGAGCTGGGTCGCCTCCGCCTGCAGGCGTTCCTGCGCGCGTTCGCTTCGCTCGGCGTGCGTCCAGCCGGCGGCCGCCGCCGCGCACAACAGCACGCCGGCGAACCACAGCCCCCAAGACCAGCGGTGCGGCGCCGCTTGACCGACCTTGTCCAAAAACGATGTCCTTCGGGCCGTCGGGCCCCGTTGAGCGGCGATGTTTCACCCGCGGGCACCGCACCAGGCGGCGCACGCACGGCATGCTAACGAGTGATCTCGGCGCGCGACCGGGGAAATGAAGGGTTTACCCCGGGCTATTCGACCAGCGTGCAACAGCCGCGAAGCGCGGCGGGGGTGCTTCTCAATTCACGTCCTGGAGCACGGCGGCGGCTTCGGCCTTGCCCAGCGGCTTGGTCAGGTAGCCCTTGACGCTGCTGAAACGGCCCGCCCGCGTGCGGTCGGCCGGATCGGCCGAAGACGACAGCATGGCCACCACGGCGCTGCCCCGGTGCGCCAGCGGCAGCGACTCGAAGGCCTCCAGGAAGGCAAAACCATCCATCACCGGCATGTTGATGTCGAGCAGGATCAGGTCCACGCCATGGTCGGGCGACGCGGCCAGGTGGGCCAGCGCCTCTTCGGCGCGTTCGAAGCCCAGCACCTCGCAGGGCACGCCGCAGCGCTGCAGCGCCAGCCGGGTGAACAGCAAGTCGCTGTCGCTGTCGTCGACCATCATCACGCGGCGGGGCATCGGATCTCCGGGGGCAGTAAGGTGAAACAGACGCAACTGTAAGCGCCGCGTCAGTCCACGAACAAACCTCGCCCGCAGGAAGCACCCGGTCGCGTGCGTTCCACCCCACGCCGACTCCGCCGATCTGACCGCCGGTCAGACCGACGCACACTTTTTCAGGACACGAGTTCGTCCGCCAGCGGCTGCCCCGTGCCTTGCCTTGCCCCGCGCAGGATGCCCGCCAGGATCTGAGGCACTTCGTACAGCGCGCGGTTGTGGTGGGCGCTCGCCCGCTCGCGCCAGGCGGGCAGGTCGGCCAGCAGCTCGGCCACGGCCGGGGCCACGCCGCTGGCGCTGCGGTAGGCCAGGCCCACGCCGCGCTCGCGAATCCAGGTGGCGTTGTAGCGCTCCTGCGGCATGGTCCAGGCGTTGTCGGACACCACCACCGGCAAGCCGCGCTGCAATGCCTCGCTCACGCTGCCGGGACCCGGCTTGCCGATGAAGAAGTCGGCCAGGTCCATGTAGCGCGGCACGTCGGAGGTGAAGCCCACGATGTGGCGCGGCGCGCGCGCGGGCACCTCGGCCAGGGCACGCGCCAGGGCCTGGTTGTGGCCGCACATGAGGACGAGCGGCACGTCGGGCAGGCGCCGCGCGATGCCCAGCATGGCGCGCGAGCCGTGGCCGCCGAACAGCACCAGTCCGGTGGGCTGCTGCGGGTCCAGGCCCAGGCGCGCGCGCTCGGCCGCGCGATCGGCCACGGGCGGGCGGTAGAAGTCGGGTCGCAGGATCATGCCGCTGGTGCTGTGCACGCGCTGCGGCGCATGGCCGGCGGCCAGCGCCTGGGCGCGTGCGCGCGGCGTGCCGCAGATGAAATGCTGGCGCTGGCCGCGCTCGATCCAGAAGCGCGGCGGGTGGTCGGCCAGGTCGGTGAGCACGGTGGCGTAGGGCACGCCGGGGCGCGCCTGCGCCAGGCTCTGGAACAGGGCGCGGTTGAAGTTGGGGATGAGCGAGACCACCAGGTTGGGCTGCGTGGCGCGCCAGTGCGCATGCAGCTTGCGCACCAGCGTGGGGTGCGTCAGGCGAATGAGCGCCTGCAGCAGCTTGAGCTCCTGCGACATGCCCAGGGTCCAGCCGCGCGCAAGGCGGCGGTTGTACCAGTCCTCCGGCGCGTTGCCCGTGAGGCGGCGGAAGTTCTGCGAGGGGTCGATCACCTCGAACAGGTTGACCAGGCGCACGTTCCAGGGCAGTTGCAGTTCGTTCAGCACGCCCTGCAGGGCCAGGGCGGAGGCGCGGTGGCCGCCGCCGGCGTTGAAGTAGATGAGATCGACCTGGGTCATGGGCCTGCCGTGGGGTGGTGGCGATGCGCGCAGGCTATGAACGTGGCGCGACGGTGGCGTGACGATCGAGCGACGACACCATGACGAACCCACGGTTCGGACCGGGCAGTGGTTCTGTCTTGCTACCGTCATATCCGCCTTTCTATAATTCAATGATTGTCGAAATATGGAAACATTCCGCCAAGAGCCCTCCATGGACGAACCCGATGCCATCACCGCGCTGGCCGCCCTGGCCCAGTCCACGCGCCTGCGCGCCTTTCGCGCGCTGGTGCAGGCCGGGCCCGAGGGCCTGACGCCCACCGGCCTCGCCGAGCAACTCGAGGCGAGCGCAACCACGCTGTCCTTCCACCTGAAGGAGCTGCACCGCGCCGGCCTCATCTCGCAAGAGCGCGACGGCCGCCACCTCATCTACCGGGCGGATTTCGCGCGAATGAACAGCCTGCTGGGTTACCTCACCGAGCACTGCTGCGAAGGCCAGCCTTGCGAACTCACCTCACCCGGCACCTGCACCACGTGCTGAAAGGATCACCATGGAAACGCGACCCTACAACGTCCTCTTCGTCTGCACGGGCAATTCCGCGCGTAGCCTGATGGCCGAGGCGGTGCTCAATCAGCTCGGCGGCCGGCGCTTTCGCGCCTTCAGCGCGGGCAGCCAACCCGCCGGACAACCCCACCCGATGGCGCTGGAGCTGCTGCAGCGCCATCGCTACGACACCTCCACGCTGCGCAGCAAGAGCTGGGACGAGTTCGCGCTGCCCGGCGCGCCGGTGATGGATTTCGTGCTCACCGTGTGCGACTCGGCCGCGGGCGAAACCTGCCCCGTGTGGCCCGGCCAGCCCATGTCGGCCCACTGGGGCGTGGAAGACCCGGCCGCCGTGACCGGCAGCGAGGAACGCCGCCGCCAGGCCTTCAACGACGCCTTCCTGGTGTTGAGTCGGCGCATCACGATCCTCATGTCCTTGCCGCTGGGCAAGCTGGACACCCTGTCGCTGCAGAAGGAGTTGCGCCACATCGGTGTGGCGGACAAGTCCGCTCCGGCAACGGAAGGGGCCGCCTGATGGGCCTCTTCGAACGCTGGCTCAGCCTGTGGGTGGCGCTGGCCATCGGTGCCGGCGTGGCGCTCGGCAGCGCCGCGCCATCGGCCTTCGCGCAAGTGGCGGCGCTGGAATTCGCGCACGTCAACCTGGTGGTGGCCGCGCTCATCTGGGTGATGATCTATCCGATGATGGTGCAGGTGGACTGGGGCGCCGTGCGCGAGGTGCGCCGCCGCCCGCAAGGCCTGGCGCTCACCCTGGTCATCAACTGGCTGGTCAAGCCCTTCACCATGGCCGCGCTGGGCGTGCTGTTCTTCCAGCACCTGTTCGCGCCCTGGGTGGACCCGGCCTCGGCCAGCGAGTACATCGCCGGCATGATCCTGCTCGGCGTGGCGCCGTGCACGGCCATGGTGTTCGTGTGGAGCCAGCTGGTGCGCGGCGACCCGAACTACACGCTGGTGCAGGTGTCGGTGAACGACCTGGTCATGGTCGTGGCCTTCGCACCCATCGCGGCCTTCCTGTTGGGTGTGACCGACGTGACGGTGCCCTGGTCCACGCTGCTGCTGTCCACCGTGTTGTACGTGGTGCTGCCGCTGGCGGCGGGGGTGATCACCCGCACACGGCTGCTGCGGCGCGGGCCGGCGGCGCTGGCCGCGCTGGTCGCGCGGCTCAAGCCCTGGTCCATCGCCGGGCTGCTGGGCACGGTGGTGCTGCTGTTCGGCTTCCAGGCCGACACCCTCCTCGCGCAGCCGCTGGTCATCGCGTTGATCGCCGTGCCGCTGCTGATCCAGACCTACGGCATCTTCTTCCTGGGCTGGTGGGGCGCGCGCTGGCTGAAGCTGCCGCATGACGTGGCCGGGCCTGCGTGCCTGATCGGTACCTCCAACTTTTTCGAGCTGGCCGTGGCCGTGGCCATCTCGCTGTTCGGCCTGCACTCCGGCGCGGCCCTGGCCACGGTCGTGGGCGTGCTGGTGGAAGTGCCGGTAATGCTGTCGCTGGTGGCGATGGTCAATCGCTGGCGGCCCCGCCCCAGGGGGGGCGCGCCCCGGGGCCGGGGGGCGGGGGGCTTGTTCGGTGGGGGTGGGGGGGGGGGGGG